>CAJJAV010000001.1 GCA_905182125.1 uncultured Candidatus Poseidoniales archaeon
ATTCCCATCTGGAGGCATCTGGATTGGTTAACCATCAGCCGGCTCCAGTGAACAATCAGCTCCCAGGAAAGCCTACCGGAGCAGTCGGAACGGGTTTTTTCAAGTTCCCTAATCAAGAAATGCCTGTCGGTCACGGCGTGAACATACTGCGATGGGGCCCCTTGGGGTCAAACCAGTATGACCAACTACGCGTCACAGGATCCCCCATCGACTACATTCGTCATTGCGATTGGCACCTTCATGGAGCCTCGGTATGGATGGGTACGTCGGCGACTGGCGTCACAGACCCAGTAGGAGTGAATCCTGCAACTGGCGTTACTGGGTTTATACCTCAGGCTGTGAAGCACATTTCAGAACTTGTTCATACATCGAGGCGTTTCTCGGAAAACCGTGGCCTTGATGGAGACGGTAACGAGTATCAATTTGGCGTAGTGGCTGTTCTGGGAGGCCAAGATCACGCTGCTCTTCTTCGCCAAATTAAGAATGTTAAGAATAACGGAACTTTTGCGGAAGCGTTTCGCACTATTCATACGCCACAAGCGACACTCAAGGCGGCGCTCTTCAACGATATGGGGAAGGTTTTCGCCCTTGAACTAAACTTGGGCTCGCCTGGACAGTTTGGCCGAGGACGCCATCTTATTTTCATCCACCCAGCCAACGACATCGGCGGAGGAAAGTCTGACGAAAGTCTTGTAGAAGGTCGCCTTGGTACTCAATGTAGGTCCCTCTCTGATGAGTTTGTTTGGTGGCAAGCTGCCCTTGAACGGGTCGGGGGCAAGATCGGGGCAATCGAAACGACCCTCGGTGGAACCGCTAGGATTGGCCGGTACGCAATGCTTTCATCACGAATCCCGCGCAACATCATCGCAAAGGACGCCTTTGAATCAATTAATATTGACCGAGGAGATTGGATTCAGGAGAATCTTCAATCGCAATTGCAAGAGTATCGAGCGAACTTTGCAACGACATTGCTCCGTACGGCATGGGGTCGGTTCGGGGAACGTCTCAGTGGATTCCCTGTCATCCTCACCGATCGGCAAAATGCTTCAACGCAACAAGTGAATAAGATTCGAGCTCAGATTGCTATCTTGCGCTCGTTGTTCCTGGGCCATCCTGAACTTGATTTACTCCAAGGTGACATCTCTGACGAACGAATTGCAAAGCGCCGAGAGGAAGCCATCACTGAATCTCAATACATGACGATCCATGACACTGTAGAAACGAACCCACAGGGTCCATGGGATCAACAGCGACGGTTGCGAATGAACAGCACATTGCGAATTTCGCAATCAAAGATGTTGTCTTTGGCTCGTGCTGATGATCCATCACAGAACATCGATTATGCACAGCAGATTATCTCAGAGATGCGGGGCTTGGCCACAAGTGCCGAGGACACCTTGCCGGCAGGTGGGTTCGTTGTCGTCGATGCTTTGGTCCCAGCTAGCCTCTTGGCGGATGATGGAACTGCAATTACGAAGTCCACTGTCAGTCGGGCAGTGGAAGCGATTGCGCAGGGACTCGTTTCTGAAGGAATCGATAAACCGCTGATTAATCTGTACCAAATCCCGAATGGCGTGGGGGCTGGTAAGGATGATATCATCATTCAGATTACAGAAGACCAAACAGGAACCAACGTTCTTATCGTTGCCACCGAAGAAGCGAATCCATCTAAGAAGCGACGGATCGTATCAAATCCTGAAATGGATAAAATCTCAAATCCATATGGGTTGGTTGTATCTGCATTCCATAGGCTCTTGCTCCGAATGGTCAATGCTCACAAGCAAAGTGGGTATCACCATTGTGTCGTGGACGGCGATTTGATGATGGCCTTCTTCCGTCACTACTATGGAGGTTCATTTGGAAACCGTCCGAATCTGATACTTGGTGGTTCGGACCGCTTGCGAAACAAAACCGAAGGTAAGGGAGAGTGAACATAATGGAAATCGTAAACGCAATTCTAATTTTCTTGGCATTGGTGCTCATGTGGGGCGCCTTGAATCTTGAACGAACCCCTACTGCACGGGTTGAAGTCGATCAAAGTTCGCAACTGAATGATTCAATGACATTCTTGCAGAAACTACGTACGAAGTCACCGAATGAAGTCGTGCAGTCAAAGCGTGTGCGCGCCTACCAGGCAAACCTCCTGAAGATGGCCGATGAAAATCCAGATCTTCTGGTCGGGGCAGAAGATCTTCTCGACGAGCGAGAAAGGGATTCTAAGACACTCATTAGAGAAATGATCTCTGATGCTCGACGTGTTCGGGAAGCACATGTAGAGGAGAGGAAGCACATGGCTGAAACCATCGCTGAACAGCGCGCTGATGCAAGTGCTATCGAGGCTGATTTGATTGAATTGGTCGGGATGATTGCGCTAGCCAGCAAAGAGTCCTCCTCCACCACAGATACAATCTCTCGGGTTTCTGAAGATGTAGGGAAGGTGAAGGCAATTGTTGGATATTGACCTGTTCAGAGAAAGAGCAACAGGGTTGATTGCCCACCACCTAGAGAACATAGGCGTCCTCGGAGAAATGGGTGCTGATCAGCATGAAGCTGCAGCGCTTGAACTAAAGAATATCATTCTTGTTGAAGTAATCCAACCGCTTGAAGAAATGGTCCTCATGTTGGAGTTGTTTGAAAAAATGGGGTTGTTGAACGTCCCGCGTTCGATGGTTGCAAAGTGGGAATTGAATTTCAATTGCCTATTGACTCGGTTGGAGGTTCTAGAATGAGTGATTTGTCATCAGTTTTGGGAAAAATCGAAGCTGGTCTGAATGAATCGATTGATTCCTTACTCGCGTTTCAACTGATCCAAGAACAGGCACATTATCAGCTTCAGCCTCTGATGTCGGGAGCGCCTCCTGAACAAAATATGTTTTTTCTATCGAGTACCTTCGATTCAATGAAGTGTCTTCTCGAAATTGAAATTGAAGAAAACCGCCGGCTCTATGTGTCTCAACAAAAAGCCACAGAACTTGTCAAGCAGGATGTATTTGGCCCTGCCCTGGCCATCCGATTACAAGATTTGTCTGACATAGACGCCGCCATCAACGATGGTGAATACTCTAGGTATGTCCCAGGAGTATTGCAAGGAAAGGCGATTGTGGGCTCAGCAAACCACGGGGGGCTGGGTGAAGGCGGGGATTGGAAGTCGTGGTGTGTGAAGCTGGGAGATCTTAGCACTGTTTTCACTCGCTTAGCCAAGCAAATCCCCCCTACCCACCCTCTTGCCCCAACACTGGGATTGATGATCAACATGCTGAATTCTACACACCTTTGGTGCGAAGAACAGCGGCGACTCCAGATCGCAATCGAAGTGCTGTCTCGGCCAAACGAACAAAACGGCCCTGATTATGGATCATTTCTTCGACTTGAGCTCTTAGAGTTGCGGAGGCAAGCAGTCCCTCTTCCAAAAAGGGAGGAAGAAGAATGACATCCCAAATCGCCACAATTATGGTGATTCTGTTCCTTTCTCACGTTGGAATCATTGTGTACGCCTGGGTGGAGAGGCGCTGTAAGCCGCTGTTGTCTAAGTTGAAATTCTTTGAATCGGAGGTGGAAACTCTGCACAACATCGCAAATGAATACGCCGATCTCGGAATTATTGTCCCAGGGCAGTGTATTGTCTCACCCCAATCAGTTGTTGTTGTAGAGACGAAGCGGATTCAGACTAGGCTTGTCATTGAAATGGTAGCCGTGGGGTGTGCTGGAATGATTCCATCGGGTTTAATCGCTTTTATATTCAGCGTACTGGCTTGAAAAGAGCACCCTTCGGCGCGAAGGTCTCAAACCAAGAGGGCCTTTCGAATGGTTTGAGGGGAGTTCATGGCAGGTCCATCTAAAGTCGAATTTCCCGGGCAGAACAAGCAGCGTATCCGTATGCGGGGTACAAAGCACGCCAATGAAGCAACGGCGAATCGTATCAAGCGAGAACTAGCCCAACTGCTTGAAGATCCCAAAGGCAAACTGCCGCAAATGATGTGGAAGGGTCGCCTTCGCTGGGGACGCATGGATCCGGTCACAAAAACACTCAATGAATTGGACAAGGTCATCAAGAAGAAGAACGATGTTCGCTGGCTTGGTAAGCGCATGATGTCAAGGCGCGGTGATCCTGTTGCAAAGGCATTTGCTGGATCGTTACACGCAGCCCATGATGAAGATTTCAGCATGGTTGGAAAGTTCAGTTCAGGTTCGTTCGGTGGCGCCACGTTCATTCGACGAGGTGACGGGAAACAGGGCTACCTTGCCGGAATTCAGAACCATTCACACCTCACACTGCGCATGTTACCTTGGGAAGATCACGCCAAACGAGGCATGTATTTCTTCACTTGGAAGGGTGGTTTCGTCTGCACTGGCCCCAAACCTTCACCACCTGATGAGTGGTTGGAAGACGTGTTGGCTCGGTCCCGTTTCAAATTGACAAGGGACGCTGACCTCGCATTGCCCGTTTGGGTTTCTGAGGGCCTTGATCCCAACGCCGTGCTTGCTTTTGATGCAAGTTCCGATGGCTATGTCCGATTTTCATTCAAGCACGGGCCAATCGTGGCCATTGGTTTGGATGCACTTGGTGAAGCTGCGAAAAAGGAGTCATCGTTCATTCACCACTTAGCGCTTTCAATGCTGCCGCCGTTTCTCCCTTCAATTTTAGACATTGAAGCAAACTGGACTCCGAAAGGATGGCCTGAGGGGAAGCCTTTGCCTGAAGCAGCGGCAGAGGGTATTGACAAAATCATCGATGCTTGGCAGGGACTCTCGATGAATGAGGGACTCATTGCTATGGCCGTGCGACGCGCTGTGCTCGATGCCGTTGACAGCGGCTTGTTGCTCGGTGAGACATGGATCGAGGGTGATGATTTTGACGCAATCAAAGCCGGTTTAGCCAGCCATCCAGGCTCCAAAGATGAACGCCATCTTGCTTCACACATGCTCGTGGCCTCCATGTCGGAAGGACCCACAGAAGAATTCGGAATACGCATCAACCCACGCGGGGACATCGGCGAGCGGAAGGGCCAGGCTCTCGAAATCATGACGGGAACGAGTTGTGGAAACATCCTCGGTCCGTTGTGGGAGAAGTGGGGCATGGCAGGTCTTGCTGGCCTCGGTATCGAAGGTGTCGAAGCCGAAGAAATTTGGAAGAAACAAAACAAGAAACCGCAACCGTTTGGAACCTTCCTCAAGAGTTTAGATTCTGCACGCAGTCAAGCCCAGCGCGTGGCTCGGTTCCCATCAAGAAGTGGTGACTTCACGGGTGCAGCCGGGAAGGTGCACGACTTGGTTTTGCAAGGTTTACTCGAAGGCATGGGGAAAGCAGAACGTGTCGCAACTGCCCGTCATACTTCCATTGATGAAGCGGCGGCTTCGTGGGCATGGTTGCTCGCTGCTGGCCGTTCAGCGGGCCAAGACTGGCATTTTGAAGTCAACGCACGAGACCGCGCCGGTGCTTGGTTAAGCGCAACGAAAACACTCTTGTCGTGCGGTGAAGCATTGCTTGGAGCAAATGCTGATGGCCTCGAAGAGTTCCAATCCTCATGGCAAGAAGCCTTTGACGCCCTTCGAACAGTCACCGGTGAATCGGCTTAATCGCCCCTCAATGAGGCAAGACAATCCAAATCGCTACGCCGATCAACGACAGTCCTAACGCGATGTTCAGTCGCTTGGCATTTTGAGGCGAGGTAAAGACTCGGCGAAGGCCAACGCCGAAGCCCGCCCAAACAAGGACAGCTGGGTAGCCAGCAAGGGCATTTAATGCGACAATGGCTACTTTGCTGAGCAGGCCAGTGCCAAACAATGTACCCCATGTCGCCATGAGCACGAGAAAATGAATCCATGCCTTGCCGTTGACGAATTGCAACAACATACCTGTTCGGAATCCAAGCCGATCAGTCTCATCAACTTCATCCAGCGGTTTTGGTTCAGCGCGCCCGATGGTGTAACCGAGGTAGGCGATGTAGCCTGCGCCGACAAAGGTCAACGCGTTGAAGATGGTTTCATTTGATTCAATCGCAGCAATCGCCAGACCAACCAAAACGCCGAGGATCGACCAGCCAGTCACCATCCCAATGGTGAGTGGAAGGGTTGCTCGAAAGCCGTGCTGTGCTCCATGTGCTGCGCAAAGCATGTTGTTTGGACCGGGAGTGAAGCACATCGGTACGATGAACACGATCAACGCAAGCAATGCGGTTGTGTCCATGTTTCATTCCCCGTGATGGGTGTGGAATCAAACGTTAGCAAAGCCACGCTCGATGTCGGCCCAAAGGTCTTCGAGGTCTTCGATTCCAATGCTCATTCGGACGTAGCCAGGGACGAGACCTGCTGCATGTCGCACATCCTCAGGGATCATCATGTGGCTTGAGTTGAAAGGGCATTCGACAAGTGATTCGACGCCGCCGAGGCTTGTTGCTTCGTAGATCATGGTGAGGCCGCGCATGAACTTGAGGGCTGCTTCGTCGCCGCCTTTGACAACGAATCCAATCATGCCGGTGCCCTTGGGCATCACGCGTTGAGCGACTTCGTAATCATCGTGAGAAGGAAGCGATGGGTGGTTGACCCGTTCGATCATTGGGTGTGCTTCAAGGCGTTGCGCAAGGGTTGCTGCGTTTTGGCAAAGGGTTGGCATCCGTACGTGGAGGGTGCGCATGCCGCGTTCCAAAAGATAGCAGTTGTGAGGGTCCGGGCTTCCACCGAAGTGGACCTTACGGGGGAAGATTTGGGCAATGTGTTCCTTGGAACCAACGACGGCGCCCCCGATAATATCGGAGTGCCCACCGAGGTACTTTGTGGTCGAGTGAATCACCAAATCAACGCCCATGTTGAGCGGTTGGCAGGCCCAAGGTGAGGCGAAGGTGTTGTCGATAATGCACAACAAGTTGTGGCGCTTTGCGACGGCCACCATAGCAGGAATGTCGCACACCTTCAACACCGGGTTGGTCAGCGTTTCGATGTAGAGGATCTTGGTGTTTGGTTGGATTGCGGCTTCGTAGGAGGCGGGGTCACGCATATCGGCCATGGTTGTTGAAATGCCAAAGCGTGGGAGTTCTTCGGTCATCAGGCCATAGGTCCCGCCGTAGACGTCGGTCGATGCGACGATGTGATCGCCGGAACTCAGCAGAGCCATGAGGGTGGTTGAGATTGCCGACATTCCTGAAGCGAAGGTTTCGGCATCTTCGCCACATTCCATAGCGGTTAACTTCTGTGCGACTGCATCAGAGTTTACCGAAGAGAGGCGGGCGTAAAGGAGGGTGTGTTGGGCGCCAGCAGCCCATCCAGCATAGCGTTCGTCGGTCAACTTGTAGGTCGAAGATTGGAAAATTGGGGTGTTGACGGCGTCACCTACGTGGTTCGTTCCGCTGTGAACTGCCTTGCTGCCAAAGCCAGTGTACGTATGTGGTATTTTGTCGCTCATCTTATCCCTCATTTGTTTCGAGTCGCCGCCTGCAATTTAGTCTTCCGAATCCCCTTGAGTGAAAAATTCGACAACGATGTTCCCTAAAAACAGTGCACTGCCGCCAACGAAAATCCATGTGCTCCATTCGACCAAGTCCAATCCTAAACCGTAAATGGTTGCCCAAACGGGCTCAAAGGCATAGATGATAGCCGCTTGAATTGGGTGAAGGTACCGCTGGAACATGTTGAGCAGCAGTAAACAAAAGAGCGAACCTCCGATGCCCAAGCACAACACTGGGATGAAAACACCGTCAGCGAAAATGAAGCTCCATTCTTTTGAGGTTCTGCCGCCACCGAGGATGAAGGTCAGGGCAACCGCTCCAATCGCAACGACTGTGAACGAAGTCAGTGTGACTCCAATCGGATCCATGGCGCGAGTGATTTTCTGGGTGTAGATGATATGAAGGGCAAAGAAAACGGCGCAGAACACGGTTAGAATCTCGCCTAGCCCCCACGTCAAATGTGGAGGTCCTTGAATAAAGCCCGCCCCAAATGTTGCAAGGACAACGCCAAGAATCAGCACCCGCGACGGTCGTTTTTTAGTCATAGCAACGGTGATCAGGGCCGTGAAGACCACGTACAAAGAAGTCAGAAAGGCGGAAACAGCGGGATTTATTTCGTCCAAGCCAACCATTTGGGTGACGAAGCCAACGAGCATCAGTCCGCCAAGAATGGTGCCCCCGCCCCACTGTTCGGAGTCGGTGAGCGCTGCGCGCGCTTTTGGGAAGAGTGCAAACATCAAGACCGCTGCTACGGCAAATCGAGCCGCCACCAAGACAGCGACAACACGCGTGTTACCGTACGTTTCGATTTCGGGTTGAAGTGCATTCAAGGCCTGCTTCATCCAGATGAATGTTGCACCCCACACGCATGTGACGGCCAATAAAGCCCCAATCGCCATTTTTCGTTGCTTCGGGTTAAGCGGATCGATGCCGAAGGCGGGGGCTGTGTCGTGCGAAGAATCCCCCATGGCCGGGCCTTAGCCGTTCGCCGCATGAGGATAACGGTGAAGACGGGGCGTTTGCACCACCTTGAACGCGAACACTCAAGGAGTGAACCGGTTGTGTCAACAGCATGACCGATGCCAATGGTTCTGCCGAGCAAGCCTGGGAGCAACCCATCGAAACCGGTGAGGCCCCGGAAAATGGAGCAACCTTTGACGCAATTATCGTCGGCGGCGGGCCGGGTGGAGCATCCGCAGCAGGGTACTTGGCCATGTCCGGTGCCAAGGTGCTTATGATCGAAAAAGACGTCTGGCCAAGAGACAAAGTCTGTGGAGATGCAGTCGGTGGAAAATCCCTGAGTCACGTGGCAGCACTCGGCGTGAAGGCCGACCTTGAGGCAAGTCCGCATTTCCGCGTGACCGGCATTGTCTTCTCATCGCCAAAAGGCAAGAGTGTCCGTGTCCCACTGCCTGAAGAGGATGTGGCTCGACTCGAGGCGGGCTATGCATTACCGCGCGCTCAGTTTGATTCTCTGTTGTTCAACCGATGCCAAGCAATGGTTCGCGAAGCTGGTGGTTCAATCATCCAAGGCGGCGACGTTCGAACTGTTTTGTTCGATGATGGAAATGGAGGTGAAGACCCTGGCGAAGGCAGCGGCGATGCACGACATGCTGCTGGCGTTGTCGTTCGTATCGGCGGGCGGAAGGGCGAAGAATTCACGTTCTACACCAAGGAACTCGTTGGGGCTGGCGGCTACCGTTGCCCCGTCGCCAAATCTGTTGTCGAGTCAAGTTACAGTGAACCGATGATTGATCGCGACCACTATTGTGGCGGCTACCGTGAATATTGGCGCAACGTCAAGGGCTGTGGAACAAACACTGGGGACATCGAAATTCACTTTGTTGACTCCGTGATCCCTGGCTATTTTTGGCTGTTCCCTGTTTCTGAAGACGTCGTCAACGTCGGTATTGGCATGGTGATGGGGTTACTCGACAAGCAAAAGAAGAAACTCAAGGCGCTTCAAGCCGACGTCATTGCAAACCATCATCTGTTCAAAGACCGCTTTGCTGAAGCAGAAATGATCCCCGGTTCCGCCAAAGGTTGGCAACTGCCGTTCGGCTCGCCGAGGAAGAAGTCCAAGTTGAGCCCACGCCGGTCGAGCATGAACGGCGTTCGCCTTGTTGGCGACGCTGCATCGCTTGTCGACCCTTTCTCTGGCGAAGGTGTCGGAAACGCACTCGTCACGGGTGAAATAGCAGCCAATCACATCCTCGAAAAGAAAACACCACTGGAATATCAAGAAGAAGTGTGGAAGGTCCTTGGTCCAGAACTCATCAATTCATTCCGAATGCAAAAACTCAGTCGGCGCTCCTGGCTGCTCAATTGGTTTGTCGGCAAGGCTGAACGAAAGCCTGCACTGCAAGAGATGATGACTGAAATGATTGCGAGCAAGGAAGCACAAGAAAACCTCCACTCGCCGTGGTTCATGATGAAAACCCTGCTCTTTTGAGGTGAATCTATGAACGCAGATCTTGAGGGAATTGAAGCGGTGTTCCTCGATCTTGATGGAACAATTTACCTTGGTGGCGACCTCATCCCCGGTGCTATGGACTTTCTTCAGCGGTGCAAAGATCAAGGCGTTGCTCGGTATTTTCTTTCGAACAATTCAAGCCGTTCCGTAACGCAGTACCTCAAAAAACTGCAAGGTTTCGGCATTTCAGCAACACAAGAAGATGTGCTGCTGTCGACCCATGACTTGCTGGCCTGGCTTCACAAAGAGGCCATCACAGAAACATGGTTGATCGGAACCGAAGGCATGCGTGAGATGATGGAAGAGGTGGGTATTGCGACCAAGTCCTCCAGTCCACAGTACGTTGTCCTCGGGTACGATACTGAAATCAATTACGAAAAGATCGCCACCGGAAGCATCCATTTGCATACGGGTGTGCCTCTGGTCGCAAGCCATCCAGACATGGTGTGCCCTTCTCCCGATGGAGGCTTACCTGATGTCGGCGCCTACCTCGCCATGCTGAAAGTCACAACCGGCGTTGACCCTGTCCACATCACTGGAAAGCCAAATGCTGGCATGATTTTGCATAAAATTGAGGCTTTAGGCCTCGATCCGGCGAAATGCGCTATGGTTGGCGACAGGTTGTACACTGACATCGCCATGGCCACCCGCGCTGGCTGTGTTGGCGTCTTGGTCCTGTCTGGTGAAGCAACTCGCGATGATGTAGCTGCACTGCCCGATGGCGCTGAACAGCAGCCAACATTAATCGTTGAGAGCGTCGACGAACTGCTGCGGTGAACAAGAGAATGTCCTTCAGCATCAGGTGGAAATGGTGGCGTGCGCGCCGGAAATCATTCCCTCATGATGAAATTCACCGAGCGGGCGACTTGGCAGAAACTAGGCTCGCTAAACTTTCTCGTGCGGCTGGAAAGGCCAATGGATGGAAAATTTACGAATCGGTTCGCATCCCCGATCCCGATGGAGGTCGACGGGAAATCGACATGGTCCTCATCGGTGGTGACATGATGTTGGTCGTGGAACAAAAGCACTGGGCTGGATCGTTTGTGATCACGAAGGACCACCACTTTGTCCAACATCGGAACAATGGTTCGGAACACAACCATGACGGAGTGGCTGACCGAATCGCAAGAAAAGCTGACTTGTTGGCAGCGTTGCATAACAAGCGCCTTGGCCTCGAAGGCAAAGACAAACTGTCGTATCGCGTTGTTGTGGCGATGACACATCAACGGTTGGAATGGCCAAAGGTTCCAAAGGATTTGAAAGCTGAAATGGTCAATGAGGCTGGTTTTATCGAATTGTTAGAGAAAAACAACCCCGGACCACCCAATGAAGACCTCACTGAAACCCTTGAGGGGTTCAACACATGGGATGAAGTTCACTTGAACGGCGGGCTGTTGCTCAAGGGTGACGTCTATGGCCTCGGTCTTGGAAAAGAGGCTGACGGATGGTTTTCCGAACGTGATTCGGATGTTGATGCGGCGTTAACTCAACGCCGCTCAATGACCTCCTTGTTCTCCAACAACCCAACGCGCGTCCACCTCTCCCGTGGGTCGAAAAACATCGAAGCAAACGTCCCATATGGGCTTTCAATCGACATGCATGTGGTTGGAGAAAAGCACCGTAGAGCCGTCGATTGGGCCAACATTGAACGGATTTTTGTCTCAAAACCGCCTGCAAAATGGGCTGTGCACAACAATCCCTTCGAAGAACAAGACTCATGAGGGTTCGGCAGGCGCTTCCGTCTATGGCGTCCATGTGGATCGAAGCAATTGGCTTGATTGCCGGTGTCATCGGTATCTTTGCTTGGATCCCTCAAATCAACGAGGTTTGGGTCCACAAGCGTCACGAAGGATTGTCATTGACCTCATTCAGTGTTGTATCGGTCGCTTTGCTTCTCTGGCTGGTGTACGGAATTCTTGTTGATTCGATTGCCATGATTGTGGCCAACATCATGACGCTCACTGTGATTGGCGCCATCATCTTGGGTGCATGGCGCGCCCGGCGAACTGAAGATGCTGCGTGATACAGTGGGAAAGGGTCAAAGCCAAGGCCACCGGAAAGTGAACCATGAAGGATAATTTTTGGGACGCCGTAGCGGATGCCCCGGAAAAAGAATCATCGGCGCCAGCCCTTGTACCGGGCGAACCGACAGAAGTTTTCGCCCCCTCACAGCCAGCATTTGATGGCGGAAGATCGTCGCTCGAAGTGGTGGAATCTGGCCGAATATACTCTGCACAACTTTCAGATTTCGACGTGTCTGCATGGGACAGTGAAAATGATGCCCAGGATATTATCGACTGGTTTAATCAAGAATACGCGAAGCAGGGGGGCTCGAAGAAGAGCCTCAAATTCTTCAAGGAAGCCACGGATATTGCCAATTTTAATTCAAAGGCCGACGCAAAAACCTTTCTTGCACTCGCATTGGGTATTCTCAACGGTAAGATTGACATCGACAAAAACGGTGAGCTGGAAGGATGGATTTCCGGAGATCACCCTCAATGGATGAAGCAGTATGAAGCGGCTGCAACAAAATGGGCCAATATAGCAGCAGCTTCAGCGTTTACGATACTGATGATCGTCGTTCTCGTTTCCGGAAGCATCCTCACGGTGAGTGTTCTTGGCCAACTGGAGGGTCAAGATTGGCCAACGGGTGAAGCCGAGGTTATTGAATTTGAGGAGTGGGTTGAAACTTCGTGCGATGAGGATGGGTGCTCTGACACTCAATACGCCTATGCTACATTTATGTTACATTGCTTCTCCTTTTCTGGTGATCAAGGCGTGGAGTGGAAGTGTAGTGGTAACGAGACAGAAAACACAACGGCGTTCGAGCACACTTACGAATCTGGGTATTTTGAACACGCACCGGTGAGGTACATGATCGATGAGCTGTCCGGTGAATCGACGCACACTATCGCCTACAATCCACTCAATCCCGAAGAGGTTGATTTGCGACCCGGGTTTCAAATGAATTGGGAATGGATCCTCCCCGTCATCATCCCATGTGCAATTCTTTTGGTGATCGCTCGAAATCCAAGTGTGAGTGTCAAAGGCGGATATGCCTGTATCTTCAGTCGCTGAGCAGGCAACTCAGCGTTTGATTTTACTCAACACATCAATTCGCTTCAATACGCCGACTTTGTTGTTTCGATGATCACGGCGCCAATCTTGTACGGGTCGCCGTTCGATGCAGGACGACGGTCTTCAAGGCGGCCAATCCAACCATCTTCACGAACGGTGCTTGGGATGCGAATTGAGGCTCCGCGGTCAGATACACCGTAGGAAAACTGGTCGATGGATTGGGTTTCATGCAGACCTGTGAGTCGCATTTCATTGTGGGCTCCGTAAACGTCCATGTGCTTCTTGATGTTGCGTCCAAAGGCTTCACAAATTGCAATGAATATTTCTTCCTTGCCGCTTGTTCGCATGGCTGTATCGGAAAAGTTTGCGTGCATTCCAGATCCATTCCAGTCGCCTTCGACTGGTTTCGGGTGGTACTCGATGTAGAATCCGTAGCTCTCTGTGAGGCGGTCGAGCAAGTAACGAGCAACCCAGAGTTCATCGCCAGCGCGCTTTGCACCCTTCGCGAACACTTGGAATTCCCATTGTCCACAGGCCACTTCTTGGTTGATACCCTCGAAATTAATCCCTGCTTCGAGGCATAGGTCTGCGTGTTCTTCGACAAAGGCTCGGCCGTGAGTATTCTTTCCACCGACAGAGCAGTAGTAGAGTCCTTGGGGACCTGGATAGCCGCCAACAGGGAAACCAAGTGGAAGGTGAGTGTCTCCATCCATGATGAAGTATTCTTGTTCAAAGCCGAACCAGAAATCTTCGTCGTCGTCGTCAATTGTTGCGCGGGCGTTGCTCGGATGTGGGGTGCCGTCAGCGTTCATTACTTCGCACATCACAAGGAACCCGTTGATGCGCTGGGGGTCTGGGAAAATGGTAACTGGTTTGAGCAAACAGTCTGATGACCCTCCTTCGGCTTGCCGAGTCGAGGACCCGTCAAACATCCATTCTGGACAGTCTTCAAGGTCGCCAGAGAAATTTTCTCGGACCATGGTTTTGCTCCTCATGTTCTGAGTTGGTTCATATCCGTCGAGCCAGATGTATTCTAATTTCGATTTATCGATCATAGGTATCACCCTCTTGCTTACCGAGACGGTATATCAACCATACGCACAGTAAAGAGCGATAATTTAGCACTTAATGCACAGTAAAAAGCATTTAAAATGTTCGTTTGAACATTATATTGGCGAAGGTATGCGTCGATGTTTGTTCGAATGTGTGGGGGATTTGGCTTTTTTTGCTCGTTTGACCAACCTGTGCTTGATTCGGTCTTTTCGTTGACTTTTGAGCGGCCAACCGGTGAACTCATGCTGTTGATGGCCTTGGGATGAAGCATGGAGATACCGAGCGGTGGGTTTCTACGCCAATGGCGTAAAACACTCGGTTTGACCCAGGCTCAACTTGCTCAAGAAAGTGGTTTGACTCAATCCGTCATCGCCAAAGTGGAACGGGAAAGCGTGGACCCGCGTGCCTCGACACTGCGGAGGATGGTCGCTGCTCTCTTGCGATGCGAGAGCCCAAATCAACCGCACACGGTTGGTGATATCATGGTCAAGGAAGTCGCGGTTCTTTCACCCGACGACAGCGCCCAGTCGGCCATTGATCGCATGGTGCGGGAAGGCATCAGTCAGCTGCCAGTCGTTTCGGCAAACGGCGCCATCATGGGGTTGGTGTCGGAAGCAAGTTTACTCGGCCTGCATGTCAAGCGAGACGCACCCGTGCAGTCTGTTATGCAGATGAATTTTGAAGTGGTCAACCTCGGTGTTTCAATCGCTGAAGGGCGACGACTTTTGGTCGAACGGGAAGTCCTTCTTATCACCGATGCTGGAATTTTGTGTGGCCTTGTGAGCCGCATTGACATGGTCAGGGCGTTGAGCAAGGTCGAGTCCGAACATCACTGATTGTTTGCTGCGTCTTCGCCTTGTGGCGTCATCAGCACGTTGCTGCCATCTCGAACCACGTGAGGGAGTGAAAGGGTTCCGCCGTTCACGGTGATCGGGCAGGTGATGCCGCAGGCAGGTGCGAGGTAATCTTCACCGGTTTCAGTGAGCACAAGACGGATGCCGTGGCCTGCTGGTAACAGCGCATCGATGGCTTGGAATTCCATCATCATGGTCAAACTCTGACCTGGCAAAACGGTTTGGGGGTCGCTGCCGCCTTCGTAGTATCGGATGTCCATCGTTGCATGGCCAAGCCTAAGGCCGGTTTCTGCATCCTGCAGTTCTGCGAAAATTTGCCCCCCGTCCATTGCTGCTTGGACGTCGAGGTGAAGGGTTGTCAGCCCTGAGATGAGGATATCGTTCATCGAATCGAGGGCTTCGCACTCAAAGGTAACAGAAGCAAGTGTTCCGCCGCCGCCTGATATTCCTTGGACGCTGTTGCCGTTCTGGACGCACCCATCGAGGGCCACATCGCGCCATTGACGGTCTTCAGGAGGCCATGTTGGCTCGATGCGCCATTCGCCATCATTGCGTTGAATCTGAGCGTGGAGTTCTGGCTTCTCTCCGATTCCTTTCAAGTAATACTCAAACCATTCAAACAAGTCTTGGCCCCAATCCCAGCGAGTCATATTTTCAATCGCTTCTCCGCCGTATCCGCTTTCTTGCGCGTTGTGCTTTGACCATTGGTCTGGATAGTTATGCTCCCATTGACCAAGCATACCTCGAACATCAAAACCTGCATCGATAAACATCTGATACCACGGGAAAACTTGGTGGGGGTCGACGTTCCAGTCTTGCATTCCTTGAACCCAGTAAACGCTGCCGTTATAGTTGGTAAGTGCCTTCGAAATATGCTCTCTTTCCTCGTAATAATTAGCCATATAGGGGTCTAATTCCCCCATGCCATACGTCACTGGCCCTGCGAAAAGGCCTTCGATAATATCAGGACAAATGTTGTCCAGATCTTCGCCGTTATAATCAACAGTGCTGCCAAAATAATTCATGTGCATCACTTGACTACGAGCCTCTGCACTTCCGTTCTTGTAGAGGAGGGGGTGGAGGCCTGTGGTTCCGGAGATTGGTACGATGGTTGCCAAATGTTCGCTTCCATGCACGGCAGCCTCCCATTGCGTTGCGCCTTCGTATGATTTCCCATACAGCCCAACCTTGCCGTTTGACCAGTTTTGCTTTCCAAGCCATTCAACGGCCTGATGAATCCCCCAGCCTTCTCCTTCACCGCGATAATCGAAACATCCTGAAGATTCTTCGGTTCCGAAAACGGAGACTTGGGCGAAGGCATAGCCGTGTGGAATGTAATTATCGTAAATGAACTCGCCTCGACCGCCTCCGACAATGTTTGTTGCGCCTGATTCGTCGCCTGGTTGGCCGAAGGAAAAGTACGGGCTGACCACTGCGATGACCGGTACTTGATCGCCCATTTCCGTGTTGGATGGGAGCCAGTAAGAAAGGTGGACGTTCGACGTAGCAGGTCCGGTTTCCCAAACTTCGGATGTGTCCACCTCAAAGGTCGCTTCTTGGACCTCAAGAGCGGTGTAAGGGCCTGGTTCGAGGACATACGAATAGCTGTCAGTCCAGTTCCAATCCAATTGGTGGCGGTCCCAAACCTCGGGGTACATCGGAGCGTCTCCTGCGTCGGCATCGCCGGTTGATGAAGCGCCCAAGCACCCTGAAAGGGGCCCGAGCAACATCAGAAGGGTCAGCATCCAAGGAGCACGCATTGTTTCTGCGGCGTAGTCGGCCATGATGAAGGTGATGATTGGTTGCTGTAAACTCAAAAGGGAGTTTGGTGTGGGCGGAGCATGGTTGTCCTCGTCACCGGCGCTGCTGGATTCATCGGTTCCCACGTCGTTGAACGGTTGTTGAAGCAAGGGCACCAGGTTCGCGCCACGGCGCGGCAAGCCGGCACTGCTCGATTTTTGGATTCCTTTTTCTTGGCCAAAGGGGCTTCTCTTGAGATTGTTGAGATGGATTTGCTCAATGGCCCGAGTGTGGACGCCGCCGTTGCGGGTTGCACCGTTGTGATTCACTGTGCTGCTGTGCTCATGGTCGGTATCAGCGAGGTCCAACGAGATTTGATCAACCCGTCTGTGGTTGGGACCAAGAATGTGTGCGATGCCATTGCTAAAAGTGGGACCGTGAAGACGATCATTCACACCTCTTCAGTCGCGGCAATCCGCAGTTCTGTGTACGAAAACGGCCAGGTGTTCGGCGTTGATGATTGGTGTGAAGATGCTTCGGCTGAGGTCAACCCCTATGGTTTTGCAAAAGCCGAAGGAGAACGGGTTATGCGCTCTTTTGTCAATGGTTTCGACGACGAAACGCGACCTCGTTTGATGACCATTCACCCCTCGATTGTCTTTGGGCCCATTCATCACCCACGTCACTTGAAGGGGTCAATGGCTTACCTGAAACATTTCACCACAAAACTCCCTTTCGTTCTGAACACGTACCTCAACTTCGTTGATGTTCGGGATGTTGCAGACGCCCACATCGCCGCCATAGAGCACGGGGAAGATGGTGGTCGAATGGTGTTGCACACAAGAGGGATGTGGATGAAAGAAATCGGGCACGAATTGAGATCTCTAAAACCGGATGGGTCGTGGCCAGTTCGGACATTGCCGACGTGGCTCACCCTCATTCTTGCAGTGTTCCACCCAAAACTTGGAGTGAAAACCGTTCGTTCAAGCCTAGGGCGATATCTGGATTATGATGTCGGCTCAAGTTTCACCGACCTTGGGCTCACGCCAACCTCGACCGATGCAACATTTGTCGATGCTTTGGAATCCATCGCTTGAATGAAAGAGCCTTAGGGGGCTGTTTTTCGACCCGCGCCGGACCTCCCTTTTTATCTTATGAAGGTCTGATAATAAATTAGGTGAGGCCCGTGGACGAAGCAACCTTGGTTTTGAATGTCATGCTCTATGTCCTTCTCCCGCTATGGGGCTTTGCCAGCATGCTGGATTGGTGGTGCCATCGAAACACCAACATCGAGGGTACTTCGGGGCTGCGGGAAGCGAATGTGCACATTCTCATGGGCGCTCAAATTGGACTCCCGCTGGTGCTTTCTTTAGTCTTTGAAGTGAATGTTTTGGTGATGTTGATGTGCTTTGCTGCCCTCGTAGCACACGAATTTATCGCCCATTACGACGTGCACTTTACCACTGGAAAGCGCGAAATAAGTATCTGGGAAGTTCATGCCCACAACTACCTTGCAACCCTACCGTTTTTCCTCCTTTTGCTGATCATCGTTCGAAAATGGGAGGTTTTTGTTAACACGATCACGTTGGATTGGGGTGGCGAATTTGGCCTCGAGTGGCGCCAAGAGCCGTTGGGTGCATCTGGAAACTATGCAGCCCTCTACATGGGCTCAATGGGTCTGCTCGTCGTTGGGCCATACTTCCAAGAGTGGTGGCGTTGCTACACA
The DNA here is from genome assembly GCA_905182125.1 of uncultured Candidatus Poseidoniales archaeon. Lineage (GTDB taxonomy): Archaea > Thermoplasmatota > Poseidoniia > Poseidoniales > Poseidoniaceae > MGIIa-L1. The sequence goes on from CAJJAV010000001.1 coordinate 18,367, forward strand.
TATAAGAAAAGGAAATTGGCCGAGGTGGACTCGTGAGCGTCTATATCACCAGCACAGGTGCTTTCCTCCCAGGGCCTCCAATCGCCATCGAAGAAGTCGAAGGTGTGCTTGGAGCAGTGAATGGGAAGCCTTCTTCACTTCGTGTACAAATTCAAAAAGCAAACAAAATTCAAACCAGACACTATGCCATTGATTCGAACCAACAAACAACCCATAGCAACACAGAGATGGCGTCCAATGCAGCCTCCCAATGCCTTGACCGTGCATTTGTTGCCAAGGAAGGCGTTGGTATGTTGGCGGTTGCCACCACCCAAGGCGACCATCCGGCGCCAGGCATGGCGAGCATGGTTCAAGCTGAACTCGGATTAGCCGACCTTGAAATTTTAACGACGCATGGTATCTGTTCGTCATCGATGATGGCACTCAAAGCAGCGTGGAACAGCCTGCGCCTCGATGAGCATGAAGCTGCCCTGGTCGTCTCGAGCGAATTGGCCAGCCGTTTACTCAAGAAACAGAGGTATGAGGCCGCAACACATTCGACGTTTGCCGAGAAACGAATCGATTTCAACACCGAATTTCTTCGGTGGATGCTCTCTGACGGTGCTGGCGCTCTGTTGTTACAAAACAAACCAGCGCCGAAAGGCATGAGTTTGCGCATTGATTGGATGAGGGGTTTCTCTCACGCCCATGCCTTCCCAACATGCATGAGCGTTGGATCTGCTGGGCGGGTTGAAGACACCCGCACATGGCAAGATTACGACAGTTATGCCGAAGCTGAAATTGACGGGGCCTTGCTGCTCCGGCAAGATGTTCGGTTGTTGGACAACATCCTCCGCATGGGTGTTGATGGATACTTGCGGCTGGTAGAAGAGGGCGTCTCGAAGCCCTTGGAAGTCGACCATTTCTTGTGCCATTACTCGAGCCACCATTTCCGAGATAAAATATTAGATTTGCTTGATGCTGCTGGTGTCGGCATTCCTGAAGAGCGGTGGTGGACCAACCTTTACACGCGTGGAAACACGGGTGCTGCTTCGTTGTTCATCATGTTAGATGAATTCCTCCGAACCGATGAAATTGAAGTCAAAGAAGGTGAAAAGATTCTATGTTTTGTTCCTGAAAGTGGGCGTTTCAACACGACCTACATGCAACTGACGGTGGTGAAAGGGTGAACGATGGAGAAATTATGATCGAGGGCGGAACGCCAGTTGCTTCAATGGATGAAGGAGTGGATACTATGGATTTGAATCCACATGCACAAGTGTGCCTGCAACACCTTTTACGCGCTTGGCTCGGCTTTGAACGGGACCTCTCGACCGTGCCGTTGTTGCGCCGAATCGACCTTGGCACCTACACGGTTGAAGACCACCTTTGCCTGTTACGAAACCTTCGCCAACAAGTCATTGAAGGGTCGCGCTGGATCACACGGGCTGCCAGCAGTTTTGATCGGCATCATGCAGAAATCAGGTCAACCATCATTTCCCACGCCGTGGATGAACACCGTGATTATGAATTGTTAGAACAGGATTACGTTGCTTCTGGTGGGCGGATCGAAGATGTGCAAGGCATGGAGCGAAACATCGGCTCCGAAGCCCTGCATGGTTACTTGATGCACCGCTCTTCGCGCCCGAACCCCATTGATTTGCTCGGAGCGATGTGGATCATTGAGGGCCTGGGTGAGAAGATGGCTCGGTCGTGGGCTGAACGAATTCAAGAATTAACGGGACTCTCAGAAGATTCTACTCGGTTCATGACCTATCATGGACACAATGACAGCGAACACATGCTGCGGTTTTACCAAATGCTCGATGAAGTCTGCATCAACGATGATGCCGTGGCTTCTATTGTCAAAACAGCAAAGGTCGTTGCAAGACTCTACCGTCTACAATTGGAGGAAGTACAACATGGCTTCAAATGAACAAACCCTCACTCGAAAACAACGACGAAATGACCGAAAGCGCGCCAAGGCCATGGCGGCAAATCATGGACGGATGCCAGCAACCCTGAGCGATGCCCTGGTCGGTGATGACAGTTTGCCACTCGACGCCGCTGCCAAAGAATACTGGGTGAAAGATCTGAAAAACCCGCTTCGAATTATCGTCTTGCCAACCCTTCGAATCCTCCTCACCATCACGTTACACATCACCTATTACCTCAAACGTTTGCTGCCAATTCAGTGGAAAGCGCATGGCTTCTTACAGTGGCAGATTTGCTTCTTCATGAAATATTTTGTTCGACCGGAAGCCAATGTGCTGATCCTTCGCCATTTCCAAGCCGAAAGCAATCTGCTCAATTTCGTCATCGATAATTCGGGAAAGAAAGACATCGCCCCCGTGCTGATTTATCCAAAGATGATTCGTGACTTGATGGTTCAAACCTTCGTCCACCACGATCAAGGTGTGCTGATGACGATGCGTGATTTGGAACAACCCGACCGTTCCAATTGGCCGATTGAAAAGAGCGATCTCGAATGGACAAACTGGAACCCTGTTCGGGTCGATTACAGTGCCGAACGCAAAAAGTGGACCCAGTTCCTTGATTTCGAAACGGCCCATGAATTGTTCAAAACATCATTCTGTTTCTGGCTCACTTCAAAAGAATATGAGGCAGCGATCAATTCCTTCCAATTCGACCACTCGGTTGGCTTGCTGATCGACGACATCGTTGGAGCAGCTCACTTTGCTGACATCGCATACAACAGATTCCCAATGATCCTTGTTGGGCCTACAGGCCTCTCATACCGTTTCCTAATGCACGGTTTCTTTGTTGAACACGTCCATGCTCACCTCGAACGCATGCGCTTGACGGTTGGTTTGGAGAACTGAACATGTTGCTTCGCCGGGCGGACTTTCTCTCGCTCGCCTACATGGTCGGCTACCCTGCGCTGATCGGTTGGCAGTGGGTGAACGGCGTTGAATGGTACCTGTACCTGGTCGTGCTCGTGATGTCGGTTGGATTGTCCGTTGTTCAACACAACCATACCCATTTGCGAATGTGGTCTTCGAAACCACTTAACCGAATCACTGACCTCTGGTTAAGCATCCTTCAGGCCACCCCTTCGTTCGTGTTCTTCCCCTCGCACATCAGCAACCATCACCGGTACAAGCACGGCCCGGAGGATGAAACTCGAACCTACAGGTTTGGAGGGCATCACAACAACATCATCGGCTACCTCTTGCACCCTTTGCAAGCACTCTATGTGCTGCCAAATACGCTGATCACATACGCCAGAAAGCGAGCGAACACTCGCGATTATTGGCCGCTGGTCGAACTTGGTTTGATCGCTGTCGTCTCTGTGGTGCTGGCATGGATGGATGCATGGCTCTGGCTCACACTGGTGCTGGTGCCGCAAATGCACGGCCTGCACTGGTTGCTGGGGGCGAATTACCTCCAACATGCTGGAGCAGAACCTGGAACAGGACCTGATGCTGCAACGGATGGGCGTTTGGCGTTCTCTCGCAATTTCACTGGATGGGTAAATCTTGTGTGGTTCAACATCGGATACCACACTGCACACCATGAGAATGGTCGCACGCATTGGAGTGACCTTCCAACCCATCACAAGGAGTACGTCGAGCGTGTTCCAGGCCATCTGATGGAACACAGCCTGTCGTGGTACATGATTCGAGTTCTGATTTTTGGTAAAATCAAGACCAAGGTTCGGGTCGCAGAAACCAGGTGAAATTGGCCGCAAGATATGAGGGGCGGGTCGCCCTCGGTTCAATCATGCAGGCAGCGGATGTTTGGGGTCAGCGATGGGCAATGAACACCTTGCCCATGGCGCGAACCTACATGGAAGTCGCGTGCCGCAAGAAGAGCTTGGTCTGCCTTGCTGCAGATCGTTCAACGATGGCTGGACTGAACGATTTGATTGATCAAGTTGGCCCATATGTTGCTGCTTTGAAAACCCACGTGGACCTCGTTGACGATTGGACTGCTGAGTCGTGGCATGCATTCTGTGCCAAGGCGCAGGCAGCCGACTTACTAATTTTTGAAGACCGGAAGTTCGCTGACATTGGCGGCATCAGCCGAAAGCAAATGGCGGGTGTTTACGATATCCGCTCATGGTCTGATTTGGTTACAGCACACTTGATTTCTGGCCCCGATATTGTCGATGGTTTACAAGCAGGCTGGGGCGATGTTGGACGCCAAGGCGGGGTTTTACTGCTCGCACAGATGTCCAGCAGGGGCAACCTCCTTGATTCAGAGTACACCGCTCAGGTTGTTGCAAAAGGAAAGGCACACGACGGTGTGTTTGGTTTCATTGGAAACGGTTCACGCCCACAAGAACTCACGCGGCTGCGCAGCGCAGTTGGCGATGGAAAAATGATTTGGACGCCGGGGGTCAATCTAGCGGTCGGTGACGGCGAGATGGGTCAACGGTACGGGCATCCAAAAGAAGCAGTGCTTGCAGGCTCAGATTGCATCATTGTTGGGTCTGGCATTCACAAGGCAGACGACCCGGCAGCCCAAGCAAAGGCCTACGCCGACGCATCGTGGCAAGGCTTGTCTCTTCGTTGAAGAGGCATGTTCTTGTGGATGTGGGTGTTCCTGGGCGTGTGGTCCCTGTCATCGGTTGGATTTTGGCATTGCTCGCCACTGCCGTCCCAGGTTACATGATTTGGTCCTATGCAAATCGCGCTGCAACCCTCGAGCGACGCATTGCTGATTGTGATTTGAGTTTGCTTGAAGACGATGGTTTGCGCATCTCAAGGCTGATGGCTGCTCCGGAAGGGACTCTATACATTGAGAATGCTCAAGTCGTGTTGGCGCCAACACTTCCTGAACCTGTTTTGGCTCAGAGTGGCGATCCGTATTCAAACAAATAGTACCCGGCTGCGGTAAGCGCCAAGAGCAGCAGAATGATTTTTGATGAACGGCTTTTCTTTGAATTGGTGGTTTCGCTTTCACTTGTAGCAACGACCAATTCTGGTTCTAAAGGTCCCGGGAGGTTTGCGGCTGGAAGTGGCAACCCAGGGAGTGCTGGAAGCCCGGGCAAGCCAGGAAGAGGCATGAGGCCTTCATCCGGCTGGGGTTTGATTCGATCTTCTGGGTAGAGTTGGTCGAGGTCTTCGAGCCCTGGTGCTTCAGGTATTGGGCCGAGTACCTGTGTCCAAATTTCTTCAAGGGCTGCCGATGAGACTGGCTTTTCCAACCAAGCCACCGCTCCAGCTGAATGTGCTGCATCCCTTGCAAGGGCGGAAAGTCGGCGGGGCGTAATGAACACAATTCGGCCCTCACCGCCGTGTTCTCGCATTTCAAGAGCAGCCAAATGACCGTCGAGGGAGGGGATATCGAGGGCGATCACGACCAGCTCGGGGTCGAGACGGATGTATTCGTCGACGGCTTTGTCACCATCCTCGCATACTTCAACGTGGAATTCCTTCACGCGGAACACTTCAGAGAGTCGCCGTGTGGACATTGGGTTGTTGTCCACAAGAAGCACGGTCGGGGCTGAATCTTGGTCTGCCGCGGTGACATATGCCATGTGAATCAACCTCCTGAAGTCGACCTTCCACATCAATCATGCGCTAAAGCGCAGTCATTCCTCATCATCTTTTGATGCTGACAAATCTTCCACTGGCCCTGATTGTGGGTTGGTGAATGTCTCGCGTACCGTTTCGGATTGCGCGGCTGCGTCTTCCATTTCCCGGTTGCGTTTTGGTGCTTTGAGGAATTGGAGTTGGAGTTCACTAACTACGCCCCTGAACATTCGCTCTTCTTGGTCCGTGATGTTGCCCTTGGTTTTGTTTTGCAGCACCTGGAGCATATCGATGCCTGCCTTGGCCTCTGCCAAATTGAAGATGTGATTGCCTTCATTGTCTGGAATCATGCCCATATGAAGCAGGGCTGAACGCTGGAACATGTGGACAAGTTGGAAGAGTTGTTCTGTTTCTTCGTCTTTGAAGGTGGCCGACATGTTTTCTTCGATGGGGTCGAAGCATATCGCTTCATCGCTGAGGATGGTTCAATCGAACATTTGTCCGAGCAGCCAATCGGGGTCAAATTGCTTGAGATCATCATAGCCTTGCCCTACACCTGCAAACACGATCGGGCGGCCTGTAGCAAACGCAATCGATAGCCCTGCTCCGCCCTTTGCATCGGTGTCAACTTTGGTCAAGACCGCCCCGTCAAATTTCATAATTTCTTGGAACATACGCGCCTGATCGACGGCGTCGTTTCCGGCGAGTGAATCGCCAACGAAGAGGGTTAGGTGGGGGTCTGCGACTCGCCGGACCTTGTTCAGTTCGTTCATCAGGTTGACTTTGTTTTGCATTCGACCTGCCGTGTCGACAAGAACGACGTCGACGCCTTTTGCACGAGCTGAGTCGATGGCATCCCGGGCGATGGCAGCGGTATCGCCACCGCGTTGACTTGAAACACAACGAATACCAAGCGCATCGCAGTGGGCCTCGAGTTGTTGAATGGCGCCAGCACGGAACGTGTCGCCGGCTGCAGCGATCACTGTGCGGCCGCTTTGGAGTAAGCGGTGGGCAATCTTAGCGGCCGTCGTCGTCTTGCCGGTCCCATTGACTCCGACGAGCATCACAACGACAGGGGTGTCGCCGGCTTCGATGAAGCCGTTCACAGTGGCGTCGAAATCCCAGTACCCTGCGGAGAGCAGGGAGCGGAGAGCTCGCTTGAGCGCTGCTTCGAGGACTTTAGCGAGGTCAGCACCTTTTCGGAGGCGAGAGCCGACCAGACTGTTGCGAAGCGCTTCAATGATGGCACTTACGGCGTCGCTTGAGATGTCAGATTCCAAAAGAACCCACTCCAATTCTTCGAGGAGCGCGTCGAGGGTTCCACCGGCTTTGATGATGCGGCCGCCTTCTTCGACAACACCGCCACCAAGTTCAACTTCGACTTTTGTTCCGGCTTGGGTTTCAACCTCTGCTTTCTTGACCGAGCCTTTTGGAGCAGAGGCCACGCTGACGAGTTGGCGCCCGGTTGTGGTCCGCATCATTGCGAGGTCAACTTTGGAGCCATCAGGACGTGCAACGGCAACTGCTCCGCGCTTTTTCATCTCTTTTTGGTGCGAGCGATCTCGCTTGATCTCCGCTTTTTTGGTCTTCTCGAGAATTTTTCGTTCACGGCGAGAAAGTTCACGGGGGAGTTCAACTTCTTCTTCATCATCCCACTCGTCCCATTCATCAGAGGCGGTTTCTTTGTTCGGTTCGACCTCATTGAGGTCATCCCACTCGTCTTCGGATGGCGGTGGTGTAGCTGCGACTTGAAGGGGGGCCTCTGGGGCTGGTTCTGGGCGCGTCGAATGTTCTTCGGCCGCTGCGAGTGCTGCTTTGGCCTCGGGAGAATCTTCTGCTGCAGACAGGGCGTCTGCATCTGTTTGTTCAGCGACTTCGTTCACGCGTTTTTTGAAACGATCGAACAAACCCATTTTTTCCACCTCAGTCGTCAAGTGTCAGTTCCTTTCCAATGCGCCCTTTGCGTCGAGGAGGACGTCGGTCCGGTTCTGGGGCGGGAGATTTGTTGTCAGGTTCTGGTTGTGGTTGGTTTTCAGGAGGGGTTGGTTGTGGCTCTGGTTGTGGTTGGGATGCCGTCAACTGGCCGGCGGCTTCGTTGAAGGCTTCGGCGAGGCTGGTGATTTTTGCTTCGAGTGATGTGGATTGTTCTTTCAACTCTTCTTGGAGCATCTTGATGCCGTCGAGGCGCTCATTCGTGATCGTTTCTGCAACGCCCCACGGTTTCTCTCCGAACACACCGCTTCCGAGATCGACGAGAGCAGTGCCTTCCTCTTTCTCTGAATGGGTGTAGCGCAACGTCACACCTGAGCCAATGCTCAACCGAGCACTGGTAGCGCCGGTGCTGATGCCCTTTTGTAAATGTGATAGAATGCCAGATGTGACTTCGTGTTCCTCGATGACCTTGGACACGCGATCGATTTGCGTATGGAGGTCGTCAAGTTGTTTTCTATGGGCATCGATGGTGCGAGCCATGCGTTGCAATTCGGAACGATCGACCATGGTACTCATGCCTCCGACAACGGGGTCATAGAAGAATCCGGCGCTGCCGGATAACCTCACTCTTCTTCAGCCACTGGCGTAATTGAACCACCGGCTGCGGCGATTTCTTCACGGAAGTGGTGAGTCACACGAGGTTCTTTTGAAGTTCGTGGGTCGATTTCCTTGACTGAGTTGATGTCAATTGAACGGCGGGTTGCCTTGTGCCGAGAGCCCATGATTGAGTAGGTTCGGTGTTCTGCATCGGCCTTGCTGTCAGCAGGGAGGTCGATGGAAAATTCTTGGCGCATGCTGCCGAAGGGAGCGATTCCTATTACACGGTAAGCCTTCATCGAGATGGGCGACTCGCAAACCCGACTTAAACGCGCTGGCGCGGCTTATCCACCAAAAATGAGCGCGAGATTGACAAAGTTTGAGGCTACAAGGCGGATTATGCGGCGGGCTCTTGTGATGGTTTTGCTGCTTTTTTTGCCGGCTGCAAACGCCTACATGGCCCCAGAGCCCTCCTTCGAAGAACCAGTTGGTTTTGTCGATGGGGAAATAATTCTTGAAATCGCCGACGGACTTTGGACGCATGAAGGTTGGACAGATTTAGAACGCCGGGGTCTCGAACCTCTCCGGATCATATCGCCAACACGCCTCCTCGTATGGGGCGACACCTCGATTGAAGTGCCGGGTGCAATACACTTGGATGCCCCTGATGCGCTTTGGAAAGAAGGAAACGGCGATGTTGGTGCCAATCCTCACCGGCTGGTTAAGATTCTTCTTGAGCCGCGACTGCCTGTTGATGGGTTCAATTTTGTTTCGAGTGAACTCGCTCTGATGGGCATCAGTATTGGAACGCATCACATACCCTCTCCTATCGCAGCGGCGCATGTTGTTGAATGGCCTGGCCACCTTGGCGTTGATGGAGTTCTTTCCTTGGATGGAATTCTCTGGCTTGAACCGGTGCTCGAGACCGAGGCTCGCAACATCCAAGCTGCGGCTATAATGCAACACGGCTTCTCAACAGAGCACCCCGCGTGGATGCTCGGGGTCAACGGTGAAGGCGTCGTTCTCGGCGTCGCCGATTCTGGACTCGATGCCGATCACGCTTGTTTTCGCAACGCTACAGCCACTGGAAGCGTTGGAAGCGAAGGGGTCAATGGTACGCTACTGGTCGGGACGCCGGGTGATGAGCACCGCAAGGTAGTGGCGCTCAATACCACCATTGATGATGGTGACACCCAGGGTCATTCTGATTATCGGCATGGCACCCATGTCGCTGGCTCACTCGCCTGTTTCAACGTCGATGATGCGCGTGCTGGACGCTACCCTTCCAACGGATCTGCGCTTGCTCATGGCTCCACACTTGTTTTCCAAGACATTGTTTCTAGCGACGGGTGGGTCCCGCCTGAAGTCGATTTATTGCTGGTTGAGGCGGGTTTGAACGGAGCCGTCATTCATTCAAATTCGTGGGGTGACGACACCACTGCTTACACAGCGCGTACTTCCGACTTTGATGCGTGGGCATTGGCCATGCCCTGGTCGTTGGCGTTCATCGCCCCGGGCAACTCGGGCTCGAGCTTGCTCGAGCCGGCAAATGGACGGAACGTCGCGGCCATCGGTGCGTCGGTCAAATCTGAACAGGGCGAGCGGTGGTCTGCGTCAGCTGTTGGTCCAACCGAGGCGGGGACAAACGGTATTTTTGCACTCGCCGTTGGCACTTCGATTCAATCTGCAAACGCAGATAACCTCCCTGATTCATACAACGATGGATTGCGAACCTCGACCGGAACGAGCATGGCAACCCCGGCTGCGGCCGGCGTTGCTGCATTGCTTCAGCAACTGGTCGAAGAGGGGTGGATTTCTGGACAAGAAGAACGGAGCAACACCTCAATGGCGTCGGGGGTCCCAGAATGGGCGGATGATGCTTTAGACAACTCTACCCTTGATGTGGGCGCTGGTTTTACCCCCTCGGGCGCTCTGCTACGGGCCCTTCTTGCCTTGTCAACAACGGCGCTTCCACATTCTGAACGCAACGGTGGCGACGGTGGTGGTGATCTCCAGAACACCTACGATGGATGGGGACAGTTGAATCTCTCTGCTCTGGTTGACTTTACCTCACTGCGCACCGAACTGGAACAGGGGCACGCCTCACCCGCCAACGATGTGTGGATTCACGACTCGTATCGGTTGACTGACTCGACGCCGCAGCAGTGGCTATCGCAACGCCAAGGTGGCGAAGCGCCACTGGAGAACCTGATCTCCCACCCTTGGAACGGAAGCGGCGCCAGTGGCCCATTCCTACAGACCGGTGAGACTTGGGTTCAACGGTTCACTCCAGAACCAAACGCTGACCTGAATGTTCGGATGGCGTACATCGCCTCGCCAGAACCTACTGCTGTAAATGATTTACAAGTCGTCGTACGCCTTTCCGATGGACGCATTGCGGTTGGCGGTGTTGCTGACAACGATGGTGCTTCAACGCTGTTTTACAGCGGTGCTGATTTAGACAACGACTCTACCTTCCCACCAAGCAATGAAACAACGCATGGCATCCGTTTGGATGCCACATCACTTGTTGGTGTTGAATGGATTGAAATTGAAGTCCGTGCCCGTTTCGTTGCCCCTGGTGGTGTTTCAGATGGTGTTGGATTGGATGGGACCCGAACCGGTTTCGCACTTGCTATCAAGGGCGTGATTCGTGATGCTGTTGATTGGAACGATGCTGACGGCGATGGACTCCCTAACATCGAGGATGATTGTCCGAACCAGAACTCGACTGGCTGGGATGAAGATCAAGATGGTTGTTTGGACGATGCTGATGGCGACGAAGTGACCGATGACCTCGATGCGTGCCCTTCGGTTAACGCTTCGATGTACGACGCCAACAACGATGGCTGCATTGACGATACGGATGGGGACGGCGTTCTCGACAACCTTGATGCATGCCTAACAACCGTTCTTGATGACGCTTGGCCCGTTGATGATGTCGGCTGTCGCCCCGTCGATGTACGCCCCCGGGTTGATGTTCTTCTCACACCAGCGAATGGCTCCATGTGGGAATCAGAGGTGCGAGTCCAGTGGTCGGTGATCGATGATGACAATGACAGTTTTTACACCGGGGCGCAACTTATGGTGATCGATCAACAATCAGAAGCAGGAGCATACAGTATCGCAGAATGCGAACATCAATCTGGAAACGGGACGTTGTTCGAATGCACCTGGGCTGCTGAAACATCGCTGCCTGTTTGGAGCATTGAGGAATCGAAGTTAAGGATCGATGTGTTTGTCCAAAGTTCTAACCTGTCACCTGAAGCGAGAAACGAACGAATCGTGGTTCAGTCAAGCAACCTTTTCCAAGCAAAATACGACAACGAATTCGTTGATGGTACTGAGGTTCCAGAGCCTTCAGAAACGCAGGGTGCGGCGTCCCAAGGGCGTGCTTTGTTCTGGGGTATTGGTGGTCTTCTGGTGGCGTGCCTGATGGCCTACCGTCTCGGATCGCAGAACCTTCAGGCGAAAGCGGAGCCCGGGGTGGCTCCACCCTTCGCTGAGGCAGTTCATAGCACAGGTTCGGATGAGGCAGCCGAAAACGAGTGATTTTGGGCGGCATGGCCCGATTTCGATGCGACGCGTCCGTTCATTACCAAGGTGAACCTTGAAGGGTGGTGGCATCCTCGCCAGCATGTCCGCAATGCGGACGGTGATGAATATGAGTGACCGCCTTTATGTTGGAATTGACCTTGGTACCTACCAATCGACCATTGCCTCGAGCGCCGGAGAACGACACACGATCGAAACAGTCGTGGGCCGACCAAAGGACCCAGTTGCACGAAACTTCCTCGGCCGAGATGTGCTGTTTGGAAGCGACGCTCTCAAGAACAAACTCGCCTGCAACCTTTACCGCCCAATGGCTGCTGGTGTTGCTCAAGATGATGAAGCAAACTTGGCAGCTGCCAAGGCCTTCGTATCTCACCTCCTCGAAACAGTTGATCCTGAAGAATTCGACGAAGTCTTCGGCGTTATCTGCTCGCCGAGCCACGTCTCGTTCACTGACAAGAGCAACCTCGTTGCTACACTTCGTGGCCAAGTCAACGCCATCATGGTCGTGACCGAACCCTTCGCTACCGCCTATGGTATTGGTGAAATTGCAAGTTCCATCGTCGTCGATATCGGCGCAGGAACCACAGACATTGCCCGTATCTACGGAACATTCCCGACGGATGAAGACCAAGTCACCATCCAAGAAGCTGGCGACTGGCTCGACCACGAATTGATGGGCCTCATCCGCAAGAAATTCACTGGCGCTCAAATCACCAAGGACATGGTCCGAAAGTGGAAGGAAGAAGTCTCCTATGTTGGCGGCGAAGTCCGAGAAGCAACTGTTGAACTCTCTGTTGAAGGAAAGAAGCAAGTTGTCGACATCGGCGACTTGGTCTCTCAAGCCTGCGAATTGATTGTGCCAAAGATTGGCAACGCAATCAAGCGCATCGTGGCTGAAGCTGACCCTGAGTATCAACCTGTCCTCCGCAACAACATCATCCTCTCCGGTGGCGGCTCCCTCATCGACGGTATTGCAGCTCGCATGACCGATGAGATTTCTGACATTGGCGACGTAACCGTATGGTGCGTTGAAGACCCAATCAACGCCGTTGCAAACGGTGCTTTGCTGCTCGCTGGCGAAATGCCAGACGACATGTACACTGCCATCAACTGAGCACGGTCATAACCAAAGGGTGCAAAACCACCCTTGGTGATGCTGTTTTGACTGGGAAAGTTCAAGTGCAGTTGGGCGTGGATAGTCACCTGTATGACCATCGACTCGACTGGAACAAGCGGCATTCGCCGACTCGATGACGCATCTGGGGACGAACGAGCGGCCCTTGAAGGGATGCTCAAAGGTTACCCTGTGGAGCAACTCGTAGAAGAGGTGCTCATCGCATGGCAAGAGCTCGCTGCTCGGAATGAAGAGATGGTGACTGTCAAGCAACGGCTCCGTGTGCTCGAACTCGATCTCGCTGAGCGAGAGGACATGGTTGCACCCGAAGTGGCGCGACTGAACCAAGCCGAAGCAACGCTCCAAGAAAGCGAAGCAAAAATTATTCACCTCGACCGACTTTTAGCAGACGCACGACAAGAACTGGCAAGCCAACAATCCTCTCTTTCACAAGAAGAGCGAGAATCAATGTCCACTGAAAATGGACAACTGAGGAATTTGTCCGTTGACCAAGACGAAGTGATTGCTGAACTAGAAGGGCGGATTACCCAGATGGTCGAAGCATTGGAGCGAGCTGCTGAAGCTGGCCTCACCTCAGTCACAGCGGAAGAAGTTCGCAGCCTCAAATCAAAACTCGATGCTGCGCTGATGCAGAACGATGCAGAACAAGCCGCGAACAAGGCGCTTGAAGAAGAGCGTCAGCGCCTCCGGGACATCGCGGATCGGTTGCGTGGATTGCTCGATGCGCGTGATGGCCGGCTTGGTGAACTTGAAGAGCAGATTGAACGGGTGATGCAAGGTCCTCGTTCTGTTTCCGCTGAACACGATTACCTCGTCGAACAAATTGAAGAATTGAAGCGACGTTTGCTTGAGCGAAATCGAGAATACGAGTCGTTGCGACGCCGTGAACGCCGCTTGCACAATGACGTGTTTGAACGCGATGAGCGGGTTCAGCAAATCACACTTACACTCACCGACATGGAATCGGCCCTTCAGGATCGAACGGCTGAATTGAGAGAACTTGAAGGTCAACGCGAATCGATGTCTCATGAATTGGATTCCGTACGCCGCGGAGAACGAACACGAGAAGTTGTTGGGCGTGTCTTCGCAGATTCGCTTTCGCTCGTTCGTACGCATGATGCACGTGATGCAAAGCGCGAGGCTTACAGCAACCAACCTGACAAGACGCGAACACTCTCGACTCCGGAACCAGGCGACATGGCTGGCCTAGCCGATGGTGGTCGCATTGATTTATCTGTTTCAGAAGCGGACATTACCCCCGGCATGGATGTCGACGGGGTACGACCACCATCACCTGGTGGCTCCGGCGACCCAGTCATCTATGATGACGAAGATCAAAATTGAGGTGGCTTTTTGGAAGTGGCAAGTGTAATTGTCGCAATTTCTCTTGGGCTCGGGCTTGCTGCTGCAAGTGGTTTCAGGGTTTTCCTGCCACCTATGATCCTCAGCGGAGCAATCAACATAGGGATTGTCAACCCTGCAGGCGAGTTGGCACTGCTGGATGGGTGGGGTGCGTTTTTCGTGCTTTTCGCCGCAGTGGTTCTGGAAATTGGATCTTATCTCATTCCATGGTTGGATAACTTGCTTGATGTGATCGCAACACCAGCAGCGATGTTGGCAGGTATTGGTATGATGGGATCTGTTTTAGGGGCGGAAACCGATTTAGATCCAATTGTCCGATGGACGGTTGCGGCCATTGGTGGTGGTGGGGTTTCTGGTGCTGTCCAGGCCGGCACTGTTGCAACACGCGCTGTTTCAACAGGAACGACTGGTGGATTAGCAAATCCCATCGTCTCAATTGTTGAGGCCATTATGGCTGTATTCGTTACCCTCCTCGCCTTATTGGCGCCCCTTCTTGGACTCGTTTTGGTGATCGTGGGTGTTGTCTATGCTGGCAAAATGATTGTGCGGCGAAAAACAATTCCGCAGGTCGCAATCAGTTGAGAGCGTCGACGATACCGCTGATTCGTGTACGAAGTTGTTCTAGGTTTGCTGCATCTTCTGTGAGCGTCCCCGTGACGATCCAATCTGCACCTGCTTCGGCCGCAATCTTAGCCTGTTCTGGTGTCCGGATGCCTCCCCCAACCACAAGGGTGAGCCCCTCGACGGTTCGAGCACGTTGGATGAGGTGTGGGTTCACTTGGGTTGAAGCGCCGCTTCCAGCTTCTAGATAGAGCAGTTTGAATCCATACATTTGGGCCGTTAGGGCATAGGCATGAACGAGGTCATGGTCGTCTGGCTGAATCAGTTCCGCTCCACCAACTTCACCCACCCTGCCACCAGGTGCGCATACGACATAGCCGGTCGGCAATGCCTCGACATCGAACTTTTTCAAGTACGGAGCGCCTCTGATTTGTTCTCCGACAAGGAACCGGCGTTCTGTCGAATTCATCAGCATCATGAATGTGATCGCATCGGCTGCGGGGGACAGCGCGTGTGCGCCGCCGGGGAACAGCACAACGGGAATGTGCCACATCGACTCGACGCCGTTCGGGTCTTGACTTGCTGCAAAGGCACGAAGTTCGAATGCTTCCTGGATGGCGACGCATGTTGAATGAACCACTTCATCGGGCGTATCGGTTGAACCTCCAACAAAAATCATCGAGGAACCTGCTTCAATGGCAATCATGGCCCGGTTTGCTGCCGTGTTTGGATCTTGTTTGGCGGGGTCGATCAGCGTCACGTGGCGGGTGTGCCCTGTGGTGTTCGCCGTATATTCGAGCGTGGTTTCTTCACTGCGACGCATGGCTATCCCGCTTCGCCGTTTTGCGGCCACAGCATAGGGGTTGCGCATCATCTCCTCGCTGGAAGAGGGAATCACAGACTACTCATACCTCGCCGTAGTGGCCGGTGCATGGCTGAATCCGGTCCGTTTCGTCGCCTGCTTGGGCACATGGGAAGTCACAAAGGGACAATTCGACTTGCTTCGTTTTGTTCGATCACCAATAAAATTTGGGACTTAGCTCCTCCCCTGCTGATTGGCTTAGCCGTTGACGTGGTCGTTGAACGCGAAGATTCCTTTCTAGCATCTTTAGGTTTTGTTGACCCTTGGCACCAGTTGATTTTACTCTCAGTGCTCACGTTTATTATTTGGGGACTCGAGTCATTGTTCGAATATTTCTACGGGATTTTATGGCGAAACCTAGCCCAGACGGTGCAGCATGAATTGCGAATTGACACCTTTGCACATGTTCAGCGTCAAGGCATGGGGTGGTTTGATGAACGTCAAAAAGGAGACATCCTCGCTATCCTCAATGATGACGTCAACCAATTGGAACGCTTTCTCGATAAAGGTGCCAACGATTTGTTGCAAGTTTCAACAACGGTGATCGTGGTTGGGGCGGTCTTTATTGCAATCTCGTGGCAAGTCGCCCTGTTTGCCGTGTTGCCAATCCCCCTGATTGTGTGGGGCTCTTTCCGATATCAACGAAGCCTCGAGCCGCGCTATGCTGAGGTTCGCCGGGCTGCAGGGGCAATGAATGCCTTGTTGGAAAATGACCTCTCTGGTATGTCGACCATTCAGTCCTTCACTGCCGAAGACCGCGAGATTAAGCGCGTTGAAGATTTAAGCAACACCTATCGCGAATCAAACCGCCAAGCAATCCGCTTGTCTGCAGCATTCACCCCATTGATCCGAATGGCTATTTTATGTGGATTTACTGCGACGTTGCTGCTTGGTGGGTGGATGACTCTTGAGAATGAGCTGGCAGTTGGAGCGTATTCGGTCCTCGTTTTCATGACGCAACGGTTGTTGTGGCCCCTCACTCGTCTAGGAGAAACATTCGATCTGTACCAGCGTGCAATGGCTTCGTCGACGCGCGTGCTTGACGTCCTGACTTCACCAACTGAAGTCGAGCAGGGTGATTATGCACCCAATTCTGAAACTGTCGAAACGAGTCCGATTGTTTTCTCAAATGTGGATTTCTCTTACCCTGGGCGAGATCCGGTGTTTTCTAAATTGAATCTTGAATTGCACTCAGGTGAAACCGTCGGCGTTGTCGGCTCCACTGGTGCGGGAAAGACAACGTTGATTCGCTTGTTGCTACGGTTTGCAGAACCAACAAAAGGCACAATTGAATGGGCTGGCAAGCCGCTTCATCAATGGCGTTTAGAGCGGTTGCGCTCCTCAATGGCCCTGGTCGATCAGCACATCACTCTGTTCCCAACAACCATCATGGAAAACATCCGTTATGGTGATCCGTTAGCAACCGATGTTTCAGTCAAGGAAGCCGCAAAGCTTGCCGAAGTGACTGAATTTGTTGAATCACTCCCCATGGGCTGGGAAACGTTGGTTGGTGAAGGAGGCCACCGCCTGTCAGGTGGTCAGCGTCAACGCCTTGCCATCGCAAGAGCCGTTCTCAAGAACGCACCCCTCCTCATCTTAGACGAAGCGACTTCTTCAGTGGATAACGAAACTGAAGCGGCCCTTCAACGATCGATCAACAAGATCTCACAGGATCGAACTGCGGTGATTATCGCACACCGATTATCAACCGTGCGTAATGCCGACAGAATTCTCGTGCTAAATCAAGGTTGTATTGTTGAAGACGGCGCACATGAAACACTCGTTAAATTGAATGGCATATATGCTCGAATGTGGGCTGTTCAAACCGGCGAAAGCGCGTGACTAGGGCTTTGTTCATTTTCTCCTTCCCTTACGTAAACAGCGCGATGGTAAATTACATTAATTTATAACGGGTGGGTGCTGGATTTTATCCGAGTCAGATGATAAATCAGAAATTTTCAAAGACCACTAGCCTGCTTTTGATTGCCACCTTTGCCCTTGCTATGGCATCCACAGTTTCTGCTGCTGGTGTCGGAGAAATGGGTGAGAACGGATTGCCCGCCTTCCTATCGGACGGCGTGGATGATGGTTTGCAAACATTGACCTTCTTCCTCTTCTTCGTTGGATACATCGCCATGGGTGCTGCTTTCGTCTTCTTCATGAGCGAGCGCAGCAACGTTGCACCTGAATACCGCACAACAATGACCATCTCGGCATTGATTGTTGGTATCGCTGCATTCCACTACTACTACATGCGTGGAGTCTACGCTGATTTCGGCGAAGTCTCTGTCGAGTACCGATACATGGATTGGATCATTACGGTCCCATTGATGGCTCTCAAGTTCCCTTCCCTTGTTGGAAAGGCAGCAATCACTGACAAGAAAGTCGCTGGACTCGGATTCACTGGGATCTGTTTCACTGGCGCACTTATCATGATTGGATTCGGATACGCTGGCGAAGCTGGCTTGATGAACGGCATGGTCGCTCTCATTCTTGGTGGAATGGGATGGGCTATGATCATCGTTGCAACTGGAACCCCATGGTCCTCTGGCCTTGGTGTCGACAACAGCAAAATCGCACCTGAACTCATGTGGAGCGCAAACGCACTCCGCTGGTTCATCGTCGTTGGCTGGGTCATCTACCCTCTCGGCTACCTCTTCAGCCCTGAAGTCGCATTGATTGAAATGGACAACGGAGCAGAATACATGGCTGTCGCTTACAACATTGCAGACATCATCAACAAGATCGGTTTCGGTATTGTTGCATGGATGGGTGCTAAGAAAGTAACCGAAGCAATGGCTTCCGAGTGAGACTAACGTTTCACTGCCCAAGCTAATGCATGTTCAACGTCCCTGCGTGGGGCCAATCGGCCCCACGCATTGGCGATTGGCCACCATATGACCGTATACAACAGCACGACGACCATCGACTGTGCTAGGCTAAACCCGTGCACCTCATCGACTGAGTGAAACAACCCAATCGGAATGAAGTGCACCAGGTAAATGCTGAGTGACCGCTGACTTAGAGAAGTAAGCCCATTGATGGGTAGGTCTTGTAAGATCAGCCAAACAAGTGCCACGCCTGTGAGCGCTGCAACGAGGAATGGACCGTTAGCTGGAAAGAACGTCAGCAAGGCTACACCCGTAGGTGCGGCCCAAGCGATTCCCGAAGACTGAGCATAGACAAGCGAAAGAACACAGCACGCAAGACCGCCCCCTGCCAACGAAAGCGGGAATGGTTTGTGCGGGTATGTGCGCTCTTCGCCCTTTTGTGCCCCGATCCATGCCCCAAAGGATGCAAACAACACCCAAGGGAACAACGGATAGGTTCCTGTGAGCAGTGCATGCTCAACCCATTGACTGATGCTTGAAGTTTGAACTCGAAGATTCCAAACACTTGGCCCCTGAGCAAGCGGGAAAAGTGTGACAAATATGAGGGTCGCTGAAAAGAAGAAAAGCAGAAGTTCATGGCTTCGTTGAGGCCATCGCAAAAACGGTGCAAGCCACAACGGCTGGGTGAGGATAAGAGCACCAAAAAGCGTGAGCACGCCCGGGGTAAAGGGTTCAAACAAATGAGGTGATGAAATGTTGATCGCTGTTTGTGCTGCGAAAAAAAAGGCCGCTCTTACCACGCGTTGGTTCAGCGTCGAGCGTGCTCTTAAACACCCCCAGCCAAAAACTGTCACGAACAAAGGGGCTGCAAGGCCACCAAGTCCTGATATGACATAGACGAGGGCCGTTGGCTGAGTGGTTGCTGGCGGACCCCATGTGGCCGCCGCATGGACCATAACCATCAGAAGCACTGCTATGGCTCGAATCGAATCGATGTGTTCGATTCGTTTGCCCACACACAGCCCTCAGAGGTTTGTTTTCACGTACTCTACTGCGTTGCGGAACATCTGGAGACCCTCGCCCTCCCAGGCGCCCAATGCTTCACTGTGCTCGGGGCCGGGGGCTGTATTTCGGGTGTGATCTGGATGGAGCCATTTGGCATAGACTGCTTCGGGGTGAGGCATGAGTCCGAACACGAGCCCTGTCGCATCGCAGACACCTGCAATGTTGCGCATGCTCCCATTGGGTGAAAGTGGGAAAGGAAGTGGTTCGTCGGTCATTCCCGAGCCAACTTCTGTTGCTGGGTCCACATATCGAACGGTCAATTGATGGCCGGCTGCAAGCGCATCAAAGTCAGTGGTTGACGGCATGACAAACTTACCTTCTCCATGCCGCACAGGGCAATCCATTCGGGTCATTCCCTTGGTCCATATGCACGGACTGTTATCGTCGAATTCGAGGGTGACCCAACGGTCTTCATACCGTCCAGAATCGTTGAGCGTGAGGCTTGCACGCTGAACAAAGTCAGGAAGTGGTGCGTTCGGTCCAGGAAGCAATCCTGTCTTCACCAGAACTTGGAATCCATTACAAATACCGATAATTGGTTTGCCTGCGGCCACGAAGGCATGAAGTTGATCGCGTAGAGCAAAGCGCATGCGATTGCCCATAAGGCGGCCACTACCAAGGTGATCGCCAAAGGAAAAACCACCAGGGACTGCCAGAATTTGGAATTCCTCCATCGACCTTTCTCCAGAAATGAAGTGGTTGACGTGGACGCGCTCTGCGGCACCCCCAACGAGGTTGAACACGGCGGCGGTCTCATGATCGCAGTTGATTCCAAAACCAAACAACACCGCAACTTTTGGAGCTGTCATTATTCAACCCCTCCAGTCATGTCGAGCGCCCCTTGCCAAGAAGCGACCATAGCCTCGACGTCTGCGGTGAGAATCTCATCGTAACCGTCGCAGATGGTCAGGTTAGGGCCTTCCACTGCTTCACCGAGGAAGGTCGTTGGCTGGCCAGACATCCAAGCAAGGAATGCGTGTTCTTTTTCTGGCTTCACCGCAACCACAAAGCGGCCGAGTGATTCGCCCCAAAGACGAGCCCAGAGACTTTCATGGCCCGTGCCGTCCAGATCAATGGTTGCACCAAGGCGACCGCCGATGCACATTTCTGCAACAGCAACACCAACCCCGCCTTCAGAGCAGTCGTGAGCGGTTTGGATGAGTCCTGTTTGAATTGCGGTTGAAAGAGCACGGTACATAGCAAGGTTGCGTTCTGGATGTTCGAGCTGGGGTGGAGTGCCTCCAACACCAGATGCCTCTCCGCTCTCTTTGAGCATGAAAGAAATTTCAGATGCGCCAAGTTCGTCATGAGATCGACCCACAAGATACAGACGGTCGCCGGGCTGCTTGAGATCGCTTGTAGCGGTGAATCGAACATCGGGGTGGTCGCCAAACAATGAAAACAACAAGGTCGGGGGGATGGATATTTTCTTCTCCCCTGTGCCATAGTCGTTCTTCATCGAATCTTTACCGCTAACACAAGGCAAGCGGTAGGCTCGACATACCCGTTCCAACTCACGGTTCGCTCGAACGAGTTGTGCAAGTTTGAATCTGCCGTCGGGTGTTTTGACCGATTCGATGGAGTCGGGCCAGCAGAAGTTGTCGAGGCCAGCTATCTTGTCAACATCGACGCCCGCACACACTGCATTGCGAACTGCTTCGTCGATCGACGCCGCGGCCATAGCGCCTGCATCGATGTCGGAATAACGCGGCGCAATGCCGCATGAAATGACGAGTCCGTGGGGGTCGCCGTGGATCGGGGCAATCAGTCCGGCATCGCCAGGGCCGTCACGCTTTACGCCGACGAAGGGTTTGATCGCAGTTTGAGCAATAACCTCGTGGTCGTATTGACGGACCCATGTTTCCTTGCTGGCTATGTTTGGCCTGGCAAGCATTCGTAGCATGAGATCGGCATGGTTGGCTGCTTGTGGGGGAACAAATGCCTCGACTTTTGGAGAGACCCACTCGGATTCAAGCTGGAGTTGAGGGA
Organism: uncultured Candidatus Poseidoniales archaeon; assembly: GCA_905182125.1. Lineage (GTDB taxonomy): Archaea > Thermoplasmatota > Poseidoniia > Poseidoniales > Poseidoniaceae > MGIIa-L1. The sequence goes on from CAJJAV010000001.1 coordinate 39,736, forward strand.
CGCCATCATGGAGGAATTCAATTGGAAGGTAAGCAACAGTTGCTGCTTCATACTTTACGTGGAAGATCCCGGTGTCGGTGAAGGTCGCCACGGGGGTTGCTTCGACTTCGTGAAGATCGGCAAGGGCGTCAAAGGCAGCGCAGTCTTCTGCTTTGACGGCGATGGTCATGCGCTCTTGGCTTTCGGAAACGAGAATCTCCCAGGCGGAAAGACCTGCCTGCTTGAGGGGGACTTTGGCCAAGTCAATTTCACAGCCGTTGGTGTATTCGGCCATCTCGCCGATTGACGATGAAAGCCCGCCTGCGCCGTTATCAGTGATACAAGTGATGAGTCCTGCGTCTCGGGCTTCGAGTACCATGTCGACCATCTTTTTCTGAGTGATTGGATCGCCAATTTGAACTGCGCTTGATGGTGATTCTTCGGTTAATTCAAGAGAAGAAAACGTTGCTCCATGAATACCATCGTAACCGACTTTTCCGCCAACCATGTAGACGATGTCGCCTGAGACAGGCGTCTTAATGTGGCTTTCCCTACCATCTGGAAGGCGGCGTGGCATGATGCCTATTGTTCCGCAGTACACCAGTGGTTTGCCAATGTAGCGGTCGTCGAACACAATTGCCCCGTTCACTGTCGGGATGCCGGATTCGTTGCCACCAACACGGACACCTGCGTGCACGCCTCGGAAAACACGGGAGGGGTGGAAGAGGTTGTCTGGTAGGTCCCCTTCCCAGTCTGGAGGGCCGAAACAAAACACGTCTGTGTTTGCAATTGGTCGTGCGCCGAGCCCCGTTCCAAGGATGTCGCGGTTAACGCCAACAATACCAGTCATTGCGCCGCCGTAAGGATCGAGGGCGGATGGTGAATTGTGGGTTTCTGCCTTCATGCATACACTCCAATCGTCGTCCCAAGCAATAACGCCGGAGTTGTCGTGGAACACGGAGAGAAGCCAATCGACTTCGTTTTGCATGTCGTGAGTTGGCTTCATGATGTAGGTTTTGAAGATTGAATCGATGATGCTGTCTTCACCTGTTTCAGTGTCGATGTGATGGATTTTCGAAGCAAAAATCTTGTGTTTGCAGTGTTCACTCCATGTTTGCGCTAAGCATTCCAATTCAACATCGGTTGGTGCATCAGCAACAATGCCTGCTGCGATACGTGCTGCTCGGACATCCTCGTCTCGGTAGTGTGCCTGAATGGTTTGCATTTCCTCGAGGTTGAGGGCAAGAAGTCCAGTCTCGGACAAATCGATCAAATCTTGGTCGGGAATTTCCATGTCCACATGGAGGGGCGCTTCGAACTCTTGGGGTGGTTTTTCGGTGTATTCAATCGCTGGCCATTGTCCGGCTGTGCAGGTGTTTTGGTCCGCTACGAGCGCGCGTTGGATCAGGTTGTTGTGAAGTGTCTTAGCCAACCATTCCACTTCGACATCTTCTGGAAGGCCGAAGAAAGCATAGGTGATGTATGTTGAAATTGAGGCGTTTTGAGATGCCGGGAATATCGTTTGGAAGCCGTCCGAAGCTGCTGTGCCTGGGTTATCGGTGACGCCGGCCTTGAATCCAACAGTCACAACGGCGGAGGGGCATGTGGGGAAGTGTTCTTTGTTCGAAAGAAGAAGCGTGTTGGTTGCGCCGTCTTCGATGATTGGGTCTGCAAAGAGGTCATGAACGCGAAGGGCGATAGCGCCTGAATCGATTTCGGACTTGATTAGAAATCCAACAATGCTGCGAACATCGGCGACGCTGATGTTGTGATCTGCTGCGAGTTGTCTTCTGACAACATCACCGCGAACATCGCGCATGCCGGGTCCTTTTTTGGGCGTCACTTCAACTCGGGTTACGACCATGGGGCTCACCGCCCCCTAAGGGGGCGAACTGACTGCCATTGCCTACGACCTTTGAACAATACGGAAGGGATTAGGGGAGCATATTAGCCAAAAACTGTCCCGTAAAGCTCGTTTCACAGGCTGCGATGTCTTCCGGTGTGCCTTCTACGAGGATGAGGCCTCCTCGTTCGCCGCCTTCGGGCCCAAGGTCGATGACCCAGTCCGCGGACTTCACCACATCGAGGTGGTGTTCGATGACAATAACCGTATGTCCCTTGGTTCTCAGTTCGAGTAAAACTTCAATCAGGAGTTGGACATCTGAGAATGAAAGCCCGGTGGTCGGCTCGTCGAGGATATACACTGTGTGCTTGGTCGGTGGGCGTCGTAATTCACTTGCGAGCTTCACACGTTGTGCTTCACCGCCCGAAAGGGTGGTTGCAGGTTGACCAAGTCGCACATAGGAGAGGCCAACTAAACGAAGGGTGTCGAGTGTTCTGAAGATCTTGCGATGGGTTTCAAAGAATTCGACGGCCTCTCCGATTGGCATTTCAAGAATTTCATGAATGTTCTTTCCTTTCCATGTGACTTCGAGGCATTCTCTTGTGTAGCGTTTCCCATGACAGATATCGCACGTGATCCATACATCGGGGAGGAAATTCATTTCAAGTTTAATCGAACCTGCTCCCTTGCATGATTCGCAGCGTCCACCCTTGACGTTGAAGCTGAAATGGCCCGGGGTGTAACCGCGTTCTTTTGCGAGCGTTGTCTTGGAAAATAAACTCCGAATTTCGTCGAAGACTTTGGTGTAGGTCGCTGGGTTTGAGCGCGGTGTCCGCCCAATTGGCGACTGATCGATGATGATGGCCTTGTCCGTGTGTTCGAGCCCTTTGACCGCTCTATGCTTGCCCGCCACCGTTTCTGCTTTGTGCAAGTAGCGTTGCAGAACGGGTGCTAAAATACCAGACACAAGCGATGATTTTCCAGATCCTGAAACCCCGGTCACTGCAGTCATGCAACCAACTGGGAATGAGGCCGTAATGTTCTGAAGATTGTTGTGTGTGGCACCTTTGACTGTGATGCGTTTCCTTGTTGCTTTCTTTCGCTTTTCGGGTACAGGGATGCTTCTCCGGCCGCTGAGGAAGGCCCCTGTGACGGAGTCTTCCGCAGCCATAGCTACCTCAGGTGGCCCGTTCGCAACGATGGTTCCGCCTTCGAGTCCAGCGCCGGGGCCGAGGTCGCAAAGCCAATCTGCTTGACGGAGGGTGTCTTCATCGTGTTCAACAACGATGAGGGTGTTACCAAGATCGCTCAGTTCACGAAGTGTCGCTAACAACCGTTCATTGTCCCGTTGATGCAACCCAATCGAAGGTTCGTCCAAGACATACATGACGCCCGTAAGTCGGCTGCCGATTTGAGTCGCCAGACGGATGCGTTGGCTCTCGCCACCCGAAAGGGTGTTTGCTTTCCGGTCGAGGGTGAGGTAATCGAGGCCAACGCTGTCGAGGAAGCCCAACCTGTTGTCGATTTCTTTGAGAATATCATTACCGATGAACATGCTTCGTTCATCGAGTGTTTCCAGTGAGTCGGCGAAGTGTTCTGGGGCGCCTGGTCCATCTGGAGACCATGCACGAATGACGGCAAGGGCGTCATGGACGGAGCAATGGCTGACTTCTGGCAAACGAATACCGCCGACGGAAACATACCGGGCAGCTGCGTTCAATTTTTCGCCGTGGCACTCGCTGCAATCTAAATCTGTCATGCACGCAATCAGCCGACTTCGCGTACGTTCTGAAGTGGTCTCGGTGTAGGTGCGTTGGAGGCGAGCAACGATGCCCTCCCATGGTCGGTTCATCTTGTACACCGAGCCGTTATCGGACTCAAAGTGGAAGTTGATCACGGTCGAACCTGACCCGTTGAGGAGGATGTCGCGGTCATCGTCGTCGAGAAGTTCGAAGGGGGTGTTCTTTGGAATTTTGTAATGTTCGCAAACCTGTTCCATCAACCGCCGGTACCAGGAGGGGGACATTGATTGACGCCATGGACGAACGCACCCGTTGCTGATTGTCAGGGTGCCATCGACGATGAGTTCGGTGTTGAATTGGCGTTGGACTCCAAGCCCTTGGCATGACCCACATGCTCCAAGTGGAGAATTGAAGGAAAAGACCCTCGGTGAAAGTTCGGGCATGAACGCGCCGTGTTCTGGACAGGCAAAATCTTCAGACCATGCAACTGTTTCACCAACAACCGTCAAGCGCGAGCGTGTGCCCTCTGAGAGTTCAGCATCTTCCGCTGGCCCTTCGATGCTCTGGATAGCGGTCGCACCACCCCCTAAACGGAGGGAGCCTTCCACGGCCTCAGTCAGGCGTTGGCGACGATCTCGTGTGCACAGTATGCGGTCGATTCGTACATCGATGTCGTGGCGGAAATTTTTGTCGAGATCGGGGGGTGACTCGAAACTAACCTCGTGCCCGTTGACTTTGCCGTTTAGGTATCCTTGTTCGACGAGTTGACGGAACAGATCTGCATGGGTTCCCTTTCGGGCTCGAACTGCTGGTGACCAAACGGCAATAGCGTGTCCTTCCATGTGCCAGATGACGTCGTCAACAATTTCCTGAACCGTTCGGCGAGCCACTTCACGGCCACAAGTTGGGCAGTGTGGCTTTCCGATTCGAGCCCAGAGAAGACGAAGATAATCTTGAATTTCTGTGACGGTTGCAACGGTTGAACGGGGGTTGTGCGACCCCTGTTTCTGGTCGATTGAAATAGCAGGTGATAGCCCTTCAATTCCATCACAGTCAGCCTTTTTCATCTGACCGATAAACTGCCGGGCGTACGACGATAAACTCTCTACATAGCGGCGCTGTCCTTCGGCATAGAGGGTGTCGAAAGCGAGGCTTGACTTTCCAGATCCTGAAACGCCTGAAATCACAACGAATTGTCCCCGTGGGAGCTTGACGTTGATGTCTTGGAGGTTGTGGGTTCGGGCACCCCGAACCTCGATCCAACCGTGATCTCCCGCATCCCCACTCATGCTATCGTTTCGTTGGGCGCGCCAGCGGTTCAAGAAGGCACGCATTTACCCATGATCTGTCATCAGTCCCGCATAAACGGAATTTTCGCTTCAAACCGAACCGGGTCGTCGCTTTCGGGGTGGAGAAATTCGAGCGATGATGCGTGAAGAGCGATGCGACTCAGGGGGTTGGTTTCGGCCCCGTGTAAATCATCACCAACAACAGGGCAATCCAATGCTTTCATTGCCATTCGGATTTGGTGTCGGCGGCCAGTTTCAATGGTGATATGAATCAAGGAAACTTCGTCATCGGTGTCTTCGATTTTCCAATGGGTGATGGCTTCTTTAGCACCTTGGATTGATGGTTTTACTTCTTTCACGCGAAGGTTTCGATCTTCGACCAACCAGGCTTTTTCGGTGCCTTGGCTTTCTTCGGGCCGACCCTCAACAAGAGCGTGGTATGTTCGGTGGACTGCTCGCTGGGCGAATTGTGATTGGAGGTAGGTTTTGGCCTGTTCTTGCTTGGCAAAAACCATCACGCCTGATGTGTCTCTGTCCAACCGGTGGACAATATGAATCCATGCTCGTTCGTTGCCGAGACGCACGTAGTTGACACATCGGGTGTGGAGGGTGTCGTCTTCCAATTTATTGGTTGCAATTGAAAGCAGGCCAGCAGGCTTGTCGACAACGAGAATGGCGTCGTCTTCATAGACAATTGAAAGTCGGTGAAGTTTCTTACTTGGCGCCGGAGGTGGCGCGGCTTCCTTGCCTTTTGCCCGATCTGTGACTTCGATGGTCTGTCCTGCTTCAACCATGTGTTTGGCTTTGTGTTGAACCGCTCCTTCAACTAAAATACGGCCTTCAGTCAGCATTTTACGAACCTTGGCCCGCGTTGATTTCGGGAAGAGAGTGGCAAGTGCGTCCAGTAAAATGGTTGGTTCGGTAACGGTTGTTTTCATTGTCACACCTCAAAGGAGTATTGCATCGCACCAGTCGCCTTTGTCTGACGCTTGTCCGGGGGAAAGAAGGGTAAGGCCGTCTGCTTGGGCCACGCTGTTTAGATTGCCAGAACCTTGTGGTCCTGTCGAATAGGCTACGGGGTGATCGCCCGAGGTGTCAATGCGAATTCGGCGAAGGCACAAGCATGTGTCGTCACCCCTGAGTCGGTCGGCAAGTTGGACGCGGAGGTGATGTTCTTTCGGGCCGCCGCCTGCTGTGCAAGAGCGGAGGTAGGGGGCGACAAGCACTCGGAAAACGATGTGGCTGCTTGCTGGGTTTCCTGGCAATCCAAACAGTGGTGTGTCGTTCCAGAGACCAAACAAGGGAGGTGATCCCGGGCGGATTTTCACGCGCCAGTAATGCACGTCGCCTTCTTCTTCCATGATCTTACGAACGTAATCCCACTCACCCATCGAAACACCACCAGAAGTCAACACGAGGTCACACTCTTCTGTGGCTGTATTCAATGCTCGCCTGAGGCTGTCCATTGAATCCGCTACGGCTTGATAGCGCACTGCTTCATGGCCCATCCACTGGACCAAACTTGCAAGTCCGAAGGAATTCGATTCGTAGATTTGGTGCGGCTCAAGTGGCTCGCCGGGGAATTTTAATTCATCTCCCGTTGAAATAATTGCGATTCGTGCTTTTTTGTACACCGGAACTGTTGGCCAGCCCATTGTGGCACAGAGCCCTACTTTAGCTGGCGTGAGTGTTGTCCCTTGGGTGAGGTTTGTCTCACCTTCTCGGAGGTTCTCTCCGCGCTTTCTGATGAAGTGGGGGCGCCCTTGTTCAAGCAGTGTCACTTCCGTACCATCTTCATTCACCTCACAGCGTTCAATCGGGAGAATGGAGGTGGCTCCTTGGGGCATTGGGGCCCCTGTCATGATCCGCGTGGCTTGTCCGGGTAACAGGTTCTGGGTTGGGTTTGCGTCGCCTGCCTGAATGGTTTGAATGATGGCCAGTGTTGCTGGGGCTTCGAGGCTGTCGTTATGGATGAAAGCAAAGCCGTCCATTGCAGAGTTGTCAAACGGAGGGTCGTCAACCTTCGAAGCAAGGTCCCGCGACAGCACACGCCCGTATGCAGCATCGAGGTCCACCTGTTCGGTTGCGAGGAGGAGGGGTGAGGCAGCAGCGATGCTTTTGGCGGCCTCGTGGTCAATGAAATAGGGTACCTCGGCCACATCTTGACCAAACGTCACTGTGGTTTGAGGTTCGCGGTACGGGTTTAGAGGAGGACGTCTGCTATTCGTTTGAATGAAGCAAGCACGAGAACGCCGATCAGCAACCATCGAACCGTTGTTTGTGGGGCGTGTTGCGCGCCGAATCTAGACCCAACAAAGCCACCACATGCAACAGCAACGACGAAGGATATGAGGGGTGAAGAAGACAGGTCAAGTTGGCCTGATAGGTGTGCACCAAAGAGGCCAGCTGCTGAATTAACCCAGATGAATAACGCTGCTGTTGCGGCTGCCGCCTTTGGCGTAGCCCAACGTTTCAGAACCAGAATTGGTGAGAGGAAAATACCCCCGCCAACACCGATCATGCCGCTCAGAATTCCAATTGAGGCGCCAATTGGAACGGTTGTGTGTAGTGAGGGGAGCGGGGCTTCTTCGGTGACTTCGTCTGTATGAGCCGTCCGAGATAGGCGGTAGGCACCGAACAGAAGGGCGAGGGATAGAAGGGTATCATACATCGGTTCATCCAAAGTTAGTGTGCCGCCTAGAAAGGCCGCCGGGAGGCTTGCAACGATGAAAATCAGCGAAAGTTTTGGACGGTGATATCCTGCTTTTTGATAATGGTAGAAAGCGAGGCTGGCTACAACAAGGTTGAGCACCCAGGCATGTTGTTTCAGCCAAGAGTTGCCGAGCATTGCAAAACTGGACAGGGAGAGGAGTGCAAGGTAGCCTGATGCTCCACCATGACCAACTGAGGCATACAATGCTGCAATAAGAAACAGTGCAAAACACACACTCAGTGTTTCGGCGTCCATGAAGAATCGTTCCAGGCGTTCAATTGAATTTCATTTCATTCCCACATTCAGGGTAGGAACACGTTACGGTGTAACGGGCCTTCTTCGGTTTTGGAATTTTGAGCATCGATCCGCACTGATCGCATTGAACTTTGAGGGTTTCTGGGGCCTTTTCTTCAGGTGCGTCGCCGAGGGTTCGGCCAACGTCTGTCGACCATCCCACGTTGTCTTTGTAGGAATTCCCAGTGGGGTTCAACTTCTTTTGTTTCAACGAAAGACGCATCTTTCGCTTCCGCTTTTTCGGTTGGGGTTTCTTGCCGCCTGCTGGTGCCTTTGCCGCCATGTGAATCGTTCTTCGCTTAGCGTCGTTGTATTCAATGACTTCGGCTGTATTCTTCACCGAGGTATTCAGAAATGCCATTTACAGGGTTGTGAACAATGTGGCCGTTCTTTTCGAGTGCAGCGACCAAAGGAGGGCGTGCTTTGACTGGATCGGTGTGGTACACGATGACTTCTTCTGCTTCGCAAGCGGCTGCAAAATCTACAAGTTCTTTGTGGCCTGCATGTGTGGAGAATGAATAGGTGTCCCATTCAAGGGGGATGTCTACATCGTTACCAAAAATACGAAGTTTTCCTTCGGTTTGAAGTTTTCTTCCACCGGTTTCTCGCGCTTGATAACCGGTGAAGAGGATTGCATTTTTTGTGTCGTGGCGCAATCGGTTAAGGTACCAAATCGAAGGGCCGCCTTGAAGCATACCTGAGGTAGATACAATGACGTCCGCTTCAAGTGCACGTTTACGATCTGACTTGCTTGAAACACGACGGCACCAGGACCATGCTGCACGAAGGGCTGCTGGGTCGCGAAGGGTCTCTGGGTGATTCATTTGCATCTTTGCAATGCGTTTTCCCATACCGTCAACGTGAACATTGAGGTGGGGGAGGTGTTTGTGGAGGCGCATGACAACATCTTGGGTGCGTCCGTTTGCGAACGCTGGAATGAGGACTGTCCCGCCACGGTCAACAACACGCTGAACATGTTCGACAAACCTTTGAATCTCTTCATCGAGGTTTGGATGTTCTCGCCCACCATATGTGCCTTCGATGAACAGAGTGTCTGTTTTCTGTGGTTTTGCCCCGGTGGTTAGCGGTGAATCTCTGGTGTCAAAGTCGCCAGAGATCAGCACTTTGCGGTTTGGTGTTTCGAGATCGAGCATTGCGGCACCGGGGATATGGCCTGCTTTACGCAAGGTTAGTTTCCAATCATCATGATCCCATGTGTCATCGAAAGCATGCACTCGCCATGCGTCGATGGCTGTGTCGATGTCACGCTTATCCCATGCAAGTGGATAACGTTCAATTGAACTTACTTTGTGACAATCATACCACATCATTTCTGAAATCTCAGCTGTGAGAGCCGTTCCGTGGAGCAGCGTTCGGTGGTTTGAGCACAGCCATGGGGCCATACCAAGGTGATCGACATGGGAGTGTGTGATCACAGCATCCTTCACTTTTGGAGCCTCTGAAGGGTATCGGGGTGGATTGGTTGGGGCAAGTCCGTAGTCAAGAAGGAGTTTTGTTTGAAGCTCACTTTCGAACATGATTCCAACGTTTCCAACCTCATCACCACCGCCAAGACAGTGGTAACGGAGACCTTTTTTTGGTGGATCTTCGGGGTACGAAGTTGTTCTTCCTGGTGAGTAGAGTACCATGGTCTTCGATGACTGGTCCATTCGGTACATGATGAAGATGTGCCTTCATTGGGACAGGGACCCCTCTGTTTCCACTGGAGTAGAAATCACGGGTGTTCATGAAATTTTTCTATTGATTGTTAGGTGGTAGTATTATGTGCTTGTCGCGACCATATTCTACGGGGCATACTACCGTTTCTTACAATCCCATTCTACACCATACAACCTTCGATCATCGAAGAAACCCTGCAGTGGAAAGAAGGGGGTGTGGGTATGGTGATTGCTTTCGTTAGGCAATTTGATTCAAACCGTTTCCCTTCGACTTGGTTTCTCGAGGTCAGCACAGTAAACTTCTGAAGCTTCGAAAGGAAAGAAAACCCCGTGGCTCGGAAAGTTTCGATGGTCGGCAATTCCACATGAAATGATTTCATGTCAACGAAGGAGACTTGAACTACCATCTCTTGGTTTGAACATGGCCCGACAGCTGAACCATACGTTCATTGTCGATGCAGATCGTTGTTTTGGTTGTGCTGCGTGCATAGCGCTGTGTCCAGTGAACGTCCTTACACTCATCGATCGTCTCGCAGTTGTCGATGAAGAAGGCTGCACTCATTGTGAACTATGTATTCCCTCATGCCCCGTTTTCGCCCTGGATATTAAATCACAAACCGGAGTGGAAGCATGAAGAGAATTCTTTGCATCGGGGGTTCAATTTCGAACTTAGTCACCGCTCACCACCTTTCTGAAAAAAACGAAGTCCATTTAATCGAGATTCATGCAGAACTCGGCATGCCATCATCTCACCCTGGCTTTCTATCAGATCTTGAAAAACTTTCAAAGTACACAACTGAAGACCAAATCAAGTTTCTTCGTCCGTATGCCAATGAACGAGGATGGGGTTTGCGCAGTGAATGGCTGTGCAAGCACTTGGCCATGAATGCGGCACAACGAGGTGTTCAAATCCATACACGTACGAGGATTGTTTCAATCGTTCAACATGAAGGTAAATTCCTTGTGGAATATCAAGGGGGTGGCCCTTTGTCGAGCGACACACTTCTTGTTGACCATATCATCGATGGGTCCACCGAGGTGCCGGATGCCCCCGGAGGTCGAACACACGAAATCGACGTGACACTCAACCTAGTTCGACCAGACTTTGGCGTTACCGCGGTTTGGTTTGGGGGTACTGCCCTTACAACAGATTGCACAATACTGCCAGAACAGGCCTGGGGGTTCCAACGGGCGGAAGGGTTGAGCGAAGTTTGGTTTGAGGGCGCACCTTCTTGGGTTCCCGAACACGGATGGATCGAACAGATCCAATCTTCTCTTTCTACCACTGCAGCCCAGCGAACAATCGATGCTCAAATCGATGAAGGAAAGCGTCTAGCCGAGGCTTTTTAATGACTGAAAAACTTTACCTCCAGAGCATTGAAGCAGGGTATTTCCAGAATTTTAGCGCGACCATTACCCGCGTTGAAACTGAACATGTGGTCCTTGATCGGACCTTATTCTACCCTCTTGGCGGTGGTCAAAATTGGGATGTTGGGCACATCGAAGGGCCGAACGGAAAGTTGGAAGTAACCGAGGTTCGAGGCCGAGAAGATGTACTGCACACAGTTGGTGAAGATCACCAACTCTCTGTTGGAGATGAAGTGCGCGGCACCATTGATTGGGAACGTCGCCATGCTCACATGCGAATGCACACAGCCCAACATCTTGTTTCAGGTCTTGTCTACGAAATGTTTGATGGGGCACGCACCGTTGGAAATCAGATTCACAGCGATCGCTCAAGAATCGATTTTAACCCGATTTCCTTCGATGGGGCAATGTTGAATCAACTCGTTGAGCGAACGAATGAAATTATTCAACAAGATTTAGCGGTAACAGACGCCGTCATGACCCGTGAACAGGTCAACGAGATTATGCCATCGGAACGAACCAATATGGACCTTCTACCCGCAAGTGTTCGTGAACTTAGGGTTGTCCAAATCGATGACGGCTTCGACCTTTGTCCGTGCGCTGGCACGCATGTTCAGCGGCTTGGGGAGATTGGAGATATTCAAATCCTCGGGAAGAAATCCAAAGGCAAAGGCACCCAGAGAGTATCGTACAACTTGCTCACACCAAGCGTCTCGGCCTCGCCAAATCAGGACCTTCTCTAAGGAGCCTTGAGTCTTAACCAAAACACCCAGATGTCTTTTCATTGAATTTTAATATAAATACCTCTTGAAAAACAACTAACCCACCTTCATAAATCAAGGTCATCATCCAGCAAATCCTTGACATCAGAAAGAGTATCTTTCCACGCAGCGCGATTCTTCTGACGTTCTTCAAAAACAATTTCCTCGACAATTTCGACGAGTTCTTCAGGTGCAGACTTCGCCTCAGTGGCCGCCTCAAGGCGGTCGGTGAGCTCCGTATCCTCTCCAATCCTGTCTGTACGATCCACTCGATCGATGGAACGACTGGGCACAGTCCTTGATCCATACTGCTCAAGTTGGACCTTGTCGACGTACATAGCGGCGTTTCCCTCATCAATAACCTTCGACGATGCCGACCCTTCGCTTTTCTGTGCATCAAAACCATCGGTTTTTAGAGCACGTTGGCGTTCGAAAACCTCAACGATTTCTTCATTGCTCGGCATTGGCTGCCGTTCACCAAGGGCTGCAGCTAACCGTTGTTGATGGGCCAGAGCGGGGCCATGAACATCATCATGGTCGTGCCGATGCGGCGCCGCCGCCATCATCAAAATCTCTTTTGCAAATTGATACAGCGAATCGTCAGAGGGAGCCTTTGCGATCTCATCTCGAACCCCGCGGTGGTGGCTGATGCATGATTTGCAACGCTTCTCCGCTGCATTGTCAGGTGCATCGCACAATAAACAACAGGCCTGAAAACCCATTTCTTTCATGGCGCGCCGGGGCATTGACATGGGACTCAGGTTGAGGTTGGGCCTCAACCGCATCAATCTTCGGGAGCGAGGCTTCAAAGCGTATCGAGCGGAACCAATGGTATGGCAGGGCGTGACCCACGTGCGGACATCGTTGACGATGATCCATTCAAACAACGCCCGAAGGTGCACAAGGTCCATGCACGGCAAGGCAACGATGGAACCCTCCACTTCGAAATGAATCAGGGCGGGGCGATGAACCCCTTGCTTGCCCAATTCATGGGTATGCAGGCCAACAAACCAGCCCAAATGCATACAGGTGGTATCTGGCATTTCAGCGAGGAGGAGAAAAAACACCTCCGTCTTGCGACAGCTGCGTTCACACTTGCACTCGGTTTCATGTGGGTTGGAGGACTTGGTAGCCTGCTTGGTTCAGACCCATCTTCATGGGTGATTCAATTGTTACTTTCCATGCCAGTGATGCTTTTAGCAGTCGGCCCCGCCTTCCTCCTTCATGAAATTGGCCACAAAATTATCGCCAAGAAAAACGGCTGCTGGGCAGAGTTTAGAGCTGATCCAGGGGGCCTTCGATTTGGAATCATTCTGGCCTTTTTCCTTGGTTTCTTATTCATGGCACCAGGTGCTGTGATGGTTGCAGGACTTGTCACTCGAAGGCAAAACGGTCACATTGCAGTTGCAGGACCTTTGGTGAACTTTGGCCTGTTTATTATTGGAATTCCAATATGGGGGCTCATTCTCGGAATCACAGGCGCATTTGACACCCCCCTTCCAGACTCAGATTTGGGATACCTTGTCGGTGGGTCGTTGATTTGGCAGCAAATGTTGATCGACGCAGGAGTGTTCTGGCTGGGTGCAAACTTAGTTCTCGGTCTGTTTAACATGATTCCATGGGGCCCACTTGACGGTGCGAAGGTCAAAGACTGGAATGAAACCGTGTTCTTTGGTGTCATTTCAGTGTTCGCAATTTTTGTTTTCACATGGGTTCTCGGCGGATGGTCACCTGCACGATTGTTGGCGTACATTGCAGGATTGATTTGAGGCCAGCCAGGCCGCTTCCTGTTGGGGCGACCTTCAAAGATAAGCGTTTAACACTGGTTTCTCATCCAAGTGGAAGAAAGAGAAAGCAGCCCACCAAGTAATGATGTCAAGGCTGTCTACGAGATTAGAAACACCAGAATGCTCCTCGCCGTATCCCTTACCAGTGGTGTCCATCCACTGCTCCATCTCTTCAAGCGTATCGCAGGTCTGGTGGTAACACCAGTACCCATCGACAAGACCGCCAAAACCAATGGTTACGGCACCGAGGTTATCTTGGAAACTTGCATGATCCGATCGAGCCGTGATGTCTTCATAGACGATGATTTCAGGCCGTCCACGCTCAAGCCAATCGTCAACCTTCCACGTGTCATCCGCAAAACCTTCGCCAACCAGCACACTTTGTTGTTGTTCGACACCAATAGCGTCAGCACCAATCCAGAGCGTCAATCCAACCATTTCAGGTTGGTTGATGACATCGTGATCAAGGGATGGGCCGAGGTACACGCGCATCGGCCAGACTTCCTCATCCTTTGGATACCCATCAGGGTCGACCGTAGTCGCGGGGTCGCCGTGCGGGGCGCCTCCTCCACCAGGCCAGTTCACGCCAGCCATATCGAGGTTGATGTAATTGGTAACGGTGACCTCTGGATTATCTTCTTTGACGTAATAATCGGTCCAGTAATCACTGCCCCGCTTTCCACCTTCTTCACCCGACCAGAAGCAGAACACCATTGTTCGGCGAGTCTCGAATGACGACATTGCTTCTGCAACGGTGAGAACCATGCTTGTACCAGCGGAGTTATCGTAGGCTCCAACACCAGTCCCATAGGTTCGAGTGCCAGTGATATGCGGGTCTAGGAGTAAGGCGTTTGCCGGGGGGGCGACGTCGAAGTGTGCACCAAACACCATCCATTCATCTGGAAATTCACTGCCGTATCTGAACCCACAGATGTTGTATGATTCTGGGTTTTGGTTGCCAAACACATCTGTGAATTCATAGCGCTGAATGACGACTTCCAGCCCAAAAGCTTCCAACTCATTGATCAGGTAGACAGCCGCGTCCTCATAGGCAGCATTTGCTTGACCCGCCCATCGATTCAGATAACCAACAGCCCCGTCTGCCAAATCCAAAGGATCCGGGCTTTCATCGGTGATGTGGTGGAGGTAATTGTAGGTCGAGCGACCGGCAACAAGGCCGGTTGAATGGCGGCCACCTTCATCAGAGGAATAGGCGGGAGCGACTGGTCTGACGAATGTCAACGGGTAAGCGACAGCAGGGCCGCCAGTGTCTTGGCTTGCGTTCAACGTGACGTTCTCTTGCCCCAATCGAACAATTGCTCCACCGTCTGCGGATTTATGACCGTTTTCAGAATACCATGTGGCCCAGGATTCATTTGCATCCCGTATTGGCCAATTATCGCGACCATATTCACCGAGCAAAATCAAACCCATGTCAGCCCGAGGGGGAGCGAGCATTGACAATTGCACCTGTTCTCCAGCGCGCAGGTCGACAACGGTGGAATTGACAACAAAGCCACTTTCATCATCCTTGACGAGATAGGGGACAAAGGCAGAAAGGTCTTGCTCTGCAGCAATTGTAACGCCTTGGAAAACACCTGCAGTCATCACCTGAGGGGTAACCATTGCATCATCAACCGTCACAATACCACCATCGCTGTTTTCACCAAAACATCCTGCAAGTGGAGCCATGAACATGATCAACACCAACATGAGAGCGTGGAGTCCTCGGGTGCCTGCCATGCACAACCCTCACGGCCGGAGTTTCTGAATCCTACTACGGATTGTGAACATGACCCGGAGTTCATTAACTTCATGTTTATAACATCATAATGAAAATTTTATTCTTAAATTACCGATTTATCCATCAAAATTACCAGATAATGTAAAAATAATATAAAAACCCATAAAAATCCGAGCAATGTTTGATAAAGGTTCAAGTCCAAGGAATAACCGATACCATGGAACAACAAACGACCATCTTTGACGTGCTCATTACCCTAAAATCAAAACCAAAACCAAACCGAACCCAATACTTGTGGGCGAACGCAGTGATCATCGATGATGAAGACGCTCGCTGCCCCGTTATTGAGGGGTGATTATTCCTCTTCGACGCTCAAGACATCACGTTGTTTTGAATCTCTGAAGATGCTTAATGCAAGGCCGAAGGCGCCGATTGCAGCAACCGCCGCAACCACCAACAGCGCTTCCTCCCTCATGGTTTCATCAGACGCTGCTTCGATCACTTCGTCATCGCACCCAATGCCAAAGCACTCACCCATATTCGGTACGCCAGGCTCTTCATGGACATCTTTCCAAAGGGTGATGTTGTATTCCGCAGTGGTGACAATACTGTCGTTGATGGCTCGTTCTAACCTGTAGGTGTAGGTGCCGGGCGGTGCATCGAAAGCAAATTCATAGCCATGCGACACGGCACAGTTCTCATCAACCAGGGTGCCGTTTTCAGCTAACCCACACGACGCTACCAGCCAAACAGAGGTGGCGTTGGTTGTGTTTTCATAGACTCCGTTTTGGTCCACATCGATGCTTATTCTGATCGAAGCGTTCTCAGTCGTGTCTTTCATTCGGAACACGACGGCGTTTCCTTGGACAAAATCACTGTCTGTGATGTTAGCAGGCATTGGCCCGTCAGCAACGACAATGACGTTGTAGGTCTCCTGTTCGTGAGCAGTGGCCTGACCCAAGGACATCAGCCCCACCAGCACCACCAACGAAAGCACGGCACCTTTGCGGACCCATTCGGACATGTTTTCCCCTTCACAGCATAGCATAAAGACAAAACGGAACAGCAGTCCCCCCCCGTCCATGGGCGCAAAGGAGACCGGACTTGGCATCTTCATCGTGGTGCTGCTCATTTCGGCGACTTTATTGGTCATCGGCCCGACAACATCAACGAAAAATACAATTGAAAGCGGATTTGAGGCCGGAGATCCACTGTTCCAGTATGAGGGCCATGATCATTCAAATGCCTCGCAACACGTTGCTGGAACCGACAACATGGACCTCGTCGATTTCAACCCACTCACCACCCCAGGGAATGCGGAGGTCCAGGTTGCAACAACGCCAGACGGAGAAACATACGCTTACCTCGCAGGCTGGAACGACATGCACATCGTCGATGTGACCAACCCTAACAACACCACGGTAACCGGGGTGTACAGCGATCCAAACACCCAGGTTTTGGACGTCAAGTACCTCGAATACAACGGGCGGGAATACATTCTCCAGCAAAACCAACTCATCGACCCTGGAAACTCAGATCCGAACATTGGTGAATGGAGCGATCCAGCCCAGGTCACCGTGACTCTGATCGATGTTACCGACAAGACAAACCCAACATGGATTGATTCATGGTACGATGTAGATCATCCAACAGGCCCCCACAACCTCTACACGCAAATGATTGATGGAGAATGGTATGTGTTCGTAGCGAACCCAGAGTATGAACAATGCAACGATGCAATTGGAGAAGCATGTGGCGGTGTCACCATCGCCCACCTCAACCTCGACGGTTCTGCAGCTCGAAACCTCCCCGGAGTTCCCGCATCAGGTCTTGGCCACACCATCATCAAGGTCGGTGAATACGAAGTTGCTTGGGAAACAACCCGAGGTGGCTGGATTTACATTCACGACATGACCGTGCAGTTGTGGCCAGGAGAAGACCCAAACGACCCACGATACGGTCACACATTCATTTACGGAAGTTATTGGGAAGCAGGCTTGAGGATTGGCGACGTCACCGATGTCCCCCACCCTGTGAATTCACCCGAGGAATACGCCGTCCATGCGACCCTGTGCAAAACCGGTCTCGGTAACCCAATTCAATGCCGCTGGCGAGCTGAAGAAGTCGGACTTTGGATGGACTTCCTCGATATGGATGAAGACGGTCAACCTGACAGCGGAACCACGGGGAATGAAAACGGCGGCCGCGTGTCTTACATTCACTATGCAGAACCTTTCCCAACCATGGTCGATCTTTCTCATGTTGGTTACTCTGATGAACCAGTCCACATGGTAACGGCAGCCGTTGAAGTGCTTTCCACCAACGTCGGCACGGGCATCATCTACCTGATCGATACCACAGAGTACACCATGGAAGATGGACAATTCAAGTTCAAACCAAAACTCATCCGAGATTGGGAAATCCCTTACGGCGAAGACCACTGCTATGGCGCAGATTGTGAGGCATTCCCAAGCGATGAAGAATGGCTTCTCTTCTCTCCCCACAACCTCGACAGTGCTTATTTTGAAACCGATGAGACCACTGATCAAAGCCACGGCGGGGGCTGGGATGGACGCCTCTACATTTCACACTACCACGCCGGATTGTGGGTGCTCGACGTCGAGACACTTGTCGCACCAACCAATCCAGACGACCGAAGGGCAACCAATTTTGAAGCAACAGTGGGATGGTACCTTCCGCACGGTGAAGATGGCACAGAACTCCAATCGAGCTTCTATGACTTCGGTTGGGTTCCGTTCCTCTGGGCGGTCGAACACCACAATGGTTTGACTTACGCATCCTGTATTTCCACTGGTTTGTACGTTATACAACTCGAAGCCGACCTCCCCTACCTAGGTACATCTGTGTGAGGTGCTCGAATGAAAAAAGTCATGACAGCACTTTTCTTTACAGCATCAATGATGCTGTCTGGATGCTTTGCACCGGAACCATTCGCTACAGAATCACCATACTATGGCGAAGACATCGACCCGACCATGGCCGTCGACAATTTCACCCTCAACAACGCCACAGGCGAAGCATGGAATTTTGCCGAACAAACAGAAGGCAAGGTCGTTGTCATCGCCTTTCTCTTCACCAACTGCCTCGATGTTTGCCCGATTGTGACTGAAAACCTTCGTTGGATGTCCAGCCAGTTAACAGAAGAGGAACACAATGCTACAGAGTTCATCACGGTGACTGTCGATCCGTGGCGCGATGATCCAGCCGCTATGCTTTCTTGGAAAGACAGCAGAGGAACGGACTGGACCCACCTCTCAATCAACGATGTAGACAATGAATCTCAAATGACCGCCATCACCGATGTATGGGTGAACTTCGGCGTTGGTCTTTGGATTGAAGAAACCCCTTCCGATCAATCAACCAACCAGTCAGAAAACGAATCAAGCAATGAATCAGGCAACGAATCTGAGACCACAACAGGTGGAAGGCACCACCCAGATGCCTACAATGTCAACCACAGCACTGGAACGGTTCTCGTTGATCACACGGGCCTTCAGCAAGTGTGGTGGGGTGACAATGACTGGTTCCCAGAACTTGTTCTCGAAGATGTACGCACACTCATTGGCGCAACCGTCCAGTCGTGATTTTCACAGTTCGTTTGGAACAGGTGATTGATCCATGTGGAGGAACGCATAGACGGCCCACCATGTGACGATGTCCCAAGAATGAACCAGATTTGCTTCACCTGTGGCGTTGTCAGTCGCCATGTAGTCTTCCATTGTGGTTAGTTTGTCACAGGTCTTGTGGTAACAAGGATACCCGTCAACGACCCCGTTCCAACCTAATGTGGCTACGCCAAGTTGCTGGAATGAATCGTGATCGCTGCGAGCGGTTGGACTTTCATAAATCGCAACCATGTCTTGGTAGTTGTTCTGCCACAGCGGGCTTTCACCTGCTACGGCCCACTCTTCTCGTCCTCGCTCGATTTGGTAGGCGAGATCGAATGCGTCCGCCCCAATCCATTCTGCTAAGTGGTACATGCCGGGCTGATCGATAACATCGCCGGTGCCATCAGGTCCGAGGTAGACCGAGAGTGCGAAATCACCTGGATAGTTGATCCCAGCCATGTCGAGGTTGAGGTAATTACTCACAGTGACGCCGTCAGGGAGATCGCCAGCAAAGGCACTCGAACCCCAGAGGCCTTCTTCTTCAGACGACCACAAGCAGAACACCATGGTTCTACGAGCGTCAAAATCTGCCAGCACACTTGCAGTGGTCAAAACCATCGAAGTTCCCGCAGTGTTGTCATATGCGCCGGTTCTCGTTCCGTATCCTTGTTCATCGGTTCCTGGAATTAGTCCAATCGGAGATGCGTAGGGTGCGATGTCGAAGTGAGCACCAAACACCAACCATTCGTCAGGGTAGACGGTGCCGGTTTTGTAACCACAAATGTTCACGGCCCACAAAGTACCAGATTGGAATCTGTGAACCTCAACGTCAAGGTCATAGCCAACCATGACCCCTTCGAAGTAGGTGATTGCGTCTTCATAGGCGGGGTTTCCGTTGCCAATCCACCGATCGAGGTAGCCAACAGCTCCATCGGCTAAATCCAATGGATCAGCCGTTTCGTCGGTGATGAAATCAACCCATTCGTACACATCTCTTCCGTTCAGCCAGCCACCGCTTGCGTTGACACCGTTTTCTTCGGTTAGGTCGGCGCGTTGTGCACGAACCGTTGCCATCTGTTTGACAACAACCCCGTCGCCTCTTGATTCACCAGGTACAACCCATGAGAAAAACCCACCTTCGTCTTCATTGGCGGAACTCATCACGGCAGAACCACTCGATCGGTCCATACCCCAATCCATCCACGATTCATCTGCAGCACGGATTGGCCAATCTGTTCGACCGTAGTCGCCCAGAAGAAACACGATATCGCTGTTTCGAGGCGGAAATAGGATTTTTATGCTTACAGATTCACCTTCTGCCAAGTCAAGCATGGTGCCGTTTTGGGCACGAAGTGATCCCGGATCTTGGATAAAGTACGGAATAAAGACACTCATATCTCGGTCAGCCTTGAGCACAATCGTGGTCCATTCACCACCAGGGATTTCTTCTGGAAGAACAGAAAGGTCGTTTGCACTTGGCAATCCCCCATTGTCATTTTCTCCAAAGCATCCTGCAAACGGGGCGGTAAACATCAGCAGAACCAGCAATCCTGCACGTGCGTGTTGGGGGCGCATAGCAGGTCGTGGCCGCTTTCGTTGTTGAACCCAACGGCTAAAAAAAATCTCTCTTTTTACAGCGCCAACAGCATAAATAGTTCCGGTCACCGGAAAGTGAATTCCAAGAAAAGGCGAACGGTTAAGGGGGGTCAGGCGTCCGGTTTGAACATGGCAACGGTTCGTTTGGACCAAAAAGGCCGGGCACTGACCCGCGCAATTCCTGCCTCATTTGATAAGGCATTGGCGAAGTTTTTCGGTTCCGGGCCCAATGACATCGAACTCGCTAAGGCCCAACACCTCGCTTATCGCGAAGCACTTTTGGCCGCAAACGTCGAAGTGACTGTGCTGCCTTCAGATGATAAGTTACCCGACTCAATTTTCGTTGAAGACCAAGCTGTTGTGATCGATGGTCATGTCCTTCTCCCGGTCCCAGGCCACCCTGCACGGGTTGCCGAACAACCCCCCATCGCTGAATTTGTCACCCGTCAATTGACGGGCACACAGGTGTGCAGCATGAATGGAGAAGCACGGATGGATGGAGGCGACATCATTCGACTTGGCGATTTGTTCTTCGTCGGACGGTCTTCGAGAACCAATGATGCCGGAATTAAAGAGCTCCGAGATCTCCTCACACACCTCGGCCACGAACTCCGAGTGGTCGAGATTCCAGGCCATGCCCTGCACCTCACAAGCATCAGTTCAACACCGACTGACTCGGTGATTTTTGCCCCAGAAGGCTACCTTCCCGAGGATGCTTTTGGCGTTCTACCAGAAGGTTGTGAAGTGATTTGGATGCCAAAGGACGAAGCCTACGGCTGCAATACAATCGGCTTACCAAACGGCCAAGTTCTCGTTGCAGAAGGTTACCCGACCGTGCTTGCGACCGTCGAAGCAATGGGCCTCCAACCAGTCGTATTAGACATGAGTCAAATCCGGGCCGCAGATGGTTCACTCACCTGCTGCTCACTGTTTTACTAAATCAGGAAAATCGATTTTCTGGGCGGTACGCAGCACTGTACCAGTGACCAATCTGTAGTTTTGCATCCGCTTCGTCGAGAACGGTGTGAATGTCTTCGGGGAAAACAGCTAAATTTTGCTCATCAACCAACATCAACCCCTCCTTTGAGGACATTAACTTCAGGGTTTTTGTGTGATCTAAAAAGAGACCAATTTCAAACACGATGAACAGGGGTCTCCGTACCGTCAAATCTTGGAATTTTGAGGAAAACAGGAAACTTGCAAAATCGGCAATTGAATAAAAAGAGCAAAGCGTCGAGAGGGTGTGCACCAGGCCCCGTTCTTCACCAGAAAGAGCAATGTCTGGTTCATCAAGGACTTCTGATTTTACCAATGTGAGCAGCGGGCGGTCTTCGCTCATGGTCATATCAACAGTGCCTCACCGATAATTGTATGTTCTTTGAGGTCTGTTCTCAGGAGTTTTTTCCACCCAAACCAGTCGAAGTACATCGTTGAAAAAATTCACCACGGCAATTGTTTTCCATCGTATTGAATGAATTGGCCGCTGTTTTCTAGGGTGAGTTCTTCCACCACCTTGCGCATCCCTTCAACGCTCTCTGGCATTTCAACCGGGGCGCGGTCACCACCCATGCTCGTTTTCACCCAACCAGGGTGCAAGACGACGAAACTTATGTTGCGTTCAGCCGCTTCTTTCTTCATCGAGACCGTAAACATGTTGAGGGCGGTTTTACTTGCCCGATAAGCATACGACCGTCCCATCTCGCAATCGTCAATCGACGCCATCAAACTGCTCGTCATGGCTACTTTTACCAAACCGTCATGGCTCATTTTTGGATAGAGGGCCTGAACAACCCTTACCGGACCAAGAGCGTTGATGTCCATGACCTCAAGGGCCCACTTATCATCAATTTCAGTAAGATCGCGCCAGCGGCCGTCGGCCACACCAGCGTTGTTGACAAGCAGGTCGATGCGCCCAGGGGCGCCGTCAGCAAAGGAGTGTACAGATTCCATGCTTTGCACATCGAGTTGATTGATGGTTAATGAGTCGCAGGCCAATGAGCCAAGGCGCCCTATTTGGGTCCGATAGCCAGCGTACACAGTCCACCCAGCATCAAGCAATTGCGCTACCCATTCCGCGCCGAGTCCGCGGTTGGCTCCAGTGATCACAGCAACGCTCATGACGATGGTTAAAAGGGGCTGATTGAAGAACCTTTCAACCCTTCAATCTTGGTGAATGTTCATGTATACCTTCGCTATGTGTGGTTTATGCAGCCTGATGTGACCATGCCGTTTTCAAACACAGAAACGCTCCCAGGATCGAGCATTGTTCGGTCACATGGCGTGGTAACCGGCTCAACCGTCCGAGCAAAAAACGTCTTCAAGGACATCGGAGCCGGGTTCAAAAACATCGTTGGTGGGGAATTGAAAGCTTACACCGAACTTCTCCAAGAATCGAGGAACGAAGCCCTGTACCGCATGTGCGCAGAAGCATCATCGCGTGGTGCGAATGCGGTCGTAAACGTCCGCTTTGCCACGTCCTCTGTTGCTGGCGGAGCGGCCGAATTACTGGCCTATGGCACCGCCGTAACCGTCGAGTGAGGTGCCTCCTATGGGTGCAGTACAAGTGCTCCAACTGCTGGGGTTCATCACAGGTAATATTGCATGGATTGCAAGTATTTTCGGCGTTCTTGTTTACCAGCCACGAAAGAAAAAGGCCTTGCTGAAGCGTGAGCAAGCCAGTCTCATTTCGTGCGGCGTGAACGCGCTCACCACTCTTAGCACCCCTTCAAAAAAGGGCGAAATCCAAGGATACACCGTTTTGGTGGCCAACGTTGTCATGTCACCGAGTTGGATTCAGACCTTCGCTGGCGGGGTCCGTGCCCTCTTCGGAGGCCGCATCAACACGTTCGCTAAGTTGCTTGAATGGGCCCGGCGAGAGGCCAAGCAACGCCTCTTAGAAGAACTCGAAGCGTCTCACTACGACGAGGTGATCAACGTCCGCTTTGAGACGACCACCCTCACCAAATCCACAGGAAGCAAAGACAAGACCACGGGCTTTGAAATTCTCGTTTATGGCACCGCTGTGAAGTACTGAGTGTTGGCGCCATCCGGGCTCAATTCATGGGTGGAGTTCTTGAGGGGCCGGCTTGTGGCTAAACTCGATACTATGTCGCAATCTTCTCAAAACAGTTCGTTTTTCCGAAAGTGGGCTATGCGCCAGTACTGGCGAATGCAACAAAGCCAAGCCGTGGTCAGTTTGTTGCTCTGGGGCACCACAATCACGTTGTTGGTCTGGCCCTATGTGTCGTGGCGTTTTTCAGCGCAATGCGATGGCGGGTTTTGCTTTTCAGATGCAATCATCGGGATTCCTTCGACCTACATCGGGCTCAGCGTCATTTTCTTTTCAGTGATGTTCGCGGTCCTTTTCATCGGCTTCCTTTACGATCGAGTGTTCTCACTTTGGACAGAATGGCGCAGCGTCGATATGGAGCGAAACCCCTATGCCACCTACGCACTTTCTCCAAATTGGGTCATGATTGTCGCACTTCAGGCTGAAACACTGAAGCGAACCTCACAAGATGATCCAAAGATGTTGGCTCAGGCCGACTGGTACCTCAAGTGGTGCGAATCTTACACAGAAGGCGAAATGTTTGCACGCTCAGTACAGCGTTGGGATTCTGACATGGGCGAAACCCCGACGTTTTGGTTCACTTCTGAAGAAGCAATGCAGCGAGCCCGTGAATCGGTGTTCGATGATGAAGCTTAATCACTGATTTCGGCCAGTGAGTGCTGACCACCATCGAGCAAGCATTTGCCAGAGGGTTTCTTTTCTGAAGTACTCTCCTGTGTCAGGGTCATACCACGTACCATCGCCCTGACGAATGGGTCCATTCTGGTACTGATTGGAGTTTCGTCCATGCCTGCGGGATCTGAAAAACCCTCGATTGTTTGATCCACCAGTGCGAGGTTTGTACCTGCGGTTTGCCGAAGAAGTCCTTCGATGACTTCGTGTGCTGGAAGAAGACCCCCTCCTACCACTGCGGGGTTTGTGTGTGCGGCGACCACGAGAGGAACCCATACCAATCCCTGCATGTTAGCGGCTATAACAACATATGTTGCCAATATTTCTTCTGTCTGGCCGCTGCTTACGATGGGTGGCAACTGTCAGATTGAACTATGAAACGCTTCAATTTCGACTAAAACGGCCGCCTCGTGTGCATATTGGTTGGATGGCACTTCGATCATCTGAGCGCCAGGGATTCTTTCAACGATGCTCTTTACATTTTCTAAGCCGTGCAATTTGTCTGATTTTGCAGAGATGATGCCACATGGAACACTGATGTTGGACAAATTTTTAGGAAGTTCATAGCGAATCAAAGATCGAGCAGATAGCCTCGTTCGAACCGCATCTTGAGACAGCAATGTTCGCCTGTATCTGACTCGTTGACCTTCTTCCTTCACCTTTCGTTCTATGGCCCATATTGCAATTCTGACCAACCCGTTTAAGGTAAAGTTTGGGAAGGGCATCTTTACCAACATCCGTGAGAAAAAAGGCAGTTTGAAATTTTGATTTGGAGCGACAAAAACCGAACTCCTCGGTTCGATGATGTTGTGTTGTAATGCATCGATGAGGATTGTCGATCCGAGTGATGAAGAAAACAGATCATACCCGCTGGCAAGTTTGTAAAATCCGATGACTTCCACGAGATCATTCGAGAATTTATCGATTGTAAAGTCCTGAACAGACAGCTTCGGATTGTCAAATACGGCGCTTGCCTTTTCCCTTGTTTCAATGTAAATAATCGGCCTTCGAGTGACCCATTCTGTGATCAAAGGCCTCCAACCCTCAAACACCGAGCCCCACCCCGGGACCACGACAACGGGTTCGATGCCCTTCAGAGATTCATCGGCCGGCTTCCAGAGCAGCACGCGCAAAGAAACACCCCCTGAAACCCGAACCCATTCCTCCACACATGTGGAATGGGGGAGTTCAGGCACGCCTTCCCAATGTTCATCCATCTGTTGTGAAGCCCCGGTGGTGATGAATAAGGGTTTAGCCGGTTTTATTTTTTACAATGATGCTTTTGACCGAGCACCCATAGCGCGGAGTCGAGAAAACAAGAACGGGCCACGCAAAGTATATTTTTTGCCTTTTTTACCATTAGAGTGCAGAGGGCAGGATTCGAACCTGCGAACTCATAGAGACTGGGACCTCATCCCAGCGCCGTTGACCAAGCTTGGCAACCCCTGCTTCAGCCGTCCCTTATGCCGCGCGTATATCAATGACGCGACAGGGCATCGTCACTCCCCTAAACGAAGTTCCTCTTCGAAGAAAACAGCGATTTCATCCAGCGATTTCCGATGAATGTTTGGAACCATTGCCCCTTGTTCAGGATAACCAACCGGCATGACGAGCATGGCCTCTTCATGAGCAGGCCTCCCCAACAATTCTCCAAGAAATTTCATCGGTGAAGGGGTGTGGGTCAGCGTGACCAAACCCATTCGATGGACTGCATAGGCTTGCGCAATTGGCAATAAAATCATCAACATGTTGGGAAATTGGTTCTTCTACGCGATAAAAGGCAGGGACCAATTGATCCTTGCGTTCATATTCTATTTTCTACTGGAGGTAGTCAGAACGTTGCAGGCCATACTTGGCCATTTTTTCGTTCAGAGTCCGCCGTGGCAGGCACAACTCGTCCATCACTGAAGCAATAGACCCCTTATGACGGCGCATAGTGTTATCTATCAACATACGCTCAAACGCCTCAACATATTCTTTCAGCGGCTTGCCCTCAGTCGTCATAACAGGCTGCATTTCGTCGTGATCAGACATCAACAACGATGCGATGCTGCCCGAACCACGGCGCGATTGAAGAACCGCACGTTCCGCCACGTTGATCAACTGGCGTACGTTGCCTGGCCAAGGTGCCTGCAACAGCTGTGCAGCTTCTTGGGCCGAAACCTTAGGAGCGTCACAACCGTATTCATCCGCGAACTGATCGCCCAAACGGGTGAACAAAGTCAAAATATCTTCACCGCGCTGACGCAACGGCGGTACGGTAATGCGTAAGGCAGCAAGACGATAGAAAAGGTCCGACCGCAAAGCGTCCTCACAGTTACGCCCTGCCTCTTGCAGATTGCAAATCCCAACGATGCGCGTTTCGGCGGGCGTGCCCTGCTCATTGATCACGCTTAACAGGCGTGCTTGTGTGGCTTCAGACAGTGCTTCGATATCTTCAAGCACCAGTGTTCCGCCGCGGGCCTCTTCAATCGCTGGCAATTGACCATCTTCTGGCTGCATCGGACCAAACAAGCGTTTGATTAGCGCCTCGTCTTCCAGTGCAGAACAGCTGACCAACACAAATTTCTTACCTGCACGACTACCAACAGCATGCAACGCGTGAGCCACCAGCGTTTTACCCGTCCCTGTTTCACCGTCGATCAGAACATGGCCGTCGGCCTGCCCCAAATCTAAGATGTCTTCGCGCAAACGTTCCATGGCAGGTGATCCGCCAATTAGCTTTTTCATCAACTGGCCGCCGTCAGACAATTCACGGCGCAAAATACGATTATCCATAACCAAACGACGTGATGCAGTGGCTTTTTTAGCCAGTTCGCTCATGCGGTCAGGGTTAAATGGCTTCTCTAAGAAATCAAACGCACCAACGCGCATCGCCTCAACGGCCATCGGTACATCACCATGCCCTGTGATCATAATCACAGGAAGTGCAGAATCGTTGCCCATCAGTTTTTTAAGGAATTGCATTCCATCCATGCCCGGCATCTTGATATCCGAGATCACGATCCCTGGATACTCTGGCCCAAGAACCTTCAGCGCATCTTCAGCGCTGGCAAATGTTTCTGTGTCATAGCCCGACAGTGCCAACCATTGGCTGATCGACTGGCGCATGTCCTGTTCGTCATCAACGATGGCGATTTTCATGGCTTGGGTCATGTTACTTTGCTTCCTCATTCTGCCGCTGATACTTCAGCGTGCGTATTATTTTCTTCGTTCATGCCTTCGTCAAAAGGCTCTTCTGCTAATACCGGCAACTGCATTTCAAACACCGCACCACCTGCTTGACCGTTGCGTGCCGTTAGTCGACCACCCAAATCGTTGACGATGCCTGATGAAATGGCAAGGCCCAGCCCGACCCCATCACCCGCCTGCTTGGTGGTGTAAAATGGCTCAAACAACCGATCCTTGTCCTCGATCCCCGGCCCATTGTCGCGCACGGTGAGAGTTGCGGTGTCACCAGTGGCAAGGATGATATCGACCTGTGGATTGCGTTCAAGTTTGGTTGCATCAAGCGCATTGCGCAGCAGGTTCACCAAGACCTGTTCGATGCGCATACGATCCCCCATTACAAAGACGGTTTCATCAGGAATTATGCGCGTGATTTCGACCTGACGCTGACGCAACTGCGGTTCCATCATTGATAGCGACGAAGTAAGCGCAAGACCCATATCTACTGGGCTGAGCTCTGCGGCACCTTTGCGGGCATATGACTTTAACTGGCGTGTAATCGCGCTCATTCGTTCGATCAAACCATCGATGCGACCAAAGGCAGAAAGCGCTTCATCAGGACGATTACGATTTAGCAAAAGACGCGCACCAGCCAGATAGGTTTTCATCGCCGCCAACGGCTGGTTCAACTCGTGACTAACCGCTGCTGACATCTCGCCCAAGGCGGCCAATTTA
>CAJJAV010000002.1 GCA_905182125.1 uncultured Candidatus Poseidoniales archaeon
CAGTTTCTCGCAGCTGCATCCACCTTTGTATCAAAGCCCGGGCGCAGTAATCCGCCATCGCGAACGCTCAGCGGCGGCTCCTCCACAAGCGTTCTCCGGATGGTTTCGGCCGTGCTCTTGCAGAGCATCGAGGCCGGATGACAAGGTGGAGCAAGAAGCGGGTTTGTTGGTTTCCGCGCAGAGGTTGATGATCGCTGGCATCCGCTCCAAGAGCATCAGCAACCGCCAGTACAGGTCTCGTCCGTTCGATCGGTTGTAGGCCAATTGGGTGGCCAGGCGTTCCATGTCCCGGAGGCCTTTCAGCGCCTCTCGCAAGCCCGTCAAGTCCGACGCGCCGAGCGGGACAGTGCCCCGACTGCGTCATGGCGGGCTGCGATCGCCTCCAAGTCTGCCAAGTGGGCGCAAGAATCCAGGTCTTGAGCAACCGCCGACCCATGGCACTTCGGCAGGCATTCAGCGTCGAGAGCAGGCTCCCCTCGTACTCGCCCGCAAGCGTCGAAGTTAATTCCAGGTTCCGCAAGTGTTGTTTGGTCCAGAACCAGGTGGGCGTGTCTCTTCCATCACTTCCAAGGTCCCGCAGCGGGACTTCGTCGGTGAGGTGCACGGAGGCGAGGTAGTCTGCGGCGAGGCCCGCTGCGGCCAAAGCGCTAGCGGGGCAGTCGTCGAGGTCGAGATGCCCCAAATCTGCGACGTTCAGAACCTTCGTGAGCCGCTGCTCTTCGCTTTGCATTCGCTGGCTCGGTGTTGGCTTATTGTCACACCATCCAGGTGGGTGAACAACGCCCTGCAGGGTCGCGTCTTCGGCGTCCTTTGGGCGCCACGACGATTTCGGTCGGTCGCCAGCGCAGCACTTCATCGAGCGCTCGGGAGAACCGGTCCTCGCCCTGCGAGGCTCGAAGCCCAGGCCTGCCCGGTTGACGCGTCGACGATTCCGATGCCGAGTGCCTCCTTTGCCAAGCAGATGCTGGCCAGGAGGGAGCGATCCTCGCTGACCCGAGTAAGTGATTCTTCGTAGAGGCTTCCAGGGCGTGTAGACTCGGGTCACCACTACGCTCGAGCAACTTTGCCCCCTCGCTGCAGTTCCTGTTCCTGCTCGGCTACCGTGACCTTGTGACCTGCACGGCAGCATGCCTCGAATGTTGTCCTCGAGCGCATGCCAAGGGAAGCCTGCCATCTGGATCGGCTTGCATCTGCTTTCTTGTCCCGGGAGGTCAGGGCCAAGTCCAAGCACTTCTGAGCCGAGTCACAGCATCTTCGTGAAACAGTTCGTAGAAAGTCACCCATTCGATAGAATAACAATTCCGTGTCGGGGTGTTCTGCCTTGATGTCGCATAAACTGGTCCATCATGCCCCGTTTTGTCATGTCACTCGGCCTCCTTGCTTCCGCTAGAGTTTTCGGTCGTGGCCGAGAGCAAATGAAGGTTCTCGATGCGATGCTATGGGGATGGCTATTTCTCGTGCGTTCCAAGCGATTCTCTCATCGACGTTGGAAGGTTAGAAAACGGTTGCTTACCGTCCATCCCATAACGAGCATCACAGCCGTGAATACGGCCATGAACATGAAATTCAAAAAGCCGCGACCACTCTCTATAGAACCAGCCGCTGTCGTATCAATGATCAATGTCTTAACATCACCAGAATCGTCGGTACCGTGCAAGAAGATCAGATGGGTGCCGAAGCCACTTGCTTCAGCTTCGAATGCAAGCGGGCGTGAGAGTGAAAGCATCTCAGATTCTCCGTTTGAGATTCTGTGAATCGTTTGACTCCCGACGCTGCCAAACAACCACACACGATCGAGGTCATCAGCAACGGCTGTGACACTGATTGCCTCCAGATGGTTCATATTACCAGCAGCATCAATGTGGGTGCTGCCTGCTGTTCCAGCAGCGAACACCGTTGAGTCGCTAAGTTCGAGCAGGGTGTGAAAGGTGCCTTCTTCCCCGACGTGCATTGTTTCGACTGTAGGTGCAATTGTTCCAGCGCTCCACTTGATCACCGCAACAACGGAGACCATGGTCGGGCTTGCTGGGCTTGAACCTCCACCGTTACCGGTATAGGTCATGTACCCTGATGCAACCCAAAGGTCTCCTTCGAGGGCGGCAACATCTTGCCAAACAACATCGGCGCTGTTTGACATTGCTGGTGAAAGGGAACTTGCGGACATCGAGTTGCCAATGCTGTTGGCCGAAGACGCTCCGTCGCCAATGGTACCTAGACCTCGAAGTGTGCTCTCCGTACCATCCTTGGTGACCATCATCCATGACGTGCCATCTGCATGGGATGCCTCTGCCAAATCAACAATGCTAAAGTTACCAGTTGAGTTGTCGACTTCAAGGGTCGAAATGAGGGGGTCTTGCCCCGGTTCGTTTTCCAATGAATGAATCACTTGAAGGGTGTTTTTTGCCGGTGAAATCACCGTGTTGCCATTTTCGAGGGTGGTCAAGAACTGGATGTTGTCTGCGCCGACTCCGTTGGAGGCGCTGATGATCTGGATGGCAGAGTTGCTGTCAGGTTGCTGATAGAGTTCAACCCCGTCTGAGGTGACGATCCTTGCCGTGAATGCATCATCGGAGGTGTAGGTGATGTCGAGGACGCGAGCACCTTGATGGGTCGCATTGTTGGCACCGACTTCAACTCCAGGGAGGTTACTCGTGCCTTGAATGGCAATTGCTCCGAGCAGAATAAAGATGAAAAAACCGGCCATGGCAATCCATTGGAATTCGGATTCTTCCTCGAGGTATCCTCGCCATCCCTTCGCCATGATGGGAAACAAACGAATGGAGCACATGAATGCTTTTGTCTCCTTGAATAGGAGAGGTTCAGTTCGTACATCGTGGAAAAACCTCCGCATACGCCGAGGCGGAGAGATGATAAAGGAACCATCGGTCGCAGGGTTGCTTGGAGATTTAATTATGGCACGCAAACCAGCATCCATGTATCGCCGACTCAAAGGACCTGCTTACACTCGACGTAAGTTTATTGGCGGTGTCCCGAACAACAGAATCCACCAGTATCACGTCGGAAACCGTGTTGCTGCGGAGACAGGCAAGTTCCCTGTCGTCCTCGAACTTCGTTCCAATAACAACGTTCAGATCCGCCACACTGCTCTCGAAGCGGCCCGTGTCATCTCCAATTCGACCATCCGTAAGATCGCCGGCACCCAAGGATATGCTCTCCGGGTTCATACTTTCCCTCACCACGTGCTACGTGAAAACAAGCAAGCAACCGGTGCAGGTGCAGACCGTGTTTCTCAAGGAATGCGATGTGCATTTGGGAAGAACGTTGGTACAGCAGCACGTGTGAAGCGTGGACAACGAGTGATTTCACTCCAAGTGAATCCAGAATTCTACTTGACAGCCCGTGATGCATTGCGAAAGGCCAGCATGAAGTTCCCAACCCCATGCACCATCCGACTCATCAAAGGACACGAGCACCTCAAGGGTCTCATTTGAAATTCATTGGGCCCAGCCCAATGTCTGACAAACCTCTGTTTGTTGTGGCTTATTGGGCGAGAGTTCCTTAAGATAGAAGTGGAGCCATCGATACAGCAAACAACGGGGGGTTAGAAGATGAATCGTCAACAGTTGAATCACGGTTTTACAAGCGTTCATGGTTCAGATCCCCACTTTCTTTTCTTGCTTAGGGAATTGGTCTCATGAGAGTCGCTATCCTTCTTCAAGAGCGTTGCAAACCGAACAGTAACGCGTTCAAGTACTTGGAAAAGTACGCAGGGTTGTGTGGTGGCGAATGCATTCAAGTCTACGAAGATCAATGTAAGATCCTAGAGTCTGCTTGTCCTCCGTGCCTTATCCGAGCCAAACTATGCCCAGATGGTGCCGTCAAAATCATCAACCTTCCAGAAGAACTGGATACTGATATGATTCATCAGTTCTCATTGAATGGTTTTCGTCTCTTTCGACTCCCTGCCCCTCGTAAACGCCAGGTTGTCGGGATACTTGGCCCAAACGGGATTGGTAAATCGACAGCCATCAAGCACCTCTCAGGATCCCTTCGACCAAACCTAGGGGATTGGAAAAACCCGCCACCTGACTGGGAGGATGTCATTACGATGTTTCCGCGCGGTGAGCTACGAGACTATCTTGGCTTGGTTTCAGAAGGTGAAGTCACGATTTCGGTCAAACCTCAACACATTGACAAATTGCCGAAGGTGTTTGATGGCGTAGTTCGAGAGCTCCTCGAACGGGTCGATGATAGAAATGAAATCGATACACTCTCGGAGCAGCTTGGAATCACGCATATTCTTGAACGCAAACTTGGCGTTCTCTCTGGTGGTGAATTACAACGTGTTGCAATATGTGCAACCTTGCTCAAAGAAGCGGATATCTATTTCTTCGATGAACCATCGTCGTACCTCGATATTTACGAGCGTATGCGAATGGTGTTGATTCTACAAGCATTGGCCGAAAAGGGCAAACGGGTTCTCGTCGTCGAACACGATTTGGCCATTCTCGATGTTCTCTGTGACTTGGTTCACATCGTATATGGAGAGAAGGGTGCGTATGGAATCTTTACGCCCTCTCGTTCGACCCGCACGGCTATCAACGCTTATTTGGATGGCTTCTTGGCGGAAGAGAATGTACGTATCCGCGACAAACCAATTAAATTTTTGAAGCACTACGAACGATCAAATGAACTTGGGAGCACCGTTCTCGAATGGGGCGATCTCGAAAAGAAGCTTGGCGATTTCACCTTGACGACTGGAAAAGGTTCCGTTCATCGTTCCGAGGTCGTAGGCGTCGTAGGCCCCAACGCCACTGGAAAATCCACCATGATCAAGATCCTTGCAGGTGAACTGGATTACGATGCTGGTTGGGTCTCAGATGGTGCAAAAATTTCGTACAAACCTCAACACGTGACCGCTGATTTTGACGGGAGCGTCCAACTTTGGCTCGATACAGAAATGGGCTCTAAGTGGCGTTCAGGGGAATTCAATGTCACAGTGATTCGGGCTCTTGGCGTAGATAAATTACTGCCAAAGCGCGTGAAGAAACTATCAGGTGGTGAACGCCAAGCCGTCGCCATTGCCATTTGCCTTGGCCGTGATGCAGACCTGTACCTGTTTGATGAGCCATCGGCTCACCTTGATGCAAATGCTCGTATGGTCGCTGCTAAAGCGATCCGCAAGACGATGGAAACGAATGATAAATCTGCCTTTGTGATCGACCATGACGTCTATTTCATTGATATTGTAAGTGATTCTTTGCTCGTGTTCGAGGGCGAAGGAGCGGTGCAAGGTTCTGCAAAAGGCCCATTCAGACTTAGAGAAGGAATGAATCGTTTCCTTCAAAGCGTCAATATTACATTCCGACGAGACCATGATTCAAAACGCCCTCGAATCAATAAGCCTGCAAGCCGTAAGGACCGAGAGCAACGTGCAATCGGTGATTTCTATTCTTTTGAACACTGAGGTAATGGTGAGATTATGCCAGTCGGGAATCCACCACTTGGAGGGCCATTGGGGCGCTCGAGGTCCAGAATCTCTGCCAGTGGATTGACGACCTTTCTTCGATGTCAGCGACAATGGTTCCTCGGGAGGAAACTCGGGCTTTCAGGCCCGACCAACCCATCCCAGATTTTGGGAATTGTGATCGAAGACGAGCTGTGTGGTTTGTTCATGCATCGCCCTGATGCAAGCATAGACTCACTTACATCGCTAAGCCGCTGGATTAACGAGAAAATACCCGAGGCAGCGCAACGGGCTTATGACGATGGTTTGACCGCCTGGCAAGCATCGCTTTGGCATGCTGAAGGATCTTCATGGGACGATGTTCAAGTCGATGTCTTGGAAGAAAAACTCAGATCTGGAATGACCTTGTTCATGGAGGAAGTCAACCGGTGCCACAGTGAACATGGTGGCCCGTTTGTTGAACGATACCGCGCTGACGACGCTCCATTTGAAATCCCGTCCCCGGCATGGGGCGACGAACCTAAATTTCCAGTTCCAGAAAAAGTACGAAGTTTTGGTATGCGGACCTGGGCCAAAGATGAACCAATGGTTTGGAATGCCCAAGGTGCACCAGTCTCTTGGCATGAAGCCTGGGAGATCGCTCGCCCTTGGGTCAAAGATCCACGGGTCCACCAACCTCAACGGTTGTACCACCCTGATGGTTGGGCTGCGGGCGAATTAGATCTGGTTATGCGCTGGGATGGCCGGATTCGCTTGATCGATGTCAAATCCGGAGATCCTACTTCTCGGTTTGCTTCTTCCTTGCAACACCAACTTCGATTCTATGCATGGCTGTGGCATGAGACTCACGACACCATGCTTGTGGATGGCTTGGAAGGGTGGTACCTCTCAGGGCCCCATCGGATCGATTACACGCCTCCTACGTTGGATGAAATCGCCTCGATGACAGAAGAATTCTTTTTGGTCAACAAAGCGATGCAAAACATGGGTTCCGGCCCAGTCGCCCTCCCGGTTCTTCCTGGGGAAGCGTGCGATGGCGAAGCTGCTGGTTGCCATTGGTGCAGCCTAGCACAAGATCTCGATGGCACCTTCATCAACGACGAATTGCTCGATAGCATCACGTCGATTCGGGAACTGAACATCACGTCACCAAGTCAGACCCTTGCAGAGATACCGAATCGTGTCAACGTTCAGGGTTCCTTTACGGGCGCATGGGGTCCTTTGCCAAACCACTTCAGTGAACCTGTCTTGGGTGCTATGCTGGTTGCGGGTGGCGTCCAATTGACGGTTGAAGAAAGTGAACCAGGGTCGTTTCCAAAGTTGCATGAAGGTCCGAAAGGGGACATTGTGATCCTCAATGCTCTTCCGGGAGTCTGGCGTGGTGCTCCTCGACTTTACCTCGATGCCAAAAGTGAGGTTATTTCGTTAAGCGATGCTCAACAGCGTTTTGATGAAAAAGGTATAGACCTCAGTAAACATACCACCCGGCTTGGTCTTCTTCGAACCCGTGCGAATGTGGAGGGCGTTGTGTTGAGTTTGCAGAAACGCTCTGGAGTCCGCCTGGATGAAAAGCCTTGGACCATGCTTTCAATGCACCTCTGGGATGGTAAGCACGTCGTTGAAATCGCTGCTTTTGGTTCGAGCATTACTGGGCAAATGGAGTCGATTCGTCCAGGGGATGAACTTCAACTCATGGCGGCAGAATTAGGCTGGCGGGCTGGTTTGCCTCAATTGAGAATGGATACAAGAAAGACCAGGCTCACTTTGAAGCCCAAGCCAAAATCATCTTAGAGTTTAAGAAGGCTCGATGTTAGACATTGAGTTATGCCTGTCCGTCTTGCTATTCCTGAAGTCGATGAGGTTGGGCCTTTCAATCGCTTAAGCGCTAGTCAGGTCAATGCTTACTCTTCGTGTCCACGGTTGTGGTTCTATGAAAAAGTACGGCGTTTCAAGATGCCTCAAATTCCAGTGCTCTTTGTCGGTCGTGCCGTTGAAGAAGCCTTTTGCCGCATGTTGCAGGAGACTCCTGCCTTACTTGTTGCCAATGCATCGGGGGAAACCTTAGCAAATATTCCTCTTGACCCAAATGGAGTGCCATCGCGTGAAACTGGGATGGTCTGGCCTGCAGATCGTTTGTTAGCTTTGCCTGAAAATATGTGGCCAGAGGACCTTGATGGACTTCGTACATGGGCTCAACAACGCTTAGGCATTCACCTACCACGGGCATTGAATGATATGAAAATGGAATGGGAAAAGGACGAACGTAAGGCCGGAGATTGGTCGAGCGTCGATTCTGGACGTTGCTTGGAGATGTGCCTTAAGGGCCTTGAAATGCACCTCGCACAGGTTGAGAGGTGCTATGGTGCTGAAGGCGGGCCCAACCTTCAGCAATGGCGTGCAGGGGAACGGCCTCAATGGCCTTCGCCGGATGGGCGCAGTTACAGCCTTCCATTCCAACACCCGCTGGCTCAAGAAGGGCCTGTGACTTGGGTTGAGGCCTGGGAAGTCGCACGGCCTTGGTTTGTTGATCCGAATGCAGGTAAATTTGCAATGAATGCGATTCATCCAGAACATTGGTTCCAAGGTGAATACGATCTTATCTATCGCTGGGACAATAAAATCAACATTGTCGATTTGAAGGCGAGCATAGGTGCGGGGGACCGTTCCGGAAATTATGTCGAACAACTGCGGATGTATGCTATGCTTTGGTGGGTCACCCACGAACGAAAGGAAACGGTGGATGCGCTGGAGATCTGGTACCTTGGTGCTGATGTGATTAAACAAATCGATGTCCCAACCATCGATGAAATGAAAGCAATGGAATCTGATTTGAACAGCCTCTGGCATCAACTCAAGGCCACGAAGCCAAGCATGGAGGAATGCCCACCAGAACCATCACCGATGCGTGGCTTTGCACCGGGTGGCATCGCTGTTCAAGCTCCGAAGACAATCCGTTGTTCCCGCTGTGATTGGAACGCTGTGTGCCCGGGGGGTGAAGGTCCAAGTGAACTGCCAGAAGGTGGTTCAGTGCGCTTGCCGGGGTCCTCTGGTTCCTTCGACTTGACCGCTATTGGTTCACTTGAGCCTCGGATGACATTGATCGCCGAGGTGTTCAGTGTGCTTGGTGGAGGTGAAGGAAAGCGCCCGACGATCAAAGTGACTCAGAGCGGCCACTTTGCTCAATTACAATTGCTGGTCGATACCCACCAAGACGGTCAACCGGCTTGGCCTCAGGACCTGGCAAAAGGCGACCGCGTGAAATTGGACGGTGTGGTGCCTTCTGCAAATTACAAAGGGGAATTGCAACTGAAAGTTGATCCACATGCCATTGTTGTTCATGCAGGGGAAAATGAAAACATGAGCACTTCCCTGTTGGACTTCAGAGCCCGTTGGAATGTCACTGGACGACTGGTGTATCGATTTGAAAAGAAAGGCGTCGGGCGGAACGGTAAATCATGGCACAGAAAAGGCATGATGCTCTTGGATGCAACAGGCTCAATGAAAGTTGAAGGATGGGCTGCTGATTGGGGTCCCCAATACGATCTTGCAGAAATCGGAGACACCTTGGTTGCTGCGAACATCAGTTTGGACGCTTGGGCCACCGATATCAAAGGTCAAATCAATCGCAATTCAAAAATCCAAATCACTGAGCGAGTTGATCGTGAAGATTAACCGCCTGACGACACTGTTGTGACCAACAATGTTGTTTCAGCATTCAGCGTTGTAGCATGAGGGAGAACAACACCTTCGAAACTTACAATCACAGTGGATGCAAGGATGCCGGCCTGAGCCAATGCGGCTCGGACAGTGGTGTTCTCGGCACACTCAACGGCTACGTCATGGTCTCGGCCTTGGAAGCGCACCTGCATGCCTACCTGTCATAGCACCATGCTTATGACGGTGGCGCTGAACCACACATTACGGCCGAGATCGCATAGCCCGGTATTGCGGTGGATTCGAAATCCACTGTCCCTTGGACACGGGAGTTCAAATCTCTCTCTCGGCGCCAATTGATTGATCGATGGCCAACTTGCCTCACATGTAGAAGGCATCGGGTGATTCTGATAGTTCTGAAACATAATCTTCTTTGTTTTTAGGAGCAAGGGCTGCCAGTTTTTCAGTCAGCATGGCTTGAGCATCAGCAGGAAGCGCGATTCCAAGATCAAACCATCCATCCAGAGCTTCAAGCAGTCGTTGGGATGCAAAAACATCGCCACTTGCTCCAACTGTCGTGGCTATGGCGCACGCGGAACGAACACCGTACAGTGGTCCCACTGAAGCCATCAATGCCGTAAGTCCAATGGCGCCAGAACGTGGCTCATCCCGCCGTACATCAACGCTTGATGCTTCAAGATCAATACGATGTCCTGCGCTCGATGGGACGACGAAGCATTCCTTCCTTGTTGGTCCATCCATCAGTCCAGCAAGCACGTAGAGTTCCTTGACTCCTTGTTCAGAAAGCCATGACATCAAGGCATGAGCCATGCTGCCCTGATGTTCGGGTTCGAGGGGTTGTGAGGTGCCTGTGAGTGTAAGTAGACGGACTCCTGTCGATGACTCTATAGCGCAAAGCGACAGGTGTGGTGGTGAGAGCAAACCATTCTCGTCCAACATGGCTAATGGTGGGAGTGCGGTGTGGTGCAAGCGCGCTAATTCAGTGCACTGATTGACTTGGGTCAGCCCTTCAAGTGCGGCTTTCCCTACATTGCCCACCCCTGGCAGTGCGAACAACATCATCCGATGATCACCAAGGGTGTTGGGCTGTTGAATCCATTCGATGTGCAATCCCATAATTCCTCGAACGAATCGCGCCGCGCTATAATGTTTGATGTTCAAAATGGCTCACTGGGCCCATTTGGGCACGGTGATGTTGAGTGCGAGGCTTTCACTCTTCTTCGGACGCCACATGGGCATCTTTCATTTCTTGAAGCGGAGGGAGCGTCGGTAGGCCTTCGGTCCATTCAGGTGATTCGACTTGGTACATCTTCCGGCGGATCGGGGCTCTGTTGTCTTCTGGCGACCACTTCAAAGGAGCAGCAGCTTGAGCTGTTCCACCGCATGCTGGGCATGTTGTGGCGAGGGTCCATGCTTGGCAGGTCAGGCATTGTTGGAGAATTTGTCGAGCCATATGTACACCACTTTTTGTTGATTACTCACTCACGGTATGCTTCTGCTTCGCCACCAGCTGCTGTGACATGATCGAGCGAGGCGCTCGTCACTTGTTCCCACAAGGCTTCGGCGGTTTTGAAGTCAGGAGCCCGCAATTCGATTCGGTATTCAGGTGCACCATTGTAATGGCAGGTAATTTCAATTTCTTCTTCTTCAGAAGTATGAGATTCTGCAGCCATCAAGGCGTCACGGATCACTTCAACGCCATTTGTAGTGTTGATGCTGAGTGTGAGGGTGCCGCGGATTTCAACGAATGGAGGAATGATGTTCTCCATTGCGAGTTCAATGAAGGGTTGCAGCCAGTCGCCTTCGAATCCGGCGTCTTGGAGGGAGCCTTCGTTCATGGCTGCTTCTTCGAAAGCAGTGTACAATCCACCAAAGGCATCGGCTAATTCTTCAGCGGAAGAAAGGATTTCTGCAGCGTCCCATCCGACCTTTTCGCCCAAGACCTTGAGCAATTGATGTGCACGTTGTTCGTTCTTCCATTCTTGTAGGCGATCTCTGCGGCGTTCTTCTGAGACCGATTTGAGAGACAGTTCCAGGGATGTGCCATCCTTTCGGGTCCGCATCACCTTGCAGATCAAACGCTGTCCTTCTCGGACAAAGGCACGGATGTTTTTGACCCACCCGCTTGCGATTTCACCAATAAAGATGAATCCTTCAACACCCGTAAATTCATCAAGGGAGACATAAGCCCCATTTTGCTTTACGGTTGTGACCGAAACCACAACAAGTTCGCCTTCAGAAGGTGTGCTGGATGATTTAACAGAAGGCATGGAGGCTCAGCCTCCTTACTCGAGTGCTTCAACAACAGTGCAACCAATGAGATCGGCTTTGCCGCCAGATGGATTGGTGAGTGTAGCGCCACAAACGTTGCAGGATACAACAGTGGTCGCTCGGGAGAAGATGGTTGTTTCATTGCTGCAATCTCTGCAGGCGACTTTGAGGAAATTCTTTGCCATGGTATTCATCTCACTTGTCAATCAATTCAAACTTCTTGGCACGTTGGCAAGGAGCATAATGCGCCTTACCCGTTTCTGTGCAACGGAAGAGAATGTTCACTCGCTTGGTTGGCTTCTCACGGCCTTCAGGCTTTGGACGTGGGAAACCACGGTAACCAGCCATAACACGGCGGAACCGGCGCTGACCCCAGCGAAGTTCGGATGCGCGCTTTTTCTTCACACGCTCGACGGTATGCATAGTGTGCTTGCCAGCCGACGGACTGTAACGCTTTACTTGACGAGGCATTTTCACCATAAGAGCACCTTAAGCATTCGGTCCACCATAGTCGGGTATTTAGGAATGCCGCATCGCACATTGCCATGGAACCAAGCCACTGCGTATAGAAATCGGGGTCGCTTTGATAAGAACAACGGCAGAGCAACCCGTATGGAGGCGATGGCAGAAGCTGCCCTTTGGTTTTGGCTTCCCACTGTACTGGTGCCCTTCGGCATCTGGATTTCACTTTCTTCTAAAGACACCATGGGACGGGCATTTGGACGTTGCCTCGCTTTCTTAGGACTCGCTGGACTTTTGCTCTCCCCCTGGACCGTGCCATCATCACCGTCGAGTGAGGCTGGGCACTTGTTGGGTTTCATTGTCGGGCCATCAGCACTGCTTCTGGTTGGGCTGTACTTGATTGCGTTCTCGGGCAATGTACCCGTCGGACGACTTCCCAAAAGCGATCGCCGCTTGGGTGTTGCAGCGACCATGATCGGATTTGTTTGGTTTGCAAGCATGCATTGGTGGAACCTCACGCCAACTCTGAACGGTGAAGTGAACCGTTATTGGCTCGTGTTTTTACCAACATTCCTTCTTTTGCTGACATGCCTTTGTTCCGGTGCGGCATTGTGCCTCAGGGTCATTGGTCTTCAACGAAGCACGGAAGCAAAGGTGCTTTGGTTTCTTTCAGGATTTGTCTTCCTCATGCTTGTTCTGGCGATGACCATCGACGGCCATTCGGTTGATTCTGCCTCGTTCCGATACCACCTATGGCTTGCCGGCTCCGACCTCCTTGGGACAGCAATTGGCCTTTCCATCTCGATTTTGGTGTTTGGTCTTGTCATTTATTGGCATGAACGTGGCTTGCCTGAACCACAATCCGTCAACCCCCCTACAGGTAAGGAATTAGATTTTGTAGCTAACATTGTGGCAGCCAACCTTGGAGGTGGTGAAGATGAGTGATGGTAAACTTGGCGTCACCTGGCGGGCCATGCTTGTTGCTTTCCTTCTGCCGTTGGTCTCTGTATGGGCTCTGGACCTCACCCTTGGTGGATCTGTCGGGGCTGGTATCGATAGCCTCCCCCGGTTTGGGAACGCAGTGTTGACCTCCTATACGCTCGGTTCTTTCCTCCTTCTTGGTAACCTCTTTTTCTATGCAGACTCTCGACAGCGTCCTCTCGCTCCTTTGGTTGGCATGTTGGCGGCAGCCTCGATCGGTCTTCTTACGACGGTCGTCTTGCTCAATCAAGGCGATTTATTGATGGAAGACAATGGTTCTGTGCGGGCCCAGGTGCTGTACAACCTCGTTCACATGTTTGTTTCTGCAGGAGCGATTCTTCTTGCACTCGGATTGGCCCTAGGTTCCACTTTTGCTACGATAACGGCTCAAAAAGCGCGTCGAACCATCCTCGAAGAAGAAGAATAATTCTCCAGCAAAGCGAAAACCACCTCCGTTGATTTCATAAGGAGGAGGTCGGTGGCCGACTTGAACAGGTGTTTCTATGTCAAAGGGTACTCCATCCAGAGGTAAGCGTCAGAAGACGGCCCACATTCGATGCCGCCGTTGCGGACGCAGTGCATATCACAAGCAAAAAGCCGTTTGCGCATCCTGCGGCTTTGGCGAAACATCTCGCATTCGCAAGTTCAACTGGGCAAAGA
The DNA here is from genome assembly GCA_905182125.1 of uncultured Candidatus Poseidoniales archaeon. Lineage (GTDB taxonomy): Archaea > Thermoplasmatota > Poseidoniia > Poseidoniales > Poseidoniaceae > MGIIa-L1. Next base: position 13,478 of record CAJJAV010000002.1, read on the forward strand.
AGTCTCACCGCCCTAAGGCTTGAGTGATTTTTCATTCTCGATGAAGCGGAATGGCTACAAAGCGCCACGATTTGGTTGGGTTGAGGCAACAGCATGTGCGGCATCATCGGTATCGTTGGACGAGCAGGTTACCATGTTAACCAATTGATCTACGACGGTCTTACAGTTCTGCAACACCGCGGCCAAGATGCAGCCGGTATCATGACTGAATGCGATGGTCAATTCCGACTCCGCAAATCGAACGGCCTTGTTTCTGATATCTTCTACACCCGTCACATGCGTCGCTTACAAGGCCACGTTGGTATTGGGCACGTCCGCTACCCAACCGCCGGTTCATCGTCTCGGGCTGAAGCACAGCCATTCTATGTGAATTCTCCATACGGATTGAGTTTAGCTCACAACGGGAACCTCACCAACGCAGATGAATTGAACACCTTGCTGACCGACCGCTTCCACCGCCACATGAACACCAGCAGTGATTCTGAACTCCTCCTGAACATGCTTGCTGTTGAATTAGACCAACGCTCAACCAACATGTCAATCGAGGGTGCTCCCCACCTTGACATCGAAACTGTCTTCGGTGCCGTACAGGGCGTTCATGAAGCCGTTATCGGCTCGTATGCATGTGTTTCTATTCTCTCAGGTTATGGCTTGTTAGCTTTCAGGGATCCTCACGGAATTCGGCCAATGGTGTTTGGAAAGCGCGAAATTGGTGAAGAAACTGAATGGATTGTCGCCAGTGAATCCGTGGCCATCACTGCTCTCGGCTTCGAAGTTGTTCGTGACGTGGCTCCCGGTGAAGCAGTCTTCTTCTCGAATTCTGGTCATTTCTTTGCTCGTCAATGCGCAGAACCTGTCGAAGCAGCACCGTGTATTTTCGAATACGTCTACTTTGCCCGTCCAGATTCAGTCATCGATGGCATCTCAGTCTACAATGCTCGATTGAGTCAAGGAAAGCGCCTCGCTGAACGTATTCTTGCAGAATGGCCCGACCACGACATCGACGCAGTCATCCCCGTACCCGATTCAGGACGAATAGCGGCATTGCAGATGGCTGAGACATTGGAGGTCAAGTACCGAGAAGGCTTTGTCAAGAACCGCTATGTTGGACGAACGTTCATCATGCCAGGGCAAGCCTTGCGTGAGAAATCTGTTCGGCGTAAGTTGAATGCTATCGAGCATGAATTTTCTGGAAAGAACATTCTGCTTGTTGACGATTCGATCGTGCGTGGCACCACAAGTGCTCAAATCATTGAGATGGCACGCGATGTAGGTGCGGCAAAGGTGTATTTTGCATCAGCAGCACCCCCTGTGCGCCATCCAAACGTCTACGGCATCGATATGCCAGCGGTGACAGAATTCATTGCCAATGGGAAGTCCATCGATGAGATCAACGACATCATCGGAAGCGACCGTTTGTTTTACCAGTCGCTCGACGACCTTGTTGAAGCAACCAAGATTGGCGACGCACCTCCAAATCGGTTTGATACCAGCTGCTTCAGTGGCGAGTATGTCACTGGTGACATCGATGCAGCATACCTTGAACGTCTTTTCACTTCGAGGAACGACGCTGCTAAACGAGAATCTTCGGAAGACGACGAAGTGATCGATATGCACAATGACGGATCTTGATTCGCTGTTGATTGCGAACCGCATTTGATGGCCCATCCTCATGATGGTTTGACTGAACACATGGGAGGGATGAGGTTAATTGGCATCAGCGTGTGAAGTTGTTCATGGTGCACACCCGTCTTACGCAGGTCGCGGCCAAGCCTGAACACAAGGTCACTCAATTGTGCCTTTCATCAAGTGGGACTTTCTTGGCATGGGCAGAACAAGGTGGCCATGTTTGCCTTGGTTCACTCTCAGCCACCCATTCCATCGAAGTGACCAGCCGTTGGTCTGCAAGCGGAACGGTTGTCGGCCTTTGCACCCGAGGTGAACGTGCTTATGCGCTCGACGATGTAGACGGCCTGACATGTTTGAATCAGGACGGTGAATCCGTTTGGAGCGTTGATGTTCCTGGTGGCGGTTTTTCACTCCATCAAGGGCCGAATGACATGGCTGTTATCGATGCACTGGGCCGTTTGCACCGTGTAGGCTATGATGGGTCCTTCACCAATCTTTCAAAGCGCTTTGACGGCGTGATTAAGTCAACCTTTGTCGGGATCTATCTTGTTCTGGCTCACGAAGACGGGCGTGTTCAGTCCCTCAAAGGCTCAGAGGTTGTTTGGCAACGAACAACACGTGGCGAGGTTGGCGAAGCAATCACCGCCCTCGGAGCAGATACAGCCGGTCACCTGGTTCTTGGTCGAGAAGGTTACGCCCTTGTCGATGGCGATGAAGAAGCTCTTGAGATGGAAACATGGTGCCTTGAAGGTCAAGGTTTGCTCGAACGAAGTGACCTTAGCACCCGTCTGACGCATTGTGTTCCTGGCTATGGTGGCGTCATCTGTGGTTTTGATGATGGCCGTGTAACCTGTTACAAAGAAGGGGCGCATCGAGATTTGCTGAAGACAAATTATGCTGTCCAAAACATACTGGTCCGAGGGAAGCACGTCGTCGTATCCTCATGGTTCTACTTATTCGGGACCACCGAGACTCAAGACTCATGGAAAATCGAACATCAAGGCATGCCAACCCTCCTTGTCGGTTCTGCAGAAGGCGAGGTGTGCTTGTTTGCAGGTGAAGACCAAAATGACTGGACCGATCCAGAACCGATCGGTTCTTTTTCCCTGACAGCCGACATGATTGAGACGGACCCATCGGAGTTGACCACGTGGTTTGCAGATGGCCCTGTGGCAAAAACTCTCTCGGCTGAAGAGATATATAGAGTCGATGACTCAGTGGATAAACTTCTCACCGAAGAGGAGCGAAAGATGCTCGGACAACCCGTGACCCACGATCTTGAGATGCTTCAAGATGCGCTTGGTGAATCCATCCAAACGGACCTTGATTCAGAACAGATGGGCACCCTCAATGTTGATTCGGAAAGCCTGCTTGAAGCCATGGACGATGCGATGTCCAACATGGCTATGATGCCTGATGAGGATTTATTTGACGCTCTGAATGAGCAAGTCGTTGCCCCCATTGCTCCTGTGCCGCGAGCTGGTGATGATCGGGAACTTGTCTGCGATGAAGATGGCACTTGCATCGTTGTTCTCGATGGATTAGCCAGTGAAGATGCTCAAAACCGAATTGTAATGTGGTCTTGGGTCGACGCTACGGGCAAAGAAATAGCAACGCAGCCACAGGTGAAAGTTCGTCTTTCTGCTGGAATTCACCGGTTTGAGTTGCGAATTTGCGACAGTGAGGGGCGTTGGTCGAGCGATGCCCTCCAACTCACGTTAAAGCGGGCTTAGACTGATGAAGGAGTGCTCTGTCGGAGTTCCATGGCCATCGTTGATCCCTGGGTGGAATACTTCTTTGTTGGAGCCCTCCAAATGCGATGTTCGGTGGTGACTGACCGCTTGACGGGTGACACTGTGATCATCGATGGAGGCAGTGAACCTGAACGCCTCATCGCATGGATTGACCGATTTGATGGGCAAGGGCCTGACTGGTCGAATGGACCTTCGGACCGCTCTGAATTTGAAGACCTTGACCAGCCAGAACGAAAAGTGGTGGCCTTGATCAACACTCATGCCCATTTTGATCACAGCGGTTACATACCAGACTTACTGCTCCACTATCCAGTCAAATGGTACCTCCATCCAGATGACACCTATCTTCAATCCTTAGCGCAATCTTCAGCCCGCCGCTGGGGATTCGATGCACCGGTACCTGCACAAGCAGATGAGCCATTGATCGAGAAGGAAACCATGGGGTTCGGTGCTCTGAAATTTACCATTCTTCACACCCCGGGTCACACACTGGGTGGATGTTGCCTCAATTTGCTTGTGGAGGGTGGGCCAGATCATTTGTTTGTTGGCGATACCCTCTTTGCAGGCTCAGTAGGGCGCACCGATTTACCTGATACGGGTGGGGATTTCAATGTCCTTGCCACTTCGATTCATACGCAATTGTGGCCGCTTGCTGCAGACACGATTGTCTATCCGGGGCATGGTCCTCTGACCACAATTGGACATGAGCGTGCTACGAACCCGTTTGTTGGGGAGGGAGCAGGTGCTCAAGGCTCCTATGGACGTGGAAAGTACGCCTGATCACGCCATCATTCCAGCAAGTGTGGTCTGAAGAACGGGGAGGGCTTCTTCCCATGTTGCAACGATTCCGTAATCGGCATGTTGGAAGATTGGTGCGTCAGCATCTTTGTTGATGGCGACGATGTACTTTGAGGATCGCATACCAGCAAGGTGCTGAATGGCTCCGGAAATACCAACGGCGATGTAGAGGTTTGGGTTGACTGTTTTTCCAGTTTGACCGACTTGCATCGAGTGGGGAATTGCTTCCCAAGTATCCACAGCAGCACGTGAAGCACCAACGGCAGCTCCGATGGTGTCTGCAATGGCTTCCAAGTGAACAAAGTTGTCAGGCGATCCCATGCCTCTTCCACCTGAAATGATGATGTTGGCTTCAGCGACATCGAGTCGTTGAGAGGCTCGAGCCATGAATTCTTGCACAGCGGTTGCCATGTTTCCAGTTGTGTCGACGACAGCAACATCGCAAGAGCCACCGCTAGGTGCGGCATCGAATACGTTTGCTCGAACACTGATCACAGCAGGGCCATCAAGAGCGACAGTCTGCATTGCTTTTCCAGAATAAACCGGAGAAGTCAATTGATTTCCATCGATAGCAACCACATCTTGGACGACTGAAATGTTCCTTCGAGCTGCGATACGTGCTGCAAGGTCTTTCGATTGTGGTGTGGCCGATGTTAGGATTGTTCCAGCAGGGGCGATGGCGTCAATTGCCGAGGCCCATCCTGCTGCATCATAATGGTTGAACACATCTGATTTGGCTGCGATGACTTTGCTTGCTCCTTGAATGGATGCAGCAGCATCTGCAACACTGGCATCCGTGCATGGCACGATGACGATTGGTGAACCACCCAAGGCTTGGGCAGCGGTTACAAGTTCTGAGGTTGTGGCGTGGATGGTTCCTTTTGCGATTTCAGCAATAACAATTGTTTCAGTCATATTCTTCACCTCAAATAACGTTGGCCTCATCTCTAAGCAGACGTGCGACTTCAGCAGCAGCAGCTCCTCCTTCGTAGGACTTACCCGCTGGTTTGGCAGGGGGCATCGTGTGTGCCACAATGGCAACGCTGGAGGGTTGAATGGCCACGGATTTCACGTCGACCTTTGCTTTCTTAGCTTGCATGATTCCCTTCACATTTGGTTTGCGAACCTTCATGTTTCCTTTGTCACATGAAATAACGGCTGGAATTGGAACGGAGATTCGAGCATCGCCGCCTTCGCTTGGAGCGACGACGGTAATGCCGCCATCGAAAGCCACTGCGGTGACGTTTGAAACTGAAGCCCATCCCATGCGCTCTGCTAGGCCTGGACCTGTTGAGCCAGCACCTGTGTCTGCTGCAGATTTACCGCAATAGACAACTTCTGCACCAAGTTCGCTAAGAACTGATGCAATGGCGGTTTGAAGAGAGTTTGAATCGTGATCTCCATCGCTGTCAATTCGAACGATGTGATCAACACCAATGGCTTTGGCGTCCTTGAGCACCTTGTCAGCACCAGCGCCTCCAAGCGTCAATGCGGTCACTTCTCCACCGGTTGCTTCCCGGTGTTGTAGTGCAACTTCCACAGCGAACTCGTCGTAGGGGCTCATCACTTTCTTGACTGCCGAAAGGTCCACACGGTCGCCGGAAACGACGATTTTAGCATTGGTATCAGGGACTTGCTTCACGAGAACGATGATGTTTACCATAGGGGTCACGCTCCTCTTCAAAGAGGGGATGATTCCTTCGACATGAAAGGGATTGATGAACCTTAGCCCTCAAAAGATTTGCATAAGGGGGTGAGAATTTGATGCTCCAACCGAAACATTTGATAGCCGTCGTTGTTATCTTCAAGTTCCATGTCGATGAAGAAACACACAGAGCCCACGGATGAAGAACAGCGTCTTCTTGCAGCATGGCGTACATTTTTTGAAACTCACTGCAAAGCCGACTTTGCTGCTCTCGCCGAGATTGAAGACAGCGTGTGGGGCTTTGAGATTCAATGGGACGTTCTTGAGGCACATCAAGGCCTTGGCCTTGCCTTCATGAGCGACCGCCAGAAGTGCCTTGATTCAGGGACCCTCGTACTGGAGGAGCAATTCGCTCTTCACAACCTGGAACCCCGTCCAGTCATTCGCATTGCCGGATTTTCAGAACTCAACCGATATCACATCGAAGACTTGCGAATGCGCGACCGAACCCGTTTCCTCCGCTTTGATGCAGTGGTTCACAGCATCAGCCGAGCGATGGGTTGGTTGAAGCGTTCGGCTTATTCATGCCGTGAATGCAAGCATGAATGGATCGAAAAGGAACAACTTGCTCGTGCTCGAAGAAAGTTGGAGATCTGCCCTATGTGCATGAAAAACGGTATCGCCTTTTTGCGCGATGGCGGCAAGCACGAAGACCTGCCAGATCCTCGAAACTTTGGCATGGACCTTGAGCGTAACTATTACGAAGATGTTCAATACATGGAATTGTTTGATCCGAACAGTTTGCGCAACGATGAACTTCCTGAAGATGTCCCGACCATCATGGCGGTTGTGTCGGATGAATACGTCAATCAATTCCAACCAGGGCAATGCTTGACTGTGAATGCAGCCATTGGTTTGGATCATTTACCATCACGAGATTATCTTCGCGACACCCGGCGAATCCTTCGTTTGGATGTGCACAGTGTCGAAGAGGGCTTCTCGCTCCATGAAGAGTGAGTTCACTTCCGCAAACGGTTCACGGCTTCCAATGTTTCTGGTTTTGCTTCGAAGTGGGCAGCAACCGCTTCCAAGCCTCGGCTGATGCCTGCTGCGACACCCAACTTTGCATCGAGTGGGTGAAGTGTGCCATCGGTGACCGCTGCTTTGAACGCTGCCAAGTCGGTCCATGTTGATGGTTCGCCGAATTTAGGATTCGGCGTCACGACGATCTCCCCCCATTCAGGCAATACGACATGTTCAGCGAGTTCATAGACTGGAGAGTGCTCATCTTCAGGGTTGAGGTAAGCATGCTTTTTCATCTTGTTTCGCAGGATGTTTTCAGCATCGTGCAACAAAATCGCACCTGAGGGGTCTGATTTGCTCATCTTGTGATCGAAACTTTCCATCCGTGTCCCAGTTGCTTTCAGTGAGGAGATGATGGGTGTGTGGAGGCAGGTGGCTTTTGACCAACCCCACTTTGTGGCGACATCGCGCATGAACATGTGCGCTTTGCGTTGGTCCATCCCGCCAAGTGCGATATCGATGTTCAGCTCGAAGATGTCACTCGCTTGCATTGCTGGGTAATAGAATTTGGAAAGGTCATGATCTGAAGAGGCTTCATCCCGGCCCATGATGGTGAATGTTTTTCTTACCATTGCGAGGGTTGCACCTTTCGAGCAACGAAGGACTCGGGCCCAATAATCGCCATTGTCCATCAGGGTCGATGCCCACAGGAACCGCAACTGTCCGGGCCCATCGCCCTCTTCGGGATGGCCGAGAAGGGCTCGGAAGGTTTCTTCCATGTACGTAGCCGTGGTTTGGATGTCGTCCATCACGCCGTTGAATTTATCGTTCACCCAAGCATGCCAATCAGCCAAGAAGACCAACACATTGGCATCAGCATCGAGCATTCTTCGCAATTGCAAGGAGAGGACCTTCCACCCGATGTGTGCTTTCCCTGATGGTTCAAAACCGACATAGCAACGAATTGTACCATCGCCACCAAGACTGGTCGAGTCAGCAAGGCAATCCACCAGATGGGAGATCCCTACGGTTTCATCAACGCTTCCAACCATCAAAGCAAGGCGCTTTTTTGACTCTTCATTTAACTCAGCGATTCTTGGGCACTGTTCCATGTAGGGTTGAAGGACGGCTACGATGTCCATACCATCCACCTCAAGTGATTCAAAGTAAGTCGTTGAGTTTCTTGACCTTGCCTTCTGAAGGGGCAGTGCCGGCGTCGATCATTGTTTGGAGTTCGTTGATCATGGCGTGAGCTTGATCAATGGTTTCCTGTGTGAGGCTGTTGCTCATTTCCATGGACTTGTGGGCCATTTTGATGGCTGAACGGGCCTTGGAGAATTTCTTTCCTTCTTCCTTGGCTTTGTCACCACGTTGTTTTGGCGTGTATCCGGTTGCTTCGTCTAAGAAAGAGGAATACCTTTTGCGAGACTCCATTGCTTCATCACGACCACCTTCTGCACTGAGGAACTGAGAGAGTTCGGTGCCTTTGAGTTGTTCAACATCAAGCGCCAGTTTACCGTCGCTGCCAAATTCGCCACTGATGCGAACCATGATGCCATGCGTGCCGGTGAAAACTCCACTTGCATCAACTTGTAAGTCATTGAAATATTGGGCTGCTAACTTCGATAGTCCAGCATTGCCGCCCATTTTTTTTTCCAAACCGCGCTTAACTGCGAATCGCTCCATACCCGGTCCAAACCGCTCTTGAACATAAGGCTCACCGTGCGGGATGGCGCCCTTAGAGCGTTGATAACTTTTTTTCTGCGGTCGGAGGGGTTTTGTCCTCCAGCACGCTGGCCAATCCATGCGAAAGTTGCTCTTGGCCTTGACAATGCTGCTCCTGATGCTTGTACCGAGCGTTCCAGCAGAGCCTGAGTCGTTGATTCAACTCAAGTTGGAAGGCACCCTTGAAGATCAGGACATCGGCATTAACACAGGTTCAGTTTCCCCTGATGGCCTTACCGTTTTAATCGCTGGCGAAGATGGATATGCTCGCCTCCTCTCTGCGCCGAATGCAGGTGACCGAAGCGGCGACATTGAATTGAATTCAGGGCGCTCTCAATCCTTCAATGACGTCGCATGGCATCCTCGTGGCAACACGGCGCTGATGGCAGGTGATGTTGGCATGGCAATGCGATACTCTTCCGAAGACTACAGCATCGGTCCAGTCAATGGTTCGGGTGCTGTTTTTGGACTTGATTTGACAACCGTCGAATGGCGGCCAGCAGGCGATTACGCCTACTTTGGTGCGGTGGACGGCAGCATTTGGCAATTTTCAGAAGGAACCGGCTTGGTTGCTCTCGAAGGGAGCGGGAACTCGGAAGTAACCGACATCTCCTGCCACCGCCAAGAGAACATTTGTATTGCCACCACCTTGAGCAACGGAATGGCCGTCATCGATCAAACTCATGGCATCACATTCCTTTCAGGCAGCAGTTCACAAACCTGGATTGGCGTTGATTGTGCAGACCCTACCCTCAATGAATGCGTTGGATTTGCGAGTGGATTGAAAACTCAAGCCATTCGTTTGGATTTGGTTGATGCCAGTAAATCAACCACCGAGAACCTCATGCAGTATGGATCGCTTTCGGGCGATTTCACAGCTGTATCCCGTGGACATGACGGGAGCACACTCATTCACATGGCACCCTTTGCAACCGTTCGTCAACAACCGCTGATCTCTGAGGCTTTCGCTCAGATCATCGCAGAAGATGCAGTGGATTGGGATCCAGTTGTCGCTGGTCGCTCAATCTCTGTTGTTTGGGAAAATGGGCATCGTGAAGGATTCATCATCACCTCGTTCGGCAACATCGTGTCCTTTTCACCGGATGTCGGGGTTGAAGTCGATAACAGCCTGATGACATTGGCAGTCCTCGCAGCAGTTGTTGTAGCAGTGCCAGGAACAATCCTGGGGCTGATTTACATGAACAGCAAAACCATGCAACGTTGGTACATGAATTGGCGAAACCGTTCCAAGGACTGAATTGCTTTCATCGACGGCAAAGAGGGTTAGGTTCTTGAAGCGCCTCTGTTCACCAACAGATGAGAGGGTCCTATGGAACCATACGAAGGCGTTGATTTTTACGATATTGAAAGTCTCTTGACTGAGGAAGAAATCATGATTCGCGACATGGTCCGTGATTGGGTCGATGAAGCAGTTCTGCCCAAAATCGAACACGCTTGCGCAGAAGGGATTTTCCTCGATGAATGGCGGGTTGCATTGGGCGAAATGGGTGTCTTAGGCGCTCCGCTCAAAGGCTATGGCTGCCCAGGACTTTCCTATGTGGCCTACGGTCTGATTTGCCAAGAACTCGAACGTGGCGATTCTGGCCTTCGTTCCTTCGCTTCAGTTCAAGGTTCCCTCGCTATGTACCCAATTTGGGACTTTGGCTCAGAAGAGCAAAAAAACTACTATTTGCCTAAGTTGGCTTCAGGTGAATGGATTGGATGCTTCGGATTGACCGAACCAGATTACGGCTCCAACCCTGGTGACATGATCACCAAGGCAGAGGACATGGGCGACCATTACTTGCTGAACGGTGCCAAAATGTGGATCACAAACGGTTCAATAGCACATGTAGCTGTTGTTTGGGCGAAACTCGACGGCGTGATTCGAGGATTCATCGTCGAAAAAGATGATCAAGGCTTCACCGCTCCTGAAATGAAGGGAAAGCATTCTCTCAAAGCGTCGGTGACAAGCGAACTTGTCTTCCAAGATTGTAAGATCCCAAAGGACCGCATGCTTCCAGACGTCAAAGGGCTTCGAGGTCCTTTCTCGTGCTTGAACAACGCCCGCTTCGGTATTTCATGGGGCGCACTCGGTGCAGCAATGTCGTGCTTTCACAGCGCTAAGACATACTCCCTTTCCCGTATCCAATTCGACCATCCAATCGCCTCCTACCAACTTGTTCAAAACAAATTGGCATGGATGCTACGTGAAATCACAAAAGGCCAACTTCTCGCTTACCACCTTGGCCGAAAGAAGGACGAAGGAACATGGATTCCTGAACAAATATCCCTTGCCAAGATGAACAACGTCGATGTGGCATTGGAAATCGCTCGTGTTGCACGGGACATTCACGGTGCCAACGGTATCCTAGATGAATACCCAGTGATGCGCCATATGGCAAACCTTGAATCGGTCAAGACCTATGAGGGAACTCACGATATTCACAACCTGATCATCGGACGTTACATCACAGGAATCCAAGCATTCACGCGAACCATTTGAGTTCCTTGGCTTGTGTTGGCTCACAACGATTCAACCTCTCGCAAAGATCAGGTGTGAGTTTCAAAACGGCTCAAACCTTATCGTTTAGCGATGAGTAAGCGTTGATATGGTCGAAATTAAATGCCCTCATTGTGATGAAGCCATTGAATTAGATGACGGTGATTTGGGATTGTTTGAATGCCCATTGTGCCAAGAGGATTTCGAATGGAACCCTCAAATGACCCTTGCCCATGAAGAATTATTCAGGCCGTTGGATTTTTGGATTGGTTCACTGGTCCCCTTCCTATCTACCTGCATGGGCCTGTTTCTTTCACTTGTTCTTTTAGAAGGCTGGGATATTCTCTTCGGGGGGATGATTTCCATTGGGCTTTGGCCAACCGTAGCCATTGGAATCGGTATTTATGGAGTTATGACAATGCGTAGATTGTTGTGGTTAGGTGCAGCAGCATCGCTTGCAATTTCAGGGACCATCTTCTTGATCTTCTTGATGTTCATGTTCATATCGTGACGGAGATGTCGTCCTGCTTAGAATGAAGCGCCTGATAACAAGAGTACCAAAGAGAACATTCCTGCCATTGTCACGGTTCCGACAACTACGATGTTGACAATGGTCCAGGTCTTTCCGGTCTGATAGGTGTCGTTGTGTTCGAGCATTTTTAGGTAAAAAATGATTTCAAAAACCAGTGCGGTGTTAAAGAACAAACAACACATTAATTCTCCTCCAGCCATAATTTTCCCATCCCCGTCAAGAACTTCAAAATAAAATGCGACAAAATAGATCAGGAAACCAGTTAGAAAGAGGCCAGTGCTCGCAACACGACTCATATGCTTGAATTTCGGCACAGCGAGCGGGACAACATGTTGCTCCGTTTGAACGGGCCGGACAATTGTACCTGCTTGTGATTGATGTTGAAGAGCCACAGGATCGGGTGACTGTTCGACTTGGCCCCAAAATTGTCGCTCTTGAGGATCAGGCTGCATATGCCTCTTAGGCGCAGTAGTGTCATAGCATGTTCGCTTCTTCAATCTCCGATACAAACCACAAGCGTTCACACCTCAGTTTAGCGAGTGTGCACCGATGGGGTGCGAAGAAACGTGTTCCATTCAAACCGCGGGGAGCAGTCCAATTCGTGCAAGACCGCCCCAGAGCGGGTCAAGGAAGGCTGGAAGCAGGCGGTGGCGCATGTAAACAGCAGCAGCAAGGCTGATCTTCTGCACTTTGTTGAGTTTGACACGCTGGGTGAACACGTCACCCTGTTGCTTCTCGATCTGTGCCAAGATTTTGTCGTAGAACGCAATCATAGCGGCGGGTGAATAACGGGTTCGGCGAGGAAGCAGTGGCAACAATTGTCGGGCTTCTGCCAAGTAGGTGCGTGCTCGTCGAGCATAGTCTCTGCAGTAGGGCTCCCATTGCTTGTTCAACACAACTTGTCCACCAAGTTCATCCTCATTGATGCCATTGGCTTCCAATTCTCCAAGCGGGAGGTACACTCTGTCCCGTTGAATGTCTTCCCCAACATCCCGGAGAACGTTGGTGAGTTGCATGAAAATGCCCCATGATTCAGCGAACTTCTTGGCACGAGGGTCTTCATATCCGTAAATTTCGATGCACATCAAACCGACCACAGAGGCGACACGGTAGCAATAGATGTACAGTTCATCGAAACTTCGGTAACGGTTGTTGTAGAGGTCATCTTCCATGCCAGAGATCAAGTCGTCAAACACTTCCCTGCCAATGGAATACCTGTCCACTGTTTCTTTGAGCGCAAGGAACACAGGATCGGTTGAATAGACTTCAGAATAACAGGTTGAGAGTTTCTTACGGAAGAAGAACAACTGTGTGATTTTGTTGAGGTAGGCTTCTTCATCCAAAATGCTTCCTTGATCTTGCAGGCTTTCGAGTTGTTCTCGGTAAGCAACTGCTTCAGGGTCCATTTCGCCCATGCTTCCAGGGAATCGGTCAGCCCAATCACCGTCTGCGATGTCATCGGCTCTTCGGCAGAAAGCATAGACTGCGCACATGGCGTTGCGTTGTTCATCTGGGAGGTACTTGAACGAGTGATAGAAGTTACCAGCTTCCCGCATTGTGAGTTCCTCACAGTATCGGAATGCTAATTTCATAAGTTCTTGAGGTGGGCGATCAGACCAGATTGGAGCATCAAGGTGTTCGAAGGGATCGACGAGTTCGTTTTTCTCACCGACGATACCAATGAACGTGGCTCCTTCTCGGAGTGCTTCCATTGCCGTAACGCTCACAGCCTTGACAGCATCTCTTGCCAGCATGACACCGGCTCGAACGTGGTCGAGAGCGGTCATTGACTGCTTTTCTTCGCCTTCCGTTCGAGTTGTGGCGTTCCCTTTCAAAGGGAACAACAAATCGAGTGGTTTCCGGCGTTCAAGCATGTTGACCACTTGTTGCTCATGGGTTCCCCTTTTTGAGGCCTGCGGAAGTTTGTACCAAGTCCTCCGGTCCGGGTTGTGGATCTTGGACGTGCTTTGATTGTCTAGAATTCCATTTAGATTGAAATGTAACTACTCACTCACTTGTATGGCTACATCACTTTTTGGCTTTCTCAGCCTTCTTCCAAGCACGTCGGGCGCCAAGGAATAATCGCAGTTGTTTGAATTTACTGACCGTCGGTCGCTTCTTCCATGTGTTGTACTTGAGTTTTCGAATTGATTGCAAGATTGCTTCTCCGCCAAGTGTGAACATACGCAGGTCCACTGCCAAGTGCGGATCGACTTTGTCCCAGAGGTCTTTGCCTTGATCAAACCAAGATTGGGCTCGGTCGACTTCGTGTTTCATCATTGCAATCCAACGCTCATCATAGACACGGTTGTTGTAATCCTCTTGGGTGTACCCGTACAGAGCCATCGTTTCAGTTGGGAAGTAAGAGCGGTTTTGTTCAAGGTCACGAGCGACATCCTGCCAATGGTTTGCCAGTTGAAGTGCTGTGCATGTGAAATTACTGATTTCTCTCAGTTTTTCATCATCATGGCCATAGACATACAAGAAAAGATGCCCAACTGGATCGGCAGAATGAACGCAATAATCTCGAAGTTCGTCCCATGATTCATACTGGGTTTTGTTTTGATCGAGCTTGAACGCAGTGATCAAGTCGACATAGGGCTTGAGTGGTATTTTGCAGGCTCGGGAAGTCGCTGCGACAGCGTTGAGGATTGGGTGTTGTGCGGTTCCGGACCAATGCCCCTCTGCAACCGATTCAAGGTCGTTTTGCCAAGCATTCAGCAAGGTAAGACGACCCTCGGTATCAAACGGTGCATCATCGCCGAGGTCATCACCATACCTGCAGAAGGCATAGATGTTCTCGATGTGTTGGCGCACCTCGGCTGGAGTGAAGTAATTGGCAATCAGGAAGTTCTCATAATGAGAACCGGCAATGAGTGTGCAGTAGGCTTGCGCCTCCTCGAGTGATGGGTGTGTCCCCCATCCAGCAAGGTGAACATCCTCACCTTCGATTCGGTGGGTGCCCCAATCAAATTTCTCACCCATGAAATCCCCTCAGTCTCTCCTACTGGTGTTTCTTTTTCAATCCACGCTTATTCCCAAACTCGCCAACCAGGTTCTCTTCGGGCTGGACGAGATGGCCATTCAGGCCAAGCGTCGTCGGTTGAATATGTACGCTTGAGGATGTGAGCTGCTGCCTGCAGTCCTGAACGTGTGGCTCCTTCCATGGTTGAAGGCCAATCGGTTTTTGTCCAGCAGCCTCCAAGGGCGATCCGCTCACTGATGGCATCAGCAGGGGGGCGACCTTCTGCACTTCCCGGCGTTGGGGCGAAGGTTGCTTTCGGAGTTTTGATGATCAGGTGTTCAAACCTCTTTACGTTGGTTTGCTCCGGCCATAGTGCGTCGAGCACCCGGTCAAGTTCAGCAAGAATTTCATCATCCTCCATGCCCATGAATGGAACAGCACTGCTGACTGGAATGGAGAGCCACTGCACACCTTCCTCAACAGGTTGATCCAACTCAGCATTGCGGTTGAAAATGATTTGAATCAAAGGCTCGTCAATCATCACGGCGAAGGTGAAATCTTCTGGCACCCTATTTCCTCTATAGAATGAGTGTATGCCGATAAGTGGTCGGTAATCCATCGAATTGATATTGCGCTCGATTAAAGCGGATTTCTCTTCTAGGTTTGATGCTTTTAGCAGGCGTGCTGTGATATGATGAGGGGTGGTGAAGATGACGTCGGTACACGCAATGCTTTCCTTCGCCAGCCTCACGCTGGTTGGGGCGCCGTTTTCGTGTTCGATGCCCTTTGCGGATGTGTTCAATCGAACTTGAACTCCAGCTTGGTCAAGAGCCTCGAGGTATGCTGGATGAAAGGATTCGGAAAGGTGAGATGTGAAGGCACCGACATCAAAGGCGTCAGCGTCTCCGAACAAACCCTTGTTGAACAACATGCAGGCTTGGGCGGCACTTGCTTCATCCAAATCGATGTTCAAGGCGGCAAGGACAAAAAAGGACCAAAACCGATTGATGGCTTGATCGGTTTGTCCTTGTTCGGTCAGCCATGTTCTGAATGGCATTCCGTCAAGCGCCCATATGTCAGCATGCTTCATGTTGGCGAGGCGTTTTACTGCCTTGCGCATTGCGAGTTTGTCCTTGAACGAAAGGAACGGAAAGGACAACATGCTTCCAATCAGATGGTTTGGTGGTGACAATCGTCCTGAGGCGAGGTTAGCAAACTCTCCCGTGGCGGGAGATGCAAATGGAAGAACGGTTCTGGCCTGAAGTTTGATGGCGTCTTGGCCCTTTGTTCGGCCAACAAGTTGCATGAATCGGTCATAGACTCGGAAACAAGCATGTTGGCAGTTGTCCAATTCCCAACCAGTGCGTGGGTGAGTGACGCTGGACACTCTCCCTCCAAGCACTTTTCGAGCCTCGAGGAGGGTCACATTGCGCCCTGCATCGGCGCAAGCCAACGCAGCAGTAACCCCAGCGATACCGCCGCCAATTACGACCACGTGTTCATCGCCCATGCTCTGGCGACGTGCCTCCGTGAGATGAAGATTGGGATTGAATGAACGCCCACCTGCTTGGTTATTCGGGGGGGGCGGTGCGGCTATATTTTGGTGGTAAAAATGGGAGAATCAACGCAACCCTTTAGGGAGGGTCGCTTAAGCCTTCCAACTGACGGAGGTTGATGTTATGGATTGTGGCTCGTGCGCAGAACTCATTCCCGACGACAGTATTTTTTGTCCAGAGTGCGGTGCAAGGCAGGAAATCTCACGTGCTGGCAGTTTCGCCAACACAGGCTCTGTTGGACTCGGCGGCCAAGAAGTGACCGGTGGTCGAAGCTTCGGCGTCGTCTCTGGCGAGGCAGTTCGTCAACAACGGGAAATGGGCCAAGGACAAGCAGGTGGACTTCCTCCTGAAGTGCTTCAACAGATCGCCATGGGCGTTCAGCAACAACAAAACCTTCCTCAAGGTCAATATCCTCCTCAACAAGGCATGCCGCCCAACCAAATGGGCCAGTATCCTCCTCAACAAGGCATGCCGCCCAACCAAATGGGCCAGTATCCACCTCAACAGGGGATGCCTCCGGACCAAATGGGCCAATACCCACCTCAGCAGGGGATGCCCCCGGACCAAATGGGCCAATACCCACCTCAGGGCCAACCACCTGTGACCAACGTCGGTGGATCCCAATCGGATTTACCTCAACAATCCCGTGGGCCTTCATTGTCGAGTGGCGCTCTGCCTCAGAAAAACCCTGCCAACGTGACCCCCTTCGCCCCTGGCGGTACACTGGTCGGAAGCAATCCATCTTCTTCCCCAACCGATGCTATGGTGAACCGTCTTGCCGATGCTGAGCGAGCCATGAAGGATGAGCGACGCAGTCAATGGCTCAACATCAATCAAACACCAGCCAGCAATGTTCTTGCTTCTCTTGGTGCAGAACTCCCCTCACACTTACGTGTTGAAGAAGGCAACCCCGCCAAAGAAATCATGGCTGGAGCTCTTGGACAAACGACCTCCAACGCACCTGATGAAGCCCTTCTACGACGCATGTGTGAAGTTGCTGTTCGGCGCGTTGCTCGTAAGCGAGGTGTTGCTGTTGAAACGCCGCAAGCCAAGACCGAAGACGGGGAACTAAGAGTCAACATCACCTACGTGGACGATGGGCGTGTCCTTGACACACCCGAAGATCTCAAGCAAGCCTTTGAACATGCGATTCAAACAGAACTTGCTCTCAAAGGCATGGATCTTCTGCCCGTTTTGACCCTGTTCCGTTCCAAAGACGGCGAAGTGCAAAATTTGGATAAAGGTTCAAAAGACGCTGAAGCTGAAGATGATGAAGAAATGTTTGCATGTGAAATTTGCGACGGTCTGGTCAAGGAAAGCGACAATGAATGCCCTCACTGCGGTGCCATGTTTGAAGATGAAGAAGAGGTAGTCGAAAAAGCACCTCAACGTTCAGGCCCTCCCGGCCGTTCATCAGGACCCCCTGGTCCAAAGAAGAGCGGCGGTCCTCCCGGTCCAAAGAAGAGCGGCGGTCCTCCCGGTCCAAAGAAGAGCGGCGGTCCTCCCGGCCCAAAGAAGAGCGGCGGTCCTCCCGGTCCAAAGAAGAGCGGCGGTCCTCCTGGTCCAAGCAAGTCTGGCGGTCCACCAAAGAAGAGCGGCGGTCCTCCCGGTCCAAGCAAGTCTGGCAGTCCTCCAAAGAAGAGCGGCGGTCCTCCTGGTCCAAGCAAGTCTGGCGGTCCACCAAAGAAGAGCGGCGGTCCTCCTGGTCCAAGCAAGTCTGGAGGTCCTCCTAAGCGTTCGAACCCACCAAAGGGCGGTCCCGGTGGCGGCCCTCCTGGACCAAAACGCAGCCCTCGTTGATTTGGGCAGGGGTGATCACGAATGATCCCACCTCTTCCTGAATTCGGGGCAATACGTTTCGGCGGAACACTTCGTCCATCTCAGGATGCAGCGCGTTCAATCATCCTTCCTCAACTTGAACGGGGTGAAAAACGTCTGCATGTCGTGGCTCCACCAGGTTCTGGAAAAACCATTTTGGGGCTTTATGTCTGGGCGGACATGGTGCGAAAACCAGCATTGGTGCTCTCGCCAAATTCTGCTATCCAGGCTCAATGGGCTGCCCGTACTTCTCTTTTCGACCTCGATGGAAAGGAGGAGTTCATCAGCACCGATCCAAAGAATCCAGGATTGTTAACTTCCTTAACTTACCAGTCGATCACCATGCCCAAGAAAGGGGGCGAAGACCTCGACCTTGTCGCTCTTGAGTTATGGGCTGAGAAATTAATGGAAGACGGTCAAGCAGATGATCGAGAGTCAGCAATCGCTTGGCAACAAAGCCTTCTGACTTCGAACGACAAATACTACCGTTCAAGGTTGAGCACCTATCGCAAAAAAGTGAGGGATGATTTTGCCAAAAACGGTAATGCTCTGTGGACCCTGCATGAGAGTGCTAAAGCAAATCTTATGAGGCTCAAGGAGGTTGGTATTGGTCTGATTATCCTTGATGAATGCCACCATTTGATGCACCACTGGGGACGTATTCTTTCAGAAGTTAAGGAATTCTTTGGCGACCCTGTTGTGCTTGGTCTGACAGCGACGCCACCCGATACTGAATCAATCAGCAATGATGATTCTCAACGCTATGAGGCCTTCTTTGGCCCAGTCGATTACGAAGTACCCGTCCCGGCCCTCGTACGGCATGAAAATCTGGCACCGTACCAAGATTTGTGCTACTTTGTCCGCCCTGCAGCGCATGAACTTCAGTACATTGCCAATGTTGACAAACAATTCGAGGACCTTCTGTCAGATTTACGTGATTCCCCAACCAAAAAAGATTCAAAGCGCATCGCACCGCTCGATGAGTGGGTCTTTACAAGTTTGAAAGAGCGAAAGAATCACCGGGGTGAAACCCTTACATGGTCAAAGTTTCAAAATAAAAATCAAGTTTATGCAGACAATGCTCGTAGATACTTACATCTCCATCAAAGCACATTACCGAGCGATGTGCCTCCTGTCCCAATGGAAGCAAGCGATGAATCATGGACGCGAATGAGTATGTTGCGTTCCGTGCTCGACCGTTATGTTCGTTATGGCCTTCGCTTGTCAAAGAATAAAGAAGATCACGAAAGGGCGAAGTCGGTGATTTCCCGCCTTCGAATGCTCGGTGTTCAAATCACCGAAACCGGTTCTCGACCATGTGCTTCGCCTGTTGGCAGAGTGATGGCTTATGCCTCTTCCAAAGTCGATGCATTGAATGAAATTATCACCGTCGAGATGCAAGCTTTAGGCCCTTCAATTCGTGCGGTGGTGGTGACTGATTTTGAGAAAACTTCAGCCACCGCTCTGGTCGACGGCGTGCTCGACAAAGAGGCAGGCGGCGCTATCGCAGTCTTCCGTTCACTTGTGAAGCACCAAGCAGGTGATTACCTCGATCCAATCTTGATGACCGGGAGCACTGTGCTCGTCGATGATGACCTTGCTGAGCGTTTCATCGAGCGGGCTAGTGAATGGATGAAGGAGCGGGATTTGGAAGTTACCTTCCTAGATAAGGCACATGATGGCTATCATGAAATTCACGGGCGGGGAAAACATTGGGTACCGAGGTATTATTCATTGATGATCACAGAACTTTTCCAAGAAGGTTTCACCCGCTGCATCGTTGGGACCCGGGGCTTGCTCGGTGAAGGATGGGATGCTTCACGCATCAATGTCTTAGTTGACATGACCACCGTCACCACAAGCATGAGCATCAATCAACTTCGAGGACGATCCATACGTTTGGATAAGGAATGGAAAGAGAAAGTTGCCAACAATTGGGATATCGTTTGCATCGCTGATGAATTTACCAAAGGTTTCGACGACTATGAACGCTTCAAGCAAAAACATAAGCAATTGTACGGAGTTTGTGATGACGGGACCATCGAAAAGGGTGTTGGGCACGTCCATGCTGCGTTCAATGATGTCCGCCCAGAAGGAATCAGCGAAGGTATGAGTCTGTTCAATGAAGAAATGGTTCGACGTGCGATGACGCGTGATCATACCCGTGAATTATGGGGCATCGGTCAACCCTTTGGTACAGAAGCAAAACCAGCGGTTGAAGCCAAGGCTCGGAGTGGTTTTTCATCTGGTTTCCAATTTGGTGAAGAGAAGCAGGTCTGGACGGATGCCTCTCTGACTCAGGCGATTGCAAACGCCATTGTCGATTCATTATGCGAACTTGGCGATATGACCCGCCATGCCACTCCCAAAGGCGGCGAACGTGGGGGAGGATGGGTTCGTTATCACCTTCATAATTCCACTCCGGACGAAGCTAAAATCTTCAGTGAAGCCCTGACTGAGGCATTGGGTCCTCTAGAGAAACCCCGCTATATCATTGAACGTTCGTCACGATTTTTTGATGAGACATGGCTTTCAAAACTAATGCCAGAAGTCATAGCGGCGTTCTTGAGAAAGCAACGAGTCTCGGTGATGATGTATCATGCAGTCCCTTCGTGCTTAGCAACAAGCAAAGAACGAGCACAGGTCTACCAGCGTCATTGGAACCATCATGTCAGCCCTGGGGTTGTGACCTATGTTCGGAGCGGTGACGGGAGAGAACTCGTCCACAAAGCCCAACTCGATGGACTCGTACCGCGTGTGGGCCTACATCAAAAGTCGGTGTATGAGTGATCTTAGTTGGCGCAATCTTCGCACTGGAACGTCGCACCTTTGTGCGCAGTACAGTATCTTTTACGGCAATCAAAACAACGGAAATCAAAGGATGAGACTCTTGCTGTGCAGTTGCTGTGTGCGCATTGATTTGGTTCACCCTTGGCAACGGGCCGGCTTGTTGTGGTGCTTACTTTTGGTTTTGAGGATTTGAAAAAGTCCTCCGCTTCCTTTTGCATGCTCTTTAATCGGGCGTCGCCAGATTGTGCAGGTCGAAGACTTGTTTGTGCTTGTGAGGCAGATCTCATCGTTGCGGCCGCTCCACCTGCCACAGCGGCAATGCCAAGTGTTTGAAGAACAAACGGATTTGACATGAACCCTGACGCCATTGATCGATCCATCATTCCTGAGTTCTGAAGGATTTGTTCATATTCCTGGGCAGAGCCAAACTGGCCTGAGCCCATGTTCATTGTTGAAAGAATACGTTGGTATCCTGCGATTCGAGAAGGTGCCCTCCAATTGTTCGATCGTGTTCGGTTTGATTGACTTCGGCCTCGACCTTGCTGGACTTGCGGGGTCCTTTGATTGGATGGTGGTGGGCAAGCAGCTCCGCCAGCCAGGGGTACGACCATCATGCCACCTGCGCCAAACGCTCCTCCACCACCGCTCGTCTGAATGGTGCTGCTTGACTGTGGTACCTGTGAATTTGTTTGTGAATAATTTGGTTGGCCTTGATGGCCCATTGTCTGTTGTGTTGGGTTTGAGAGTGGAATACGTTTTGGCC
The DNA here is from genome assembly GCA_905182125.1 of uncultured Candidatus Poseidoniales archaeon. Taxonomy (GTDB): domain Archaea; phylum Thermoplasmatota; class Poseidoniia; order Poseidoniales; family Poseidoniaceae; genus MGIIa-L1. Next base: position 34,979 of record CAJJAV010000002.1, read on the forward strand.
TCAATTTGCCCAGGAATCCACCGGTTTTAATATTGACATTCTCAGATCTGTTGGTGAAGATGAAGGCCAGTGCAGGAATGGTCAGCAGTCCAAAGCAGAGCGAGCAACACACATAAAAGGCCCCTGGGGTGGCTTTTTGGGACAATGAGCCATTTTCTGGAGCATCTGAAAGGTAGTAGACAGTGACAGATTTGTTGACGGCATAGGTGTCTTGTATCTGGCTCAAACATGAACTCTGGCTTTCACCCCACGTCACCCTGTCTTGTCCGTCGTAAAGGTAGCCACTTTGATCATCGACGAGCGCATAACTGAAATCAACATCCGAATAGCACGTAAAGTATGTGACCGTTCTATAGCGGTCACACTCTTCATACTCATCACCGTATTCGTCATAATAATATCCCATTTCAGCACATTCTTCTCTGCTCCCCTGGGATTCATGCCATTCTGTGCCTTCAAGGATCGTTCCGGAAGTCGTCATGGAGGTGACATCATCCGTCATGGCCAGAATTCCAAAAACACCAGAAGCACCTCCAAAAATGAGGACCAAAACTACGCCATAGACGTTCATTCAATCCCCCCCTTGTTGTTCATTTCAAGGGGTGGATGGGGCTGAAGAGTTGCCCAGTGGAAAAGAACCATACTCAGATGTAGAGTCCTTAGCACATAATCTTTCAGCCACATAGGTATCCATACGTTGCTAAAATGGGAGTGGGAATTGGACGTGGCGCTGTTCCCATGCGCCACGTTCCGGTGTAAGTTCTGGTCATCTACGATGGTTGGTCATCGCCTTTCGGCTCTCTCGGGAACAAAGAATCCTTGAGAGCCAAGCATATAATCTTCACCAGTCACTTTCTGGTCACGATACGGATTGAGGGTTCTTCGGCTCCAGAGGAGGCTTGAGTTCCTATGTCCAGCGGTTGATTGAGGCGCCTTGCCATTTCGATGTGGGCTTTTGACCAAGGGGTGTGATGCTCCTTTTCGTTTTCGTGCGCCAAAACCCCAACTGGTTCTAGACTGCTTTCCCAACCCGTGTCTTCCCATCGCCGAGGGGATGCACGAACCCAGTTGTGGTCGTTTGCTTCAAGGGCCAATGCTGTTCGAAGCAGCCCGAGTCGCCGGTTTATTTTGCTTGCTTGTTGCCGAGGAAAGGCCCGTGGGAGCATCATCAACACCGCTTCACCATCGGTCCAAAACAGTGCAGGGCCAAGCGCTTTTTCTTCAATCATTGACCTCGCCTTCTCAACTGTGTTCTCTATTGAACCCCAAGAACGCGGCAACCATGCAACCACTGCGTTGCGGTCTTTTGTCCCTGGAACATGGGTGCTTAATTCGATTGATGCAAAACTCGGAGGGTCGACATCATCCCTCATGTTCTGCCTCTTTTGAATGGATTTCGTCTTGCCTTTTCTTGGCATTTTGATGGCTTGTGCATGGCGTGGCATTTCCTTCATCCATTTTTTGAAAGGTTTCCGGAGGCGATCTTCTGTCACAGTGGAACAATACCAGCCAGTCGATCCATGTATCGAACCCGGCAGTCGAATGATACGACGTGTGTCAGCAGTGATTCCAGAATCGACAGGATGGCCGGCTTCCATGACTTCTTTAAGCAAGGTTTTGCGCGCTTCACGCACGGCATGCTCCCTTTTGCGAGGGTCAGGGATTCCGAACATTGTCCGGTCCTTTTCTCGATAGACCAAATGAAATCCTTTGCTGCCTGAAAAAACAATATGCACGCGTTCAAAATCATAACGGCTTTCAATCCAGTCGAGGAGATTGACCGTTGCTTGCCTTGCTCGCTCCATGTTGACTCGCGAGAAGGGGGGAATGTCAATATCAAACACGATCAAATGGTCAATCATCACTGGGTGCGAGACTTTGGTGTCTTTGATTTTCGGTAGGTCGACTGGATTAAGCCACGCACTCGTCGATACATACATGTCTCGCGGTGTGTTTCGTATGGTGTTCTTCGACAACACTTCGCCACTGCGGATTTGTCGCCTCGAAGTGTGCCATCTGTTACGGGTGCAGCGCCAGCGGAATTGGTGGCGAGAAGGTTTTGAGAGCCAACTCAAATCCAGAGGTGGAGCGTCCTGATGGTGGGCCTGCAGAACTTCGGTATCGAAGGTCCGCACGGTCCGCATGCTTCACCTTTTGAGTGCAGGTTATTGGCTTCATCGCAAGCCAGCAGACTTGAGTGATTCCAAGAGCACCTTGCCAAGTTCAGACGGGTCCATTGCACATGCAATGCCAGCCGCTCTGAATGCTTCGAATTTCTCTTCTGCCGTACCCTTTCCACCGGAGATGATTGCGCCAGCGTGGCCCATTCGCTTTCCGGGTGGTGCAGTTGCTCCAGCCACGAAACCAACGATTGGTTTTGTGACATTGGTAGCAGCCCATGCAGCAGCTTCTTGCTCAGCGTTTCCTCCAATTTCGCCAATCATGATGATTGCCTCGGTGTGAGGGTCCTTTTGGAACGCAGCGAGGCATTCGATGAATCCAGTTCCATTGACCGGATCGCCGCCAATACCAATGCAGGTGGATTGTCCTTCATCGATGCTCATGGTTTGAGCAACAGCTTCGTAGGTTAAGGTACCCGACTTCGAAACGATACCAATGCGTCCCTTGGCGTGGATATGTCCCGGCATGATGCCAATTTTTGCTCCACCTGTGTCACCCGGAGTGATGATTCCAGGGCAGTTTGGTCCAATAAGACGGACACCTGGGCGGTTGTTGACGTAGGCAACTGCCTTGACCATGTCGAGGGTTGGGATACCTTCAGTGATGCATACGATGACACCTTCGCCTTTGATTGAATCAAATGCGTCAGCGGCTTCCATGATTGCTTCAGCAGCAAACGGTGGTGGCACGTAAATGACGGTAGCATCGGCATCCGTTGCTGTGATCGCTTCGGTCATGCTGTGCCACACAGGGAAGTCCATGCCTTGCAAATCAACCGTTTGACCGCCCTTTCCTGGTGTGCAGCCGCCGACGATGTTGGTGCCGTATTCAACCATTTTATCAGCATGGAACATGCCTTGCTTTCCAGTGATGCCCTGAACGAGCACCTTTGCGTCTTCTTCAATCCAAATCGCCATTACTGTTCACCTCCAATAAGTGCTACAATCTTTTGAGCACCTTCTGCTAAATCGTCAGCAGCATGGATGTTAAGGGTCGAAGCAGCAAGGATTGCCTTGCCTTCATCGACGTTTGTTCCTGCCAATCGGACCACGAGCGGAACTTGAAGCGACAAAGCCTCAGTTGCAGCGATCACGCCTCGTGCAATGATATCACAGCGCATGATTCCACCAAAGATATTGACAAGGATACCCTTGACGTTTGGATCTTCTAGGATGATTGAGAACGCTGTTTTAACTTGTTCTTCATCTGCGCCGCCGCCGACATCGAGGAAGTTCGCAGGTTCGCCACCGTAGAGTTTGATGACGTCCATGGTCGCCATTGCCAAACCGGCTCCGTTGACTAAGCAGCCGATGTTTCCATCGAGTTTGACATAAGATAAACCGGTTTCTTTTGCACGGATTTCGGTGTCTTCTTCTTCTGAGAGGTCCCGAAGGTCATCCCAGTTCTTGTGACGGAATTCAGCATTCTCATCAAAGGACACCTTCGCGTCCAAAGCGACGATTTCATCGGCACCAGTTCGCACCAGTGGGTTGATTTCAACCATAGCACAATCTTCGTTGCAGAACATTGTGTACATGGAGGACAGCATCTTTCCAAACGACTTCAGAGCAGCGCCGCTCAAGCCAAGCGCCATGCCGAGGTCTCGCTTCTGGAAACCAAGAAGGCCACTGTTTGCATCAACGATCACTTTGTGAATCAGTTCTGGTGTGTGTTCAGCCACTTCCTCGATGTCCATTCCACCTTCAGTGGAGGCCATGATGAGAACGGATTTGTTGTCGCGGTCTACGAGCAAAGCGAGGTAGTATTCGTGGGCGATGTCACAGCCCGCCTCAATGTAGAGGTTTTTGACAATTTTCCCTTCATCTCCGGTTTGAATCGTGACCAGAAGGTTGCCGAGGATGTTGCTGGAATATGTGTTGACTTCCTCCCTCGAGAAGGCAATCTTCACGCCGCCTTCCATCACAACATCTCGTGTTGCGGGGTTCATGACGGTGCCTTTTCCTCGACCCCCAGCGTGAATCTGAGATTTCACAGCGACGACCTTGCTGCCGAGTTTATCATACGCACTGAGTGCTTGTTCAACAGTGGTGCAGTGGACGCCTTCAAGCACGGTAACACCCGCAGCTCGTAGCAACATTTTTCCTTGGTATTCATGGATGTTCATGGGTCTCTCCAATCCTCCCACTGAAAGACCGTCTTTGAACACTTTGTTTACCTCGTTAGAGGTTTTGAAGCAAAGCGAGGGGTCTGTTGCATGAACATAAAGAGATTTATTGATAGGTAGGCATTGGTTGGCGGTGCCATGCAAGTTGTGGTCCTCGCAGGCGGAATCGGCTCTCGGCTCCGGCCATGGACTGCTGGCATACCCAAACCTCTGTTGCCTATGCTGGACCTGACATTGTTGGAACGCGTGGTTGAAGCGGTCCCTGTCGGCATGGTTGACGAAGTGATTGTTGCTGGTGGCTACAAAGTTGATTTGATCGAATCTTACTTCCGTTCAAAGGACGTCGATTTTGATGTTCGAATCGTTCCAGAAGACGAACCTCTCGGAACCGGTGGTGCGCTTGGAAATTGTCGAGATGTTGTCAGCGGAACCTTTGCGTGCTTCAACGGCGACATTGTCTCCTCATTGAGCATTGAACCGATGCTCGACTTGCACCGTAAAAACGGCGGGGTTGGAACCTTAGCCCTCTGGGAAGTCGAAGACCCCACAAGGTTCGGAATTGTCGGTGTGAATGAGGATCAGCGGATCACTCGATTCAAAGAGAAACCAAAGCCTGAGGAAGTCTTTTCGAACTTGATCAACGCAGGTTCCTATATTTTCCAAGATGACATCTTTGATTGGATGCCAAAAGGGCGGCATTCTATAGAGCGGGACGTATTTCCCAAGTTGGCTGAAGAGAACCTCCTCAATGGAACGGAATTCGAAGGTTACTTCATCGATGCTGGAACCCCGGATGCTTGGATGGATGGCGTTTTACGCTGCATCGAAGAAAAGCGCTTCTCAACCGGCGCTGTTGTCGATGGCAGTTGGCATGCCAAACCAAAGGCGTTCGATACTGCACACGTGCAAGGCTGTATGATCGAAGCTGATGTGACGTTGCAAGGCTGTCACATCGAGCGTTCTACGCTGCTTTCAGGCGTTGCTGTAGGCTTCAAATCTCATCTGCGAAACTGCCTCGTTGGACGTGGAGCCTCTGTCGGTTCAAACGTCTCAATGGAAGGGGTTGTTGTCGACCATGGCAGCACGGTGCCGGACGGTACCTCCCAAGTTGGCGGTCAGTGGCCGAAAACCGAACCATCTGCTTAGACAGAACGGAAGATGTCAAATGGTGCTCGCCGCTGGGCGATGTATGACCAAACCACTGATTGTTGTCAATTTTAAGACATACGTAACAGCGAGTGGTTCCTCAGCAGAAACCCTCGCAGTGGCCATGGAAAAGCACAGCAACGGTCCTGCTCGGATGGTTGCAGTCGTCTCAGCTTTTGATTTACAAGCAGTACGTAAGGCGGCTCCATCGCTTGAAGTCTGGTGCCAGCACCTCGACCCCGTTGGCCAAGGAGGGTTCACCGGGTGGATGGAGCCAGGTACGGCGATTCATCGCGGCGCCCAAGGTACCATCATCAATCACGCAGAACACAAAGTCGAGATGGAGCATGTTGAAACATTGATGGGCATGCTTCCTGAAGGATTCCCAATTTGCGGTTGTGCTGCAAACCTCGATGAAGCGAAGAGTCTCGCAGCCCTTGGTCCAACCTTCATTGCAGTGGAGCCTCCCCAGTTGATCGGTGGAGACGTATCCGTTACCAGTGCCGACCCTTCAATCGTCAGCGACACCGTTGACCTGGTAAAAGCCACCAACCCCAACGTGCGCGTGCTTTGCGGTGCGGGTGTCAAGAACGGGCAAGATGTTGCAACAGCGATTCAACTTGGAGCTGAGGGTGTTCTTTTGGCTAGCGGTGTCACCAAAGCCAGCGATGTTGCAAGCGTACTCGATGACCTTGTGTCACGCCTTCATTGAGCTTCAAGCGCCAGAGCATTGATTCGTTCACGCTTTTTTTCCTCAAGGGTGCTTTCTTCCAAGCATGTTGGCTTCATTCTGCAGGTTGTGCACGTCGATTCATTTGCTGCGAGTGGGAGGCTCAAGGGTGCATAGCGTACCGCATTGGCACATGCCTCCATGGCGGCAACATCAGATTCAATCAGGGTTCGAGCAACAGCCACCTCTTGGCTGCTAACGCTCAATGGATGGACTCGCCAAGCACCTTTGCGCCAACCTATGGTTTGGATGTGAAACTGGTCAGCAACGCTGGGCAACCCATCCCGATTCATTGACCACAGCACCATAGCATATGCCTCAAGCCGTTCAGAATGATTCATTTTTCGTGCTTGCATGTCAAGTCGTACAAGGTGCCACTTTTTCTGTATTCGAAACACGATGTCAGGTGAAGCAAACAGATCGAAGCCTCCTACGCGTTCAGATTCTAAACGGTTGAGAACGGACCATTGCGTGTGCTTTCCTTGCGTCAAACCGACAAAGACATCACTTCTCCAAAGCAACTGCATTCGATGGTTTGCAAAAAGCAACAGTGCTTCGAACCTTGGATGTTCGATTGTTCGACGATGATCCCCTAAGACCTCTTTGAGGCGCTGGCGTAATGCTATACGGGCGACGGATTGAGTCCATTCAACACCTGAACGAAGGGCTTCCAGTTGTTCGACCACGGTTGCTTTGAGTGATCGTAACATCAAATCCCATGTTGAGGTCAGGGTGGTTTTACCACCAAAGTACACCTCATTGCGAAGGCCATAGGTCATTGCCCAAGCAGTTGGACATTTGAAAAATAAGTCTTGTTGAGTGCGGCTCCAACTCGGGCAATAGCGATGCATAAACGATGAAAGAAGCGTCTATGGTTGTCAAACCTACGGTCAAAACAAGCCGAGGTCCATTGCGGTCATGGTCGCATCGATGGTGACCCAAATGGCGATTGGAAGCAAACACCACCCGATGAATTGGGCAAACACTTCTGCGCCAAACTCTCCAAACACACGGGAAATCGATCCACCCCAAGAGGCGATGAAACGGATGAACAGCACCACGATCCCTGCGAACAAGGCGATCCAAATCATGTAGAACAGGCCGAAACCAAGGCCCAAGGCACCGCTTAGCATCGTTGCACCCACTCCTTGTGGGAACAGTGCTGGGAAGGAAAGCCAGCCGAACCAGCCCAGCCAGACGCCAAGCAAGACATCCCGCTGCATGTCTTCGAGTTCCCTCCAATCACGGAAAGCCTTGGGGAACACTCGATGGAGGAACTTACCTGCAACTTGTGCTTCGATTGGCGCACCCTTCTTGGCGGTGACAACACACATTTCAATCATCCAAAGGAGCATGGCGATATCGATCCAGAACAGCATCGTGCTATCGATGGGTGCTAAGGTTGCCAGAAGGGCTGGTAGGTTGACCAAGAGGACACCCACACCGCCGGCAACAGCAATTGAGGCCCAAAGGGTGCCTGGAGGAAGCGGAGTCTCAGGTTCAACCCAACCTTCACGAGGCAGAGCCATGAACAGCAAAAACAACCCAGGTCCAAACAAGAGTCCGAAGTACTGAGTGAAGGATTGTCCACCGCCAACGGACACACTGTCGATGGCGTTGTCGATGTGTTCTCGAGGGGCATATGGCCCTTCAGCATGGGTGACTCGCATGCTCGGATCAATCACGAGCACAGCATCGGCTACACCTGTTGGCAGACTGTTGGCGAAATACCCGTCAGAATCAAGCAAAATCGGCCATGACACGTTTAGATTATTGATCAAGGATTGAACATCTGCTTGATTGGCTTCCATGCCCGCAATCACCTGAATAACTGCGATTTCATCTGCCCTTGTGTCAAGAGTTTTGTTCAATTCCAAGGCTTGTTGGAACGCATTTTCAGAACCGGGAAGCGTCACTGCTACGACAATGGCTTTGTTTCCATCGAGGTAATCAGAGATGTACACAGGATTGAGCATCTCATCGTACAATTCCCCATCATACGCTCTTGCGTTTTCACCTATGCTCGCATCAGAGCCAAGGTTGGCTTGACCCCATGCAGTAGGAATGACGAAGATTGCAAGCAGAACAAGTGCTCCAAGTATGGGCAATGGTGGTAAGTTATCGTTTCGAACAAGCGTCACGAGGTAACCAATCAGGGCGCCAAAGGTGGTGAGTGAAAGGAAAATGGCCGCACTGGCAAAGCCTTTGTCAGCAGGCTGAACTTCAAATCGAACAATACCAAAGGCGTGACAATCGCTGTTAAGGTCGCCCCCAATCGTTTGAATGCACACCTGCAGATTGGCATCACCGATGCCAAGTTGCTCGGTGCCGGACCACGCCCAACTGGTTTGGTTCCCCGCCATTGGGCGATCGATTCTGTTTCGGCCGGTTGAATCTTCCATCATGTACTCGGGGCTCTTGACTTGCTTCTCATCGCTGCGAAGTGGGCCCCAAAGTTCCCATTTGATGGTTTTTACATCATCAACGCCCCAAGGGAAAAGGGGCTGAACTTCGACGTGAGCTCTTCGTTCATCATCCACCTTGATCGATGCTGTTGGCTCGTAGAGTTTGCCTTCGATGATGATACCACCACTGTTTTGTTCAAAAGCACCCCACTGGACTCGAATGACGGTTCCTTGGCAGTTGTTCTCAGCCGTCAATGAAAGGGTGAACACATCACCAATTTGCATGCTGATGAAGGCCTCTTGAGATTCGCCGCTGAAATTCATTGCAGCGTTGGAGATTGCAGTGTCGATGGTTTGAGTGACTGATGCGTCATAGACTGGAACACCGCCAGCGTCGACTGAATAGGTCAGCGTGGTGGTTCTGTCGCCAACATTCGCTGGTTGCCTCGTGCAAGAGTCATGAGACAAAGGACCGGTTTCAATGTAGGCGGAAAAGAACACACTCATGTTGACGGTTGCGTTGATTGGAGTGAGGACTGGAGGGCTGGAGATGGTGAAGACTGGAACTGGTCCAGCGTTGGAGTTGACCGAGAACCCACCCACTGCATTGTCGGTTCTGCCTCGCTGAAGTACGGCTTCTTCTGCATCGAGCCCTTCAACGAACAAGCGTTCCATTTCGTCAATTTCCCATTCAATGAAGCCTGGTTCGTACACAGGGTCGTCCGCAGCACTGGCGTAACCACCGAGGGTCACGCACACGAGCAGCGCAAGCAAAGCCATGGCTGCCAAGCGCTTGCGCATGTTCAGACCAACCGGTTTTGGTTCATGAAGACGATGGCCACGTGTGAGTGACCTTCGGTGCCATCACAGGGCGTATTTGATGAAGAAACTCATCAACATGAAGCCGAAGGTGATGGCGATTCCGTTGACGCCTCCTTTGGTCAAGAACCCTCGGTTCTCAAGAACTGCGCCGAGGAGGCTGTCCATTTGACATCCGAGCCAACCGATGACAATGACGGCCAAGCTGAGGATGAGTCCGGTTTGCATCACTAAATCAGAAGTCGTGAGGTACCATGCGGGGAAACTGAGGACTCCAATCAGGGCCGAGCCAGCCAAGGCTGCTTTTTGACCGCTTGGAGAATACCCTCCATTCAATCCTGCTTTGCACTTTTTGAAGGTCGTGATCATGCGAACATTATCGTCAAGGCAACCGATTTCACTGGCAAAGGTATCCGATGCAGCAACAGCAACAGCTGCGCTGAACATCCACAATCCATTTTCCCAATCTCCAGTCGCCCATGCGAAGATTGCTACGAGGCCGGGGAGGCCTCCATTGGCGATCACGTTACCATAACTCCTATGGCCGTCTTCGGATTCTGACAATCCACGCTGAAGTTTTTCTTCAAATCGCCACTTTGTTGCTTTGTGGGCTGAGAGCAAAAATCCGAGTAAAATAATCAGCCAAGACCAATGACCGAGTCCGCCAACTGTCAAGCCAAGAATTGCTGCAGCAATGACGCCCGCCTTATCGAGCATCTTGGCCTTTGAAGAAACGGTTACAAGTCCGAGAATGATGATGGACGTAACGATGAGGTTGCCTTGATTCAAGCCGCCCGTGAGTACGTCCATAACGTTCCCTCTCCTTCGAGGTGTCGACCCTCCCCTCAAAGGTGCTTCGCATCAAAATGAAGATGGAACTAGGGTTTTCAAGACCCGATTATTGTTCGCCAAGGAGAAGGACAGAGGCCAAAATCCGCCTTGATACTTGCCAAAGAGCCACGATCAAGAATACAACCCAGCTTAGCGTCATTATCACCTCTAAGGACCAGTGCAATTCGGCGCTGATCACCCCGACTGCCCACGAACTGCCGTTCCAAAGAGCATGACCCAAGATGGCGATTGAAATGCCTACCAAAGGCGTTGTTGGTAACTGCAATCCCTGTTCCGGGGTGCTGCACAACCATCGAGGGATTCGAATGGGTTTTCGCTCTGCGTTGGAATCCGACACCACTTGGCCGGTTTTTTTATCGACCAGCATCCATTGCTTGATCTCGGAAGGTGATTGTTGTGAGGTGCCAAATTGAACGGGTATTGCCTGTTTTCTCGACATCAGGTGGCAACCGATGGCGTAGCCCGAAATACCGGTCCAGACTCCATGGCCAGGAATGCTTCCAATACCACGAATAATCGAAGTCAATCCAAACGTTATGGAACTTGCTTCTAAAGCAGTAAAACTGCTCAAAATGTATGTCATGTTCTCAAGCAAAGCAAAACCAAGACCGACTGTAAAACCAATTTGGAACCCTCTGCGGGGTGAATCGATGAACCGAGCCAGAGCCAATACGGCCGCTGCCTTGCATAATTCTTCACCAATCGGGGCTGCCACCATCGACACCAATCCATAGCCAAGCGACGTTTCATCAACCATGCTCAATCCTAAGCGTTCGAGGAACAGAGGTGCAATGTTCGAATTGATCATGATGGCGGGAACGGTCGAAACCATGCCTGCAATCAGCATCCATTCGGCCAGTCTGCGTGAGGTTTCTAATCCGAAATAGTGGGTCAGCGTGGCCCACCAAGCAAAGACAGGGGTGGAAAAACCAATCAAAAACGCTGGAAGAAGGATGACGATGAACATCGTCACAGTCAAGGGTGTGAAACCAAGAATGAGGAGTGGGAACAGGCCGATGCTTGAAACCAGCACTCCGCCAAAGAACAGAGCCCATAGCGCTCGACGTGAGGGCATTTCCAACGGTGCCGAATCGTAAACAAGATGGTGAACGACTTGTATTGGCTGTGTGGATTGGATCAAATCCTTTGACCCCATTTGTGCTAACTTGTGACCACTGGGGTCTGGAGCAGCACGAACAAGATGGGTCAGATGGGGGCGCCTGAGGTACGCCAGCAGCGCCAGCACGGGGATCGAACATACCGAAGTGATGGCGATCATCCAAGGATTTGTTGGACCCAAGGTTCCGTTGAAGTCGGCATCGACCAGCCCAGCAAGGAACAAGGGGGCCATGTTGGTGATCAAAAACAACAGCCCGACTAAGCCAAGCATCGAACGAACGGTGTTCCATGGCTTGGAGGTGTGAGCCAGAGTGAGGTTCGAAGGTGCTGGCGAAAGCGGAATGACCGGAACCGCTTGCATCACCCAAGGATATGGGGCCATGCTTTCAATGCTTACCCTACGAAGGTCCCGCTCAGTTCGCCCATCACTCGTCACTAAGATATTCAGCAGTCAGCTCTAAACAGTCATCATTGCGGGGTTGGGGCTCCAATCACCCACACAAGAAACCACCGGCCTGCACCACTGAAAAAAACATGCCTTCATCAATGAAATCACCAAGCCGTGGGTATGGCGTTGATGGAATCCTTCTTTGCACCTCGCACTGATCACCGTGGCTGGTCGACGCCTAGCGAGGCAGCCCGCTTGTTCTTTCTTATCACGCTTGTCTGGGTAGCCGTTTGGGCTTGGGGCAAAACAACTGGCAACCTTGCAATGTGGTTCGGTTTGACATGCTTGGTTGCTACGCCAGTGCTTAGCATCGGGTGGTGGCTGATTTCTTTGGTCAGTGCGCGCTACACGCCTCGGGTTCTCACCGAGGCTGTTAACAACGTCCAAAAGCGTAAGTGAGAATTCACTCGCTAAGGAAGCCATACGTCCATTCATGGTCCGGTGCAAAGGTTTCCTTGATCGAACGAGGCGAGACCCAACGCAACAGGTTGAGTGGAGAGCCCGCCTTGTCGTTGGTTCCGCTTCCACGGGCGCCACCGAATGGTTGCTGTCCAACGACTGCTCCCGTTGGTTTGTCGTTGATGTAGAAGTTTCCAGATGCATAGCGCAAGGCCTTCATTGCCGTGAGCACATCCTCTCGCTTGGTTGCAAAGATTGAACCAGTGAGTGCGTATTCTGAAGTTCCATCACAGGTTGCTAGAATTTCTTCAAACTGGTCGTCGGGGTAGACGTGAACTGACAGAACAGGACCGAATATTTCCTCTGACATCGACTCGTAATGAGGATCGCTGCACACGATTGTGGTTGGTTCAACGAAGTAACCCTTCGAACCATCATAGCCACCTCCGGTGACAATCTCACAGCCGGGATCAACCTTTGCTCGGTCAATGTAACCACAAATGTTGTCGAAGGACTTCTTATCAATCACGGCGGTCATGAACTTGGTAAAGTCACGTGGATCGCCGATGGTAATCTTACCGACTTCTGCACAGTAATCGTCTTTGATGCGCGACCAAACCGATGCAGGGACATAGGCTCTGCTGGATGCACTGCACTTCTGACCTTGGAACTCAAACGAACCTCGGAGCATAGCGACGAGCAAGGCCCGTTCATCACAATCAGGGTGGGCGACGATGAAGTCCTTGCCACCCGTTTCACCGACAACGCGAGGGTAGGAGCGGTAGTTCTCCAAGTTGTTCGCAACATCTCGCCACATCTTACGGAACACATTGGTTGAACCGGTGAAGTGGATTCCAGCGAGCATTGGGTGTGCGAGCACCGTGTCGCCGACCATGCTTGCCTTTCCTGGTACGAAGTTGATGACACCAGCTGGAAGGCCGGCATCCATCATCAAGCGCATAAGCAAGTAGTTTGAAACATACGAGTTTCTGCTTGGCTTCCAAACACCAGTGTTGCCCATAATGGCTGCACTCGATGGCAGGTTCGCAGCGATGCTGGAGAAGTTGAACGGGGTGACTGAGAACACAAAGCCTTCCAGAGGGCGGACTTCGCTTGAGTTCCACATGCTCGAAGGCGAGATTGGTGGTTGCAAATCTTCGTAGATTGCTCGAGCGTAATAGGGGTTGAACCGCCAAAAGTCAATCAGTTCACAGGCCGAATCGATTTCTGCTTGATGGCAGGTCTTGGATTGATTGAGCATGGTGCTGGCATTGATTTGTGCTCGGTATTCACCTCGCAACAATTCACTTGCTTTCAAAAAGATAGCAGAGCGTGCTTCCCATGGCATGGTTGACCACATGTCGTGGGCATCGAGGGAGGCTTGAATGGCCTCCTCTACGTTGGCTTTGGTTGCCATGTGGACACGGGCAATGACGTGGCCATGATCGTGAGGCATCACTTGTTCAACAACATCGCCAGTGAAGATTTCTTCACCGTTAATGATGCATGGGATTTCGATGATTTCAGAGGACTGTCGATCGAGTTCCTTCTGCAATGCAGCGCGTTCAGGACTGCCTGGTAGGTAGCCGAGGACAGGTTCGTTCAGAGGCGTCGGTGGGCGAGGGACGTTGTTCACCATGGACCGTGGTGTGGAAGCCGCCCTTTCAACATCACGCTACGTAGAGATGAGCGTGCTTCGCCCGCACTTTACTGATTTTGGGCCCAACAACTGCCATGCAGTAGCCTTGGGCGGGGTTGCGAGCATAGTAATCATGATGTTCAATTTCTGCAATGGTGAAGTAGGAGGCTGCTTCGATGCTGGTGACGATTGGTGCATCAAAGAACTCCTGCATGGTTTCGATGACGTTTCTTGCTTTTTCTTCCTGCGCCTCGTTCGTGGGCATAATGCAACTTCGGTACTGGGTGCCGATGTCGTTGCCTTGACGGTTCATTTGAGTTGGGTCGTGCACGGTGAAGAACACTTCAAGCAAGGTCTCGAACGAAATCAGTTCAGGGTCAAACACCACTTCGACGATCTCAGCATGGCCAGTGGTGCCAGAGCAAACCGGTCCATACTGTGGATTTGGGTCGTGGCCGCCTGCGTAGGCAGGAAGCGCTGTATCAACACCATACAATCCTTTGAAGGCGCCTTCTGTGCACCAAAAACATCCGCCACCAAGCAAGGCTCTCTCCATGGGTCAAAGGCAGAACCCGAGGATTAAGAAGCCTCGTATTCGGTTGGTTTTTCCTTTCCCTGTTCCCAAATGTAAACCAAAACTCAAACATTCATTGATATGGTATTGTTTGGCCCGGCGGGACATGGAAGGTGCGACTGACCCACAGATGCTGAAAAACCGGGCTTTCTACAAACTCGGTCTCCTCATCCACGACCGTCGAAAAACGATGGTTGCACTGGGTCTTATTTCTTGTATCTTGATGACCGGTTTGATCGGTCTTGGCGCAGATTGGGCAGAGGGCTTCGGCGAAGACGATGTCGAGTCAATCAACGCAGGCAAGCTGATCAGCAATCGCTTCGATAGCGGCAACGACCAGGGCGGTCCAATGTTTCGCTACGTGGTGTACCATCCAACCTACAATGACAGCGATGAAGCATGGCAAAACGCCGTGATGGCCACCCTTTCGAAGTTTGAGTCGCACAAAGACGTCAATATTTCCTATTCCTGGACAGTCGACGAGGTCGACCGGAAGGATGTGGTTTCATACGATGATGATGGCTTTTACAGCATCAACACCATTTACTTCGATCTCGACCGAAAAGAATCGAAGATTGTGATGACCGAATTGCATGAGAGCCTCACCATTGGCGGCGATTTCCAAGGGTGGGCCACCGACGGCATCGCCATTGATTGGATGTTTGATGAGCGCATCAAGAACGATCTCGTCAAAGCTGAACTGGTCTCTGGGCCCTTATCGTTGATGATTCTGGGTATCGTCTTTGGATCGATCATGGCTGCGCTTCTGCCCGTTGGTGTTGGCGTAGGAACAGTGCTTGCCGCAATTGGAATGACAATCTGGCTTTCCAACATCACAGATGTAACCGTTTATGCTACAAACATCATTTCACTCATCGGAATTGGCGTCTCTATAGATTACTCTTTGTTCCTCGTCAATCGGTTCAGGGAAGAACTTGAACGGGGTCATGATGTTCGCACAGCCACTGCCATGAGCAGTGCTACGGCCGGAAAAGCCGTGTTCTATTCTGGAATCACAGTTGCGATTGGTTTGATGGGCATGCTGTTTTTCACCAACACATCATTGCCTTCATTGGGCATTGGTGGTACGATTGCAGTGTTTATTGCCATGGTTTATTCAACGATTGTCCTCCCTGCAGTGATGGCCATGCTTGGTCCAAATGTCAACAAGTGGAAGGTCCCGTTCGCCCTTGACATGCGAGCTAAAGACGATGGTCTGTGGGCTACCGTTGCGAAGCGCGTGATGGATCGGCCTTGGGCTGTTCTGATTCCTGTTCTGATTTTACTGATCGGCGCGGGTGTGCCCTTTGCCTATGCTGAGTTTTCCTTGTCCTCTTGGGCTGCCTTGCCACCCGACGATAAAACCCGTCAAGGCATGGAATTAATCGATGAGCAATGGCCTGACCAGGCTGCAAACTCGATTGCCATTGTGATCGACACTGATGGTGCAGATCCGTTGAGTGAAGCCAATCTGAGAGCACAGCACGCCTACATCGTTAACCTCTTGGCTGATTCAAGGGTCGCCGGTGGCATAGGCGTGGGCCTACCAAGCCCAGACATGGGCGTTCAACAAGTCCTCGACTTTTGGGCAACTCCGGATGAATTGATGCCGGCTGAACAACTCGCTGTCCGGGATAGTTTGCGGACTGCTTTCGTTGGCGAAAATGCCACTTTGATTTCCGTTCAACTCATTGGTTCACAAACCGACGTCGCATCGAGGGAAGTCGTCGAGGACATTCGTTCCGACCGTGATTCGTTTCTGACTGAGATGAGCGGTGAAGAGGACCGTCTTCTTGTCGCTGGGTTTGCAGCATACAATGCAGACAACCTTCAAGCGATTGCAGACAACCTCCCGAGAGCGCTTGCTTTCATCCTCATCGCCACCAGCATCCTGATCTTCATGCAAGTCAAGTCGGTCGTGATTCCACTCAAAGCCATTGCAATGAACATCCTCTCCATCTCGGCTTCGTTTGGTATGCTGGTTTGGGTGTTCCAATGGGGCTATGGCGCCGAATTGTTGAACTTCACACCACAGCCTATCGATTCTGGAAATCCAGTGATCATGTTCTGTATTGTCTTCGGATTATCAATGGATTATGAAGTGCTGATGCTTTCTCGAATCCATGAAGAATGGGAACGCACGGGTGACAACACCCTCGCTGTGGCCAATGGTCTACAGAAGACCGGTGGTCTGATTACAGGTGCCGCTGCGATCATGGTGGTTGTCTTTGGTGCCTTCGGTCTCTCCTCAGTGATCATCCTCAAACAGATTGGTTTGGGTTTGGCTTTGGCGATCTTCATCGATGCGACTCTGGTAAGAGCGCTTGTTGTACCGTCCACGATGCGCTTGATGGGCAAATGGAATTGGTGGTCTCCGCAGTGGTTGAACAACCTGTTCCCATCCCCTACCAAGCCCGAACATGACAATGGTCAAGAATTGGAATAGCGTGATTGGACCATGGCGGCCCCAAACGATGCCTTTGTTTTGCCACGGACCGGGCGCAATCTCCGCAATCGCAGCGTTCTTGCAGCGATGACCAACAAACAAAGCAATCCGGATGGAACCCTTTCAGATGAAGAGATTCATTGGCTGACAAGGCGGGCCGAAGGCGGATTTGGTGTCGTCACCACAGCAGCAGCCAATGTGACTGAAACCAGCCGTGGTTGGGATGGAGAAATGGGGGTTTGGGGCGATCATCAAATTCCAGGTTTGACCGTAATGGCAAACGAAATCTCTCAGCACGGAGCGATTGGCTTGGTACAAATCTTTCACGGCGGTATGCGCTCTCCTGAATCGATCAATGGCGTACAACCTGTTTCAGCAAGCATCAACACTGAAGCAGGGATGGAAGGTTCAACAAGGGCCCTTTCGGACGCAGAAGTCCTTGCACTGGTCGATGATTTTGCTCAAGCAGCGCTTCGTTGCCAAGCAGCAGGGTTTGACGGTGTCGAACTTCATGGTGCACATTCATACCTCATTTGTCAATTCTTGGGAGCGAAAACCAATCGGCGAGAAGATGCCTGGGGTGGTACTTTTGACAAGCGTTGTCGTTTTCTGTTTGCCATCATTGAAGCCGTCCGTGCACTCACTTCGCCCGACTTCCTGATCTTTGTCCGCATCTCACCAACGATTGAAAAAATAGGCCTTGATCTCGAAGACACCCTCGAATTGGCAAAAAGACTCTCGCAGACGGGAATTGATGGACTTCATGTTTCGTGCTGGGATGTGTTCCAAAGCGTCGAAGATGGTGACGAACGTCGCTTAACCCGAAGGTTCTCAGAAGTGTTACCCGCTGACTTCCCACTCATTTCGACTGGTGCGGTATGGTCATCATCAGACGCTCAATTTGTTCTTGATGAGGGTGCTCAGCTCGTCGGGGTTGGACGTGTCGCCATTGGCCATCCAGATTGGCCAGCCGGACTCGGAGATGATTCGTATCATCCACAACGCCCGCCATTTTCAGCACAGCATCTCGCTGAAGCAGGTCTTTCACCAGTGTTCATCGACTACATGCGTCGATGGAAGGGCTTCGTCATCTGAGCTCAGAATGGGGATGTAGACGAGCCGAGTGCTCAGGCTGCGGTTGGGAGACCGTTCATCCATTGATTGAATTCATCACGGATTTGAGTAATAGTGACCTTTGTTTGTTTGATCTCTTTCTTGAGGTCAATGTAGCGGGACTTTCCTTCCTTGTTTTGTTTGGCCTGCTTCAGTTCCTTTCGATGACTGTCGAGTTGAGTGTAACCTCTGCGAAGCCGTTCAATGAAACCTTGAGCGTCCTTTTTGCCTTCCTCGTCGCCGAGTTGCATTGACTTCTCATAGGCTGTTTTCATTTTTCGACTTTCGATGGTTTTGTCAGGAATCTTGTGCAAACTGCTGGTTAAGTTGATCCATGAGCACGCACCAATCCACCACTTCGTAGGGTCCCAATGATGCCACTTGTGTCCGTTTCGGATAATCGGCTTGGAAGGTGTGGTGGAAGTTGTGGTAGCCTTCTCCGTAGGTGAAGAGTGAAAGCAATGGTGAATCTCGAGAAGTGTTCGCAGTCGAGTAAGGTTGCGTGCCCCATGTGTGGGCTGCAGAGTTGATCAAAAACGTAGCATGGTGAACGATGACCACTCGCACTAAACCGCCCCAGATAAAGCCGCCAAGGAATCCAGCAAGGCCACCAAGGAAGAGCCATCCAAGGACACCAGGGAAGACCATTCCCATGAGGAAACCAAGTAAGAAAATATGTCGCTCTTGGAATGCCAAGATTGGATCGTTTTCCAAATCGCTCACCTTTTCAACCGCTGCTTCATCTTCTTGGGTCACCAATACCCAGCCAATGTGAGCCCAGAAAAAGCCCCTTAGGACGGTGTAGGGGTCATCATCAGTATCTGTAACAAGATGGTGGCGGCGGTGGTCACTGCACCACTTGATCGCTGAGTTTTGGAACGCAGCGGCTCCAAACAGAGCATAGAATAAACGAAGAGGCCATGCACCCTTGTGGGTTCGGTGTGAAAACAAACGGTGGTAGCCTGCCGTGATGGAAAGCCCGGTCGCGATGTACATGAATCCAAAGATGGTCAATTCCACTGAAGACACGCCGTGGTTCATGCTGTACCATGCCAAACCGATGACGGCTAACACTGGGATTCCAGTCAGGAACGAGGCATTGACCATGTCGAGTTTCCACTCGCTTGACTCGCTTGTTGAGGTCTCCATGGAAAAGGGTCACGCCGCACCCTTTTGAGGGTGTCTATTTGGTGACGGCTAAAACTCTTAGTTTTACGGAGCCAATCAAGTGTAAGTTCTACACTACCTGCCTACGGACCTTTAAGACGATGACACAAAGAATCAGAATGATGCAAATAGCCTCTTCATATCGAAGGTGGTGGACGTGCCGAGATTTGAACTCGGGGCCTCTACCATGCCAAGGTAGCGATCTTCCAACTGATCTACACGCCCAAATGGGTGCTTTCGCAATCCTGCGACCTGCCCTCCCATCATAAGGATTGTTCAACGCTTAGGATGGCTCGTGTGTGAGTCGTCGCCCTGTTCACGCCTTTTTTGATTCATTTTGTTGGTTTAAGTAGTGTCAATCCATTTTATTATGATGAGAGCGTTACGAGATTCTGCAATCGAAAAAGAGCTTCAAAGTACCCTCGACAGAGGGCACAAAGTTTGGGTG
>CAJJAV010000003.1 GCA_905182125.1 uncultured Candidatus Poseidoniales archaeon
ATAGGTGACTTGCAAATTCGTTACGATGTTCTCCCCCTGGGAAAGAGTGGTTTCCATGACTGAGCCAGATGGTGCTAGATCAAGTTGTGTTTGATCGTTCATCAAATGATCGCGAAGGGTCACTGCATAGTAGAATTGGCCGCTAACGCCCGCTTCGACCGAGTGATTATAGTGCGTTGCAAAGGCAGGGAGTGTGGCAAGCATTTCGACATGCTCACTGCTGAGGTTTGTGATAGCGACGGAACCTCTCCAGACATGGAGGGTGTGATTGACATCTTCAACAACAGACCCACTCCAATTGAGGCTCGTGATGTTGATGGAAGCATTGAATTGAAGATCCAGAGTGCCGTTGAGAACAGATCCAATGTTATCTTCATCAATGGCCTCTGTAAGGGTGTTCCCCGACAGTAAGCGAGCATCAGTTTGGTTGTTTTGAGTATGAAGGACCGTATAATATCGGTCTTGATCGGTTCCTGCTGGATGATGAATCGTCAACGTTTCTTGGTCGGATGAGAGGTTTTCAGCCATTGTCATCTTCGTCAGGTTATCCCAGGTGTCACGGTGAGCCGGAAGTGCGTGACTCCAAACAGAAGTTGTGTGATTCACATCGTAGGAGTCATCGACTCTTGAAAGGTCAATCCATTCAAGCTCGGTGGTTGAAGTGCTGGCGTGATAGGTCGCTTGCAAGTCATAAGGAGCGCTTGTGGGTGTTCCGTATTCGGTGGTTGGCTCTGCAAGGGTGGCGTTACCAACGGAGAGGTTTGTCCCAATTGTTCCATTCGACATTAGGCTGATGATTCCATAATAATACCGCCCATCAGTGCCAGGAGGGATGGCGTAGACATAGGAATGACTTTTTGCTCGACAATCTCCACCCTGATCGGTTTCTAGACACGCTTGAATGTGTTCTGCAATTGTTTCTGCCTGCATATAGCTGGCTGAAGTGATGGGTTCGTCTGAACGAAGAACGGTGTAATTGGTTGTTTTCAAGGCATCAAGCAACTGGTAATTGACCGTGTCAATGTTTCGCCATGACAGAGCCACAGTTTCATTGTCCGAATCAACCGTTGCGGTGAGATTCATTGCTCCGAGGTAAGGGTCGTCTTCAGCAGCAGCAGGCATAGAGAAGGCTGGAAGCAACAAAAGGCAGACCAAAGCATAGCAAACAGTTCGATTTCTCATGGTCCCGCCACTTCGGGGTAAAGCCCCGAGTATTTGTTGGTTCCCACATTTCACTGACCCAAACGCTCTTGAACACTGCTGTGAACGCCGCATCATGCTTCACGACATCCTCCACGAGATTGCTCCCGAGGAGCGTTTCCGATACGCTCAACTTTTAGCTTGTTTGACACAAATCGATGCCGCAGTCACCCGAGCTGAGTTATCCTTCTTTGAACAACGGCTCGGTGCATCACTGCTTTCTCCTGAACGTCGACAGCAACTTCGTGAATGCCTGTCCGAGGCACAAGATTTGAACAAATTGTTGTCTGAAATGCAACCAAAAACTATCAAACTGTGCCTCCGAGATGCTTGCTTGATGACCCTCGCTGACCGAGAAATCGATGACAAAGAGCGAATCGTTTTAGAAAAAGTAGCGAAGGCCGCCGGCCTCAGCTCTGCGCATGTTGACCGCCTGTTGGGATGGGTCATCCAAGGCTATCACTGGATGCAAAAAGGCTACACTGAACTCGAGATTTAACCTCTGATCTGAACCAACAAGGATGAACCGGTATCAGCAGGCCGACATTTCGCCGTCTTCGTTGCTGAAATCAAGGTCCCAAGCGCTGGAACTGGATTGCGTCGAGGTCTCGCCCGTGTAGTATTCGTTGGTGACAACCACTTGGAAGGTATAGCATCCCGCATTATCATAGAAATCCTCCTTCTTGAGAATTTCAATCATGCCGGTATCAGCATCGTAACCAGTGCCGGAAATACCCATCCATCGGTCGGTGCTGCCAAACTTTGAACCTGAAACTGCACTCACCCACGTAGCTTCGGTGCCATCGACTGAGATAATTGGAGATTGCCACTTTTGACTGCTCCCCTTCATGACCTTGATCTGGATGGTATAATCAGAAAAGACAGGGAGGTAATTACTCACCGTGCTCATGCTGTGGTCCCCACCATCTTCAGCCTCTTCGGAAGGGCCAAAGAGTCCGACGATCGATTCAACGAGCAAGCCGTCGACTTCCGTATCGGTGCTGGAACTCGATGTTTCAGTTTTGGTAATCATGGTGATTTTTGCGCCCGATTCAAGCACTTCCCGATTCATAAAAGTTGGAGGTATTTCTCGAGTTTCGGTTTGACCATCATCGGATTCAATTGATATTTCATATGATTTGATGGTCGCCCCAGTGTTGTCTTGAGCATTGCCTTGGAAGAAGGAACTTACGGGCACACGGTATTTAGCGAAATCATTGTTCAGATCCTCGCTTCCAGTCCACAGTTCTTCGCCACCGGATGAAATCGATGCGGTACTCGAAGAGAAACTACCACGGACGTAGAACGTCACTTCGTCGCTTTCTTGATCCATCTCAATTTGAGTCAATGCCATGGACGAATCTTGTGGGATTAAAACGAGGGCCGCGTAAGGCCCGAGGGAAATGAGAACGGCGAGAACGACTGATATGGAGACCTTCACAGTGTTCAGTTCTGGCTGCATTCGTTCGTGCTGAACCAACAAGCCAACACCTACAAGGGCCACAAGGCAAACAATCACCAGACCGATGGCTCCTCCTTGGAGAGACAAAATACCAGCGATGACAATTGTTGCCCATCCGATACGAGGAAGCACGGGCGAAGGTTGTTCGGAACCTGCACGATCCGGGGTGGCAGGATTGAGTTTCTTTGGTGCTGCAGTAGCGGCAGCTTCTGACTCTTTTACGGCTGTTGCTTTGTTCAATAGTCCACTCATAGCAATCCCTGTTATTAGCCCGTTACTCCAAGGGGATTATCAAACCAACCCCTATGAGCGTCGGTTCAAGTGCTGTTGAGAAGGGTCTGTTGACAAGCCGTCACAGACCGGGAGCGGCTTCTCGCCACTCGCCTTCTTCTTCATCTGAACCAGTCATTCGGCGACCGGCGACTGCTGCTGCAAGAGCAAGCATTGAGATTGCTGGGACCACTTCGAAGCCGGGGAGGTAGACACCACGGACGTAAACGGTGATCATTTGTGATTCACGAAGGCATCCACCGTTGTTGCATGCGAACTCGGATTCTGCATAGAAGTCGAGGACGTGGTATGCATCGCTCCATCCCTGTGTCTTGGGCGTACGAGCCATAACACGGACGTTGGTTGCGGTTGGAATTGCATCAATCTGAACCTTGACTGCTGGTAGGTTAATTGTGAATCCTGCCTTCTCCAAATCATCACGGCTTGAGTCAGTAATACCGACCTTCATGAAATCGATTTGGTTTCCAAGGTTGTACACCTTGAATTCGAAGTTCTTATCCTTCTTCGGCATGAGTTGAACAAATGGCTCAACTGCTTCAACCTGGACAAGGGAATACTGCATGATGTTGACAATCATGTTGTTCTGAGAAGATGCTGTGTTGACTGGCGGCAAGCTGTTGATTTCTTGAACAGTTGCTGAAACGGAAAGTGTACGGCTTTGCATGACCATGTAAGGGGTGGCCCGGATTGAAATTTGGAAGTCGATTTCTTGGTTTCCACCGATGTACATGTCACCGGGGGAAGCGGTGGCAAGTCCGTCACTCGTGACGAGGATGCTGATTTTCTCTTGGTAGGTGGTGGGGTTGCTTGCGGTGCAAGTTGTGAAACCGGAGTATGTCGAACCAGGCTTCACTTCGACGTTGATCGAAATTGGAGCACAGGACAATGAAACAGCCGCAGTAGGGGCTTGTGCAGCCGCAGGAACTGCGACCAGCATCATTGAGGAAACATACAAGGCAAGCAAGAACACGGCACGCTTCATCATAGTAAGTTCCACCTAACAGACAACGCCACTAATGCGACCCTCATAACCATTTTGATAAAATGGAACCTAAGAGAGTGTGAATAAACAGTCAATTTAGTTCACAATAAGGAAAGATATCCGTTTGGTAACCAAGCGGAGTCAATCGAAAATGTGGTGGGCCCGAAGGGAGTTGAACCCCTGACCTCCCGGTTATGAGCCGGGTGCTCTAACCAACTAAGCTACAGGCCCCTGTGTTGGTGCACTTGGTCAAACTCATCAAGTTATCCTCTTCACTCGAAATGAACAAGCGAAGATTGGCTTGGTTTGATCCATTCCCGAACGCGTTGTTCGAGATCGTCTCGAATAGGTTCTGGAACGAAAATCAATGCGCGCTCATGGGGTTGTGTCAACGATCGTATCAGTGCAGAGTGTTCAGATGCGTCGCCGCCGTCTTCGATCATAATGCCTTGAGCGTATGGCATGTAGCCACGTTTCGAGATGCGTGCATAGATGACTTCTGATTCCACATCATAGCCTGCTTCTGCGACAGCTTCTTCGATTCGATCTTTGACAACTTCAACCATTTCTATCGAAAGGGCTTCGATTCGAAGTGATTTATGGAAACCACGACGGGACATCATCTTCATGGCGTAACTCGATAGAATCTCATCCGCATGTTCAGCCCATTCAGGAATTGAAACCCGCACATGCGCATCGTTTAGGCTGGCATACCCACGTGCATCCAAGGCTTCATCGAGGAGCATTTTATGCAGAGGAGCAGAGAGCTCAAGTTTCCCTTCAATCGCCAAAAGTCGAGCCCGAGCGAGCATACGAACGAGGTAATTCTGAGTCAGCATATTCACCTTGTGGAAGTACACCTGGTTGTACATGTGATAGCGGGTGACGAGGTAGGCCTCAATGGCTGGTAGGCCCCATGATTTGACGAAGAAACGGCCGTCGTCGCCGACCCTGAGTGCACGAAGCACCCGAGCGATGTCAAAGCCTCCAATCTGTGCTCCGGTGTTGGCCTGATCACGAACCATGTAATCCATGCGATCAACATCGAGTTGGCTTGATACAATCTCTTTCAAAAACGGAGGAATCGCGACACCTTTGTGTTCAGAATCACCATCCATGAGGGCGAACAGCCTGGCCATACGGTGCGCACCAAGCGTGGATTCCAGAGCTGCGCCCACTTCGGTGTCCTTTGACTCGAGCAACAATCGGCCCCAATGTTCGTGGGAGTGGTACGTTGCAAAAACTTCTGGGGTTTCAAGCACGTGAGAGAACGGAGGGTGGCCGATATCGTGCAGTAAAGCAGCCAGTTGAACCAATTCAGCATCATCATCGCTCAAAATACCCGGTTGAACGTTTTGTAATGACGCCGTCAGTTGCCCTGCAAGATGGTAGGCACCAAGTGAATGGGCAAACCGATTGTGATTTGCAGCAGGGAACACATACTCACACGTTGAGAGTTGCTGGATGTGACGAAGGCGTTGGAATTCCCTGGTGTCAATGATGGTTGCATGACGGCTTGGGACGAGAATATCCTTGTGAATTTCATCACGTATTACGCGGTCCCGCATCGTCATCCCCAAACCTCCGTCGGTTCTCGCATTAAAAAAATGGACCCTTCTCCATAACCTTCAGATGTGAGGTTTTTTGATTCGACCACAGGGCAAATGCCTATGGGCGGAGTGTGTCTGAACTCCACTATGGCCGATCCTCTCAAGGGCATCATGCTGAAAATTACGGATGATGATCCGGCAACTCGGGGCCAGAAATTGTGGGTTATGTTTGCCCTTGCAGTGTTCCTTGTTGCTACACTCAACTGGTATGCAATGGTGAGGGAACCTCAGGTCGTCGACATCGAGAATTTGATTCAACACAAGAACGAAGTGGTTCTTGTCGAGGGCGAAGTCATCTCATGGATTGAAGACCGGTATGGAAACGGTGAGGACAGGGTTGACCTCGTCATCGAAGATGACACGGGCGTCATTCAAGTCCGATGGTTCTCTACTGGCCAAATTCCCCCGATCGGAACGAACGTCACCGTCATGGGCGATGTTGTGGATTATAACGGCCGGTTTTACATGCAGTCAACCGGTTCTGGCGCCATATGGTGGGGGCCAAGCGATCTTCCAGAGGTCGTTCGCTTGTCCCTGACCGACCTCGCCGTTGATCCAGAGTCATACCTCGGTGAAATTGTCACCGTCACAGGATTCATCAGCGAAGCCATTAGCCCAGATGCTACATTCACATCAGCCTACATCACCGACGCATCGCATCAAATGCAACTGCTGGTTCAGTCAGCCACAGGTGTTTGGATTGAAACAGATTCGAAAGTTGAAGTAACTGGCATGCTGGTCTATCAGGAAACAAGCCTGCGCTGGGCCTTCCTCACCCAAGGCCCGAGCATCTTGCTCGATGGAAGCCATGTCCCACAAAGCAACCGACTTGAGTGGTCAGGCGAGGCAACATGGAGTTACGAATCAGGCAGCATGGTCACCCTCGCAGGAACCTTGCTGATCCTCGATGATCAATGGACCTTGTTCGGTCCAAACGGCAACAACATGTGTGTCATGCCAACCGATGAAGACATCACCAATGCGGGCGAACAAGGCTACAACGGATCCGCCTTTGATGCATCAGGGCGACTTCTGTGGAACCCTGACCGCAGTTCATGGTGCATCGATGCGACCAACGGCAACGCAAGCAACCTCATCGATCCAATGTCATCCCTGACAATGCAAGCCATGTTATCGGTCAACCCGGCCTCGATGCTTCTTTCTCCGAACACAAAATACACCATCAACACCTACATGCAATATGCGTTTGAACCGCTTGACACTGAAGGTTACTTTGTCGACAGTCAAACCTACAATTTCGGTCAAACACGGATCGCCATGACTTTCCCTACCACACGCACTCAGTGGATTGAGTCAGGCCAAGGCATCGTAGCTGATGTCACAGTTGCTTGGGATGATGGAGACATGCGCATGCGTTTGATGGTCGGGGCATACCAACTCGTTGGCGAACCCCCCGCTCCGGAGACCCTCTTGTGGGATGATGGCGCCACACAGTGGAGTTACTCGAAAAACAAGTTCGTCTTACTGAACGGCAAGGCTGTCCAAGAAGACGATGGATGGTACCTCATCCGTGATGGTTCGACACAATCCGTCCGTTTGAACCTCGACCTGAACCCGATTGGTACAGATGATTTGCACAGCAACGTATCCATGACTTGGATGGGACGCCTCCAACAAGTCGAACACGCAACCGAAGTCGCCCTTGTGTACACCCTTGATGGTGCCGATGCATTGGACACCGATGGTGACCGCGTGTCCGATTCTTTGGAAAGTGCAAATGGCATGAACATCAACAGCCCTGATACCGACGGCGATGGTGTTGATGACAGACTCGAATTGGAAGAAGACAGCAACCCGAACGCGTGAGGTGAAATCATGTTGGATGCTTATTTTTACGAACTCGGCTGGATGCTGTTCGCCTTGTTCTTTGGCGTGGGCATGGGAACACTCACTGGCATCATCCCGGGTTTCCACGTCAACAATGTGGCTCTGATCCTCCTTGCATTGGCACCAAGCCTTCTGGCCCTCGGCATTCCACTTTCAGCAGTTGCAGGAATCATCGCTTCAACAGGAACCGTCCACACCTTCCTCAATTACATTCCATCAGCGCTAATGGGGGCACCGGACGCCGATCAGGCGCTGTCATTGTTGCCTGGCCACCGCATGCTGCTGTCCGGCAACGCTGCTCGCGGTGTCGCTTGGTCCGCTCGTGGCTCCCAACTCGGCCTGTTTCTTTCGCTCCCTCTGATCGTGTTGGCACGAATTGCTTTCGGTCCTGAACTCGGGTGGTACGAATCGTTGCGCAGCATACTCCCATTCATTCTCCTCATCATCTCAGCCCTCTTGCTAGCAACGGAAACCACTCGGCTGGATTGGCCAATGTGGCTACAAAAGCTTACCTTTGGCAAACTTGGCACGGATTCGAGGTTCGCTGGTTTTTTCACCGCAACTGCCTTTTTCCTCCTTGCAGGTTTGTTCGGCTGGACCATCATTGGCCCAACAGCCCTCCCCGGGAAATCCCCAATCAATATGCCGGGCGCCAGCCTCTTATTGCCAAGTTTGGCTGGTCTGTTTGGTATTGCCAATTTGCTTGATATCTATGCAACAACCTCCCATTTGCCACCCCAGAAAGAAAACTGGGATTTACCACCAGTAAAGCCACTTCTGGTCCCGTGCTTTTGGTCAGGGGTTGCCGGAGCATCCATGGGTGTTCTCCCCGGTATGACCGCCTCACAAGCCACCGTCCTCGTGATGGGTGGGCGTAACGTGGTAGCCAAAGTCCAAGGAAAAACAGGATATGGCATGGATTGGGAAACCCGACGACTGACAGAATTGTCAGATGACGAGCTGCTTGAAATTGCCAAAGCCGAATCTGAAGACGGCGTTGAAGGACCCCAAACCAAGCAAGATTTGGAAATTATTGCCATCTTATCGGCCGTCAACACAGCCGTTACAGTGTGTGTTCTTGGCTTTTTGTACATCATTGGACGGTCCCGCTCAGGTGCAACACTCGCGCTAAAGGCAATGTACCCTGTCGACACATGGAGCAGCCTTGAACCAACGGCGGACTTCATTCGTTTGCTTGCAATCACGCTCGCAGCAGGTCTTATGGCCATGCCAATCATGAAATTTGTCGGTCAGGGTATGCTACGTTTGCACGCTGCAATCCCACTGCAACAGATGATCATGAGCGTGATTGTTTTCGTCGGAGCCTTGGTGTTCATCAGCACTGGGTTCATCGGCATGTCGGTGTTGATTGTGGGGACCATGATTGGCCTCCTCCCACCGCGTCTTGGAATTCGACGCAGCCACGCCATGGGTGTTATTTTGGTCCCAATCATGATTTTGATGTTCCTAAACTTGGTTGACAACGCTGGTTTCTTGTGACCACACTTGGATTTGAGGAAAGAAGACAAGGGCAAGTGATATGCCCTTTGACCACCACGTCGGACTACAGGTGAGTCCATGACCTCGAAACTCCGCCCAATTCTGCTTGCTTTGCTCTTGGTCTGTTCAACGCTTGGCACCCTTGTCAGCACCGAACTTGACAACCAAACCATTCACGTGTCTTCGGCTCGATCGATGGCATGCACAGGTGATGTCTGCCTCAATGAAGCACTTCCGAACCCGAACGGCTACGACACCGCAACTTGGCCAAACGGCGAGTGGTTGGAATTGTACAACAGCGGCAACACAACCGTCGATATCTCATCTTGGTACGCCACCAACAAAGCCGGAAAGACCCTGTTGTTCAACGAGACAACAATCGTTGGGTATGATGCCAATGATTCAACCTCTTGGGAAATTAGCCCGAACGCTTACATGGTCCTTTCAAGGAACGGATTATCAACAACCATGTTTTACCTTGCCAACACAAACGATACCCTCGACTTGTACGACGGTGCAGGAACCCACATCGATCAAGCCACTTGGAGCTTCGGAAGCAGCGGTTCACCCTCTGGCGTTAGCCTCGAGGAAGACAGTCTTAGCCCCGTCAACGATTGGGTTGCTACCAACACACCAACACCTGGAGGCATCAACACAGGCAGTGGAACCGGTGGACCGGCCCTCGTGCCAGCTGATCTCAAGATCAACGAAGTGATGGCTGATCCTTGGCCCAGTTTTGATGGCGATATGTGGCCTGATGGCGAATGGATTGAAGTGACCAACACCGGTGCTTTAGATTTGGACCTTACTGGCTGGAGCATCGAAGATCAAGCTGGGAAAAGGCTCCCATTCAATGCCTCTCACTTAATCGATGCAAACAGTTCTGGTTACCTCATCACACCAGGTGCAACTCGAATGATTGCCGTCAATGGTTCTGGATCAAGCATGCTCAACAATGGTGTGGAAATGCTGAACTTGAAATGGCCCAATGGAAGCATCGCCCAACAGGTCGCATGGACCGATAATGAACAAGGCTTCTCGCTTGTTGAAGATTCCACATCCCCTTACATGGTTTATGCATCTTACCCGACACCGAACGCACCAAACCCACTTCCACTTGACCAAATTGCTGCAACGGCTTCACCTGTCAGAATGACAGAACTTCTTGCCAACAGCACGGCAGACGGCACGCCATTCCCTGATGGGGAGTGGGTGGAATTATTCAACAACGGCTCCGCTGATATCGACCTCACAGGATGGTCCATCATCGATGGTATGGGGAACGTGACAATGCTTGACATAGCCTCCTTGAGCAATGACGAAACCCAAGCAGGCAACACGATCAACGCTGAGAATCGACGCCTTGTTCAATTCACCACAGGCACAGAACTTTGGAACTTCTACAATCACCTGATGCTCGTCGACAATGTGGGGAATGTTGTCGATTCAGCCTGGTACACCACTGATTACGGCACCAATGTCTCCCTCATCCCCGCTGAAGTCGCTCATGACCCGTGGGTCCCATCGCCTTGGATGACACCAGGTCAACCTGAACCGGACCCTATGGAATCAACCGGTGAAGTGTTCTTCACCGAAGTGATGGCAGACGGCGTTGGGAGCGATTCACAGCAATGGCCGCTTGGAGAATGGTTGGAAATCAAGAACGGTGGCGAGGAAGCCATCGATGTTGCAGGTTGGAAACTCCAAGCTGCAAGCCGAACGTTGACCCTGCACCAGTACAACATGCCATTGCAAGCCACATCGGTCTTGCAACCAGGCGCAGTCGCATTGATTGTGCTCAACGGCACAAGCAGTTTCTACCTCAAGCATACCACACCTGACTCCATCGGTTTGGTCGATGCGAATGGGGCTGTGGTCGACACCATCGGATGGTCCTCCTCCGTTGAAGGTGAATCCCTTATCGCCCCGAACAGCACCCACGCAGGTGCTGGTCCAAGCGGTACCGCTGCTGGTACTGGTTCTGACTGGATCCTTTCAGCGTGGGTAAGCCCTGGCCAAGACAACCCAGAATGGCCCGAGTACACAGGCTCTGAATCGGTCGTCGTCACCGAGGTCCTTGCCTACTGCATGGATAATTCTGTTGAACCAACAGAAGATTGGATTGAATTCCTCAACACTGGAAACGAGAGCCTCAACCTGAGCCGATGGCGCATCGACACAAACGATCAAGATCGGCGTTTCATCCGTTCCAACGCCATGTGGAACAACACCGACGTAGGATGGAATTCAACCGTGGTTATGCCCGGCGAACGACTGGTTTTCTTAATGGACAAGTCAGTCTTGAGTGGCCTTGGCGACTCCTTCACTCTTTCAAATCCAGATGGGGCCCCTATAGCGACCGTGCAATGGAGCATTGTCAGTGATTGTCAGACCATGATGCCAGGCGGAACGGCCGATGCATCTTGGAT
Source organism: uncultured Candidatus Poseidoniales archaeon (assembly GCA_905182125.1). GTDB lineage: Archaea > Thermoplasmatota > Poseidoniia > Poseidoniales > Poseidoniaceae > MGIIa-L1. The sequence goes on from CAJJAV010000003.1 coordinate 11,323, forward strand.
TCACACCATGTGGCCAAGCCCGGGTGCAATCGAACCAAACGCAAGCCAATTCGCTGATTCAAGCGATGTGATGTTCACCCGTTTGATGAGCGAAGGGGAAACCAGTATTTCTTCCAACACTGAATTCTTTGAAATCAGCAACGTAGGTGACAAAACCGCTTTCCTCGAAGGTTGGACCTTCAGGGTGGTCACCTCTGGTGGAATTGATAATCACATCATCGGCGACGTGACGATTCCAGCAATGAGTGCAGTGATTTTTGCAGCTGATCCAAACGGTTTAGGCGTCTATGAAGATGGAGTGCTTCACGGTTTCGCATCAAGTTTCAACGATGCCCCCACCCTTCCAAACGATGGAGCAGCACTGCATATGATTGATCCAACTGGAGACGTCGCAGACACCGTTGTTTACGGTAATGGACCAGTTGACGTGGACGGGTGGACCGGCATAAGTTTAGTCGAACCCGTCTCGGGAATCAACCTCATCATTTACCACCGTGGAGATGGATGTGGATCTGTTGAGGACACGGACATGGTTGCTGATTGGCACCACCGGTGGGGACGACTCGGCGGCAGTACCTTCTGCGAAGATCAGACCTTCTCTGGTGAATCCATTGTCACACCACTGATCGGGCCAAAGGATGGCTTACTCGACGTGCTCGATTGGCTTGAAGGAGCGACTACAAGCCTCAATGTTCACGTCTACCAACTCTCAGAGCCACGTTTGGTGAACGCATTGATCGACGCACAAGCTCGTGGCGTCGATGTCACTGTGGTGCTCGATGCAGGTTCCCCTGGCTTCTGGTCGGACTTCGACATGATCAACCAATACGGTATGGCAAGTGAACTTGTCAAAGGTGGCGTGACCACGTACTGGTTTGGTGATGGTGGCGTTGAACCTTATGCTTACATTCACAGCAAGGTGGCAGTGCGAGATGGAACCAGTGTCTGGATTTCTTCGGGCAACTGGAAAAGTTCTTCGTTGCCAGCACCGGGCGTTCGCGGCAATGTCGACTGGGGCGTTCTCTTGGAAAACCCCGAACTTGCGAGCATTGTTCTCGGACAGATGGCTTTCGATGAAGAGCCCCTCCGTCAACACATCAAACCGGCTTCTGCTTCGAATGAACCGATCGGTTGGAACATGCCGACCGCCACTGCCGTCGACGGGGAGCGAGCCACTTCAATCAACGCAACCGTCAATGGAGCGCTTCTAACCTGCCCGGACAATTGCATCGATGGCCTCGTTGATTTGATTGAAAGCGCCGATGAAGAACTGCTCTTGTCGTTGCAATACCTCGACATGGATTGGTCGTGGGGATGGGGCGATAATCCGATCTTCACTGCATTGAAACAATCAGCAGAGAACGGAGTTCGGGTTCGACTGATCATCAATGGAGCCTACCTCGACCAAGACGTTCAGGACGTTGTGGATACGTTCAACGAAGTCTGGAACTCAAGCGATGGCTACGACGTATCTGCGGTTGTGATGGGTGAAGACGATGATGTGTCTAAATTGCATAACAAAGGCGTTATCGTCGATGGTGAAACGGTCCTCGTCTCGTCGATAAACTGGGGCAACTCTGCTGTCAATCGGAACCGTGAAATGGGTCTTGTCATCACCTCGGTCGAAGTAACGACACCCTACCGGGTGGCTTGGTTCGAAGATTGGAACCGACTCGATAACGTCACAGACACCGACCAAGATGGACTCCCTGATATCTGGGAAGTACCGAATGGCCTAAACAGGACCACTCGAACCCTGCCCGGACCAAACATGCTCGAAGGCTTGTACGATGCCGATCAAGATGGCATCACCAACCAAGATGAATACAACCTTGGCAGCCATCCAACCAACGCTGATACCGACGGAGACTGCATTAACGATGGCGACGAAGTTGCTTGGGCACAGTCCACAGCACTCGACCCGACAATCGAAGATGTCTCCCCGCGCGATGCTTTACTGAAGGCAGATGCTGACATGGACGGCGTCAATGAATCAGAAGTTCTCGGTTGTGATCTCGGTGGCATTCAAATCGATGAAGAACCCACAGAGCCCGTCGATAACTCCACCCTCGATGATGACGCTGATGGTGTCATCAATGCGAAGGACAAATGCCAGGGTACGCTACCAGAAGTACCGGTCAATGTTGACGGTTGCTCGAGCGAACAACGGTTGGCTCAAGCGACGCCAAGTTCCAGCGATGAAACGAATTTCGGCACTGGGATGATGCTTACACTTATGTTTGCAGGGGTCATATTGGCTCTTGGAGCGTTCTCTATTCTCAGAAAAATCGAACAAGAAGCAGAGGCAACAAAGGACTTGATTACGCTGGATGCGACCCATCATGATGCGTTAATGGCCGAACCAATCGCCTCTGAAGGATGGCAAACCCCTGTTCTTGACGGAAGTGGACCCTCTGAAGTGGCCTCTGCCAGCGAGATATCACAAGCCGATTTGGCCCGAGTGCCCGGATGGGATGAAGCCATGGTGCAGGGCTATCTAGATCTGGGCTGGTCGATGGACCAGTTGGTTGTCTACTATCAAGAACAGGTAGAAGCACACGCTGAATCGACACAAGATTGACAAGGGACCTCTCGCCAATTGAGACCATGCGTGCCATGCAGACGACAAGCAACCCGGTCCTCTCCGACAATTTTTGGAGCAACATCCCCGCCCATGACACAATGTCCTATCAAGGGACGATGCAGAAGATTGGGGTCTTGTTTGGGATCACAATCTTATCTGCGCTCGTGACTGTCTCGATTGGAGCATCCGGTAACATGGGACTCATGGGCATGATGACCATTTCAGGAGCCCTTTTGGGCTTCGGCACCGTTCTTTTCATGGTCATGAAACGACCAAAGAACCCTGCTTTAGGAGCCATCATTTACGCTGGCTTGGAAGGAATGTTTCTTGGAGGTATTTCGTTTATGTATGAAGGTGCATACTCGGGTATTGTCATGCAGGCCGGAATAGGAACCATCTGTATTATTGGCACCATGTACTTCCTTTGGTCTGCAAAGATCATCAAAGCAACCCCTGCATTCCAAGCAGCAATAATCAGCTTGACCATCGGTGTGGGTGTTTTGTACCTCCTATCCTTCCTCCTCTCCTTCACAGGTTTGCAAGTTCCATTCCTGCACTCATCGGGACCGATTGGAATTATCCTGACATTGTTTATTCTTGGTATAGCGTCGTTGAACCTCATACTGGACTTTCATTTCATTGAACGAGGCATTAGCAATAACTCGCCTAAAACCGGTGAATGGTGGGCTGCCTTTGGCTTGCTCATCACCGTGATTTGGGTTTACATTGAGATGCTCCGCTTGTTGTCGAAGGTACGGAACCAGTGATTGCTTTGGCGCGCCGCATCCCTACGGTCAATTTCGCAGACATGACAGGAGATGAAGCAGCACAAACAAGGTTTGTTCAAGCGGTTGGAGATTCCCTCAAAGACATCGGGTTCTTTGCACTTGAACATCATGGCATCGATCTTGGACTCATTGAACAAGCCTACAGTCAAGGTGATGCTTTTTTCTCCTTACCACGAAGCATCAAACAGGGGTACTTGCAACCAGAGATTGCACACCAGCGAGGCTACACTGCTTTTGGCGTAGAACACGCGAAAGACAACGATGCTCCAGACCTGAAGGAGTTTTGGCAAAACGGTCGAACCCACAGCGGCCAGGAGCCTGCTCCAACTTACCCTGCCAATGTATGGCCTGATGCTGATGCACCAGGGTTCAGACAAGTGATCGATGGTCTGTTTGAACAGATGGAAGCATTGGCTCAGCACCTCCTGAGCGCTTGCAGTGCGTACCTCGGAAAACCCACTGACTGGCTCAACAAAATGAGTCAAGAAGGAAACACAATCATGCGAATCATCCACTATCCACCCGTCGGTGATGATGCCCCCAGTGGCGCTGTTCGTTCCGCACCGCATGAAGACATCAACCTGATCACGCTGCTGGTAACAGCAACCGCTGATGGACTCCAAGTGATGGACCACGACGGCAGTTGGATCGATGTTGAAGGTGATGCTCGGTACATCATCGTTGATTCTGGCGACATGTTACAGAACATCACCAATGGATTGTTCCGTTCAACGACTCACCGGGTGATCAACCCGAAGGACACCGCATCGCGCCGATTCTCAATGCCAATGTTTGTCCACCCACGAAATGAAATCGATTTGACACCACGACCAGAGTTTATCACTCAAACTGGAGGGCAGGCTAAGTATTCTTCAATCACGGCCGGTGCTTATTTGCACCAACGCTTGGTCGAAATTGGCTTAGCCGAACCCGAGGATGAAGCATGAGTGACTTGATTCAACGCCTATGCGATGCCATTGAAAATGGTCAAGCCATGGATCCTGAAGATTTGTCGACTTTCATCCAGCACGTTGCTGCACGAACCCTTTCAGTTGAACACATCACACAATGGCTGCGTACCGTCCATAAAAACGGAATCAGTTCCAAAGACACCGTGCTTTTGACAAAGGGGATGATGCATTCAGGAGCCGTGCTGACGTGGGACCCTGAACGACTGATAGCCGACAAACACAGCACGGGAGGTGTTGGCGACAAGATGTCCTTGATGCTGGCCCCTGCTCTTGCCGCTTGTGGTGTTGAGGTGCCAATGTTGGCTGGTCGTGGCCTCGGCCACACGGGTGGTACCATCGATAAATTGGAAGCCATCCCTGGATTCAGTTGTGAACTCAATCCGGCGCAAATGCAAACCATTGTTGATGATGTGGGGTGCTGCATCGCTGCACAAAACGAAGCAATCGCACCGGCCGATGGTCTGCTGTACGCCATTCGAGACGTGACGAACACGGTTGATAGCATTCCTTTAATCACCGCTTCAATCGTTTCCAAAAAGGCTGCTGAGGGACTCAAGGCCCTGGTATTGGATGTAAAATGTGGCCGGGCTGCTTTCATGACAACGCACGATGATGCACGATCGTTAGCGGCGTCAATGGTTGGGGCTGCAAAGGGTCTTGGTATCCAAACCATCGCTCAGATCACCGACATGAATGAGCCCATTGGAAGCAATGTAGGGAATGCGCTAGAGATTTTAGAAAGCATCGAGGTGCTCAATGGACGGGGTTCGGCTGATACAGTGAACCTTGTTGCCATGCAGGGCGGTGCGTTGCTCATGTTGCTTGGTTTAGCAAAGGACCAACATGCTGGAGAAGAAAAAATCATTTCGAGCCTAAAAAATGGCAAAGCCGCACTGCGATTCGAACGCATGTGCGTGGCCCAAGGAGTGGCAAAGGAGACGGCAAGCCAACTCATGGCATCCCCTCATGCGGTCTTGCCGCGAGCCAAGCACATCACTCATCTGCTGGTTGAAGGGGACGGTTTCGTAGAAGGAATCGATGCAATGACGCTTGCTGAAGTGGCCCGAACCCACGGCGCTGGCCGGTTCAAACTTGAGGATACCATCGACGCAGCTGTTGGGTTTGTCCTTTCGAGAAGCAAAGGAGATCGAGTAATAACTGGCCAAGACTGGCTTGAAATCCATCATAACCAACCGCTGACTGAACAACAAAACAAGGCTCTCATGGGCGCATTAACCATCTCCAAAAGGCCAATTCTGCCCCTTCAGCGTCTCATCGAGATTGTCGAATGAGAGTGGGCGGGCCCGAAGCCGTCATAAAGGGGAGGCGGTTCGCCAAAGATGCCGATTTAGCTTAGCTGGTGGAGCGTGGGACTGTTAATCCCAAGGTCGAGGGTTCGAGCCCCTCAATCGGCGTAATTCAAAAACCGTAGGTTCATTCCCATTCAATGGTGCCAGGAGGCTTGTGAGTGATGTCATACACCACTCGGTTTGCTGCTCCTTTCACCGTATTGGTGATCCTGGTGCTGATCTTCTGTAGAATGCGATGAGGGATTTCCGAGTAGCGGGCTGACATGCCGTCCATTGACTGAACTGCACGAACAACAATGGTTTCTCCATAGACACGAACATCGCCGTGGACGCCAACGCTGCGAACTGGAAGAAGCGCAGCGAAGTATTGCCACGGTATTTCCATATCGCCAGCCTCTGCTGCCATTTCAAATTCTTCTTCAACAATTGCACACGCTTCTCGAACAACTTCAACCCGCTCTGGAGTGAGTTCCCCAAGGGTTCGCACTGCAAGGCCTGGACCCGGGAAGGGTTGGCGTTCTGCGACGTTGATTTTGAGGGCACGAGCTAATTCCCGCACTTCGTCTTTGTAGAGGTCACGAAGAGGTTCGACCACGCTGAGGGTCATGTCTTCTGGAAGACCACCGACGTTGTGATGGGACTTGATTGTGTCTCGGACACCGCCGCCAGATTCAATCCAATCAGGAGCAATGGTACCCTGGACGAGGTATTTAGCGCCGACTTTTTCTTGCTCGTCTTCGAAGATGCGAATGAAAAGCTCGCCGATGATTTTACGCTTCTGTTCGGGTTCAGTGACGCCCTTAAGCGCCTCAAAGTACCGATCTGCTGCTTTTACTGTCACCAAGTTCTCGATTCCTTGTTCTGCGAGCAAAGCTTCGATTTCCTCGGTTTCGTTTTTGCGCATGAAGCCTGTATCGACATAAACGCAATGGAGTAAACCACCAACTGCCTGGTTCGCAATCACTGCAGCAACGGTTGAATCAACGCCGCCAGAACAAGCAATGATGGCAATGTCATCGATGGTCTCACGAAGATAAGCGATGGATTCCTCTATGAACTCCGAGGTATCGAACATTTATTGTCCCCCGTTGACTTCTGCATCTTGGGCCTTGACCTTGGCAACTTGGTCAAGTTTGTTTTGCTTCAAGGCTGCAGCATAGTCTGGGTTCTTCAATGCAAGAATCTGCGTTGCGAGGTATCCGGCGTTATCACCACGATCGACACCAACAGTAGCCGCCGGAACACCCGGTGGCAACTGAACAATGGAAAGCAGGGAATCAAATGGAACACGGCCACCACAAGGGACGCCAATCACAGGTTTGGTGGTCAATGCCGCAACTGCACCAGGCAGAGCAGCAGCGAGTCCAGCCATTGCGATGAACACTTGGCAGCCATCTGCTTCTGCTTGATTGATGATTTCTTCTACGAACACAGGGGAGCGGTGAGCGCTTGCAACACGAAGTTGGTAGGGCACGCTAAAGTGGTCGAGAATCTTTGTACATTTTTCTGCAACCGGAAGGTCAGAAGACGAGCCCAAGAGTATGGTGACATCCATGTCACTACGCCGGCGCGGGTGGTTCATCAAGATGCCTCTTGGAACTCATGCCCAGTCGAGGGCCAAAAGGGCTCATTCTTCGGAATCATCGAGCGCTTCTTGGAACCCTTCAAGATCGATACCGAAATCCAGCGATTGGAACTCAGCCTTGTCTTTGCAACCGAGCATATCGAAGTAGAGAACTGGTTTTCCGTCAATCACCCGGCCATAAATTTGGACAAATTCATTGGAACCAAAGCGTTTGACAGCCATGGGTTGTTGATCAAAGCGGGTGGTCCTTATTTCCCAGCCCAAGAGCGAGTCAATTGGTAAACGAGTTTTGGCATTCCACGTGCGTTGAAACACATATCCACCGTCCTTAAACACAACATCGAGGCCTTTCACCAAAGCAACAACAGCAGCCGAGGAAAACACAAGGCCACCCCATGTGGGGAAGTTTCCTTGCGTCACTAAAGCCCATGCGACAATGGAGAAACAAACACAAAACAAACCAATACCGACTCGGGTTGCCCCAAGCGCACCCATCCGTGAAGAGAGGCCGGCGATGCCGCCCATCAGAACAAGCAACATACCAGCGATGCCGAGGTAGGGAATCAAATCCATGTTGGTATCAGTGAACCACATCAACCAGGCAAAACCGAGGGGTAACAAACCCCATGCCATCGGGAAAAGGGCAATGGAAGCACGAGATTCGAGTTTTACCCGTGTCCATCCTCTTTTCGAGAATTCACGCAGTTCCATGCCTATGCCAACCGCTTTGGATATTTACGCATTCGCTCATGAGTTCAATCGTCATCGTAAGGATGGCGAAGGCACAAGTTACGAGCTGCATAGACTTCATCAACACGACGAACTGGTGTTGTGATCGGCGCTGCGTGAAGGGTTTCCGCATCGACCTGAAGCACCTTAGCGAAATCTCGAGCGAAGGTGTCAAGGGTTTCCTTGCTTTCTGTTTCAGTGGGTTCGATCATCATGCATTCTGGTACCACGAGTGGGAAGTAGACCGTCGGTGCCATGTAACCCATGTCGAGCAATCCTTTTGCGACGTCCATAGCAGAAATACCATGGCTTTCCTTTGCAGGTCCAAGGGAGATTGTGAATTCGTGCTTGGCCACGTCTGTTTCCGCTCCGTCAACAATCATGTCGCCCACACCGGCAGCCTTGGCTTCACGGTGGAGAACGTGGCGGAGGTAATTGGCGTTGAGTACAGCATGTTGTGACATGGTCGTGAGTCCGTTGCCGTAGCGACGGTAGTACGCCCAGCATCGAATGATGGCGCCGGCGTTTCCGTGCCATTGCTGCACTTTACCGATGCTATGGGTTGGTTCATACCATCCGAACCACATGTCGTCGATAGCGTGCTTTGCTTCATCATCCATAATCGGTCGCTTCTTGACGATTGGACCGGGTAGGAAGTCCGCCAAATGGGCCTTGACGCCGATTGGGCCAGAACCTGGGCCGCCACCGCCGTGAGGCTGACTGAAGGTTTTGTGCAGGTTGAAGTGGACCGCATCAAAGCCCATCAATCCGGGCGAGGTGATACCGAGGATGGCGTTGAAGTTGGCACCATCGTAGTACATCTGACCGCCGACGTTGTGAACGATGGCAGAGGCTTCAAGAATGTCAGCTTCGAACAAACCGAGCGTGTTTGGGTTGGTGATCATCATCACAGCAGTGGTCTCGTCAGCAACGGCTCGAAGGGCATCAAGATCAATTCGGCCATCGATGCGGCTTGGAATTTCAACAATCTCAAAACCACACATCGCTGCACTGGCTGGATTGGTTCCGTGAGCAGAATCAGGGACGATGACTTTCGTTCGTTGATCTTCGCCACGCAATCTGAAGTATTCTTGGACGCACCGAACTGCAGTGAATTCACCTTGAGCGCCAGCAACTGGTTGCAGAGTGACCTGATCCATACCGGCAACAATTTCAAGCATGTGTTGCATTTCATGGTAAATCGAAAGCAACCCTTGGAGGTGATGCTCTGGTTGATGCGGGTGGATATCAGCGATACCAGGGATTTGAGCGATGACTTCGTTGACCCTCGGGTTGTGCTTCATTGTGCACGAACCAAGCGGGTAGAAACCTGTGTCGATTCCGAAATTGCGCTTTGATAACCAAGTGTAATGGCGCACCATTTCAGGTTCAGAAATCCGGGGCCATCGTGGAGCAGACTTGCGAATAAGCGAATCTGGTAGGACGAGGGATGATGCTGGCAAGATGGGTGCTGGTTGAGCATAGCCTTGACCTGGGGCTCCATGGTGGTCGAACAAGTGACTCATGCGGTCACCCCCTGATCTGCGGCCCAAACTTCCAAGTGTTCTGCTAAGAGTTCAATTTGATTGGCTTGGGTTTGATCGGTGAACGAGACCAGCAACCAGTTCGGGCGGTCTGCATACCAGCGATGAACGTCAAAACCACCGACGATGCCAACGCTGTCCAGATAAGCAAGGCAATCGCTTGCAGTGCCCGGCACCTCGATGACAAATTCTTGGAAGTGGTGGCTCGAAGCATGCGGGAGATGAATGCCCTCAATGGAAGCCAACTTTTGCTTACCGAGGGTGCAGGCTGCCATGTTACGAACTGCCAAATCATGCAGACCTTCTGGACCCAAAAGGGACATGTGCATGGCCCCCATCAAAGCAATCAGTGTTTCATTGGTGCAGATGTTGGAAGTCGCTCGGTGACGGCGAATGTGTTGTTCACGTGTCGAGAGGGTGAGGCAAAACGCTTCCTTTCCGTCCACGTCGATGCTTCGACCTACAATGCGTCCTGGCATCAAGCGAAGGTAGGGCTGACTGCAAGCAAAGATGCCGTAAATCGGACCACCACCGGTGATTGGGCTGCCGAGTGGTTGGCCTTCACCCACGACGATGTCAGCACCGTAGGCGCCAGGTGCTTCGACGAGGCCAAGGGAAATTGGCTGCACTGCAACGATGAGAGCCGTGTGTTCACCGATGATTTCCTTGAGCAGAGGTAAACCCCCGTCAAGAATACCAATTGGATTTGGTTGTTCAACGTAGACGCCACACGAGCCTGCCGCATCTTTAGCGGAAGAAAGATTCACTGTTCCATCTGGATTGTGTCGTAATAATTTAATCTTAATTTCTGCGCCCTGACAGTAGTTTTCAACCACCGACATACGATCGGGAGGTGTGAGTTCAGAGACATAGACTGTGTCTTTCTGAGTGGCCTTTCGTGTGTGGACACGAACACAGCAGGTGATGGCTTCAGCTGCCGCTGTTGAGCCGTCGTACAAGGACAAGTTCGCTATTGGAAGACCAACAAGTTCGGAAATCAATGTCTGGAATTCCCACATGGCTTGGAGCATGCCTTGGCTTACTTCAGGCTGGTAAGGTGTGTAGGACGTGAGGAATTCCCCCCGTGTGATGAGTTGGAACACGGCTGCAGGGACGTAATTCCGGTACAGTCCAGCACCTAGGAAGGAGACACGTTCGCCAAGAGCGACGTTTGAACCGAGCAAACGTCGTGCGTCAGCAATGATCTCTTCCTCGGATTGAGCATCACGCAAAGGAAGTGGTCCTTTCATCCGAACTTCGTCCGGAACATCTGCGAATAAGTCCTCAATTGAAGACATACCCATGATGGCAAGCATTTCGGCCTCGCGGCCCAGATTCGGGAGTTGGTCAACCATAGCAAACAAACCTATTCTCGGGTGTAGTATAAACTGAGCGCGCGACGGTCATAATAATCACCCCTTGGGGCTCAGGGATTCTAGCGCCGAATACCTCATGTTCTGGCCATGTATGGTTTGACCATGGCGAGCGTTGTAATGGTGGTCACCAACGCCTGTGCGCCAGACCCGAGGGTGCAAAGAAGCGCCGCTCTCCTCGCCAAAAAAGGCCACGAAGTCACCATCCATGCGTTCGACCGAGCCCAAACCTCCACAATGAGTGAAGTGGTCGATGGGGTTCGAATCATGCGCTACCAAATAGGCACCTATCCCTATGGTGCCAAATTAGCTACGATTTGGGGCCTTCGTGCTTTTTCCAAGATGGTCAAGTCGACGTTGCTGGCGAAACCGCCAGACTGCATTTATTGCCACGATGCAGATACATTGGCGATTGGTGTTTACATTGCAGCACGGACAGAGAGTTGCTTGGTCTATGACATGCACGATCTCCAACACACATGGGCGTTAATGTCCCGACCAAAGTCCGCTGTTAGACGGTTTGTAGCAAACCGTATGGAACGCAAAGCATTGCAAAGGGCACGCAAAGCCCATTTGGTCATCACCAGTTCAGGCTCTTTGCCAGAGGGGCGTTCTCCTGGGTTCAAAGAGTACCTCAAAAGGAATCATATTGATTCAATCGTTGTTGAGAATCGCCCCAAAGCAATGGACAGGAAGCAGAAAAATACTGAACACAATGGAGAATGGACCGTTGCATTCCTGGGGAGGGTCAGAGAGATTGAAGCTTTTCAGTTGTTGACAAGAGCCATCCAAAAGATACCGGAATCTGACCGTCCAAATCTAAAAATTGCAGGAGATGGAACTGCAGTTGGACCTGTTCATCAACACTTGCTTAGAGAAGCGCCACGCCTTGGAATCCACCTGAATCTAAGCCTTGGATTTGAGGCTACGGCATTGCCCGCACTCATGGGTGATGTCGATGTGATGTATGCAATGTATCCGACCGAGCGTGGCAACATCATGCATGGTGCCTTACCAGTCAAGATGTTTGATGCAGCATCCTTCGGAATACCAACGGTCGTCAATTCCGGTTGCCTTATGGGTGACATTTGTGAAAAGGAGGCGCTGGGGTCAGCGGTTGAATGGGGTGATGCGGACGCCCTTGCACAAGCACTCATTTCGCAGCGAAACCGATGCATCGAATTTAGCAACACAGGTGAAGCGCAACAGGAGGCTTACGTTCAAGCCATCGAAGACCTCTTTTGATCACACAAACGGTGGTCGGACGACAACTGCTTTCACAGACTTTCGTGGGCTGGCAACAACGAGAACTTCATCACCGTCGCTCACGGATGAGAGGTAGCCAATGCCGATACCGAGGTTATCCAGACTCGGTGCTGGTGCGCCAGAAGTCAATGCCCCGATGTGTGTACCATCAAGCAGGGTCACAGGTTTTCCTGGACGAGGGAGAGGCCCTTTCTCTGTGTATTTGATGCCCCACCAACGTGCATCATTTTCGCTGTGATTGATAACGCGGTGCTTACCGATGAACTCATGGTCTAAATCCAAGCCAAATGGAACATTGGTTTCCCAGGAATCTCGGGCAAGGAATGGCCCGTTTTCGCCTTCGGCAAGTGGCGGCCAGCAAAAGTCAACACCGGAAAGGAGGAACCCTTTCTCGAGACGAAGTGTATCTCGTGCACCGAGTCCAATTGGTACCGTACCCGCGTTGATCAGGGCGCGCCACAACTTGGGTGCATCGCCGTTAGGGACAAAAATCTCATACCCTGCTTCGCCGGTGTAACCGGTTCCTTGCAACCAGCCAGTGATACCCAGAGGGTTGTCGCCGATGGCTTGCCATTTGAATCGGCCAACATGATTGGCTTCACCGAGAACTTCGCTCAGCATAGCCTTGGCGTGCGGGCCTTGGAGGGCCATGATCGATGTCGCATCCGATAGGTCCTCAAGATGAATGGAACCGTCGGATGGAAGGTGTTTTGAAAACCAATCCCACATGACTCCAATCATCGAAGCATTTGGGACTCCTAGGATTTCTTCATCACTAACGACTGCAAAAATCATGTCATCGATAAGATGACCATCTTCGTCCAAGAAGTGAGTGTAAGCACATCGCGGGGCTGCCACAGATGTCACCTTCTGGGTGGCAAGTGTCTCAAGCCATGATTTGACATTCACCCCGCTGAAGCGGAATGAGCCCATGTGAGACACATCAAAGAGACCGGCTGTGGCTCGTGTGGCCAGATGTTCTTGCTTGATGTTCGAATACCAAATTGGTAATTCGAATCCATGAAAGTCGACTAAATTTGCTTCGAGTGCAACATGCTCGTCGTAGAGGGCGGTTCGGACCGGTGCGCCTTCGCTCATGCCGCTGGCACATCAAGCCGCTCCTTAAACTCAAGCAACTGGAAAGAAAGCAAAGTTAAATCGGTCACAGGACGCCTTCAAAGGTGGCGCAGTACTCGAATTTTTTGTGCTGGTTCAGTGCATCAGTGTAAACCAAAAGCGGCAACACGTCGGTTCCGTCTGACCACTGCCCCATGGATCGAAGCAGGTCACTGTCGATCAGGTGGTTGTACGCCCAGTCTTCTGTGATGGTGTCGCCACGGCTCCGTGCCACGACCCAATCTGCTTGAGCGTCAATGCGACGGTATACGCCATAATCGGCGAGACGATCATGCACAGAATCAGTCGGCAAGTAATGGGAACCGACCAATCGTGGGAAGCCATACAGATCGCTTTGAAGTTCGATGTATAGCACATGCTGCTGAGGCAGGTCACTGAACACCTGCTGATGATGCACGCTGTAACAGGCATCCACCGTCATGTCATCGACGCCGCGAGCGATGTGCACCATCGTGTTGTTCGGCATGCGAGAAAGATTGGGCTGGAGCTCGACTTGGTTCGGGCGTGTCCAGCCGGACTCGATATCGATGAACAAGGTCTCATTGCCCCATCCTCGCTCAAGCGATTCATAGAGTTGAATGAAGCTGTAAGCACCTCCGAGACTGTGACCTCCAATCCAAAGGTGGCTCGGATCGATGGTTACGTTGCCAAGAGCCATGTCCACACTGGTATGGCGTTCATCAGAAAGGGCGACTTCTTCAAGCGTATCGAGAGCTGATGCAATCGCCATAGCCCTGTAGTAGTGGTGGGGCCAGTTGGATGCGCCTTCGATGTCTTCTCCTTCGAGGCCATCAGGGATCGGAGGATCGATGTGCGAAGGGTATTGGACGAAAGCGACTGCCATGCCTCGAGCCGATAGATGAGCAATCCAGTCGGTGTATTCCTCATAGACAGGATAACCCCAACCATGGCTCAACAGAGCCAACGGTAGGTTCTCCAACGGAAGGTCTGATGAGAGTTCAGGAAGGGTGAGGTACACTGAAAAATCGATGTCTGCCTCATCGTCAAGAATGATTCCCGAGACCTCAGCTGGCATGTCGTAAGGATGAACGGTCATCGTTGTATCAAACGGGCCAGGGTCAGCACCGTACCCAATGCGTGGCGCATCAGGAGGCGAGGGGGCGATTCCAATCATAGCAGGGATACCGGGCATGACCAACCAAGCTGCGAAAAATATACTCAGCAAATGAACCATGCTGGTCATGGCTGATCTTTTGGAGTCACGCATTGGCAACGTCGGTAGTCCGCCCACTGAGAGGACACAGCACAGTAAAATCACACCGTACATTGTTGGCAAGAGGAGGAATGCGCCACGCAGGTAGAACACATCAAGAAGAAAATAGAGCACTGTAAATCCACTAAAGAGACCGAGGATAAACAAGAGGCTGCGCTCATGCACGACATGGAGTTGTTTTCCTTTCAAGTGGTTTTGAACCGCAACAAGCGAAGCGAAGAACATCAGCAATGAACAAAGGAACATGATGGTGATGTGGCTGCGAAGCAGCATCGTAGCTTGGAGAGCCCGATAAGCGTGAGGCCAAATGGCGTCGTTGATGTCCTTGCCCGCTAAGGTGAGCACAATGGGTTGAAGGAACGATGCAAGGAGGCCCAAACCAAGTATGCCGGGGTTGAGAAATTTAGGTTGAGTCGACTCTTCAACTGACGAATCATTTGCCTCCTCCATGGCTGATGTTATCGGCTCGTACTCTAAAAGAGTCGTATGTTGGCACGACGAAATGATGGTTGAAGTCTGAAGTGATCAATGGCTTCATTGGAACGAAGATTCACCTGGCAAACCGACTTCAATCTCATGACCAATCCTGAGCAATTCTTCGATGAATGCGTCAAGGGATTGGGTGGTAATACCTGGGTTTGAAATCACGGAACGGATCACGACATCATCGCCGATGTTCGAACGGCTTACCATGAAATCAGCGTTTTGCATGATGCGGTGTCGCAGTTCGGAATTCACCTCATTGAGGTCCATTTCTTCTTTGGAGGGCTTGTAACGGAAGCAAACATTGGTCCATGAACGACCAGACATCATCTCGAGGTTTGGATGGTCATCAATGCGCAACTGAAGATGGTCTGCGAGTGAAACATAATTCTCCACCAGTGAAGCCCAACCGGCATCACCGCATTCGCGCCAAGCAAGCCATAATTTCAGAGCATCATTTCGGCGTCCACACTGTAGGGAATACCTTCCCAAATCGTGTTCCTTGCTGCTTTCATGGAACAAGTAATGCGCTACGTTGCCGTGCGCACATACCTTGGCCAAGACATCTGATTGTTTGACGAGGAACACACTGCAAATGAGAGGGAGACCCATCATTTTGTGAGCATCCCAACAGACACTATCGGCGAATTCCACACCATCCATCAACTTGGAAAGCGCCCCCGAAAACATGGCTGAACCGCCCCATGCCGCATCGACGTGGTGCCAGATTCCTTCTTCATGTGCGATTTCACCGATGGCCTTCAGTGGATCAAAAGCGCCACGAACCGTTGTACCTGAGGTCGAAACAACGCAGAAGGGAGTCAAACCGTCGGCTTTAGCACGGGCGATTTCATCCAGCAAGGCTTGGGGCTTCATGCGCCCATCTTCATCACAGTCAATTTTGAACAAGTTCCGATGGCCAATACCAATCACGTTGGCAGACATCAGGACGGAATAGTGAGACTCAGCAGACACGAATGCCGCCATCTTTGTCCCGTCGATGCCTCTGTGAGTTGAACCGGGGAACGCAACCTCCCGAGCGCACAGCATTCCGAGCATGTTTCCGTTGGAACCGCCAGTCGCGAGTGTACCAGCACCGCCAGAGAAACCGACAAGTTCACCCATACGCTTGAGAAGGGCTTGCTCAATGAGTGTGGCAAAGGGTGCAAGTTCGTAGGTGTACATCGAGGTGTTGGTTAGTGCGGCAATCACTTCACCTGCGAAACCGGTGGTGTTTAGTCCGCCCCATAGCGGGTTCATGAACTCAGGACGGTTCGTTTTGACGCACCGTCTTAGAAATTCGTCGATGTCGTCAAACACGGCTTCGACGCCGCGACCTTCGAGTGGAAGCGAGACATCGGTGATCTTGGAAAGGGATGCTGCTGGAATAAAATCCACTACTTTACCTGGTGCCTCGGCGGCTTTGATGTAAGCAAGAACACGTTCGCACAGTTGATTGACAAACACTTCGAGTTCCATCTTAGCCATCCCTATGCTCTCCCCATCGCGGCGGCTCTTAGAAGGCTGTGGTAAGTTTGGATGAGTTGGGACTGCAAAGTACAATGTTCGATGTGCTTTAGCAGCATCATGGCAACATACCGGGCTAAGCTTCCTCAGGAGTCACATCAACCATGCCACACCGTGTTCATCGGGCACAACCCCTCGCTTGAAACATGGAGCAGTGGTCATTTCTTTGCCAACCCTTCAAACCGTTTTTGGAGCCTCCTCGAGCAATCGGGTATCGTTCAGGATGCGAATGCTCGGTTTGATGATGTGTTGGTCCAATCATATGGCTATGGGTTTTGTGACGTAATCGAGCAACCAGGGAACAACGCCAACGATATTACGCCAGGACAACTACGCGAGAACACGCCACTATTCCTGAATCGCATAGAAAAATATGCACTTAGCATGAATGGCACACTAAAGCGCTTATGTTTTGTTGGTAAGCGGCAATGGAAGCACCTTTTCCATCCAGCTCTGGCACGTTGTGATCATGGCCTTCAACAACGCAACATCAGACCACCCTCTTGGCCATCAATCCTGAGTGAGGTCGAAGTCTGGATTCTGCCATCCCCATCGGGCCGGGCTGTTCTTTCAAAGGCCGAAAGATTAGCGTCATACCTCGATTTGGCAGGTTCTTTCGATCGGGAAGCACCTGAAGAACGACAAGAACCAAGGCCCCGATAAACTCATGCATGTTGCATAAATTACGAGTAACATTGAATAACACCAGTCGGGAGCCAGGGACATGCTTGGCGACATTGGCGACAAATGGCTTGAACGACTGCATCAACATGTGGCAAAAGATCTGAGGACCAAAGGTTGGTCTCAAAATGACATTGCAGACGTGATGGGGTCGACTCAAAGTACGATTTCACGGCAAATGCAAAAATCTCCTCGTGAACTCGGTGCAACAGCTGATGAAGCAACCATCGACAGTTGGGGCCATGAATTGTCTCAGGCCCTTGCCTCGATGGGACCAGGTTCCCAGGTTATTCGCCAGCGAGTCATCGTTGAATTCCAATTCACTGGGAACCATACACTCCGATTTGACAAAACTCTGACAGGACTTGACCTCGATGCTGGCCAAGAACAACGAGCGCTCCTCCGACGTCTTGAATGGGCTGCAGGACGATTGGATGTCAAACGAATTGGGCACGCCATACCCGCAGTAGGCCTCAACATTGCTTCATGCACGCATGGCGCTTTCACAACCGATGAAGTCGCTGCTTTCCCTGGCAGGATCACCATGGTTGATGGCGCCCTCAGACACCATGAAACCCCTTCGTTCGGAACTTCGAAACACCTTGCCAGTTTGTTGTTGCAAGTTCATGCCCAAGATGAAGGAAAGGTTGCTGCCCTCAACATTCGCCCACCTTTGCTTGACCAAGGTGTGGACATTGAAACCATCAAAAAGTCGTGTGAACACCTTGGCTACACGTTTGGCTACGCCCCGAAGGGGACGCTCGAGGGCAAGACCACCAAACATGATGTTCTGCTCGATGAAGGGGCATTTGGATGGGAACCATCCCTCTACATTCTGGCACATAACCCACTGGAATTGATCGACAGAACCCATCAGATCGTGGGCGCTCTATGGGGTGCTGCAGCATGAAAATATCCATGGCTCTGATGGTGTTGATCCTCCTCGCCACTCCACTAAGCGGCTGCCTTGAACAAGACGCAGTGGTTGATGAGTGCACCGTTTTACCGCCTGGTCATGACGACGATGGCACGCTTCGCATCCTTACCTACGACATCACGGCCCTCTCCGAACAGGTCACCGATGAATTCACCAACCAGACTGGCATACCCGTCGAAATGATCAAAGTTGACGATGCCGGTGGCATCCTCGACCAAATGATGCTCACGAAGGCTGCACAGCAAGCTGATTTGATGATCGGATTGGATAACACATACCTGCCCACGGCCATTGAGAACTGCCTCCTTCAACCTCACACCACCTCTGCAGCAAACCTATCCGCTTCTGCCTCAGTATTTTACGACGGGCCGTTAGCCGTCCCGTTTGATCAAGGAGATGTGTGCCTCAACTATGATGAAGATGCATTGAGCGAAGCAAACATGTCGGTACCGACCCATTTGTCAAACCTCACCGAAGAGGAATGGAAAGGAAAAGTCGCCTTCCCATCCCCCGTCAGTTCCTCGCCCGGGCGAGCATTCTTAATCGCTTCAATGGAGTACTTTAGCCATCAATCTGAAGGCGATGCTATGGCATGGTGGAGTGCAATGATCGACAATGAAGCCATCATAACGAGTGGATGGACCGAAGCATACGAAACCCATTACACGGGTGGATATGGCGAATACACAGAGGGCTACATTGGCGATGCGTGGATGACTGTGTCCTATTGCCACTCACCTGGTGTGGAAGCATATTACTCCGGAAATTACACTCATTCGACTTCTCTGATGTTGGATCATGCTCATTTCCATCAAGTGGAATACACCGGCATCATCAACGGGGCTGCCCAGGCAGAGGGTGCTCAACTTTTCATGGACTATTTGCTCTCTGAGGAGATCAATGTGAACATGCCAGAAAACAACCTGATGTATTCGGTGCTCGAAGGCTACGATCTTCCAGAAACCGATGGCTACCGCTACCATGCAGATGTTCCTGATGTGGTCACGACAATGTCCTATGAGGAGATCAACACAAACATGGACACATGGTTGGAATCCTGGAAATCGGCCACTCAGCAATCATGAGGGGTTCGCAGACAATGAGGCAAACACCACGATTAACTGTGCGGTTCATCCTCATCTTCGCCTACCTAACCCTCGCCAGTTTACCTTTCATTCTCGCTCTCGTGAGGTTGCAGGTTGTTACCGGCCACACACCAATCGAGGCTCTTTGGCGTTTTGGCGACGTCTATGGGGCGAGTGAAGCACTGGTATTCACGTTGGTTGAAGCAAGTGCCTCTGCACTGTTAACAGTCATCATTGGCCTTCCAATCGCTTGGCATCTTGGACGCCATGAATGGCGAGCAGACACCTGGTACCGTGCTTTATTTGCGGTCCCGTTTGTCATGCCAGCCATTGTAGCAGCGATGGGGTTTCTCCTCTTGATTGACGATGAAGGCATGCTGTTTGCCCTCGGAATAGATTTGCGTACAGAAACGGGCCTCATTGGGGAACTAGCTGAGCGTACAGGATGGCAACATCCCGGTCACTTCATCGCTCTGGTGTTCGCCCATGCTTGGTTTAATTTATCGCTGATGATCCGATTTGTTGAGCCAACACTCGCCCGATTAGATCCTGCTTGGGAGGAGCAACTTGGTTTGTTAAGACAGGGCCAAACTCGTATCGGACGAATCCGTCATCTTTGGTGGCCAGTTGTTGGACCAGCAGTTTTGTGTGCAGCCTCCCTGAGTTTTTTATTCTCTTTCACCTCATTCGCACTGGTCAAATGGTTGACACCATTCAACAACACCCTCGAATCTTTGATGGCCAAAAGTGGCGGCTCAGCAGGCATCGAAAATTATCGCGTTGATACGAGTGAAATCGTTATGTCTGCATCGATTGTACAGTGCCTCATCCTTCTAGCAGCCCTCTACCTCACCGCAACACTCCAACAACGCCACTCTTCCCGATTTTCCTTGATCTCTGAATCTGGAGCAAGAGCCACACGAGGCCCTCCGAACTGGAAGGGCCGACTCATTGTGTATTCAGGAATCGTCTTCGCCTTGGCCCCAATGGGGGCTGCGTTATTGGCATCATTCCGAGTGCGTCACGGAGCAATTGGATCTGGTATTTCCTATCAGTGGAGTTCTGCAGGCTGGTCCGCTGCTTGGTCGGGCGATCTCGCAACGATGGGCATCGGAGAAGCTCTCAGTCATTCCCTCCTCTATGCGGTATGTACCCTCTGCATAGCCCTCCCGACTGGCTGGTTGTTAGCATCGACAATTCTCGCATTGGAACTTCAAAACCGACCAAAGTTAGCGAAGGCATTGGACGTAGCAACATTGCTCCCTTTGGCCGTGTCTGCAGTCATGGTTGGCCTTGGTGTGCTGCTTGGCATTCTCAAATGGATGCCATCATTGTTTCAATGGGATTTGCTACCCGTCCTCCCACACGTCATCCTTACCGTTCCATTTGTCGTCCGAGTGATGCTCCCAGCGATGCGTGCAGTGGAACCAAAATGGGACGAACAGGCGACAGTGCTCAACTTGAGCCCAATACGGTCATGGTATCATGGTTATTTCTCGTTTGTCCGGGGCCCAGCTGTGGTCGCCTCGTCACTGACAGTGGCCTTTTCGATGGGTGAATTCGGTGCTTCATGGCTCTTGGTCCGCGCTGGTTCGTGGGACACGCTCTCTGTTGTGGTCGATCAACTGATGTCCCGTCCAAAATTTGACCCACTGGTCCAACCGGCTGCTATGGCGGCGGCTTCGGTTCTGATGCTGGTCACTTTTGTTTTGTTTTTCTTAGCTGAACGGTTCAGGCCAGAAGGCGATGGCGGGGGATTTTGAATGGTAAGAAAAAAAGTACTGGAGATTAATAATATGGGCAAGTCCTTCGGAGATACCAGCGTCATCGATGGCCTTGGATTCTCGCTTTTTGCCGATGAAATCGTTGCGATATTGGGACCCAGTGGATGTGGTAAATCTACGCTTCTGCGTTCTATTGTCGGCCTCGAAACCATCGACGAGGGAACCATCGAGATCCTCAGTGCTCGGAACACCGATGCCATTGGCTATCTTTTCCAGAAGCCAATACTCTATCCACACCTCAATGTTGCAGGTAACATTGCACTTGGCATCACACAAAAATTGTCCAAGCCTGAAAAGCGAGCGATGATCGCAGAGGAACTGGCTTTTGTTCATCTGAATGGGTTTGAGAAGCGCCGAGTGGAATCATTATCTGGAGGCGAAGCACAACGAGTGGCTCTGATTCGGGCCATGCTTGGACAACCAGATGTCTTGCTGCTCGATGAACCATTCTCTGCCTTGGATTTGATCACACGGCGTGAACTTGCTCTCGAAACTCGTCGGTGGCTAAAAAATCGAAAAACAGCGGCAATTCATGTGACCCATGACCCCGAAGAAGCTGAAATCATTGCTGATCGAGTGATCTTATGGGCCGATCTGTTCAGCGCTGAAGAAGAAGAATAAATGGGACCCCCGAGCCTACCCACCAGTGCGTCATATACTTCGGGAACCAACTTCAATATGGTCTTGAAGATGGTAGGAACACCCGTTGACGCTTTGCCTTACCTCCGTGGAATACAAGCAGTTCTCGCTGGCTATGAGGGCTACACCAAAGGCAAACGAAGAACCGCTGACCGTGCCATACGTGATGAAATCATTCGAGCAGCCCGCCGAACACGGGCGCACATTGCTAACATTCACGATGCTGCATTTTTGAACAGCGACTTGACGATGGCGTTGGTTGCCAAACAATGTTGCGCTTCCATCGATGCCTTGATCGAAGAGGTCGCAAAAGCTTCTTCGGGTCTACCAAATTCGTTTTTTTCAAGTCATAGGGCTGTCACAAATGGTGACCTTAAGCGATTGATTCGACATGACCACCATGCAATTATGATGGTGACGAAAGCCACCAACATAGCAAACGCAGCGGAACGGGAACTGACCCAAGCGTCAGAAGAGGGGGCCGTTCATGGACTGGTTCAACGATGTCAACAAATGGTCACAAGCGCAACGGGCTTTTTTTCTGAACGCACAATGCTGCTCGATGGACTACGACAAAAGAAAAGGAGAATATGAAGATGGCACAAGCATACAAATGGAGAAGCGAACCAAACATCATCGCACGCATGGTGGATGGGAATGAGATCAAAACTTGGCGTTCAAGGAACATTACCCTCAAGCCAAATGAGGCATGTGTGTTCGTCGTCGATGGACAGATTGGACCGATCTTTTCGGACCGAATGGTCAACCAAATTGGTGGTGGTTTTACTCGTCATGTTGCTAACATCTTCGGGGCTACTGCCACAGACCGTCGAATCCTTTTCGGAATGACTGGTCCGTTTGACATCGCCATTCCTTTTTCAACTCTCACACAAAGAGGACTGCAAGTTCAAGGTCATGTCCGATTACGATTGAAGCTCATGAAGGAAGATTTGCCTAAGATGCTCAATTACTTCACCAATCATGGGTCGACCTTGAATCGGCTCAACATTGTGAACCTCTTCAAGGAACATGTGAACCAACGACTCATAGCCGCAAGTTTCTCCAATTGCGATAGTGAATCAACCATCCGAAGTGAACAGTTTCAAGCAATGTTTTCGATGAATGCGGAAGCCCTCTTGAGGCATCCTTTGGCATCTGTTGGCTTGACCTTACTCAGCGTTTACGCTGTCACTGAAAGAACATCATCGGAACACCTTGCTTTGCATCGAGTGCGGGTAGAACAAGGAACTGAGCAGGAACAAATCAATGCAACAGCAAGGCAGAAAGCAATCGAAGTCCGTGAAGGAATCGCTTTGAGAACAATCGCTTGCGAAGTTGAAGTCGCACGTGCAAAGATCCGTGGTGATCAAACCCTTGAGGTTGAAAGGGAATTGATACATATTCGAGCTTTGGAGGCCGTGCTTCGCAGCGAAGATGAGCGAAACATGCGACTGATGGCAGAACATGAACGGCAAAAGGCAACTCGTATCGAACAAGCAGTTGCCATGTTTGAACGGGTACAGTCTGCAAAAAGGGAGCGTCAAAATGCAAATTGAAATGCTTTGCCGGGATTATCTTTACACCATGCCCATGATTCCATCCACTCATGAAGAACTTCGGGACACGACCATGGTGGTTTTGGAAACACCATTGGTCTAAGCGCTCTTCATGGGCAAATAGGCGACTTACAATCATCATCCTTTTGATGATGGGGTTGTTCAATGCCATTCCTTACACGAGCATTAATCACCTCTCCAATTACTTGCAGAGGAAAGCATTCGACCCAACACTTTCGTTTGACACACATTTATGGTTTCTCCCATGGATGTTCATCCCTTACATTACGCTCTATCTTTACTATCCAGCAGCTGCTCTGTTTGGGAATAAGAATGACACAATGTGGAGACAGAACATAATTTTCCATCAAATGATGACCATCAGTTGTTGGTATGTCTTCTTGGTCTTCATCATTGCACCAGTGGAAATTGACTTGCGGGGCCCAATAAAAGAACAATTGAAAGAAGGTTCGTTTTGGCTCCCCGTTTACGATTTCATGCATTCAATCGACACGCCTTGGAACTCTTGGCCTTCCCTGCATGTTGTCCAAAGCACCCAGGTGGTGTTCGTCCTCAGATACTGGTTCCCCTCTGAAACCAAAAAAGTCCAGTACTTGCACTGGTGCCTGTTGTTTGCTTGGAGCATGCTGATCATCTCAACCATGTTTACGAAACAACACTACCTTTGGGACGTCGTGACAGGTCTCGGTTATGCAGTTGTCACATGGCGGTATTGGATGCGGCCCGCTTTAGATCGTGCAGGAACTGAAGAGTTCGCTGCTGACTTTGATCGAGCAATGAACGTTTAATTAACCAAAGATTTGACCAACCAGCGATGGATTGGTGAGGTACAATGTCAGGCTAATACCTGCCATAATCATCATCCATGAACCAACCATCTTGATCATTCCTGTTGAACGACGGAGGAAATTGATCATTACCTGACGACCCATGCCAACCATAACTGTCACGAAGACCATCAAGACGAGCAGGCCAATCATTAGGCCACCAATGCCTACGCCAGTTGCAGTTCGTCCAAGGGTGCTGAGGTACAGAACAAATGGTAAGACCGCGGCTGCTGTACAATCGATGGATGCAGCAGCATAGCCAATGCCATAGAGGTACATGTTTCTACGAGGCGTGAAGGTTTCGTCTGCTTCAGTGGTGCTGTATTTGCTCACCATCTTATCGACGAAGCCCATGATGTGAGAGGTAATGCCAAGCAGCATCATCGAACCAAGCACGACCAAGAGAGCCGCAATGAAGATGGCAATGTAATGCACTGCACCCGAGGCGGTGAAAGCTTCACCCATGATGATGGCGACGACTCCGATGGCTGCGAAAAATGTCCACATACCAACACCTGAAAGCAAGCCTATGACCACAGGAGAGGGCATTTTAGTTTTCATTTTCCCTGCTGCAATCATTTCATCTTCCCGGGCACCCAATGAGAGGTAGTAGGAAATGAACCCAGGTAAAACTGGGAAAGCACATGGTGAGAAGTAAACCAAGATTGAGAGCACCATCCCGAGAACGAACACTGCCACGTAGGAAGTGTCCGGCTCTTCCCAAGCGATTCGACTGTTCATGGTCTCTTCGACCGAACCAGTGAGGGCTGTTTCGAGAACGCTATCAAACTTTTTCCAACCGTCTGAAGGAGTCCCAGTGGCTTCTCTAGCGATGATATAACCTTCCTCGTCAAGGATCATCACAACAGGAATTTGGCCGCTCCCACCAGTGGTGAATAACCGGACCGGGTCAGTCGTCGTCCCATCGTCCAATTCTGCAGTGTTTACAGTTCCAAGTCCAGTTGGGTATTCTGGTACATGGTAAGCACCTGAAGTTTCGTTGAGGTAATCGAGGGTTTCAGAATACCAGGCGCCATATCCAAAAATCTTGAGGTTTTTCCCGGATGCATTGGCGGTATCCATCCACGCTTCCATGTTGGTTTCGATGTGTTCCTGGACCGCATGGCAATTGCTACAATCATGGGCCATGAAGTCGAGGATGATGATGTCACCTCGGTGGTCATTCAAGTGAATCCAGCCAGTTTCGTTGACCACATTGGATTCAACGCCACTGCGATTCAATGATTCAAACACCATGTTTGGTATTGGTGCGGGATCAGCATCGGACGCAAAGATTTCGTCCATGCTATCGAACATGGACAGCGCTGCGAAGGATATGGTGACAAACATGAGCGCTGCAATTCCGAACGCTTTCCAAGTTTCAGCCCTTTTAAACACGCCAAAATCGGCTTGTTGCAAGAAGCCCATGGCACGCGGAATTGCTCACATCACTTGAACGTAATGGGCCTCTTAACAACGACACACCCATGATTTTTGAGACCAAATTCGTGCCAAAGGGGAGGGAAAGATGGAAAGGGGTGTCACAAAATAGTGGAAAGGACTCCAAGAGGCATGGAGTTCGCAAACTATCCCATCGCACTCATTGCAGGTTATGCAGCAACTCGCTATGCAACTGAGCAAGCAAGCTTCCACCTCCCAATAAAGGGGCTATGGATTCACCATTGAATCATAGCATCTTTGCCTATGGGCGTATTCTATTGGTTCTCAATCAGTGAACCTTGGGTTTGGGGCGGCCTTACTGGTGCTGCAATCGAGGGATAAACACGCAAAAACGGGTCGATTCGAGATTCCAAGAAAAAGGAACTTAGTCGTCTTTGAGAACGTAAATCGTACCCGCCCAACTGAAGATAAGCAGTTCGTCATCAAGGCCATGCCCGAAACCAACAATCATGGTGCCTGTTTGGGCAATGATCTCGCTGGACCAGTTCCCGAGGGTCCCAGTGATGAGCCAGACCGTTCCCGTGCAGAAATCCCCGTACAGGTAACCGTCACGAAGTGGATCTGGACCCCAATCCATCCACTCGCCTCCAGAAATCGAGCAATTCCCTCCTTCATGCGGGTAGACTTCAATCGGGTCTGTGTAATTGGAATCTGAGTTTACCGGTGACGAGCCACATGCTGCAGATTCGTTAAATTCATGGAATCCTTCCCGCATTGACCAGCCCAGATTGTGAGGTTCATGCAGTGGAACATAGTTAATCTCCTCAAAACATTTCTGTCCGACATCAGCAATCCATAAGCCACCTGAAGGATCGACATCGAAGCGCCAAGGGTTTCTTAGCCCATGGTGCAGGATGTATGGGTTTCTCGAGGGATCATCCAACACGGGGCTCACATCGCCATTTTTGTACTCAACAAGGTGAATTGCACCCAGAGGCGAGGAGAGGTTTTGACTGGTCTGATTTGGATCGTTTGATCCACCCCCATCGCCTAAACCCCAGAGGTATTGATTGTTGCCAATGCCCAGAAGATGGCCGCCGTTGTGATTACGGTAGGGCTGTGGAACCTCGCGCAAAGGTCGAATCGTGCTGACGTTTATTTCTCCATTCTCGACCACAGCATCTGCTAAAACTAGTTTCGACTGATTCGGACCCTCACAGATGCCGTCCTCCACATAGGAGAGAAGCACTTTTTGGGAGGTGTTGAAGTCTTCAGCAAAAACGAAACTCAACAACCCTTGTTCAAGATGACAAAGACTCACCAAGTCAGTCATGTTGACGACAATCCGTAGGCTTTCACCATCCCATGCAGAAATGACTCCGCTGAGATCTGCGATCCAAATTTCTGATTCTTGTGGATGATGAAGGCCGACGACCGGAGTTACGAAACCCGTGAGGTATTCTTCGCAAACCAGGCCATCTTTAAGGTTGGAATTACAAGGGATTTCCATTTTTTCTTGCCATTCAAAACCAGGGGTTTTGACTTCTCTTTCCTCTGCAACACAACCTGAGAGGGCGGGCAGCAAAAGAACGAGGACTCCTAGGAAAGCGAGGTATTTCAAAAAAATCCTCTCACTCAATCTAGGTTGTACTTGTCGTTGAAGTAAGCCTTGATACCGGGAACATCTTCAATGAGACTGCCATACGAGCCAAGGTGATTTGTCGTGTTGGTAATGGTCATTCCAGGTGTGCTCATGACGTTATCGAAGATGTCGAGCCCCGAACTTTCATTGTTCATTTGAGCAAATGCATTTTGCAGGGCAGTCACATTGTCCGCATCCATGAATTCAGGGTTGAACATCACTGGGTGGCTTGGCGCTTTTCCAAATGTAGGAAGCGCATAGTAGTCGTCGACGGAGGTGAATTCACCCTTGAAGCACCATGCTTCATTGTCACTTGATTTTTCATTGCCGCAGTAAGAGGGGACCGTTGGGTCTTTTGCGAAGGCAATGTCACCAACGCCTTCTGCGAGGCAACGAAGTGAACCTTTGTACTTGTAGTAGGTTGTACCGCTTGCAGGAATGCTCGAGTCTTCAGAGAAATGGTTGGTCACAGTGTCTTCGAGGGATTCAATTTCATTGGGATCTCCAACGACTTCGATGTATCCGTTTCCAATGAGGTAACCCATGGGAAGAAGCATACCAGCGCTACCGAGTGCGGCTGTATGACACGACGTTTTTCCAGCCATCAATTCAAATGGATCCGTCGAGTTGTCTTCATCCTGTGCTGCAAGGGCCATATCGGAATCTTTGTGAACCCAAGCGAGGGCGTTGTAGAAAGGACGGCCGTCCGCTTTTTGTTCAGCAGCGAGTACTTCCAGACCATAGATTTGCCAGCTGAGCCAAGCAGCCCCACCGTCAAGGAAACCGACGTCAGCATGGCCAAAGCGAAGAGCTTCAATGATTGCTGAAGGGCTGGAAACTGGATAAATTTCAACCTCTTTGCCGAGGATTTCAGAAAGGCGATCTGCCAGTTGTTGTGGGTTTTCATCTGCGTTCTGGTATTCTTCCTTGGTTTCGAAGGCAATGGTGAGGCAGTTGTCTTTGTCATCACACTTATCGAAAACGGCAGGGTTCGAAAGACACCCCGACAATCCTGCTGTTGAAATACAAAATACGATTAGGAAACTTTTGACAAAATTACTGAGCATAGGGTTCACCTTCATCGGTGCGGTATCGAAGGGGGTATCTAAAGTTTAGGGAGCCCTAAACCTTCAAAATAGCAGTCAGCCAACTGAATTCTGCAGAGGAATCATCGAGGGTCACGAGTGGGCTCGGCCGGAATTGAACCGGCATCAATGAACAAACCAAACCGAGCAGTGGTGTTCATGACTGGAGCAATTCCGCTCTTGAGGATGATTGGTGGGCTCGGCCGGAATTGAACCGGCATCAATGAACAAACCAAACCGAGCAGTGGTGTTCATGACTGGAGCAATTCCGCCTCTTGAGGATGATTGGTGGGCTCGGCCGGAATTGAACCGGCGATCTTCGCCATGTGAAGGCGACATCATAACCCCTAGACCACGAGCCCTAAGGTAGTCTGCCCTAAAGCACCGATGATATAAGTCTCGCCGTTCACCCCTTTCGGAGAATTCAGCGATGTTCATTGAGGTGGACCAATCCAACCTCGAGGCGGTCATGTGTAGGGTGAACTTCGACTAGATAAACCGGGACTTCCAGCAGATCAGCGAGTTCCTCTGCGAGGGAAAGTGGCAATTCAATTCGCTCATGATGAGCATCATAACGGATCCACCCATCAGCGACACCGAGTTCCTGTTTGAGTTCTGCCACATCGTCGGGAGCATCCGCTAACAGGGTCGGTACGGCACCAAACAAGATGGTGTCGTCGTTGCTGAGCACTTCATAGGGGCGAAGGGTGGCTTGACCTCGACGGCGGAAACGTGCTCGCAATTGCCCAGCATCTTTGTATCGAGCTGAGCAATACTTGAGATGGAAGTTGAGTGGTTCTGCTGCATCTTTCAATCGCAGAGCCAAATCTGCGGACCCTTCTGCCGCTGCAGTGATACCACCGCTGAGGTTGAAGCCTCGGACATCCATGTTTTCTTGATTGCCAACAGTGATTTCCAATTCATTGAGGTTCAAGAACGAGGCGGGAGAGGCGTGAATTTGATCGAGGAGCAGGAACAATTGCTTCTCCTTATCAGGTTCACATGGAAGTTCCACGCCAACTTGGATGCCGGCATCGACACATGCTTGCATCACATCGAGGTACTTATTGACGGTTCCATCGAGAAAGTGGAAGCGGATTTCATCAAGACCCGCATCGCCAAAATCCTTGGCATGAATTGTCGCAAAGGGGATGGAAGTGTAGAGATGAATGTGATGTTCTGGACCAAAGGCTGCTTTGAGTTGTTTGACTGCTTCAAGCGAACGTTCCATGTCAAGCATTGGGTCACCGCCAGTGATTCCAGTACCCGTGGCTCGCATAGCCCGACCTTCTTCGATCACTTCTGACCAATCTGAGCATCGACGTTCGTTAGCAAACATGTCGGGGGATTCTTTTCGGTTGTCTGACAGGGGGCAATAATCACAGCCCCAATGGCACTTGCCGGTCACGAATAGAACTAATTTACTGCCCCGTTGACATTGGACACAACCTTCGGCTTCTCCATCCTCTGCAGGGAGGATTTCAGTTGCCATTTGTAGGGAGGTGACCATGGAACTCAACCTGTCGTGCCGACGGTTTGGTTTGAAGCCGTCGCTAAGGTTCCTCTGAACCAATGCGGTCTGCTTCTGCTAACAACCAGCGATGGAACCTTCGATCGGTCGTCAGTTCTGGGTGGAATGTCAGCGCCAATCGTTTGCCATCAAGAACGCCGACTGGCTCTTCATCAAGACGGGCGACCGTTTCACATTGAACGCCACTGGTTTCGAATCGGGGGGCCCTGATGAACACACCAGGATATCGGCTGGAATCCAAAGACGGCGCGGTTTGACTGACTGGGAGCGGACGGTGATTGAAACGGTCGACGTCTGCGTTGTGTTGGCCCTCGGTGTGAGCTTCAGGGACTGGTAAATTTACGTCAACCTCGGCTTCAAACGATTGGCGTTGACGCCCCCAAGCATTGCGAGCGATGGAGGCAGCGATGTACGGTGTTCGGTCGCCATCGGGCGATGCGAGCAAAATCGCTCCAGCACAGGTACCCAAGACGGGGCGTGTCTGGTGCTCATCCATCCACGCATAGATGGCAGGCAGCAAGGCTTCGCTTTCACTCGCTTTTCGCATGGCTGTCGACTCTCCGCCTGGCAACACGAGAGCAGCGAGGTCGTGGTCGACCTGATCGCCACGGCGCAATTCCACCACCTCGACGGAGAGTCCAAGTTCCATCGCTGCACCATGAAGTGCTTCGATGTGTTCATGGCGTGCGCCTTGTAACATTGCAAGTCCAATGCGCACCATGGGGTAACCAAATGCCACCTCCCTAAGAGGTCAACGGAACCCATGGGAATCAACGGCATCTCGGCTTGACCAAAGAGCGGCATCCAAGCACCTTCATGCACGGTGTTGAAAAACCTCCATGTGGTGCAACAACCAATGGGCTACGACGACGATTGCTTCCTTGTCCCAGGACCCGTTCGAATGGGTCAGCCTTGCCTCGATGCCATGGGGTCGCCAGTCATCACTGCTCGTGGGCCAGAATTTCGAGACGTTATGGCGAAATTGAACTCCGGTCTTCGTTCTGCGTTCGACCTCACACCCTCGTCACCCCATCGTAAATCTCAATCTTGGACGGGTGATGACGGCTACAAAGTGGTCGTCGTTTCCGGCAGTGGGACCGCTGCAATGGAAATGGTGATTGCGAATCGCTTCCGATCCAACGACCTTGTGCTCGTCCCAACCAACGGTAAATTTGGAGAGCGTGTGGCAGATATCTGCAGCAGGTTTTGCAATGTCAAGCACCTGAAGGGTGAATGGGGTCGGACTTTCGATCTTGGAGAAGTGGAACGACAATTGGAGCGTAAATGCTACGAAGCGGTGTTGATTTGCCACAATGAAACCAGCACAGGCATCACTCAAGACGCTGAATCCATCGCAGAAATGTGCGCTCGTCATGAGACTTCTTTCATCATCGACGGCATCACCTCAGTCGGTGGCATGCCGGTTCACCCCGCAGCTTGGAAAGCAGAAGCCGTCGTGGTTGGAGCCCAGAAATGCACTGCAGGCCCATCGGGTATTGCGGCCATTGCCATCAATAATCATTACATCGAACGGGTCAAAGCCATTCGCGAACAAGGCGATGCAAATCCAACCTACTACCTGGATATGATTTCCGCTCTCAAGAAAGGCGAGGACGACCAGACACCATGGACACCGGCGATCAACCTCGCCATGGGTTGGGGTGCTGCTTTGGAAGTCTTGCAGAAGGAAACCAATGAAGCACGATGGGACCGCTGTGCTCACATGGCCAACGGTGTCCGAACCTTGTTTACAGACCTCGGATTTGAGTTGCTGGCAGACGCCTCGGGTCGCAGTGCGTCAGTCACTGCAATCATGTACCCTGAAGGAATCGATGATGCATGGAGATCGCGTTTGAAAGACGAATACAACACGCAAGTCATTGGAGCTCAAGACCATCTCAAAGGAAAGATGTTCAGGGTTGGTTCGATGGGTGAAACTCCGATCAAAGAAATGATCGAAGGTTGTGTTCGAATGCTCGATTGCTTCCGCGCATGTGGTCACGCCATCCCCGAAGTGGATGTAGCAGGATATTTCTGAAGGTGATTGATGATGCGTGCCATTGTGCTCGGACGATTCCAACCGCTTCACAATGGCCATGCATACCTCATCGCTCAAGCAGCCGCAGCCTTCCCAGATGAACCAGTCATGATCGCCGTTGGTTCCGCTCAAAGTGAATGGGAACCAAACAACCCTTGGTCAGCAGCAGACCGAACAGCCATGGTCGTAGCCTGGGCTGAATCAACTGGCCACAATGTCGAAGTGTGCACCATCGAAGACATCAACGATCCACCGAATTGGGTTGAACATGCACGCAAGCATCACGGTGAAGGTACCCTTGTGACGTCTGATGAAACGACATCAGCGCTCTACAATGATGCGAACTTCCCAGTCCACACCATCGAATTAAGCGAGCGTGAGAAACATGAAGGATGGCGAGTTCGTCAAACAGCAAAGATGCTTTCTACCGTGTATGATGACGAAGCCGTGCGCGAAGTTCTGAGTTCAACCGTCCCACAGGCTGTGATTGAGTGGTTGATCAAGAACGATGCACTGTACCGGCTTTCAACCTTTGAAACCGGCGTGCATGCTGGATGATCACTTGCGGAACAGTTTCTTTTTCACGTCTTTCTTCAGTTGCTCTTTTACAACTTCTCGAACCTTCGATTCAGCCTTCGATTTGATCGATTCTGAGAAGGCATTGACCTTCTTTTTGGCCGCTTCTTTCATCGGCTTGGTCGCTTCATCAATCACGTTTCGTTTCACCGCACCCGTTGCTTCTTTAGCCACCGATTTGGCAGTTCTGCTCGCAGCGCCCGCAGCTTTGCCTGCAAACTTCTTGACCATGCTGTTCCATCAAGCGCCTTCATCAAGAAGGTTGCGTCTTCATTCCTCTGAAGCAACGACGACTCGAACCGCTGTAAGAACACGCTGTTTGTACATGTATCCACCTTCAAGCACATCAACGACGTGACCGGGCTGGAATGCCTCGGAGGAAGGAATAGTGGTGATGGCTTCCATCTTGGCGGGATCGAATTTCTGACCTTTCGCTTCAATAGCGCTGACCCCATCTGCTTGAAGTTCATGCCACATTTTGTTGCGTGTCAAACGAAGCCCTTGGGCCACAGCGCTCTCATCATCCTCGCCGACACTGGCAAGAGCACGGTCGACATCACCGAGCACAGTGAGCATGCGTCGTGCAAGGCCCATACCGCTGTACTGAATGAGGTCTGCCTTTTCTGCCATCAAGCGTTTGCGGACATTTTGTATTTCAGCGTCCTTGTAAGCAATTTCTTTTTCGGCTGTTTCAGCCCGTTCAAGTGCAACTTCCAGAGGGTCCTGCACTTCGACTTCGACTTCTTCTGCCAAGTCCATGGTTTCCATGCCCTCTTCGATGACCGGAACTTCGTCGTCAACAACTTCGTCTTCGCTCATTGTTTGTCGGTGCAGGAAGTGGTCTTTGAACCCCTCGTTTCACCGGCTAAGAAACTCGTTGAGGTTCCAGACCCCATGGCCCCACTCCGCAGCGCGTAAGTGTTCACGACCAACGATGCCCACAAGGTTACTTTCGGTCTGCCAACGAGTCACAGCGTGGACGAGGATTCGACTCGCCCGGTCGTGTGCCTCATAGGTGGGAACAATCTTTGCGTCTTCTTTCTCATCGAGCGTTTCACCCAATGCCTTTCGCCGTTCCATCCAATCAAGGCACACCGATTGAGCAAATTCCTCTTCAGGCAGACCATTCAGCCGGTTTGAAACATCCATCCATGTTGATTCACTGTAGAGAGCGTCAACGTGAGGCACACTTGTTTTGAGCGCCACATCGAGGTAAAGGAAAGCACGACCTTCCCAGACTTCCCATGCGCCCGGGCTTGCGAAATGCATTATGTGGAGGAGGCCTTCTTCTGCTTCTTTGGTTGAGGCTAAGGCTTCGAGCACTGTTGGGTTACCCTCGAGTTCACACGAGTCCATCCAATCCAAGATCTCAGCTTCGATGTCAATATCGAATGGGCGTTTCAAGCGCATATCTCTTGGTGGCCTTTGGTCACGAAGGGCCCCTTTCTCCATGCCGGAGTAGAGGCTTGCCCATTGCATGTCAAGCAGATGCCGCAACGCTGGTTCATCAACGAGGAGGAGCACCATCTCAAGGCCCATGGAACGACCCAAGTCCGCAACCCGTTTGATGCCATCGGCTCAAAACCCCCGTCGTGAAACTCCTCTCGGTCGAGAAAGCAGGCAACAGCATTGAAGAATGCGGGACGCGCCGTTGCGCTTGGAGGGTGTTGTTATGGCCACAATTAAGGAGCAAATCGAATTGATTCGCGCCGAGATTGACAAGACTCAGAAGAACAAGGCTACAAACGCTCACATCGGGAAACTGAAGGCTAAAATTGCGCAGTTGAAAATCAAGGAGGAGCGTGCCCACGCTCACTCCAAGGCCAGCGGTGGTGGCAAAGGATTCGAAGTCAAGAAGTCTGGCGATGCTACGGTGGCACTCGTTGGGTTCCCATCCGTAGGTAAATCTACGCTGATTTCACAAGTCACGGATGCCCACTCCGAAGTTGCAGGCTATGCCTTCACCACCTTGACCTGTATTCCGGGAGTCATGGAGCATCGAGGGGCCAAAATTCAGATTCTGGATCTGCCCGGTTTGATCAAGGGTGCTGCAGAAGGAAAAGGGCGTGGCCGTGAGATTCTCAACGTTATTCGAAGCGCTGACATGGTGTTGTACATCGTCGATCCCTTCCAAGATGCCCACTTTAACGTTCTTCATCGAGAACTTCACAATGCAGGACTCCGACTCAATGAAACCCGTCCTCCAGTGTTCATCAAGCGGACCGAACGCGGTGGTATCGATGTTCGTACCACCGTGGAACAAACACATTTGGCTGATGATGAAATCGGCGACATTATCCGTTCCTTTGGGTTTACTTCTGCCATCGTAACCCTCAGAAATGATACGACTGCCGAACAGATTGTCGATTGTCTCGCACAAAACAGAATCTATGAAAAAGCAGTTGTTGCCATCAATAAAATTGACATCGCAACAGAAGAAGAACTCGTCAAGGCACGCTCCAACCTTCCCGAAGATTGGCCCGTGATGAGAATTTCTGCGTTCAAGGGGATTGGATTGGATGAACTCAAGGACTTCATCTATGACAACCTTGGATTCATGCGTGTGTACCTCAAACCACAGGGCCAGGATGCGGATATGGAAGAACCGTTGATCGTTAAAGATGACACGACGGTGGAACACATTTGTAACAAGTTGCACCGCAACTTCGTTCGTAAATTCAGATATGCACGTGTAAAAGGACCGAGTGCTAAGTTTGATTGGCAACGTGTAGGCTTGGACCATTTGCTCAAGGACGGCGATTTACTCACCGTCGTTGTCAAGCGCTGAGGTTCAATCCCAGATGCCCATATCCATCTTTGCGTCTTCAGTCGCATGGATTTTGGGGTCCCATCGAGGCGACCATACCAAATTGATGTGAACTGAATTCAATCCCTCGGTCATCAATGCTGCACGGTGGGTTGCAGCCATGATCTCTGGTGCCGCTGGGCAGCCTGGTGAGGTCAGTGTAAGATCGATTTCGGCGTGCAAGCCTTCGTCTTTGGTTTCAAACCGGACATCATAGACCAAGCCTAAATCGACAATCGACAGTTCCAATTCAGGATCTTCAACTTCATCTAAGTGGTGCATCACATCTGCTTTTTCTACCATAATTAAGCCTCCAGTCTTCGGATTTCCAACATCACCTTGTCGAACATGTTTCTAAATCCATTGGAACGTCCGGGTGAAAGGGAGTTTAAAATGCCCATTTCCGTAGCGAAATCAGGCGAAAGCAACAGGGCTTGGGCTGGAGCAGCACCGTTGATGGCGATGGAGAGGATTCCCATCAAGCCTTGAACGAGTTGAGCATCAGCGCCACCAGACATGAGCACTTTTCCATCGTCCAAGGTAACGAGCACGTGAGCTTCAGACTGGCAACCAAGGATCCGTGTTTCATCGGACCAGACATCCACTGCTAACACAAGGACTTCATCGGCCATTTCAAACACCATTTCGAGGCGTTCCATTTGGTCTTCGACTTCTTGGAATTCCTCGATGAGTTCAACAAGGTGGACTGGGTAAGTCATGCAAACCTCTCCAAGATGATCTTCAACTGAGCAATGAACTTCTCTGCCTCTTCCATGGTGTTGTAGAAGTAATATGAAGCACGAACAGTGCTCGTAATGCCAAGTCGGTGGAGCAAAGGTTGAGCGCAGTGATGTCCAGTTCGAACTGCATAGCCAACTGCGTCGAGCAGGTGAGCCATGTCTTCGCTGTGCAACTTTGGATGTAAAAAGGATACAACGGCGCTGTCACCGTCATCATGGCGCCCGTAAACCGTCATGCCCATGCCTCGCAATTCCTTAGCAGTGTACCTTGCAATTTCGAGCATGCGTTTGTGTTCTTTCTCGAGGTCGAGTGATTCCATCCAGCCAAACGCTGCATTCCAACCGATGGCTTCAGCGATGCGGGGTGTTCCGGCTTCGAACTTGTGCTCATTTTCCTGATAGGTTGAACCTTCCGTGGTCACGGTTTCAATCATATCACCGCCTCCCATGAATGGCTGCATTTCTTGGAATGCATCTGGGCGTACAAGCAAGGCTCCAATACCGGTTGGTCCACACATTTTATGAGCGGAGAAGGCCATGAAATCTGCGCCGAAGGCATCGAAATCAATCCGCACGTGCGGCGCACCCTGTGCTGCATCGATCAGCACTTTCGCGCCAGCGGCATGAGCAGATTCGATGATGCGCTCCAATGGGTTTCGGACCCCAAGCACGTTCGAAGTATGGACTACGCACACAAGTTTCGCCCCGACAAGAGATGCTTCGAACACTTCCATGTCGAGTGTGAAGTCATCAAGAACTGGGACATAGCGTATCTCGACTCCCCGTTCTTCTGCTAACATCTGCCATGGTACAATGTCGGAATGATGTTCCATTTCAGTGAGAACGATGGCGTCGTCCTTGGTAAGGTTCGCACGACCCCAAGCATGAGCAACGAGGTTGATGGCTTCGGTTGTGCCACTGGTCAAGATTGCTCGCTCGGCGTTAAACCAGGTTTTGAGACGGGTTCGGCAACCCTCGTAGCCATCGGTTGCTTCACCGGCCAAAGTGTGAACTGCCCGGTGTACGTTGGCATTCGAGCGAGAGTAATATTCACTCATTGCATCGATGACGACCTGTGGCTTTTGAGTTGTTGCAGCGTTATCCAAGTACACCAGTGGGTGACCGTGGACGGTTCGTTGTAGGATTGGGAAATCATCTCGTAATGCCAGATAAATCACCTCTTCAGTTCGCACTCCAAATGAACGGTGAGCCGTGTACGCATTTGTTCAGTGAGGGTTTTGTTCTTGAGGTTAGAAAAGGCATCGATGAGGAAACCATTGACGACCATGGATTCTGATTCGTCCGGGCTTAGGCCACGGGACATGAGGTAGTGCAGTTGGGTAGGATCGATCGGAGCGCTTGCTGCACCGTGTGCAGCAGAGACGTCATCTGCGAGCACTTCGAGTTCAGGAATAGCCTCTGCCCTGGCTTTTTCTGAGAGCAGCAGGTTGCGGAAGACTTGACCGGCATCCGACCGGTTGGCTT
This sequence comes from uncultured Candidatus Poseidoniales archaeon, assembly GCA_905182125.1. GTDB lineage: Archaea > Thermoplasmatota > Poseidoniia > Poseidoniales > Poseidoniaceae > MGIIa-L1. The sequence goes on from CAJJAV010000003.1 coordinate 48,688, forward strand.
TTTCGGCAATGGTCAGCAACCCTGTGGCAATGAAGTGGCTGCTGTCTGCTAAAGCTGAGTTAACGATTAAATCCGAATTCGTATGACTCGTGAGATGGTGAATTTCAACATGATGATCGTCGTGACGGGCCCCTTGCCCGTGAGCAGTGATGGCTTGGCGCACTGATGCCCCTTGGCCGCTGAGGGTTGCCCGGAGGTCGGATTTGCACCTGAAACCGCCCACTGAAAGGGTTGCTGTGTCGAGGGATGCATCTCGTGCGACCATCCAATCCTCGCAGCGAAGCAGGTTGCTGTTGCCATCGAGTTCATTGATGAGTCCATAGCCGACCTGAGCGTTCTTCTGAAGGCTTCCAGTCAAATGCAGACCGCACCAACCTGCTTCACCCGTCAGGTGAACCAAGACGGTGACTTCACCTTTGATGACCAAGTCAAGATGGCCAACGGCAATGTGGCCGGAAGCACGCGCATGAATGTGAACAGTCTCACCTTTACCGTGGATTGTGAGCCGCATTGATGAACCACCGATGTCTTGTAGAAAGACACGAGCGATGTCGTCACTTTGGCCATCTCGCGTAAAAGGTTCAGCTTCGGCATGTTCCACCGTGAAGGTGATTTCACTTGCTTCGGGTAGTTCCTTCACTTTTGTGGGGTGAATTCGGGGCCAAGGTGTGTAACGCCACAAATGAGCCGAACGCGGAGGGACTGCCATTTGTTGGTAGTTCATCCAATGGACCCCTCCATTTCCAACTCGAGGAGTTTGTTGAGTTCCACTGCGTATTCCATCGGCAATTCCCTCGTGAAGGGCTCAAAGAATCCGTTGACAATCAAGCCCATTGCTTCTTCTTCGCTGAAGCCTCGGCTCATGAGGTAGAACAGTTGATCGCTGGAGACCTTGGACACACTTGCTTCGTGTTCCAAATCGGCGGTAGCGTTGCCAATCTCCATGGTAGGATAGGTATCAGAGCGCGATGAATCGTCGAGGATCAAGGCGTCACATACAACCTTTGAACGGCATCCTGTAGCCTTTGGCATGACTTGGAGCATGCCTCGATAAGAGGAGCGTCCACCTTTCTTGGAAATCGATTTTGAAAGAATGTTGGACGTGGTGTTCGGTGCGAGGTGGTGAACCTTAGCACCGGTGTCTTGATGTTGACCTTCGCCGGCGTAGGCCACTGAAATCACTTCTGCATGGGCGCCTTCGCCCTTGAGAAGCACGGATGGATATTTCATGGTTAACTTGGAGCCGATGTTTCCATCCACCCATTCAACTGTGGCGTTCTTGTAGGCAACAGCACGCTTTGTGACAAGGTTGTAAACGTTGCTCGACCAGTTTTGGACGGTAGAGTAACGAATTTTAGCGCCTTCCATAGCGATGAGTTCGACAACTGCAGAGTGCAGTGAATCAGTGGAATAACTTGGGGCTGTGCACCCTTCAACATAGTGAAGTGTGCTTCCTTCATCAACGATGATCAGGGTTCGCTCAAACTGACCCATGTTCTTGGCATTGATGCGGAAGTAGGCTTGAACTGGCATCTCAACTTGGACGTTTTTTGGCACGTAAATGAACGATCCACCGGACCAAACAGCAGTGTTAAGGGCGGAGAATTTATTGTCAGAGTGAGGGATGACGGTTCCAAAGAACTTTTTGACCAATTCAGGATGGGTCTTCAGTCCTGTGTCCATGTCGAGGAAAATGACACCTTGTTCTTCGAGGTCTTCCCTGATTGAGTGGTAAACCGCTTCGGATTCGTATTGAGCGGTGACACCACCAAGCCATTTTTGCTCAGCTTCTGGTATGCCCAACCGATTGAAGGTGTTCTTGATGTCATCAGGGACATTGTCCCAGTCCTTTTCAGTTTTGTCAGATGAACGAAGGAAGTAGGTGATGTTCTCGAAATTAATTGAATCGAGCAGGTTGCAGTTGCCCCAATCGGGCATGGCTCGTGCTTCGAAATGGCGGTATGCTTTGACGCGGAGGTCTGTCATCCATTGAGGTTCGTCCTTCAGGGCAGAAATGTCTCGAACGACCTGCTCAGAGAGACCTTTGTCGAATCGGATCGTGGCGTTTTCTGGGTCGTGGAAACCGTAGCGGTAGTCGCCTACTGCTTCTAATGCATCATCGTTCATTTTTTTCACCTCAGGCAGGCATATCAAGCCAATCATAGCCGCGCTCTTCAAGTTCGAGCGCTAATTCTGGACCGCCGGTTTTGACGATCGTGCCATCGATCATGGCATGGACAAAGTGGGGTTTGACGTGGTCGAGGAGTCGTTGGTAGTGTGTGATGATGAGGCAGCCTGCCTGTGGTGCAATTTGGTTAATGCCCTTTGACACGATTCGCAAGGCGTCGATATCGAGGCCAGAATCGGTTTCGTCAAGCAAGGCTAAGCTGGGTTTTAGGAGGAGCATTTGCAGGATCTCAAGGCGTTTCTTTTCGCCGCCGCTGAATCCTTCGTTGACGTAACGAGAGAGGAAACTCTTGTCCATTTCTAACTGAGACATTGCTTCAGTGAGCTCTTTTCGGAACGCTCTGCCTTTCGGGGCTTCGTCTCGGACGGAGGCAACCGATTTTTTGAGGAAGGTGCCGACTTGGACGCCAGGAATCACCGCTGGATATTGAAACGAAAGGAACATACCCGCACGGGCTCTTTCAAAGACTGCCAGTTCTTCAAGAGGTTGGCCTTGGAAAAAAATACTCCCTTCGGTGATCTCATAGGCCGGGTGACCCATCACGACGTTTGCCAGGGTTGACTTACCAGCGCCGTTGCGGCCCATGATTACATGGATTTCGCCTCGGTTGATGGTCAAATCCAGCCCTTTGATAATCGCTGTACCTTCAACGCTGACATGAAGATTTTCAACGCGTAACATCTCGTCCTTCATCGCCACACCCATCACTCCCTTACGCCTCTCCCTTATCAAGTGGTGTAAGCGCTTTAGCAACATTTCTATTTAAAAGGGATAAGGAAAAATCCGAGGATGAAAATCCGAGCCTTGAAATGGTGGTGTTCAAACCCAGAGGCATGGAGGAAGATGATTTGGTCGCCGCCTATGCTGCAGAAGCAAAGGCTGCAATGTCTGCAGAAGCAGCAAAGCGCATAGCTGAAACCGTTGATCCCGAAGAGGAAGAACGACTCCGGGCCACTTCGCTTCTTACCGTAATCCATACGCCAACAATGGTGCCTGCTCTGCTGTCCCGGCTCGGCGAAGTACGTGCTGCACTTGATGGCCATGGTGGCGGTATTGCGGTCACAAAATTAGACTGGGCTGAGGGGGAAACTGAGGCTTTGGATTTGATTTTAGATTTGACAGGGGCCTGCTTGTCCTGTGGTGCTGCACCTGGCACACTTGAAGGGGTCAAAACCGATCTCGAGAAAGATACAGAAATTGCAAGGGTCCGATTCGACAAAGCTCTCCTCGATTCCTTTGATGAACTGGGTCGAGAATTTATTCTCGCCCATGGCGCAGTTGAGTTTATCTGAAGCGAGCATGTTCGACCGCCTTCCGTGAATGGATGGATTGAAGGACACACGCCGACGGGCCACATCATGGGCGCATGGAAGGAAGGGCGACGGGAAGACCCAAAGCCTTGCAGAGAACAGGACCAAGGTCTGTTCGAAATCATCGGACGCGATGGACGAGCCCGTTTGGGTCGCCTCCACACATCGCACGGGGTGCTCGAAACACCTGCATTGCTTCCTGTTGTCAACCCGAACATTCGTACAATCGAACCTCGTGAAATGTGGGATCGTTATGGCATTGGAGCCCTGATCACCAACTCTTACATCATTTGGAAGCATGAAGAATTGAAGACCAAGGCTGCGACTGATGGGGTCCATGCACTGTTGGATTTCCCCGGCATTGTCATGACAGATTCTGGAACATTCCAATCGTACATCTACGGCGATGTGGACGTGGGTGTGGATGAAATTGTAGAATTCCAACAAAGCATTGGCGTTGACATAGCCACGATGCTGGATGTGTTCTCTCGCCCCGATATGACGCACGAACAAGTGGAACATTGCGTTGATGAAACGATCCTACGAGCCCAACAGAGCGTCGATGCTTCTGGCACCACAATGCTCAACGGACCGATTCAAGGAGGGTTGTTCAAAGACCTTCGGACCAAATCGGCCAAAGGCATGGCTGCCTTCGATTTCGCAGTTCATCCAATCGGTGGAATCGTCCCCGTCATGGAACAACACAAGTACAAGGATTATGCCAAAATCATGCTGGCAACCCTTCCCTACCTCCCACCGCACCGACCTGTCCACATGTTTGGCTGCGGCCACCCGATGCTCTTTCCAATGTCCATCGCTCTTGGTGCAGATTTGTTTGACTCGGCCGCTTATGCATTGTTTGCTCGCGATGGGCGCCTTTTGACGCCTTGGGGGACTGAGAAAATCGAATCACTGATGGAGTGGCCTATGATGATGCCATGTGTTGCCAACGTGACACCAATCGATGTCAAAGCGCTTGGCAAACAAGAACGTGAAACACTACTTGCACGGTACAACCTCGAGATGACATTGAGTGAATTGAGCAGGTGCAAGCAGGCCATTCGAGATGGAACCATCTGGCGGCTTGTTGAACGGCGAAGCCACCAGCACCCAGCCCTTCGCGAAGCGTTCTTGTGGCTTTCAACACGTCCCCAGCAGGCGATGATGAAACTCAAGATGCTCGATGACATGATTCTTAATGATCGCGACGCGGGTCGCGAACGTGGTGAACAAGCAGGCACCTGGGAAGAAGGATGGAGTTGGCTGGTTCACGCTCAAGAAACCCCCCGCAAAGGCGGAGAACCTTGGGGCGGGGAAGACACTTTTGTCCGACCTCAAATTGTTGCAGCACGCCGGCAAGTCATCGACCGTTGGCAACCTTCGGGAATCGGTGGCACTGGACAAGAACATGTGCTGGTGATGCATGGTTCACCAGGACCTTGGCGCGACCGTCTCAGTGACATCATGGTGCGACTTACACATCACGCACCGGGCCTCGAAGTCATGATCCTCACCCCAGTTGGCCTCGTCCCTTACTCCCTCGAAGATCTCAACCCCTACGCTCACATTGATGGCCCAGATTGGCTTTGGCGTCGGCGACCAAACCTACCTTGGGTTCGCAGAGAATTGGACAGATTGAGCCTTGGAGAACGAAAAATTGTCACCGTCGATATGCTCGGCGAAGGCATCCAATTCCGATGCATGACAGCACTGCACGAAGCAGGCGTTTTGGAAGGTACCGATGACACTTCAGCAAGTGAAAAACCTCTTGATCGTGAGAGCAGAGAAGCTACAAAACTTTTGATTTACAGGCGACTTGTATCGGATAAATTAACCGTGTTGATGAACGTCGACTTTGAAGCGGCACGTAAGCTCCTTCTCGGTGCAACCTTTGTCGTCAACCGCCAAGGTCGAGTCAAGAACGCCATCACCCCAGAAGGCGACCATTTGGCAAGCCCACGCCTTGGAGACGGTGGACTGTCCTTGACCGGTGCGGGTGCGGTTGCTCTGCATAAATTGAGAACCGTCGATGCACCCACTGGCCTTGGAATCAGCCCTGAGCGACCGGTGACAGGCGTTGGCCCAGCATGGCTTGTGGTCGATGATGACGCAGAACCATTTGTTCGTCAAGGCCGCAATGTGTTTCACGGCTTTGTCCTTGCTGTTGATGCTTGGATTCAACCCTCGCAAACCTGCCTGATTGTCAATAAGCAAGGCGATTTGCTCGGTCACGGCCTTTCGAATGGAACCGCTGATGAGTTTGGTGGATTCAAGAAAGGAATCGCCGTAAAGACCAGAGGCGGAATTCTCCTTTAGACAACAAGGGCGACCTCATGCCGTGGTAGCATTCAAGGGGCGTCGCTTACCTCCTTTCGTACAGGGAGGGGTAAGTATGGTCGATGAACTCATTATTAAGACCACGAACCTCAGCAAATCTTATGGCCCACACGTGGCATTAGATGACCTAAATCTGGCCGTAAAAAAAGGCGCAACAGGGTTGCTTGGGCCTAACGGAGCGGGAAAGTCAACCTTCCTCAAAACAATCCTTGGATTAATTCAAGCAACCGAAGGTGAAGGCACTGTTCTTGGCCACGATATCCGCACGGAAGGGGACGCTATTCGAGCACGAATTGGCTACATGCCAGAATACGATGCGTTGAATCCTGACATGGATGCGATTCATCAAGTCAGGTATTCGGGTGAATTGCTTGGGATGAACCCAACCATCGCCCTAGCGCGAGCGCATGAATCCCTGCAGTACGTCGGCCTCGGTGAAGAACGCTATCGCAAAATAGGCACGTTCTCCACCGGAATGAAACAGGCGACAAAATTGGCCTGTGCTTTGATTCACGATCCAGAATTGATCATTGCAGATGAACCGTCAAACGGCCTGGATGCAAAGGCTCGTGAATACATGATTCAAACGCTGACAACCACGGTAAAGGCGGGCGGGCGGTCTGTGTTGATGGCATCGCATCTGATGGATGACGTGGAACGGGTGTGCGAAAACATCGTGTTGCTCCACAAGGGAAAACTCGCAGCTCAAGGAGCAATTGTTGACCTCAAAGCAATCGACAGAGAAATTGAAATTCATGTATGGGGCGGTGCAACTCGTCTTGCCGAAGCCATGGAAGCCGACGGACTTGCAGTGCGTCGCGAAGGCCGAGTCATGCGAATTGGTCACACTGATGAAGACACAACAACCAGAATCTTGCGATGCGCCGCTCAAACCGGTGCTCAAATTCGGCGAATGCATGAATATGAAGCATCCCTCGAAGATCTGTTTTTGGTGATTATGGAAAACCTCGGTTATGAAATCAAAACGAGCGAAGATTTGCTTGGCTCTCCTGCCCTTGCGCGAAAGGTTGACGCACCCGCTCACATGGGAGGCGGAGGAGCATGACTGAAACGCCGCCAGTTGAATTGGGACCCGGTGAATACGGTGCTGAAGCACCCGTCACTGGCCAGGGGCGAATGGAAGCGGCTTGGGGTTCAAGCGAAGGTGATGAAGACCTGAGCGACACGCAGATGACTCAACCAACCTCCACGGGGCATGTGTTTGAGCAAGTGTACAAACCATGGCAAGGTGAACTCAACCCTCGATGGATGAGGAACTGGGCTATCCTTCGACACCACTTGTTGGGTATCTTCAAGAAGGGCCACAGGCCGTGGGGCATGCCAACTCGATTGTTCATCCTCGTCGTGTTCCTCGCATCACTAAGCGATGCTGCTCTGACCCTCCTTTCGGGCTTGCTCGGTGAGGCTTCGATTCACCAGTTATGGGGTGTAAGCCGTGACAATTTGTACGGCCATGTGCTTGGATTCTTCCCGAGGAACGTCCTCTACTACCCCATTGTAGCCGCATTACTTGTCGGCAGCGTGATCTCTGAAGACCGTCAACATGGCACTTCTGCTCTCTACTTCTCACGACCAATCACGCGCTTTGATTACGTCGGTATGAAATTTATCTCAGTGGCATTGATTCAAGCAATCGTTGTCCTTCTCACCCTGACGCTCTACTATTTGGCCGAAATTATCTCCTTAGGGCGTGGGTGGGCTTGGATTTTGGATACGTTCCCTCTCTTCCTTGCAGCCTTCCTCTCTGGCTTCTTACTCATCTTCACCTATACCAGCATTGGATTGGCTCTCTCCAGCGTTTCAAAAGGCAAGTTCTTCCCTGGCATCGGACTTCTAGCGATTGTTCTCGGAACCAAGGTTCTGGCGGTCTTGGTCTCCACACTCTTCGACCGTGAAATCCTCTACCTGTTGTCACCTTACGACTGTATGGCGCACGTCGGTCAAACCATCATTGGGACCCAACCAACCTATGACCAGTATTCATGGACGTGGTCGCTTGCTTCCCTTGTGGCCATGAACGCACTGGCCCTTTACACCTTGAGTGCAAGGGTCTCGACGATGGAGGTGACTCGCGAATGATGCCGGATTTCGACCAAGACGGAAAGGGTCAAACCAAACAATGGCAACCAGATTTGACGGCACCTGCCGTGTTACTGGAAGGTGTTTCGAAGTCTTATGGACGAATCTTTGCCCTCTCGAACATCACCATGGCTCTCAACGGAGGTGTTACAGGCGTTCTTGGCATGAACGGGGCTGGGAAATCAACCATGTTCAAACTGCTCATGGGCAAACTCAAGCCAAGTCAAGGCAAGATTCGCCTCTTTGGAACCGACCCTTGGAAAAACCCCGCCCCATACGCAAGAGTTGGGTTTGTCCCAGAACATGAGAAGATGTACGATTGGATGACTGCACACCAATTCGTATCGACCTTTGCACGACTCAATGGCCTGACACGCGCTGAAGCTGGAATCGAAGCTGACCGAGTGCTAAATTTCGTAGGACTCGCCGATGTGGCTCACAAGAAGTTGGGCCAATATTCCAAAGGAATGCGGCAACGAGCAAAAATCGCTCATGCCCTTGTCAATGACCCTGATCTCATCATCTTAGACGAACCATTGCAAGGCTGTGACCCGCTGGCTAGAACCACCATCATGAACGTGATCAGGGAATTGGGACGAATGGGAAGAACTGTCCTCGTAAGCAGCCATATTCTCCAGGAGATTGAGCGGATCACCGAACAAATCATCATTCTCCATAATGGACGTCTGCTTGCGCTCGGCAACTTACATGCAATCCGAGAGAAACTCGATCAAATACCTCACCGAATTACCATCGAAACAGACGATGCCAAGGCCCTAGCAAAGGATGTCATCGACATGGATGAAGTCCAAGGTATCTCCTTCCCAGACCAAAAGAACCTGACGATTCAGACCCACAACCTTGGAGCAATCCATGCCCAATTGCCCAAGGTGATTGTCGATCATGCTCACAAAGTCCACTCCATTGACAATCCGGACGATGATTTGGCTTCGATCTTGGGCTACCTCACGAACGGAGGGGGGGTTTGATGCAAACAAAACCCAACACAATTTACAGAGCCCTTGACCGAAAGGCAGCAGCCCTGACTGAATTCACCATGCGGCAATACCGTACAAAGGTCTCAACATGGGTGGTTTTGGGTGTGGGCTTGGTTGCGATATCCTTGGTCATGCTCATCTACATCGACGTCATGGCAACCGGTTTTGAATCGGTGGACAACGATGGCGACAGTTTTGATTACGACAATGATGGTTACCCCAACGGCCAAGAATTGAAATTGGGAACTGACCCCTACATGGCGGATTCCAACCCTGGTCTCCTCGACCCACCAGTCGAACCCGAACCCGCATCGAATTACATCGACGAAGATGGCTTTGACATCACCTTAGAGGGCACTTCAAATCTACAATCCACAGGGTTCGATGACGATGGAGACTGCTACAATTACGATGGCACTTCCTCCCGGAAAGATGCAAACAACAACAACATTGAGTGTGATGTTTTGCTGGTTCAAAACCGATACACTGGGGAATGGGAAGTGGTTTATGACCTCAACGTCGATGAAGATCCCGATGATGCTGCATACGCTGCGGAAGCAACGCACATGGCGTTCGTGCTCGGCATTGGAAAAATGGGCTTCGTCCTTCTGCTCGGTCTTTTCCTCCCATTGTTCTTGGCCACGGGCCTGATACGAGACGAAATGTCTGCAGGTACGATGCATTTTATGTTGGCAAAACCAATCGCACGAACCGAAGTTTTCCTCTATCGAATTTTAGGCTACCTCGGTATTGTATGGCCTTACTTCATTGTGCTCGGGGTGATTTTCGCCACTATTTCTGGATTCATGGGGCCGAGTGAGGGGTTGTTCCGATTCCAAGACCTCGGTGTTTGGTTGGCTATCGTTTTCGCAACGATGATGGCTTCATTTGTCTATGGGATGCTGTTCTGCACCATGGGCGTCATGTGGCGTTATGGCATCGTTTTGGCCATCCCATTTGCGGCATGGGAACTTGGAATGTGCTTGGTTTCAATGGGTGCACCTGATGCAGCCATCCTTAGGTTCTCAGTCATTGGTTGGGCGTTGATGATCGTCGACTCTGCAGCGGTGATGGTGTGGCCAAACATGGACATGTTCTTGCTTCAAGGCACCACCTTTGAAGACGGTGGACCTGGAAACTTCCTTAGCATCATCGAATCAAGTGCACTGGCCTTGGACTTCTTTTATTCGAAGCCAGGGACCGGTTCAAGTGGACTGGCATCTTCTGTCATCGCCACGGTTGTCTTGCTGATTCAAGGAGCGTTTTTGTGGTTTATCGGTGGAGCAATTTTCAAAGGGAAGGAAATTGAATGAACGATGATATGACCGCCTTTGCGGGCGATTTGTCCAACATGTGGAGCTTGCAAAACAGGCCACCGTTGCATCATCTCACATGGGATTGGTGGTGGTGGCTGGTGATGCTTGAGGATCCTGATGGAAAACCAAGTGGCCGGCAATTGATGGTGCTGTGGTCAACAAAAGACAACCCGCTCGTGGAAGTGAATGGCACCCCATGGATGCCTCAAGGCCGCCCGGGTTTCGATGACCATCAAGGCATGGCACTCGACGGAATGGTCTGTGCTTGGTGGTTTGATGGAACGCAAATGCATGAGCCCGTTATCAAGCGAATCTGCCGAATTGTAGCCCTCCCTGACACCCATCCAAACTGGCCTGGAGCCAACGTTGGAACTGGAAAAGGTGGAGGCGCAGTGGTTCCCCTTTTGGATGAAGATTTGAGCATGGGACTCAAGAGTGATCTCAGTGAGTTCTGGCTCAACCTTACCACCGATGAAGAAGCACAGCACCCAAAGGTGCCCAAAGAGATGCGGCTCAAACTCACTCCATGGAATACGGCAATGTCCACGGCAAGAGAAGCCACGGCCACCTATGCTGCCAACATGGGCTATGACATCCTCCGCCTTCACGGGACCAAAGCCGCTGGCACACTCGATGGTGAAGAAGTCCAAGGAACCGCTTATTTCCAAAAGGTGGCAGTCCAAGCACCTTCGGTACCATGGTACTGGGGTGTGCTCCATCTTGACGATGGGTCGTACATTGATTGGTTCCTACCCCACCTTTCGTTTACGGTAACTGCACGGGATAATCGGCCGTGGAAACGACGAGATTTTGGTCACCTCGGCCTCTCACAGGGCGGTCTGTTTCATGATGGGAAACACAAGCGAAGCGAACGCTTCACGAACGTCACAATCGAAAAACGAGGATCTGATATGGCAGAAGGTGAACATGGACACTTCCCCGGCGCTCCACTACCGCTGTTCAACATAAAAATGTGGAACGGACGCACCACGATTGAACTCACCGTTCAGGCCATTGAGCGTGCTCATTGGACCTTCAATCAACCCACACGAGGCGGTATCACCTCTCACCTGACCTACAATGAATACCCGCTCAAACTTGAACGCATGAGGATCATTGATGAACATGGGATCAGAAAAGAAACCGATTATGCATGGGCCCGCGGCAACGCTGAACATTCTTGGGGGCTGTTGCATTGACCTGCGCTCTGACTTTTTTGTTCAAAGACACTGCATCTAAACGAAGCATGAAGGCAAGGTCTTATTTGGGTTGTCCACCGCACAAAAGAACGGAGCGATTGCTATGAGCGAAGAATCCACCGATACTGAACTGGCGCCTGAACCAACCCCAGAGGTCGATACGAAGGCCGCTGAAGAAGCAAAACATGCGGCTGACCAAGCCAAATTGGCAAAGAAATTCCGTTTGATCACGGGTGAAGAAGTGCTGCTAACCAAGCGCCCAAGCACCTTTGCTTTCCTGAACCTTTACCTTCTAGGTATCTTGGTTTTGGCCGTACATTTGCTGTTTGAAATCGAGCCGGGGACAGAAAGTGAAAACCCCTTCGTCAGCATCCTAGCGTCCATCTTCTACACAAGCGGAGAGGTTGGACTCACAGCGGTCATGCTGTTCATCACCTGGATGAACCGCTTAATGAACGTCTCAACATCGGGTCGTTGGGTCACCGTCGGTTTGTTGCTCGTCACCCTTGCTCCGACCCTTTTCCTGCTCGATGATGGAATCAACTGGGTCACTGGAATTTTCATGGACGGCTCCGGTGTGCTTGGAATTCTTCCTGATTACAACTCGCTTATCGCAGGTCCAGCTTTCGTAAGCATCTACATGGCGTTGGTGTTCTACTACCAGCGAAGTTTCCACTATGCCATCACAAGCGATGCCATCATCTTCGAACACAGTTTCTTACTTTCGAGGTCTCATCGACGAATTCTCTTCGATCGCATCTCGGAAGTTGTGGTCAACCGTTCCCCTACTGGCACCCTTCTTGGGTTCGCTACCGTCACGGTCCTCACGGATTCTGGCGTTGGCATCGTCGAGGAATCAAACGTCCCAGTTGTCAACCATACCATTCCTGGGACAACTGACAAAGACGGTGATTCCGCAACTGAGAGGGCCGGTAAGGGCTTGATTCGCACAGTCGTTGGTCTGATGACCTACCAGCGAACCATTCGCACCATTCGCCCCGATCCAAAGCACTGCATGTACAACATTCGAAAGTGGGAAAAAGCCAAAGGTTTGCTGAATGAAATGCACAAGAAAAACAGCCAATCCCACCTGCTCAGTGATTTGAAGAAGACAATTACTGAGACAGCATCGAAGGAATAAACTCAAGCCGCTCGAACGAGTGATTGAAAAGTCTGAACGCACCGGCATGAAACAGGCGATGCACATGAGCGATGACGAACTCCTCCAACAACCGATTGAAATGCTACGCAATGGCGACCTTGACGGCGCAATTGCAGACTTAGACGCAAAGATGGCTACCAACAAGACCAACGCTCAGGTTCACCACATGTACGCCGAGTTTGCCAACATGAAAAACATGGAGGCACAAGAAGACGTGATCCCCGGTGGAAAAATCATGATGGCTTACAAGAAAGCCATGCAACTCGATGAGGAAAACGAAGAATACATTGCTGATTTCGCAAGCTTTGCCCTTGAATGCCGCCGCATTCCTGTCGCAGTCAAGGAATTCCAGCGATACGCCAAGAAACTTGAACTCAATGACATCCCTACAGATGAGATCCTCTTCAATGCCAGCCGAAGCATTGTTGATGCAATCGAAGTTATGGACCCTTCCAAAAAGAATCCAATGGTTCAGCCATGGATCAAGCAAGCCCTCATTTGGGCTGTTGGCGGCCTTGGTTATTCCCCAGAGGAAGCCATCGAGATGCTCAGCAAAGAAGAGTGAGGTGGGCGAATGACGAACGGAACGACCGTTCGTCTTGCTTTCCGCATTGGCTACCTTGGCGATGCTTATCATGGCAGTCAAATTCAGCCAGATGTCAAAACCGTACAAGGTGAATTGGTTCGTGTCTTTCAAAAACTCAAGTGGCTTGACAAGGACGAAGAAGAACACAACTTGGTGCTCTCAAGTCGAACCGATGCTGGCGTACATGTGCGTGTCAACGGAGGTGTTGTGCGCATCAAACGAGAATTGTGGGAAGTTCTGACCCCGCGTAAAATGATTCGAGCCCTCGATGATCGTCTTCCAAAAGACATCGCTTTCCTCGATGTGACTGAGGTGGATGAATCATGGAACCCACGGTTGGCTGAACATCGCGTCTACCGATACCGTTTGGAAGGAATTGAATTTTGGAACCACCCCGGTGATATTTTTAACGAATGGTTACAGATATTTGTCGGAACATATGATGCTCGCAATTTCGCTCGCCTCGAAGAAGGCAAGAATCCTCTACGGACAATCCTGTCATGTGAACCATGGGTGGTCGATGGCCGAGTTGTTGGCTTCGAAATCGTTGGCAAAGCCTTCCTTTGGAATCAAGTCCGTCGAACCGCAATGGCCATTCACCGGATGTGCATTGGTGAAGTGAGCCCCGAAGAAGTTCAACGCGCCATCGATGCTCCAGAGATCGAAGTTGACTTCGGCGTGGCACCAGCAGACTGGTTGATTCTCTGGGGCGTTCATTGGCCGTCGATGCCTCTTGACACAGAGACCGTTGAGATTCAATGTTTTTCTAAACCCCCCGAAGGACCTGCCGTTGAGCGTACAATGCGGAAACGATGGCGTGAGGCTGCTCGCCATGAGCAAAAAAGTATTCTTCACAATGAGTGGGCCCGTTTGGGCGAATTGCCAATCGTACGGCACCGTTGATGGTTAGTCCAATTGAATTTGGACGACTGCGCCGTCTTCGAGATTGAACATTTCCCGTAGGCAAGCACCTGCAATGATTTCAACCACATCGATGTGACGGGTCAAATCTGGGATCAGCACTGCGCATGGTATCGTACCAGAATCTGTCGTGAATTGTGCTTTGTAGGCTGTTGCACCACCAAACGAGACCCCGTCGCGAAGGAACCCGCGAATCCGGTGAGCCTCAAACGATGACACATCCACATCCATGGCTGAAGAACGATCTTCATCAGATGCATCCAATGTATCGATGCCAGATTTTTTGCGCAATGCAATGTATTCAATCAAATCAGTGCCTGACACATTCACATTCAGTGTTCCCGGCCAAGCGGTCTTTCCAAGCAATGCTCGGAATTGCTCTTGGTAATGCGGTTGTGCCATGAAGACATGGGCGCGACCGAGCCCGCTGCTGACTTCGCCGCCCAACTCCATGGAGCGGCGACGAACGCCTCCTTTTTGAGGTGCTTGGTCAAAGACGGTGTTCGGATGGAGAAGGAACCTCCAAAAGGAACATCTACGGGGGCGCCTTCCCGTCAAATGGAGGCGATGTTATGCCCGGTGATATGTCTTGGATGAAAGCCCGTTACGATGAACTCGCAGATAAATCGCTCCTGTGGGAACCTCCTACCCTTGAGAGTCCAAACCAGCCTCGATGCAGAATGGACGGCAAGCCCACCATCATGCTCTCGGCCAATAACTACCTCAATCTTACAACACACCCAAAGGTCAAGCAAGCCATGCTTGATGCAACGGAAAAGTACGGAGCAGGGAGCGGCAGCGTACGTGCCATCGCAGGCACCATGGACATTCACCTTGAAGCAGAGCGAAAGGTTGCTGAATTCAAAGGTGTGGAAGCAGCCCTGATTTATTCCGCTGGTTACACGGTCAATGTGGGCTTGATTCCAACCCTCGTCACAGGTCCCCAAGATGTGATCATCAGTGATTCTCTGAACCACGGCTCCATCATCGATGGTGTCCGCTTGACCAAGGCCAGCCGTGCAGTCTATGCGCACAATGACATGGGCGAGTTAGAAGCCGTTTTGAAAGCCCATGAAGGTGCAGGCCGTAAGCTGATCATCACCGATGGTGTGTTTTCGATGGATGGCGACATTGCTCCGCTTGATGAAGTGACTGCCTTGGCCGAAGAGTATGGAGCCATGGTCTACGTCGACGATTGTCATGGTGAAGGCGTTCTTGGTGAGAAAGGAGCAGGAATTGTGGCTCAGTTCAATCTTCAAGGAAAGGTCGACTTCGAAACCGGATCGTTTTCCAAAGCACTTGGCGTACAAGGTGGCATCCTCGCTGGAACTGAAATGACCCGAACACATGCATTGAACCATTCACGCTCCTGGTTGCTATCAGGTTCTCAACCACCTGGCGTAGCAGCAGCACAAAAAGCAGCGATTGAAGTCCTGATGGATGAGCCGCAACATCATGCCAAACTGTGGGAGAACACTGATTATTTCCGTAAAGAATTGCAATCACTCGGATTTGACACCGGGGCTTCCGTCACGCCAATCATCCCGGTGATGTGTGGTGAGTCGAGCGTAGCAAAATCGATGACCAAGGCCCTCGGAGAGGAAGGCGTCATGGCCGGTGCAATTGTGTTCCCCATGGTTGCACAGGATAAGGCCCGAATCCGTACACAAATGTCAGCAGGTTTGTCACGCGATGACCTCGATGAAGTGTTGCGGTTGTTCGAAAAGGTCGGACCAACACTTGGTCTGATCTGAATTATTCTTCAGCGTATTCATCGACAACGGAGAGTAAATCTTCGTCATCACCAGCAAGAATTGCGGCATCTTCGTTTGGCTCAGCGTCCTTTGATTCCATGCCCAAAAACGGATCTGACCCGTCTTCAAGCATGCACAACAAACGCCATCGTGGCGCCCAGGAAAGATGAACATAAAGTGGACCTGGGAGCAACAGGAGCAACCAAACAAGGCTCATCGGTGCTTCGAGCATGTCGGTTCGTGCCAGCGTGAGAAGGGCCAAGCCGACAAACGGCATTGGATAGAGAAGAAGTCGCGGAGGCGCTATTGGAAACCGCTTGGACCAGCGAATCATCAGCAGAGACATGAATCCAAGAAGGAGGCATGCCACCATCAAAAGCGCTGCATGGAAGATCCAATTGGCCAACCAAGCGTTGTTGTCCTCGCCTGAAAAACGGTAAGGCATCAACAAAGCCAAAGAAATAAGCAAGCCATAGAAGGCTCCAATGTTGGACGGGTGAGACAGCCACAGTGGGAGAGCAGTAAAGCGTCGTGAAAGTGAAGTTCCAAGCATGGTTTCTTGCTCAGTCTGACTCAATTGCCCGAGTTGCAGCCCCCACTTTTCCGAGTTAGTCACACCTTTGCGTCGTGCTCGGTGGTTTTGAAGATGGGGGTCGAATTTAACCCGATGCCTCGATTATTCACCGCGGAATTTGCTCAGCAGGCCATCAGGTTCGATTTCGATTGCCTTTTCTTCTTCGAACCAAGAACGATCGAGTAAACCTGTATCCATTTCTTCACGTTCACGGGCGGATTCAATGCTGTCCTCTGCTCCGTTGACCAAATCTCGAAGAGCGATTGCTTGATTCAAGATTACGACTTGCTTCTTGATGCCTTTATGCTGGAAAAGGTGAGGACTAAAATGGCCGAGGCGGGTGTAATTTTCATCGTCACGAACCAAGCAAGAACCACCGAGCAACTCGTCTTCAGCAAGACGAACTCTTCCAATGCCTAAATCAGTCCACAACCCGTCTGACATTCGAACCATAACCACGGTGTTTCCAATTGGCTCTTCGTCCATGAATGGGTGATTCATATCCACTGCTAATGGCACATGGAGCATGCTCGATGACCTGTACAAGGACCACAGGAGAAAACCTCCCAGGATGAGTGGGAAAAAACCAAGCCAAACCACACCGGTGATGGTTGCAAGAACATAACATAAGCAGAGAACAACTGTAAGAAGTACGCCAGAAGCAGCCACAAAGCGGAGTATGAAAGGGCGTGCGAGAGGGAGCTGATTGAATCGGCGCATCCCCGATGGTAGACTTCCGACCTGCCCGACCATGGTTCCACCTCGATGCGGTCAACTTTGAACTTCACGCTCACAGCGTTGCAAGTCATAGGCCGTAGCGTCCATTGACCAAACGCCTGCATCTGAGCCAAAAAGGTTCATTGCGGCAAGGTGGTCAGCGATGTTAATACCCCACACGCAAGACCAAGATGAGAGTTTGTCATTGACCTTTACGGTCAGGTTCTTGACACCACGGGTTTTTT
This sequence comes from uncultured Candidatus Poseidoniales archaeon, assembly GCA_905182125.1. Classification (GTDB taxonomy): domain Archaea; phylum Thermoplasmatota; class Poseidoniia; order Poseidoniales; family Poseidoniaceae; genus MGIIa-L1. Next base: position 66,095 of record CAJJAV010000003.1, read on the forward strand.
GGCGTTCATGGTTGAGCAACAAGGCTGCTGTTTGAATCATACCCTGAACAAACAGAACCTCGGATTGAGGAGCACCCCTCCGTTTGTGTGAATTCCACAGATCCTCCCAATCCTCATGAGCGTGCCAGTACCGTCGTGCATCGAAATCCTCGAGCCCTGCAATCCACAGATTCAATTCCTCACCGGCAAGGGGTTCAATTTCTTCATGTGTTTCATCGCCGCCCATGATGGTCCTATGGCTTCATGCTTGAAACGGCTATGGTCGAGTGAAATCATGCGGACCCTTCAAGAACACTTCAGCAGGGTTACACCCCAAAGGGGTGTTGGAAAATGGTCGAATTACCGCAGGGAGACGTCACGGAAATCCGCCGTGGCGACCGCGATGCCCTCCGGATTTTGTCCACCGACATGGCCAAGTTATCCACCACTGGATACATCAGGACAGAAAGGAAGCCGAAAGAGTCCATGCCACGTGTCGGGCATATTTTGTTCATTGAAGGGCGCCCAACGTTAGCCATTCACGAAAGCGAGGCCGTTCTGTTTGGACTCGAAGCATTATTGGAAATTGAGAACGATGCACTCCCCATTGAAACCCTGCTTGCAATTCATGAATTGCCCATGCCTGATGCACAGCGTGTCTCGACCTTGCACCCAAATGCCTTCTTGCACCTCGAGACGGTTGAACCATCGACAGAAGAACACGAACGCTGGTGGTCGAATGTTCAACTCCGCCCGGGAAGTTGGAGGAGAGAAGCCCGCCTACCAGAACTCGAAGTGACGGTCGAAGCACCTGAGGCTGTGCGTCAAAGAAGCCGTGCTTATCTGCAACGCCATGAGGGGATGGAGCGTATGATTCGCCCCGGTGATGCGTTTTTACTCGATGCTCAAGATCCATCAATGCTGTTCACACTCGCAGGTCATTTAGCCAACCATGGGCGTCCAATCCTCGTCATCTCACGCCATGATGTGGATTCGCTCAGCGTTGAACATCAGTTGCCAGTCGCTGCATGCCATTGGCTTTCAACTGGAAATCACCCTCGTGCACTTGAACCGACATTGGAAAGCGTGCGAACTAAGATTGATGCCTTTCTATGGGAAAACATGCGGGCTGTCGTCCTTATCGAGGGCGTGGAATACCTTTCAGGCTTGAACGGTGATGCCCGCACGATTGATTTCCTACGGGACGTCGTGGATGGGGTCCGAATGGATGACCATGTGCTGTTGACAACTGCAGACATGAACGCCTTCGAACTGGAACCACGTCATCGGTTGAACCGATGCCTCTCTCGGCTTCAACCAAGTGAGATTGAACACTGGCTCACCGAGCCAGAACTGATCCTCGACCATCCATTGTGCGCACCACCAACCGAAGAGGAACGCACATGGATTGAACAGCAACTTCAACGAGCAGTGGAACATTCACCAGCGCCATCAACGGCCACTTCGGAGGGCACCTCAATGACGGGTGGCCATGAAATGGCAAGTGAAGAAGACCGTTTACAAGCCACCGAAGCCCTCGGAGAACACGTCCGAGCGTGGACGGAAGAAGAACGACAAGAACCAAGTTTGCAAACCGTTGCAGCCGAACCCCCTCAAACCGTTCTCGCTGAACAAAACGTGGATCTGACTGAACCAGCCAAACCATTCGAACACACAGTCACCGAGGTAGCCAAAGTCGTTGAGGAAGGAAGTGAAATGGTACAACAAACCGCTAAGGAACCTGTTTCCGATGCACCTCGCAAGCCTCGAGTGCCCCGTACCGCTCAACGCCTTCGGAGAAAGAAAAAGCAACCGGGACCACGGGTTGCGAACCAACACCGGATTCAAACCGCTGCTGCAGTTGCACACGCCCCGTTTGCAACACCGGCATTCCCCGAGCGAAGGCCAGTAAACAAGCCTGCTGCGATTGCTTCATCCCTCGATTCCTTCGCCGCAAGGCAACAGACAGCGATGGAAAAGACATTCCAACCCACGACTTCATTGAAGGGTTCACTCAAAGCCGCAGCTCAACAATCCTCTGCTGGAAAGCACCATCATCTTCCTTCACTGGGAAGTGGCCCAAAACCAATTTCTGCGGTCAACAACAGGCAACCAATCGGCGCCAAAACACCATTGACGCCGTTGTTAGCACGACCCGGAATCGATTCTGATGCAAAGCCAAAACACCTGCCACGAGAAATAGCATCAAGGGAACAAGCATCCCCTGCAATGGAAGATCAGTTGAGTTCGTGGGAACTTGAAGACCTTGAACGCCTTCGGAAAGAACGGGAGGGGGAAAAGTGAGTTCACGAAAAGCAAACTTAGACCTCGCTATTGCCCAAGCAAAGCAACGGTTGTCAGATTTAGGGGCCGCAGCAAAACTGCCCGAGGAAGTCCAAGAAACCAAACAAAAAGGACTGCCGCCCAAATCCCGTTTGAACCGTTTGCTTGGAAAACAATCCGTCCCTGACACGCGAAGGGGGACGCTTTTGCAGCGTGTCGGCGTCGTTGAGCGCCCAACTTACGACTTGGTAGCCGATGCTGTTCTTGGAAAAGAAAGCAGACTGCACCAACCCTCACTCAATCTTCACACAGACGATGGCTCCCTTGCATCGATCGTATCGAGCCGTTTGAAAAGCCTCCGTGAACGTACTGCAGAGAGCATAGAGGAACGTCAAATGCCGCTTGACAAGGATGATTTCTTTGTCGGCATGGAAACAGATGGACGACCCGTTTGGGAAAGCGTCCTCGATCATCAGCGGGGCAGAACAATTCATGAGCTGCCCGAATCGCTGGCTCAACCGGAACCTGGGACGCTGTTCCACCACAGTGTGATGGCCCCTGTTGATGCCCCATGGCCAGTCAAACTTCGCCCGGAATCACGGTTGAGTTTCAAACAGTGGTTCACCATCGAAGAAAACCTTCAAGCGACCCAAGCCGCCGAAGCAGTGGTTGATTCTCCTGGCATGGCACTCAACCCACTGGTGCTCATTGGACCGTCAGAAAGCGGACGTTCCCATTTGATTCATGCCATTTCACAAGGGGTGCTTCGCAGACAGGAAGGCGAAGTCTACCTCCTTGCTGCCAGCGACCTGCTCCAATTCGAACACCTCCCTCAAGGCTGGCAAGAGGCCATGTCACAGGCACGCATGATAGCGATTGATGATACCCACCTCATGGCAGACCACCCTGTTTCATCGGCCATGCTTGGGACCATGGTTGACTATGCCCTGAACATGGGTGTCCATGTCGTTCTTACAACAAGCATCGACCCCGAACGCTGGCCTGCCTCAAGGCTGTGGGAATTGGTTCGCAGCGCTGCAAAGGTCCGCCTCCACAAGCCTGCAGCAACCAGCATGGTCCTCTTCGCTCGACAACTTGCGCTCAAGCGTAGCCTGATGCTCGATGATGGCCAGTTGGCTAGCGTGGTCTTGCACCATGAAATTGGTTGGCGCGCTACGAAAGCCAACTTGGACATGGTTGCCCTCGCCCTTGAATCGGGACAGGAATTGCTCGACGGTGATGATGTCACCTCTGTGCTTTCAGGAGAACCCGTGCATTCCAATCAAGTCATGCCGCAAATCGAGCGAGAAAACGTCGCCGACATTGCGACAAAGTTGATTTCAGAGGCAGTGGATGTCGTGTACAGCGACACCGCGATTGGCGGCATTGAACTTCACTCTCAATTGCCAGAGATTGGCGACGACACCTACGAGCCACCTCACTTCGATACCGAATCAATGGCCAGGAATGCTCAATCACGTCATGAGGCCTACATGAAAACGGCCCTGCATGATTTGAACCTGAAAGTTCCCTCGGTGCTGGATTTAGATGAACGCGATGCCCATTTAGTCGCACGTTCTGGACGAATCGAAGAGCGAGATTACAGCACGGCCGCAGATATTCTCACCGACCTCGATGAAACAATTGACCGAACACTTGGTTCCTTTGAGTCAGAAATCGCCTCTCGATCGATGCACTTGGAACAACTGGAGCAACGAATGATGGACTTGGCCCAGCAGACCTCCGAAGCAACCATCGAGGAATTGATTCAAATTGCAGATGATCTGCGTCACCTCGAAGAAGAGCTCGTGGAAATCGACCCTGAGCGAGGTCCTCTTCCTCCGTTCGAAGAAGATGTTATCGAGAGCAAAAAGCGAAGCGTCGGTCGGAGAAAGAATCCACCGAAGAACGATCCAATACCCTCGGAACTTGACAGTTTCACGCCAGAGGGTGAATGGGATGTTGATGCTGGAAGCGTCGACATGCTTGACCTCCTAGACAACACGGAAAAGAGCCAAAGAAAAATCACCCTTTCGACCATCTCAGCAGTCCAATCAAAACCCGATGGTGAAGAGGAATGAAAGGCGGATGGTGGATGGGCGGTGTCCCGTTTAGTTGCCAGCCAAACTGTGGAAGGTGTTGTGACGAGCCGGGTGGTATTGTTTACCTTTCAACCACGGATGCTGAACGCATCTCTGCTCACCACGAGTTGGAAGTTGATGTATGGCTTGAACGCGATTGCCGTCAAACGCTGGATGGACGGTATGTCCTCAAAAGTCGAGAAAGCGATGAGGTCTGTATTTTCCTTGATGGCGAAAAGCGATGTTCAATTTATGAAGTGAGACCCCAGCAATGTGCTGCTTTCCCTTGGTGGTCTGAGAATTTGGCAACCGAACGAGCTTGGAAGGAAGTCAAGGAGACATGCCCCGGGGTTACGGCCGAGGATGCAATTGTGGTCGAAGGTGAAACCATCAGAATACATGTCTTCGCTGATCGTGAATCTTCGAAGGGTTTCCGTACATGGCCGCCAGAGAATCGCCGAAAATGAACATTTCGAAAGGAAGCCTAGGTATCCTGCACTACACCTATTCGGGGCACCGCGTAAGGTGAAGCAACCGCCTTTATACGAGGGGCCTTGGTGGATGAACATAATGGGGTTGAAATGAGCGATAAAGAAGTCTTGCTAAAGGTGACATCAGACCACCTTAACACCGGTTTGCGAGGAGTCCCCGTGGGCACCTGTCGAACCTCATTTGTAACTCCGACAGAAGGCGTTCATTATTGCGGTTATCCAATCACTGAATTGGCCTCTTTTGCCCCCGAGGACATCATTTATCTTTTGTTCAATAAAGAACTACCAAACGCCCAGCAATCCGAAGAAATCCGTGCTGAACTATCGTCTCGGGCAACAATCCCTGGCGACATCGAAACGGTCCTCAAGACCCTCCCCCCGAACGGCCACCCAATGGATTGGCTCAGCGTAGGCATCCACACGCTGGGTATGCTGGAAACAACGAATGATTGGCGAGCAGATGCCATGAACCTCATTGCTCGCATGCCTCGACTAATGGGTCTCATCTTCCGAATCCGAGATGGACGCGACCAGAATATTCCTGCAGATGATCCATCTGCAACGCTTGTCGATCGATTTGTCAATGCCCTCGATCTCAAGGACGTGGACAAGGCCAAAATGACCCGTGTGATTTCCACCTACCTTGTGCTTCACATGGACCACGGCGGCGGAAATCTTTCCACCTTCACAGGAAAGGCGATTGCATCAGGCCAAGCAACGGTCTATTCAGCCATGGCTGGTGCTATGAATGCCCTCTCTGGCCCTCTGCACGGCCGAGCAAACCAATCTTGCCTCGAATTCGTTCTCCGAGTTGGAACCAGTGACCCTCAGGAAGTTGAGGACTTTGTTCGAGCAGAATTGGATGCAAAGCGACCTGTCTTCGGCTTTGGACATGCAGTCCTACGAACCGAAGACCCTCGTGCAACTGTACAATTTGCATTGGGACAGGAGATCTGCCCAGATGATGAAAATTTCAAGATCATCCGCACCCTCCGTGAAGTGGCTCCTCGTGTCCTTGCAGAAAATCCTAAGATCAGCAATCCAAATGCCAACGTCGATATCGCAAGTGGAGCGCTGTTGCACCATATTGGTTTGACAGACCCAACCTACTACACCACTTTCTTTGGTTGGGCACGAGTCGCCGGAATCGGTGCTCAAATCGTTGATGAGCGAAGCGTGATGCGAGACGGTAAAGGCACACCAATCTACCGTCCAAAGTACATTGCTGAACAACAATCCTTACGTCACGTTGAGTGATGTTCAAGGGAACACTGGGCGCGAGGTTTTACCCGAGCCACGGTGACCAATCAATCGAACAGCTTGCCATGGCGGACTTGAGGCATCCTTGAGTGCCGGGTTGAACGCAGGACGAGCCACTTCCCGCCACGACCAGCGCTTTGACCACATGGACATCAATTCAGTCCTTCGCGCTGCGTCGCATTCAATCCACGGTGTTACATCAGATTTTAATTCAGCCAGAACATCAAGGTGATTTTCCTCAGTGGCTCCGTTCAGAAGTTCTGATTGCTTTGCATCCATTGGAAGGGTCGCAGGTCGCGTCCAACGGGCGTGGCCAGAAGGAAGCCAAGTGAAATTCGGATCGGCATGATCGGTTAATCCGGTGAGGCCTGCTGCAAGCAATTTATGTTCGATATCGGCCCTCGTAGGCCATACATAGACTGGAAAACCACCTTGTGCCATTTTGAGATGCTCCGCACCTTTTTCGCTCAACCCGACCTTTTTGCCAAGCGGTAGTTTGTTCATAGGGGGGACAAAATATTCGATGGCGCAAGGGATCATCGATGCTCCAGAAGAACGATGTCGCTCAACCAATCGAGCGAAGGAGTGCGTGACAAATTGAGGCAGGGCTCTGAGACGTTTGGTCTGTCGGTTTCCAAAAGGGGGAATATAGGGCAACAATTCAGCCCACGGGCGCGAAGTCGACGAGGCTTCAATCGAGGGACGCATACCGGTGTGAAAGGCATAGTAAACGCTGTTTTCTTTTGGCACCTCGAATTCATTGAGCAAAACATCTGCAGCATCAATCAATTCAGTGACATGACGCTTATGGGCATGCCTTCCAAAAAAACCACCACCCTTGTCCGCCTTTGGGTGAGGTCGTTTCAATTCCACACAACCCATCTTGCCGTGGTCTCGCCATTGTTCCAAGACCACGGAATCTTCCAGCAAGGAGCGAAACGAGCAGAAACCAAATGATTCAAGTTCATCGAGCGTGTAATTTTCAACCCAAGGCTTCGGGGAGGTAAGTCGCTCTTTCGCGATGGAAACATCTTCATCATGATGGATGATCACCTCACCATCCTTTGTCAATCGAAGGTCAAATTCAATACCATCGTGGAATTGAATCGCGTGCCTCAAACTTTCGAGGGTGTTTTCGGGGGCTTGTTGCCACATGGTCGTACCGTTTCAATGACAGGACCCCTCCCCTTTGACCTCTTGCTCGGTTTCTGGTGCCTTTTGGTGAACCTGTCCCCCAGCGGTTCAAAGGTCAGAACGCATAAAGCAGGAGTCGATTTCCACGGGGTATGGACCCTTACGATATCATGCTGGGGCTCATTTTGATTTTGACACCTGTCATCTGTTGGTCATTCACACTTCATGACAAAGGTATGCGCACGCCATTGCGTTCTTGGGGAGAAGTCATCCATAACCAGCGATACTATTTGCACGCAATGGGCTACATTGTCATCATTCGTTGGAAGTCGATCACTGACAACCTGAATGAGCCCATAAAAATGGAGACAGGGCACTGGACTGCTTGGGTCTATGCCCTCGAGGGCGACTTGACACTCCACATTCAGAACATGTTTGCCAACGAAGCATTAACGTCCTTCCTCAATTTCCATTACCTGTTTATTTACCTGTTTTTGATTTACGTTACAACGGTGTATTTCGCTTACTCCGGGGACAGGGACATGACGGACAAAGTGACCCTCAATTACCTGCTCATTTACGCCCTTGCCGTACCTTATTACCTCTTTTTCAACGTTGAAGTCACCTCTTCGTGGATCCCTGGAATGGAAGCTTTGCTCTATCATGAAGGATGGTACAGCGTGTTTTATGCCTCACATGACCCATTGGACAATGCTGTGCCATCGTTGCACGTCGCCATTCCTTTTGGTATTATTTTGCTAAACTGGCTTCATGTTCGTGAGCAAGGTGGCACCATGAAAAATTGGCGTCATTATCGCTACCACGTGTTTGTTTGCGTGAACACTGTTTTGTTCATGTTCACCATCCTTTACCTTGGAATTCACTGGCTGGTTGACATCCCGCTCGGAATGCTTGTTGGTGGCATAGGCGCCTTGTTCATCCATCACTTGCAACCAAGGCTTCGCAATGATCATGGCGGTTTCTTCAAAGGGTTCACATCACAGAAAATTCGAAGGCACGTGTTCATCGAAGGCGTCGTCACACTCATTATGGTCACGATGATCTTGATGGCGGTCAATGTCCAAACCAATTCTGTTGATGAACGGGTATCATACCAACTTGGCCCGGAGGATTCGACCTATGAAATCATTCAGAGGTTCTCCCCTGGCAGCAGCGTCGATACAACTGTCACCAACCTTCACAGCAACATCACCATCGAGGTCGTGGTCATCATTGTTGAATCTGCAACACCTGCGATGGAAAATGGAAGCATCGATTGGAGCATGATGAAATCCTTAGGAGAACATTATACCGTGGCTCCAAATTCTACTTTGACCCTCGAAATAGACGCTCCTAAGGTCTACAGTTTGGTCGTCATGCACAACCCGAGCGAGGGAGAGGATGATGTGGTTCAGGTTCGGGTGATCAATGATTACCACGAAGATGTGATGCTGCTTGCGATCCTCCTTTCACTCCCATCGCTTTGGATCACAGGCTTTGTGGTTCACCGTTTGCGCAGACTCAGCAAACATGGGAGGAGCCTCATCGATTCCACCCCCTCTCACCTTTGGGAAAACGAATGAGTCCCACACGGTGTGTGTTATGAGGGCGTGGCACCTCCACACATCATGGCCGGAGCAGAGGATGTGGCCAGCACAGTCAACGAACTGTTCGAGAGCCCCGGCGGCAGACTGCTGCTCGATATCAAGGCACATTTACGACGGAGATTGAACTTCCTCCTCGTGGTATTCGGCCTGGTTTTTGTGGCTACATTCCCCCTTGCCTCATCCGTAATTTCATGGCTCATTTTACCCGAGCGCCTGCCGGATGACGTGAACATCATCGTCATCACGCCTGTTGAGTTCATTCTGCTGCAGGTGAAACTGGCGGCGTATTGCGCCGGCTTTACAGTCTTGACAATTCTGCTCACCGAAGGCGCATGGCGAGGCAGCAAAAACCCAGCGCTCAAGCAAAGGCTGGATGAACTGAAAGCAACTGCCCCTCGTCCATCACTGGCCATGCTGGCAACCCTGATCGGCGTTCTTGTTCTTGCGAGCCTCGGGATCACCTATGCGTGGAACCTCCTCATTCCGATGCTTTTGGAATACCTCACGAACGATGCACAAAGCGTCGGTCTTTCAACAGAATGGCGCCTTTCGAGTTATGTTGGCTTTATCACCAATTTGGCTGTTGCTTCCGCCGTTGGGTTTCAAGCTCCGGTTGCAACCCTTCTTGTTCTTCGACTCGAAGTGGTTTCACGACGGGTTGTCCGAAGTTACCGCCGGCACATCTGGTTCACTGCTTTTGTACTCGGAGCATTGCTTTCTCCACCAGATCCGCTCTCACTTTTCTTGGTCGCTATGCCGGTCATTGTGTTGTTTGAAGCGGCACTCATGCTCGACACCATCACCCGGAAAGGCAAGGCATCAGAGGCTCAATGAAGGCGGCAGATCAGCAAGCGGGAGGGGCATGTTCCCGGGTGACTGCTGATATGATTGGCCATGGAAATCTGAACCACATGTGGAACTCATACCACCGTTCCGTACTGCCATAAGCAAAGCGTGACGGTAAGGATCTGGATGGCTCCGGTGAAAACATTCGATGGCGTCAACACCCGCTGATTTGCAATACGTCACCAATGGCTCGACCGGGACACCATAATAGATCGGGTGGGCCAATGAAACAAATCCACCGCTCGCATGAACTGCAGCTGTTGCTTCTTCGATGCTCGGTTTCTTTCGAACAATCGCAAGAGGGCGACCGTCGCCTAGCCACTGGTCAAACACCTCTTGACGATCTGTTGCATAGCCTTGAGCAATCATTTCATCTGCGAGATGTGGGCGTCCGACAGAACCATCCGCTCGTGCAAGCACTGCCTTGATGTCGATGTTCAACCCATGTTGATTGGCAAGTGCTACCATCTGTTGCATGCGGGGTCCTCGACTTTCACCAAGCGGAGCAAGCCAATTGGCAAAGTCTGCTCGCTGTTGAGGTGAAAAGTTTGCACTTGGGAAATATGCGAGTAAATGCCATGATGTTGGCGCTCGATCTCGCCCCCACAAAGTCATCTCTTCCTCGACGATTGGAAGTCCTGGCTCACATGTGATTTCAACACCGGGAATAAAATCAATTCCTGCTTCAAGTGCTGCTTTTTTCGCTTGATCCCAACCAGCGATGGTGTCGTGGTCGGTCAGCGCCCAATGCTTGACTCCAGCAGCAGCCATCAACTTGGCCACGGTGTCGACTGAATGCTCGCCGTCACTGTTGGTGGAGTGGCTGTGCAAATCGAACGCATCAGACCACATTGTTTCTACCATGGAATCAACCCCTATTGACCTTCGCTTCTTTCAAAAAAGCCCATCGAGGTCCGGAAGGTCAGGTGTTGTGACGACAACAGGGACCTCTGCCGGCGTAGCAATGAGAAGATCATCGATGCTTGGAAGATCGGGTAAACCCGGGAGTGACGCTGCGGCTGGTTGAGGTTGTGCGTATGGTGAAGGCAACAAATCGCTTAAGTCTGGCATGGATGGAAGGGTGTTCGAAAGCTTTGGTTCTTGAGGATCATTGACTGGAGAACCACCAGATGGCAGAGGTATGTTGGCGAGGGGCGTCCGTGTATCAGTTGAGGCGAGTGACCCGATGCTTTGGGTGAACTGTCTGCCTTGATCGGTATGGACGTGTGGAGGTGGGTGCAGTGCTGCCTGTTCAGCAGCAGCGGCACCGTGGACTCCAGAAGTCAGTGAAGCAAGGGCTGAGGTGATCGACTCAGAACTGGGGGCTGGTGAAGGAGTTGGAATTGGAGCAGAGGTTGGTGATGCAGCAGCCATGAGTGCGGCCGTCACATTGAGAGCAGCGAGTGAATCGAATTCAGGTGGCTGCTGAACGGCCGCTTGTGGAACCGCGGGTTGAGGCGATGTTGTGATGCTTGAGGGGGCTGCTGCCGCCGTCATGAGTGAGGCCGTCACGTTGAGGGCGGCGAGCAAATCCAGTTCAGATGGCTGATGGACAGCCGCTTGTTGTTTCACAGGTTGTGAAGCGGTGGTGGTGCTGTATGGTGTTGGCGTGGAATCAAAGGCCTCATATTGCTCTTGAACGCTCGGGTGGTTCGGTAATTCTGGAACACTGCGCTCTCGTGATGCGAAAAAGGAAACGATGAAAAGAAGACCTGCCAGAACAAGACTCACAAATTCTTCAATGCTCCAACCGCTTGCAAAAGCCAAGTTCGACAACCCATTGATGACGGCAAAAGCGACGAATAAAGAGCCTGCAACGAGGGTTGCGCTAGAGAGACGTGGGGCTTTTTGTTCCATTCATTCACCTCACTGGGCCACGACGTGTTCTGCTGCTCGGACCGTGTTTTCCATCAGCATAGCGATGGTCATTGGACCGACGCCACCTGGAACAGGTGAAAGCCAAGCAGCCTTCTGTGCGACTTCGGGATGCACATCGCCGGCCAATCGCCATCCTCGTTCTCGGGAATCATCATCAACACGGTTGATGCCGACATCAACCACCACCGCTCCAGATTTGATCCAATCTGCACGGACCATCTCTGGGCGGCCAATTGCAGCCACCACAATGTCTGCTTGGGCACAGACTGCTTGGGCATTGTTAGTTCTTGAGTGGACGATCGTCACGGTCGCATCTGCACCTTTAGCGCCAAGCAAAAGCGCTTGTGGGTTTCCAACGATTCGAGAGCGACCAAGGACAACAGCTTGCTTGCCTGATAGATCAATTCCAGCCCACTGGAGCATGCGCATCACGCCACTCGGCGTGCATGGAAGCATACCATCGAGACGCCCTTGGACCAACCGTCCCAAATTCTCGGGGTGGAATCCGTCAACGTCCTTGCCTGGATGAATTAAATCGGTCAACGCTTCTTCATCCATGTGGGATGGGAGAGGAGATTGAACGAGAATACCATGCAGTGAGGTATCGTCGTTGAGCCTCTGAATGACTTCACGAACTTCGCTTTCAGTGGAGTCTTCCGGCAACGAAATGTGGGTGCTCTTGATGCCAAGCCGTTCACACGCTTTGACTTTGGAATTCACATAGACATGGCTGGCAGGATCATCCCCGACAATCACGACGGACAAATGAGGTTCGACCCCTGCGGAACGGCAAGCGGAAATGCGGTCGTGAAGTTCGTCCTCCACGCTTGCAGCACAAGCTTTGCCGTCCAAGCGTTGTGCGACCATGCTTTGGCCAGCCGCTCTTCGAACTTGAGCGTTCGCTTCAGAGACCTTTGCCACCAGCGACACACTTCCCGCTATGAAGGGCTGGAAAAATAGAGATTCATCTTAGAACAGCATGTTTTGCTGGAGACAAAACAAGTTCACGGTCTTATCGTTAAAAGGAGCCTGCGGAGGGACTCGAACCCCCGGCCTTCGGATTACAAATCCGATGCACTACCAGCTATGCTACACAGGCGATGGTTCGGCCAAAGGCTAACCCTTGATGAATGAAACGGGTGTCCAACTTACAAAAATCAAGAGACAACTCAAAGAACACAGCCGCATTCGCCCTCTTATGGACAACGATGCTGGTGCAGGTTTGCTCAATCCCTACGCACAGACAAAAGTGGGCAGTGATGCGATTTTTGCATGGTGGGCCCGCTACAAGGAAGCCATAGCCACCGGAGCTGATGCAGTCAATGGGACCATTGGCGCGTTGCTCGAGGACGATGGATCCCTTGCCATCAACGCCGTTGTTGATGAAGCCGTCCGAAAGGCGCCACCGGTCGAAATTGCAGCCTATGCCCCGCTCAAGGGGTTGCCAGCGTTCCTCGATCTCGCCAAAACGTTGGCCCTCGGTGATCGGCGAAGTGACCTCGAAGCCATGGGCATCTCCACAACCGCCACGGCGTCTGCTGGTGGCTCTGGCGCTCTGTACCTCGCCGCTAACAATTTTGCAAACCGAGGCGATCATGTTCTCTTGCGTGACCGACATTGGGGGCCCTACAAAGGATTCCTCTCAGGATGCGATCTCAAAACTCTGACCTATCCGCTGCTTCCAACCTATGACTCACCTCATCCATACCTCGACCTTCAAGGATTCAAAGAGCAACTTTCGGTCTTGTGCACATCCCAAGATAAAGTGATGATGTGGATCAATGATCCAGCACACAACCCAACCGGCCTGTCCCTCACCCCTGGTGGGCGAATGGCCATGTTGGAAGCCGTGATGGAAAGTGCTTCGGTGAACGAAAATGTTGGGCACACATTGCTCCTCGATGTCGCCTATCATCTGTATGCAGATGAACCTCATGGTTGGGCTGAAACATTGTATGAAGCAATGAATGAGGGGTGGCCATGGCCAGAAAACTTGCTCATCACTTTTGCTCTTTCACTCTCGAAGTCGCATACCATGTACGGTTTGCGAACCGGCGCGTTGGTCAGCCTTCATCCCGATGAAACAGTCACTGAACGCATCGATACGGTGATGGGTGTCACGGGCCGGCAGACATGGTCTGCAGCGCCACGTGTATCGCAATACACCGTCAGTGAGATGCACGCATCTGACGAAGGTGGTGCAGCATGGAGCAAAGAACGAGATCGCCTACAAGCCCTGCTTGTTGAACGACGCAGTGCCCTCATCAAGGCGTGCGATGAACTCAATGTGCCCCTCAATCCGACACACGATGGATTCTTTGCTTGGCTTGAACATGAAAATCCATCTGCAATCGCAGAGGCTTGCGCTGAGCAACACGTCTACTTGGTCCCACTCACCGGGGGGGTACGTATTGGATTGTGTGCCGTGCCAATTGAGCAAATTCCAAAGGTCGCACAGGCGTTAGCCAACGCACTTGAATGAGGGGATTCAATGCTTAAAAACGGCAGAGAAAATTTCCTGATTGGCAGTCTAATCTGCCTTGTCACTGGGGCATTTTTCACCGTTGGAGGCATTTATTCAATCGGTTCGACCATCGGTGTGTGCGGCGTTGTTCTTTTTGTCGTCGGCATGTCGATGCCTACGCAAAGGGGCATGACACCCGAAGACGTAGCAAACTGGCTCCCTACCGCTGAACAACTGCCTGATGCTGGACGCGTCATGTACCGTGTCGACGTCACCCTTGACGAACCAAAGAAATCATCCATCTTGTGTGGACCGTGCGGCACAGTGACGCTTGTGGATGGTGAGAAACCAACCACGTTTGTTTGCCCTTCGTGTGCCTCAGCGCTTTGGGATGAAGAAGAATAAGCGGATGCAGCCTCGACCTCATGAACCTGCAATATTGGGCAATGGACAGGGACAGATTTGAAGGGCGTTGGGCGCCCCGAGAGAACCATGGACGCACCATCATTGCTGAACCCTGAGCGGAGAATGCTCAAAGCAATGCAAACGGATGTCGGACGAACATGGAGTTTAAACGAGGTCCTCAAAGCCTGCAACTGGACTGACCAAGCTGTTGCTGCGGCTGCCGGTCACGGCTTGACCAACCACGGGATGGTGGAAACCATGGAACATGTGGTTCGAACGGTAAAGGCTGCATCAGAAGGCCTCAAAGCAGCGCAAGAGGGACTCCTTGAACAGCGCCTCTGGAGTTGGATTCAATCCACAGAGTCGGCATCGATGGCTGACCTTCAGTCTGCCTTTGAACGTCATGAAGCCGGCCCAGGTGTTGGTTTGCTCAAACGCCTTGGCGTTCTGTTAATCGATGGTACATTTCAATCCGATGACCCAGAACATGTCGGACGGGAAATCGAACAGCGGGCCACCTTCATCAGGGGCTTACCGTGTTCAATCGAAACGGCAGACTCAACAATGCTGGAGCACTTCAAATCACGTCGAGGCCTTATCGAAATTGCGGAACAAACAACGCGCACTTGGTCGTTAACCGAAGCTGGTGCACACCTCGGTGGCGAACATCTTGAAGAAAAAGAGGCCGTTTCCGAAATCACCACAGAATTGCTTCAATCAGAAGCATGGAAAGATGCTGAATTCCGTTCATTCGACGTCACATTAGAGTCTGCAAGCCCACGAACGGGCCGCAGCCACCCAATGCAAGCACTGATCGAACGAGTTCGTGCGATTTTCTTAGAGATGGGATTCTCAGAACTGGTCGATGATTATGTCCAAACAGCAGGTTGGAACATGGATGCATTGTTCATACCCCAAGACCACCCTGCTCGAGAGATGCAGGATACATTCTACCTCGAAAACCCAGCCTCACTGCCTCTTCCTGCAGATTTGGTCAAGGCCTGGGGCGACATTCACGAGCATGGTGGAGTGACGGGCTCCGTCGGATGGGGTGGTGCTTTTTCCAAGGCGACTTCTGAAAAGGGCCTCCTTCGAACGCATACGACGGTCAACACCATCCAATACCTCGCAGCCCACCCAGACGAAGCTTGCCGAGTGTTTTCAGTCGACCGTGTTTTCAGAAAAGAAGCCATCGATCGAACTCACCTGCCAGAATTCCATCAGATTGAAGGCATCATTATGGAAGAGGGAGCCAACCTCCAGATGCTCGTCACGACCATGAAGACATTCTATGCCAAGATGGGCTGTCCAGAAGTCAGGGTGCGTCCAGCCTATTTCCCATACACAGAACCAAGCCTCGAAATTGAAGTAAAATGGCGTGGTAAGTGGCTGGAATTAGGTGGGGCAGGTATCTTTCGACCTGAAGTCACCGAACCGCTTGGGATCTCAACCCCGGTGTTGGCATGGGGCATGGGACTTGAGCGATTGGCAATGCTGGTCCTCGGTCTCGATGATATCCGTCAACTCTACATCTCGGACCTCGAATGGCTACGAAATCAACCTATTCTGTGACACGGAACGGTGTATGGTTGACCTCAAACGGTAGAGAGCTCCAATTTAGACCAACCTTGTTTTAGGGGAGATGCCGGGACCGCGTCATGTACTGGTTGACTACAACATGGTGTTGTAAGCCTCCGTTCGAGGGATTTACATGACTGATTTTGAGACCTTAGGCCTTTCCAAACCGCTCCTACGGGCGATCGAAGAGCAAGGATACACAACGCCAACACCCGTGCAGGAACAATCAATCCCCCCATTGCTGGCCGGACGTGACGTCCTAGGTGTGGCACAAACGGGAACAGGAAAAACCGCTGCTTTTGCACTGCCCGTATTGCAAATCATGAGCAGAGACCCACCAAAGAGAAACCGAAAGATTCGCACATTAGTTCTCTCACCAACCAGAGAACTAGCAGCGCAAATCGATGAACGGTTTTCCGCTTACAGTGAACATTTGGACATCCGTCACAAAGTTATTTTTGGTGGTGTCAATCAAAATCCTCAGGTTCGGGCATTACAAAACGGACTCGATGTCTTGGTCGCAACACCAGGCCGACTCCTCGATCTCATCAACCAAGGTCATGTCGACATTGGTCATGTGGAATTCTTTGTGCTGGATGAAGCAGACAGAATGCTCGACATGGGGTTCATCAATGACATCAAGAAAGTCTTGAAGCTGTTGCCCAAAAAGCGACAAAACCTACTGTTCAGCGCAACCATGCCCTCTTCAATCGCCAATCTTGCTGGTTCCTTCCTAAGCAACGCCGTCAAGGTTGACATCACACCAAAAGAAGTCACTGTCGACCGAATTGAGCAGAAAATTATGTTCCTGCGTAAATCTGACAAGCGCCGGCTTCTTGTAAAGATTATCAAACAAGAACGGGTTGCTCGAGGCATTGTATTTACCCGAACCAAGCACGGTGCCAATCGCCTCGTGAAGCAACTCGATCAAAGTGGAATTTCAGCCGCCGCCATACACGGCAATAAAAGCCAAGGAGCCCGGACAAAAGCACTCGCTGGATTCAAGAACGGAAACATTCCCATCTTGGTTGCAACCGATATTGCCAGCCGTGGAATCGATGTCGAAGGTGTGACGCACGTGTTCAATTATGATTTGCCGAATGAGCCAGAAAGTTACGTCCATCGTATTGGCCGAACTGCGCGTGCAGGTCGAACAGGTATTGCCTATGCCTTCTGTGATGATTCCGAATCGGGCTACTTAGTGGGCATCCAACAGTTAATTGGAAAAGAAATTCCTGTCGACGACTCCCATGAATTCCATTTCATTGGTGCAATTCCAAAACCAGGCCAAAAAGCTGGGAAGATCAAGGAACCCAAGGGTTCGAAGAAAAAGCAACCTCAGAGGAACAACTCCCATTCGGGTGGCGGAAGAAGCAGTGGGAACCGATCCTCTGGTGGTCGAAACACATCCAATCAATCTCGTAACAGCCGTCCAAGTGGCCAAAGTGGCTCCCGAAACCAACGACAGCGCGAGGATTGACCAAAAATCCCCAAACATCAATTGGTTTTTCAGTCAAATAGAAGTACCCGAGGTCTGACCTTTTCCCATGGAGCCACGACCGTCATATCTGTCCCATTTCCCGTTGAAAACATCTCAACGACCAAAAGGAATGATGGTGCCCTCAACAGCCATCAAAATTTGTATCCGAGAAAAGTACTTTGATTTCTCAAGCAGAGCATCTCGTTCTGAATTTTGGTTTTACACGGCTTTCTTTTCGATCTTCATGTCCTTGATGGGCTATTGTGTCCTTGAATTTGGTCCATTGCTTGGGACATGGACCATTCCTTTTTCCATGCTGAACAACCCATTGTTCAAAGTTCCAGACCTGGTATTGATTTGGCCTAACCTCTTCGATTGGCTGTACCTGATTGTGAATCTGTTGCTCTCAATACCTCTTCTTTCAGCCCTAGTTCGCAGAATTCACGATGTTGGGAAATCAGGTTGGTGGCTCCTGATTGTACTGGTTCCAATTCTAGGGGCGATTTACCTACTCTACCTTTTCCAAAAAGACGGTGAAGCCGCAATCAACCGTTTCGGCGTTGTTCCAAACAACGATCGATGAATCTTGATTCTAAATGAACCAACCAAAAATGGTGAATATGCTTGACTTTTAATTCAGAGTATGAGCCGTTCTTTCAACCCCCTGGCTGGGTCGTCGCACCCATCTGGGCAGTTCTCTACACCTGCATGGCTTTCAGTTTTAATTCGGTAGTGAATCAGCGAGACGAGTTGGAACATTTCAAGATCATCGTCGTCTTGTTTATCCTTCAACTTGCACTGAACCTTGCTTGGCCTTCGGTGTTCAATTCCGAACGTTATCTTCTCTCGTTGGTTATGCTTTTTCTCATGATCGCATGCACGTGTATCTACGCATACCTGATTTACAGACCTCTTCCTTCAGCTTCGATGTTGGTTTGGCCTTACATCGCTTGGATGAGTTTTGCAGCAGCCATCAATGCTGCGTACTACCTCGAAGCAAATTAATTAGAATATTGGGCGCCGAAGCGACCTCAACCCTTGGAAGTGTAAACACCAATGAGAGTCGCACCAATTTACGAGGATAACACTCATTACCGTCTGTGCATTTAAATTTCCGACTTATTTCTCTACCGCTTTGTGTTCAAAACACAAGTTCAACAACAAACCCCTTGCAATGGACCGTTTTTAACTACGGGAATGTTGATATCCCCCCGTTGAAACCGCCACCTTATGCCCCGAATCTACACCTTGTTTCTGCTTGCTCTACTATTGTTGATGCCCTTGAGTGGTTGCATTGGTGGCGACGATGCACCACCGGCTGACGACTCCACTCCGGTGGAAACGCTCTCAGACGACTGGATGGTATACAGTGTAGAAAATAGCAGCGATTTGCCAGCATGCAACAGCGATACTCTTGGACGTTTGTACCACATACAAGCAGATGCGGCCTTCCAAGTATGCACAACGGCAGGCTGGTCGTTCATCGACTTGATCGGACCTGTTGGTTCCGCAGGGCAAGACGGTGCAGCAGGTGCAGCAGGTGAAGACGGTGCAGCAGGTGAAGACGGTGCAGCAGGTGAAGACGGTACAGCAGGTGAAGCCGGTGAAGACGGTGCAGCAGGTGAAGCCGGCACAGCAGGTGAAGATGGTGTCTCAGGTATGAGCGCACTCGCCAATGCCACTTCCTTTGCTGGTGCATTGCATGGCTGCGCTGAAGGTGGCGTCGTTATTGAAGTCGGCATGGATCTTAACCAGAACAGTGTACTTGACGCTAACGAAATCACCGACCAATCGGCTGTGTGCAACGGTGTTGCGACCCAAACAACACCTCGTACCGATGCATGGCTTACCAAAGTCACAGTGGAACACTTTGTGGTCATGGACCGTACACCGTACGCCACTTGCACCGAATACCGAACCATTCAGCAAGGGTTTGACAACAGCACATTCACAGGTTTGGCAGGCAATGGAATATTGGACATTGATGAAGTGGAAGTACAGACAGAAATGTGTGTCACCGTCAATTTACAAGAAAAAGTAAATGATTGGTTTGACTCAGAAAACTATCACGTAGGTCCGCATATCCTAATGCAATCCGATACGTATGACCAAAATGGTTCGTTGTATCATTTCAACACTAAAACTGGCCTTAATACAACAATCCATTCTGCTTCGGAACAGCTTGGACCTACAATCAACGAAGGAGTGTTCTATCTCGCAGACGAGAATGGTACGAGCCAATTGATGATGTACAATCTCTCTTCCAGGCAATCCGTTTCCATCGATGGTATCAACTCTGGAGGCGACGCATTCAATGGTGATACTACATTCGCCACAATAGGAACAAAGTTGTTTTTCAGTGCCGATGATGGCAACTACGGCGAAGAGTTGTGGATGTATGATTTGCAAATGAATATTACAGCCCGTGTTATGGATATCAATCCGGGTACCTACTCATCCAATCCTTCCGAGTTTGGAGTGGTCAATCAGACCTTGTTCTTCTCGGCAGAAACGGTGAATCACGGAACGGAGTTATGGTCTCACAACCCCGCAAATGCTTCCACATGGCGCGTCACCGATCTTAACCCGTTATCGGGTGACAGTTCGCCAGAGTGCCTTAACGTGCTGGATGGACATGTATTTTTCCTTGCAGACAATGGAGTGAATGGCAGGGAATTCTGGATACACACGCCTGCAAATGGTTCGACCAACATGATTGCAGACATCAACCCGGGAGCAGGTCATGCATGGAGTGGAAATGATTGCATGTACAACAATATTCAGCGGTACCACGTCCACAAAACTGGATCGCATATTTTGTTCGCAGCCGATAACGGAACAGACGGCGGTGAATTACATGTTTACGATACCCTCACCGGCGTTTTAACCGCCTATAACCTGAATACGAACACTGCGAACTATACAGAACAATGGGACCAGTCTGGCTGGTCTAACCCTCACAATTACCTCGAATTCGAGGGTGATGTTTATTTCGTTTCACAAACTTCGAATTACAATTCCAACTTTTACAAGTTTGATACCTCAACAAATTCTGTTTCGATAGCATTTGACGTGGAGAGTTATTGGAACTCTACTCCACTAGATATGTACAGTACGTACGCTCAAGGTCTTTATGTTTACAACAACGAATTGGTGTTTTACCATTGGGCCGATTGCGTCCAATGCGCAGACACTTACTATGCCATGAATGTCATAAACGCAAACAATGAATTGATTGAACTTGGTTTTATCCTTGATACTTACTTCATCACTGATGCATACCACATTGACGGTCAGACGTACATTGTAACCAGCACAGGAATGTACCAGCATATCGAAACGACGCATACATTCGCTCTGTGAAACATTGATTTCAATAAGGCTGGTTCCGATTTAATCGTAATCGCCTTGAAGTGGCTGTCTGAAGACGGACAGATCATCATGGGCCAGTAGGGCTTATTATCATGAGCAAGTAGGGCTTCAAAATCGTGTATGTGGATGTTGTTGACGTGCATTTGATAGAACCTTACAAACATCAATCTGTTGTAGTTTAGTTGGATCCTTGTGATTTTGAACGGAAATCGGATGAATCCTAGTCTTCATTTACCCCAACCCGCTGGGTAGTCTATGAACAAAGTCCTAGCGCTCGTTTTGACATTTTTAATGGCAACCGTTTCTTTAGCAGGATGTATTGATTCTGGAGAGCCTGTAGAAGTGGAGGGCAAGTCCTACTACAACTACAGTAACGTTGTCATGGAGGTATCTCACGGGTCCGAACAGTATGAGTTTACAATCAAATTAAACCACTCTGCAGCACCTATGCACGCAGACAGTTTTGAGACGCATGTAGCCGAAGGAAATTATGATGGCTCAATTTTCCATCGGATCATTTCCAATTTCATGATTCAAGGTGGAGATATTGAATCTATGAATGGAATGGGTGGCTATGCTGCCAATTGGTATGGGATTTGTAACGGAGTAGAAACGACCATTGAAGAATGTCCGGAACAAAAAGATTGGAATATCCCTGATGAAGCCGATAACGGACTACTACACTTGCCTTGTACCATCTCAATGGCGAAAACAAGGGCGGCAAACACCGGCGGTTCACAATTCTTTATCATACCTGAAGACAGCGAGCCAAGCCATTTGGATGGAGATCATACTGTATTTGGTGAAATTATTGATGGTTGCGAAGACGTGACTGAAATCTCCAAAATCCTAACTCCATCGAATGACAAACCTTCCACTGATGTGGTCATTCAGTCTGCATCTGTCTCCCCTCGTTATCAAGAAGGGTTTTCGATTCCAACCGCCCCTGACCGTTGCGATATTATGTCGTATACAACTGAGTCGATGGAAAACGAAGGACGAATCTTAGATGGTAGGTATGGAGGTGGCCTGATGGATTTCTCAGATTGTGATTTTTCAAATTTTGATTTTTCATCAATGTCTTTTTATTCTGTAAACTTTGGCAACTCCACTTTCACCAATGCATCGTTTACGGATTCCGTTTTCATGGGTGGCAACTTCGCTCAAGCGGATCTCAATGATGCGAACTTCACTCGAACATCCATCACCGATTTCCAGTTCTTTGAAGCGAATCTTATAACAGCGAATTTTGATTATGCTTCCATTTCTGAGTCTTGGTTTGAGGGAGTATCGTTCACCGGAGCCTCGTTTACAAACACATCATTGCGAACAAGTTACGGTTGGGCAAGCGACTTCTCAGATGTTGATTTGTCAACAGTTGTGATGACCTCAGTTCAGTTCCATAGCCTCGCATCGTGCCCATCCGTACTCCCTACGGAATGGGTTTGTCTCAATCAAAACTTAATTGGGCCGGGGGCAAATCTCCGAAATGTTGACCTCTCAAATTTAGATTTTAGCGGTGTTAACCTTACTGGAGCAATCCTGGGTGGAGCGAATCTTTCAAATTCCTTGATGGCGAATGCGAACCTGACTGAAGTCTTAGGCTCGTTAATACTCTCATGTCCGCAATCGTTACCGGATGGTTGGAAATGTATCAATCGCAATTTAGTTGGTCCATCCGCAGTTTTGAAGTATGCGGACTTAAGCAATCAGGACTTGTCTTCACTCAATCTCAAGGGAATCTCAATTGTCCTTTCCAATCTAACAGGCACCGACCTTTCAAATTCTGATTTATCAGATGCTTATTTTGGGGGTAATTTGGTGGATAATTCTAGCTTTTTAAATTCTAATTTGACCGCGTTCAAATCGCAGCAACTGTTCGATTGCCCACTGCATTTGCCAGCAGATTGGACATGCCATCCGGAAGGTAATAACCACACAGTGCAAAGTTATGGTCAACCATTCAATCGGTTTGGCGATTACGAAACTGCTGCTACAAGACTCCTTGGTCCAAATGCAACCATTTCTTACGTTGGCTATTACAATTCGCCAAATTTAGATTTTACAAACCTTAATCTTTCAGGAGCGAGCTTTGATAACAATGATTTTGAAGGTGTAAACTTCAATTTTACCAACCTTAACGATACAGTTTGGATAAATACGGTTTGTCCAAACGGGGTAAAATCAGCACACGCTGGCGACACATGCGTCAATGACCTGGAAAAGAAATGCCCTCAAGTTACCGCACTCGCTTATGTTGAAAATGTGACGTCAAAGAATGTTTGTGCCATCGTTTTCGAGAGAGCGTTGGCATTTGATGGTGTTCGGTTCATTTACGATGATGGAACCTATCTGAGTACGGGACGAGACACCATCAACACATCAACCAATACCGTGTATTGGGAATTACCCTTGGGGCACGCTATTTCAAGTGTAAATTACACGATACACACACAATCTTTGTATGATGATTATGGCATAACGAGCAGTATCACTTCATTGACCATTACAACGTTTGAAATCAACGGGAATGGAACAGATGAATTCTTTACGCAGTCCGGAATGTATTCACAGTGGGATGCATATACAACACCGCACGAGTATGAAGGCGAGAGCGTCATGATCACCGGTTCATTTTCCCAGACTTCTGAAACGGATTGGTTGTATTTCTTCAAGTTTGCAGGGTCGGGCTGGGCGGACTACCAAGTTGTTGATGCTTACCATAACGAAGAGAACGTTTGAGTTTGCTTGTTGATGTTAGATATCGATTTGGAATATACTGCACGGTGTGTTCTTGATTTACCTGAACCAATTTACTGCTCAGAGGATAGTCACTGCGTTAGCCCTCAGCGCAGGCTTTCAATTGACGCTTGTGCGTCAGGAACCGTTTGTTAGCCGAAAAATCCGAGTATATGCGCTATGGATTCAATTGGACCCATTCCAATTGCCATAAAGAACAACCATAACAAAACTAAGAATCCCAAAACTGGCACTAGAATCGATGCAATGATAAATACGAACACGAGCCACATTCCGATGCTCACGCCCAATGAAGCAGCGTCTAGAAGGGCAAGTGCGCTGGAAGGCTCATAATCATCAGGAAACGTTTGAACACCTTCTCCCGGAATATTTGTTGACTCAGTCTCTATTGGAATCCAATTTTGACCATCTTCGCTCAGTTTCAAACCCATTGCTGTTGCTCGAGCGAGAATAGATTCACGATCCAAAAGCGAGTTTCTTCCCGGGACCTTTGATGTGATTTAATCGCCTCAACGCTCAATCTGTACGATTCATCTTAGTATTGATGCCGGCAACCTTGTGCGTCCAAACCTTACGGGGTTCAGACTCTTTGACGAGGGTGGTGGACGTTGTGGGATTTGAACCCACGACATCTTGGTTGCAAACCAAGCACTCTTCCAACTGAGCTAAACGCCCCTGTAAGCCAACGGTCGTGCCACTCCTTTTTGAGTGTTCACCCCAAAAGAGGATGAAAGGACTCACGCATTTGTGAGGTCAATCGTTGCATCACGGTCCGGGCCAACACCAACACTGGTGCAAGGCACGCCAACGAGCGCTTCGATCTTCTTGATGTACAATTGAGCAGATGAAGGGAGAGCGTTGAATCCAGTCCCCTCAGAGTTGGCCTTCTTGGCAATGGAGAGCCACTCTTCCAATGAATGGCCTGGGAAACCGGGCATGCTGATGTAAATTGGTTTGCAACGTCCAAGAGCAGTAGCACTTGCAGGCATCTCAAGGATTTCTTTTCCATCCAATTCGTAGGCTACACAAATCTTGATTTCTTCAAGACCTCCAAGCACGTCGAGTTTGGTCAATGCTAAGCCGGTGAATCCATTGATCCGTTGAGCGTGTCGCATGACCACAGCATCAAACCAGCCACAGCGTCGCTTCCGCCCGGTGGTGGTACCAAATTCATGGCCGACGGTTCCAAGGTGATCGCCAGCAGCATCTTCCAGTTCAGTCGGCATCGAACCGTGGCCAACACGGGTAATGTAGGCCTTGGTGATTCCAATCACTTCACCAACATGACCAGGATGAATTCCTGCTCCGTGGCTTGCGTTTCCACGGGAGGTGACTGAAGAAGTGACGAAGGGGAACGTACCCTGGTCGATATCGAGGAGGCACCCTTGTGCTCCTTCAAGGATGACGTGTTCGCCAAGTTTGAGGGCGTTGTCGAGCATCAAACCAGTGTTGGCTATGCTGGTTGAGTAAGCGCTTCGAATCCAAGCAATGTCTTCAGCGAGTTGTTTTTCTGTGATTCGATCTTGACTTCCTGCTGCTTCCAAGCTTGCGTTCATCCGAGCAACGGTCGATGAGGTCCAGGCTTCATCACCGTCGATTTCAGCAAGGTCGCCAAACCTCAGACCAATCCTGTTGATTTTATCTGCGTATGTTGGACCGATGCCACGGCCAGTTGTTCCGATTTTCTTGTCCAGACCGTCCAGTAGGCAATGGTATGGAAGAATAATATGAGCACGCTCACTGATGAAGAGTCGGTCGCCTCTCGGGTCTTCTCCAGTGGTTTTGTTCCATCCGTTGAGTTCGGTATCGAGAACCCACGGATCGATGACCATGCCATCACCGAGAACCAAGTTGCATTCCTTGCGGGTGATCCCTGATGGGAGAAGATGGAACTTCAGCACCTGTTCTCCAATGACGACTGTGTGCCCTGCATTGTTGCCACCTTGGAAGCGTGCGACCCAACTTGCCTGCTCTGCAAGACGGTCCACCAACTTCCCTTTTCCTTCATCTCCCCATTGAGCACCAAGAATGACGGTTGCTGGCATATGTTTCTCCCCGATTGGCTGGAACCGCGTACCGTCTTTGAACCCTCCCTTGATGCGGTGTTGTTTGAAATTCTAGATTGGACATATGGAAACAACCCTTTATATCAAGTTCAGCATGATTCCTGCTTACTGAGAGAGAACCCCAAACACACCGTCTATCCTACGAGGAGTGTGGCATTATCTGCCACACATACCCATACAGGGTTTTATATAGAGAGGTTCTCAACTACTGAACAAGGAGTTGAGAAGATGAAGCAAGACACAAAACCAGAAACCAACACACTGAACACGAGCTCCCGAGGCCCAAAAGAAGACGGCGACAACAGCCATGCCATTCGGCGTACAGTCGAAGGCCACACCAGACCCTGCGAAGAATGCGGTGTCGTGGATTGGCAAATGGATGCAAGTCGAGGCGAAATCACCTGCAACGCATGTGGCATCGTCGTTGAAGAAAACGTCATCGACCCTGGAGCCGAGTGGACCAACAGAGACCGAAGCCAAGATCGCTCACGTGTCGGACAACCCCTCACATACACACTGGCAGACAAGGGCCTCAACACCACCATCGATGTTCGAGACCTCAACACAGGCTCTGCCGGACGCCATGGTATTTCTTCCCAAGCCCGTCGTGAATGGCGACGCCGAAGAGTTATCGATGAGCGTTCCAAAACTCGCAAGAGCCGGGAACGAAACCTCGTGCGAGCAAATCAATTCATTCGCGACAATTCGGGGCTACCCAAGCCGCTGCAAGAAGAAGCTGCCCGGCTTTACCGACGTTTGTCTGGCGAAGGCTTCGTCACCGGTCGCTCGATTGCAGGTGTCACCGCCGCTTGCACATACCTCGTTGCACGGCAAGAGAACCTTCCCCGTCAAATCCCTGACATCTCCCAGGCCTTCGATGTAACTGAAAAGGAATTGTCTCGGTTGATTCGTCAAGTATCCCGCCGGCTCAATCTCCACAAAATCTCGTCACCTGACCAGTACTTTGACAAATTCATTTCTGACCTCCACCTGCCACCCAACACCCACATTCAGGTGGGGCACCTGTGGTCTGCGATCCAACCCCATGAAGATATTTGGCAAGGAAAGAAGCCGATGGGTGTTGCTGCAGCACTGATCTACAAGGCATCGCTCGAATCCGGTTCACCACGGACTCAATCTGAGGTCTGTGGCGTTGCCAATGTGTCTGAAGTAACCCTTAGGGGCTTGCTCCGTCTCATCGATGGTCTGCTCAGTCAACTTGGGTATGTATCAGAGCAGTGAGACAACTGTTCGGTGCCAACCTTGATGAATCGGACACCGGTCCAATGAGCCATGGGCTTCAAAGCAAAGGCACAAAAGCACAAGGCGAACTCTGGCGAAACCGTCGATAAGACCAGCAAGAAAACCACCAAAGAAGGAGAAATCCCCTGTGGTGTCAACAGCTGTGAAAATTTCGCTGACAAGAGTTTTGGAGGCCGTTCCCTTTCAATCGACAACGCCGTCGATGTGTGGGGCGACAGTGGCTACACGCAACGAAAGGGCCGAGTCCGTGTTTGCAAGTCCTGCTACCGCAAGTGGAAGAAGGACAGCAAAGATGAAGATTCGTATTGACGTTCACTTTCAGTTTCACCTTATGGGTGTGCGAAACGAAAGAGTACCCCCGGCTCTGCTTAGCGGTGTATGAACAACAGAGTCGTTGTCCGAAGTCTTGTCACACCAGAAGGATGCCTTGTCGCAATGGACGACGGCATGATCCAATGGCGACCAACCGATGGCACCAACAAAAGAGCAAAACTCGACGCTATTGCAACAGTCATGCTCGTACTCAAAGGGCCTTCATCTCGCATTGAGATTGCGGTTGTTGGCGATTCAAATGGAGGTGTCACACTGCTCTCTCTTCCGAACTTAGAACTGGTGGATAAGTTCACCACCGAAGGAGGCATCGTACGATCCATGTGCACCGTTTCAGCGAGTGAGACTTCGTTCCTCGCAGCAACCCAAGGTGGGCAAGTATGGATGGTCGGAGCACATGTGCCTAACCGTAGAATCAAGTTGTTCACGCACAATGGGCCAATCACGAGCATGCGCTTGAATCAAAGCATCATCCACATTCAAAGTGGCTGGGACCGTGCTAATTATTCAATGGATGGAAATCAAACCACACGATTCGATGGCATGAAACCGTTTGAAGAGAAAGCCCAACAGAGAGCCAATAGACGTGCTAAGATTATGGAATCAGAGCAGCGACGAAGCAACAAGCCACAGCCACTGATGCTTGATCTACCTGTGGTTGCTTAGACACTTTCTTTTTCTTCCAGCGGCCATGGTGGATGCGAACTGTACCAAACCGCAGTAGGCGCAGGCCGTCCCCATGAGACTGGTGCGGCTCCGTTCCGTTCTTCGCATGCTCGCAAAAACGTCACATGCCGGCTCAGAACCTCGGCCACATGATTTTTGCCACGAATGGCTGGACCTTGCAGCGGGACGATTGCGGAAGGTTGACGGCGCTTAATCTGCTCTAAACTTTCAATCAACTCAGGTAAACACCCACCTGGTAAATCCCAACGAGCTGGCCGATCAGCGCGTGGAAGCAAACAACCCACGACCATCATGCTCTGCTCTTTGATCCAATACCCCATGCCATCCGGTGAACAACCCGGCAGGTGAACCGCTTCCACTTGTCCGTCACCCAGTGCAAATACCTCTCCATCGGTGCTCACTTCAGTTTGAAGAGGAGGCATATCAGAATCGTATCGGTTCGCCCAAGTGGTGAAAAAATCACCCGTCTCAAGGGCAGCTTGACCTTCTTCGTGAATGTGAACTGGGCAATCTCCAAACATCTCAGAAATATGCTTGGCGCCACCCGAACACGGGTATCGCTTGCTGGTGAGTAAAATCCGATCGAGCGGTTGGTCTTCCCCAATCACCCCTTTGACACGTTCGACTTGGAGGCCCTGGTACCATGACGTCCCGGCATTGATGAGCAAGGACCCTGCGGCGCCTGTCACCACCACCACGTTTGAATCGTGGTGAATCCCCGGGAGGCGCAACACACGCATACCCGCTCCTAGCAGCGGAGGGCTTTGAACACTGCTCAAAGTGAAGGTCATTGGAACCGAGGTCAACTAAAAGGCCGCACTGTCCCACATTGAACGGCTCGGTTGTGATTAAATAGGGGGAGTTAGTCGCTGAGGCATGGCACGATTCCCGGAAGCAGAAGCTCGCTTGCTCCACCGCAAGATTTGCATGCGCTGTAACGCACGCAACGCTGTCCGTGCCGCTCGCTGCCGAAAGTGCAGTTACAAAGGCCTCCGGGCTAAGAACATCGAGCGTAAGGGCGCTTGATTTTACTTCACTCTTCACATTGCTTGGTTTGTTCACAAACCCAGCCATGGCATGATCAACATCATCGGATCACCAATCAATACGAGTGGTGCAATTGCTGGGAACAAGAACACCAACAAAGGTAATTTTGAACTGACCCAAACTTGGTCAATGCCTGCATCTTCAAGGACATCCAATGAAGCCTGGAGCGCTTCTTGTGTGGGTGTTGTGCGAGGCGCTCTGGAACGATGATGTGCCCGAGTGCTGCCATCTGGCAGATCAATGAGGGTTGTCAAAAGCCATACGTGTCGGGTAAGAACTTCATCTCGGGCGATTTTCGATGCGTGCCAGGCCAATCGTAAATCTCCAACGCTCTTGACGTTCCCTGCTGATAGGTTCTTGGCCAAAAGAAGGAAGGGTATCACCAAGAAACTCAGACCACCCCACATCAAAAGAGCAAGGCTTGGCGGTAGAGCAACGAGTGCTGAAGATGTCGCTTGTGAGAACAAAAGGGGAACAGTGGTCCAATCTGGTATCAAAATGGCTACCCACATCAAAGCCTTGGCATCAGCACCGCCATGAAGCAAGCGTAATCTCCAAGCAAGATCCACGATCAGGACCACAAACAAGACCGACAAGGTTCGCCACCAAAGAGCACCCAAGGTTGCATCACCGTTGATCATCACATCGAGTGGGCTTGTCGATTGGTATCGAATCGCCCCCATGATCAAACCCATGGCGCTGATCATGTACCAAAAGGTCACGGTGAGGTCCATCCTTGAGCCGCGGCGAAGATCACTCCATGAAGGACGGCCAAGGACTGCTCCGCTAGCATAGGCAACAACCGCTGATGCTGTGAGATAGATTGTAAAATCTGCACCTTGGTTCATCAGATCTAGCGCCCACAGGAAAAGGGCTGGTTTCACCCACACCAGCCAATGTTCATTGCTGACTCGACGCTCTTTGTGGTCCATCCAAGCAGCCCAACCCATACCGAGGGTGAGAGCAAAGATACGCGACCATCCAAGAAGGTCCGTCTCACTGATGTCCATGATGTGCGGGGTGCGGCAATCAACTTAAAGACGGCCTACACACAGCAACAGGTAGCGACCAAAGGGGCTGTAATTATGGATATCGAATCTCGTCTTCTGCAAGTGGCCACCGTCATCAACCAACTTGATGATCCCAAAGTACCACGAAACATCCGCCGTCAAGCAAAAGAAGCCTGTGAAAACTGGTTGTTGAACAAAGCCAAGAAAATCGATGTTCGTATCGCAATGGCCCAATCAAAACTCGAAGAGTTGTACGAAGATCCAAATATTCCCCCGGAATTCGGCACGTTGATTTTGATGATCAACACCGAGCTGGAAAAGATTCTAACTGAAGTTCTGTGATCACTCTTCTTCTTCAATCGCCTTCAAAAGGCGGTTTAGAAGTGGGCGAACTGATTTGTCAATCTTTCCTTGGTGAAGTGAAGTTGTTGCCTCAGCTGCAAGATTTTGGTTGTGTCGCAGTTCGTCCGCCACTCCTCCAATAAGGTCCAATTGATCGTCAGTGATTCGGTTCCGGCGAAGGACCCGCTCGATTGCAACACGACCCGATATCAATTTGATCTGGCGGTTCGAATACCCGAGAACTTCCTGCAGTTGCGTGAGTGACTGAGTCTCAAACGAGGATAAACGGCCATCTTTCATTGCTTCGATCCACGCTTCGTCGATGGAAGGAGCACGTTCAGAAAGAAGGATTGAAATTGGGCGTGTCGCTTCAATATTCTCAAGGACGATTTTTATGATCACCGCAAAGGGCACTGCTAAAATCATGCCAAGGATCCCCCATCCGGCAAAAGAGATGGCGGTGACAAGAAGCAAAACCACAGGTGACAAATCGAGAGCCCGACCAGCCCATCGTGTTTCGATGATTTGACCCCATACTTGTTGGTTGGTCAAAAGCAAGAGAATTAGCAGCGTGAGGTACGCTGGATCAAGCAGAATCAAACCAAGAACAATCGGTGGCAAGGTTGCAATCAGTGATCCAATGTACGGGACATAATTGAGCAAGAAGGTCAACAAAGCCCAAGTAAACCACAAATCAATACCGAAGAAGAGCATGATCATTCCTGCACAGAAGGCGGTTCCGAACCCTACACCTGTTTTCACGACGATGTAGGTGTTGACGCTTGCTTCAATCTTAGCCCGAATAATTTGGACTTTTTCGCTGGCACCGCCCGGCCATGCACGTTCGATACGACCAGGAAGCAAACTTGCTTCGAAAATGATGAAGATTAAGAAGAACATCACGGTGACGCTTGTCACAAGTACAGATCCAACTCCAGCAAGCATTCCAACCGCTGCATCAGAAATCTTTTGATCGTTTTCAAGCACACCCCACAAGGCCAGATCTTCAACTAAGGTATTGTTTAATGCAGCATCATCTTCAAACGCTGTCGAAACGATTGGCGTGGCTTTGATGTCATGCCAGCGGTCATCGAGCAAACCATTGTACTCTTCCATTTTTGCTTCATCCTCGACGACTTCAGCCGCTTGCTGGTAAGCGAAAAATGCTGCTGAAGAAACCACTAAAAGCGTGAACAAAACCATCGTCAGGTAGGAAAGGATGACGGGGAATCCATTCGTAGAAAGGTAGTCGGAACCAGGTTTGAGGACAAAGTAAATTGCGAGTGCAACGAAAAAGGGTTGCAGCACTCCCTTGAGAACAATCAGCCATACCACAGCCAATGTAATGATGATGAGCACATGAGCAAATGTGGAGACCCTACGGTTAAACCGGCCGGAATCCCATGCTGTGTTTGCGTGTTCCATAGCAATGGCGCCCCTACAAACCACTTGAAGATAATCCAGTTTATTCGGATTCTGCAAGGTTTTGCTGCTGATTCGAATCGCTGTCGCCCGGAAGTGGGGGTAAACGAAGGGACAAAAGTGCTGCACAAATCATCAACAATCCGCACAAATGGAAGGCTGTATGGTAATCAAAGGGCCATTCCCTCGCATCTGTAAAAACCCACACGAAGCCACCGGTGAGTGGACCCATGATGCGAGCCAGTGCTCCGACTGATTCCTGCGCACCCATCACCACGCCTAACTCGTAGCCTTCTGCTTTGGCGATACGGGTCAGGAACGACGACGAAGAGGGTTGGAACAAACCGTTCCCAATGGAGATGAGACCCCCAGCGATCAGAATGTGGATCCAACGTTGTTCAAATTGCGTGTAAGGAATCAAAACAAGTCCAACACCCGTCACTAAAATCGCCATCGGAATCAAGCGACGGGTGCCGAACCTTCGACTGAGCGGCCCAATAAGGAAACCTTGAGTCAAAATTCCTGTGATGCCAATCATGGCGAACACACGGCCATTTTCAGCCTCGGAAAACGACAATCCTCCATCTGATGGGCTCATTTGGGTGTAGAGAATAAACACGGCATGCATGATAGTGAAGCCGAATATGAACAACATCGAAACCCAAATCACGACCGATACATTACCTGACCGAAGCATGGACCCCGTGCTTTTCAAGGTACCAACCATGCCTGCAGCCCAAGATTTCTGTTCGTTTTTATTGCGGAATTCGGGAGGTAAGGATTCTGGTAGGTTGCGGATGGCCACGAGCAAGGACAGAACGGAAAGAAGGCTTGCAACTGCACAAGGGAGCAAATAGGGATTGGTGTCAAAGATGGTACCTTCGAACCAAGCCCACCTGCTAGCAGGGTCGGATAACTCTCCACCTATGAAGGGTCCAAACGTGAACCCAAGGCCAAATGCAGCCCCAATCAAGCCCATGCGAGTCGCCAATTGTTGAGGGGTGCTTACATCCCCAATGTAGGCACGGGCCACTGCTAAGTTACCATTGAACACACCAGCGAGGAAGCGGGCAAGCAGAGCTAAAACCAGCGTGTTAGCAAGCCCAAACATGGTGAAGAACACCGTGTTTCCGACCAATCCAACCATCAATACGGGGCGACGGCCAATGCGATCTGAAAGGGAACCCCAGAATGGGGAGAAGAGAAACTGGGCCGCTGAATAAGAGGTCATCAAGACCCCGACCCAAATTCCAATGTTTGCCTCTTGATTGGCTGGTGTGAGATCTTCGACCAGGTAGGTCAGAAATGGGATCACAATGCCAAAACCAATCATGTCGATAACAGTGACAAGAAAGAGGACCAGAAGCGCACCTTTGCTCGCATCAACAACAGGCGCAGAGCGTTTTGTTGATGTGTCCATGCGTCTGCCAATCACGCGGCCTTCTTGTACCCAGCGGGGCATCAGCCTTCGGATATGTTCCGAATGGAAGCGATTCAAGCCGACTGGATCTTGGCTGGCAGAGGGGTCAGCCGGTCGATGACGGCGCCGAGGCGCTCAACCAGACTTTCTTTGCCAGCGTGCTTGATGAGTGCGATTTCCATCACTTCATCGAGCGTGTCCACGGGGATCACTTCAATCATTGATTCATACTTGGTATCCAGAAGAACGTCTTGCATGTTGGCACGAGGTACCACAACAACCTTGATTCCTGAACGGGCTGCTGCCTCGATTTTCGCAGTGACTCCGCCAATTGGAAGCACTTCCCCTCGTACTGAGAGCGAGCCAGTCATGGCCAGATCCTGACGGATTGGGATGCTTTCAAGCGCAGAAATAATCGCTGTTGCAATGGTGATCGAGGCGGAATCGCCATCCACACCGTGTGTATCAACAAATTGAATGTGAATGTCGTAGTCCGAGATATCCTTGCCCGTGAGTTTTTTAATGACTGCGCTCACGTTGGTAACGCTTTCTTTTGCCAAATCGGAAAGTCCACCAGTTGCGTGGATTTTACCTCCGCCACCCTGCGATGGGGTGACAAGTGCTTCAACTGGGAGCATGATTCCACTAAAGTCAGAGAGTCCGGAATTCGCACCGAGGACGGCTAAACCATTGACACGACCGATGCGCTCTCCGGAATTGACGATGAGGGCGTAGTCTTGGCGGCGTTCAATCATACGGTCTGCAACTTGCTGTTCCAGTGGCTTGGCGATGTTTCGAGCACCGAGGACGTGGGCAGCGGTGGTGAGCGAAGCTCCTTCTTCCATTGCAAGGTCACCCGCAATTCTGACGAGCCCCCCGAGTTCACGAAGGCGCAGGGAAAGTTTTCCACGGCGTCCAGCACGTCGTTGTGCTTCTCGCAAAATAATAGCGACTGCACTCTTGTCAAAGTGAGGTATTTCGCGGCTTGTGCCCATGTCCCGTAGGACTTCCTGGGCGATGAACCGAATCAAGCGTCGGCGGTTTCGAGCGGTGTCTGGCATTTCAGAATTGACGTAGACTTCGTATCCATAGCCACGGATACGGCTGCGCAATGCTGGGTGCATGCCTTGGATAGCATCGAGGTTCCCTGCTGCAATGAGGATGAAGTCACAAGGGACGGGTTCCGTCTTGGTGAGCGCACCTGAGGATCGTTCTGAGCGTCCAGAGATAGGGAAGGCTCGCTCTTGCATTGCTGTGAGCAGAGCTTGCTGCTCTTCGAGCCTCAAGAGGTTCACTTCGTCGATGTAAAGCACGCCTTTGTGAGCGCGGTGAATTGCACCGGGCTCAACTCGGTCGTGAGCCGGTGTTTCCATGCCACCGGATTGGAAGGGGTCGTGACGGACATCCCCTAGAAGGGAGCCTGAAAGGGTGGCTGTAGCGTCAACAAAGGGAGGTAGTTCGGAACTATCGTGCTTGACCAAAACCTTTGGAATACGACTCTCATCGCCCGAACTCAATCGACCACGGATGAACATATAACCAAACATGAGGAGGAAACCACCGAACAGAAGGGTGATGATGTCACCGGATTGAAGGGTTGCAATCAGCAGGAGGAAACCCACTGCCGCAAAAGCGATGAGAAGCATCTTCTGTGAACGTTCCCGTTGGGTGCGATTTGATTCTTTTTGCAACTTGACGATTCTGGCGCCTCGACCAGCAGGGACTGAGCGGACACGAGGTTCATTTTCATCGTCTTCGTTTGGATAGACAAGCAGGTCTTCAAGTGCGTCCTTTGGAAGCAAATCAGTCATCGAACGAGCCAGCATGGATTTGCCTGTCCCTGGGTCGCCAATCATGAGCATGTGGCGTCGTTGTTCGGCTGCTTTCCGAATGACAACGGATCCAGCTTCTTGGCCAATCACTTGGTCAACAAGTCGGTCAGGAATTGGGACATCTTCTGTTGAGTCAAAGGAAACGGACTTGATCCAATCCTCGACGCTTTCGACCACAACGTCATCTGCTTCTGCTGAGGGCTCAGGTGACCAAACAGTCACCAACGTAGTGTCCTCTTCGGGGGCTACCTGCTCAATGGGAACAGGGCCGTCACCAGCCGCCTCGACATGTGCATCAGCGCTGTCAGTGTCTTCGGTCACAATGTATCCTCCACGCTACTCCCCTTTATGGGTTTACAATCCACCACATATCAAGTTGTGATGGAAGTCATTGACTCAGCTTTGGTCATCAAGGTACTGTTGGCCATAGTAGACCCACTGTTCCATGGTCCATCCAGCAGGCAAACCTGTTGCAGGCAAAGGTGGACCTGCTGAGGCTTGCTGAGGGATAACTGGTGCAGGTGCCTGGAATATTTCCTGGGCCCCACCGTACATGGAATTAGCCACCATGTCGTTTGCAGGGACGGTTCCTGTGTTCCAGTTCTCAACAACTTCTTCGTTCTTGCCACGGGTAAACAGGAGCACGACTAAGAGAGCGATGATGATGCCAACTGCAACCAAAGCAATGGTCTCAATTGGAAGGTTTTCTGTGAGTGTATCGGAGGTACCCGAGGTGCTGTCCGTTTGACAATCAGCACGTGAGTCGCTGCAAGCAAGATCAAGTTGAGTTTCCACAGCGACCAGATCGGCTTCCAGTTCTGTTGTGTCGCCAGTTGATGCGGCGATGGATTCTTCAATGGATAATTTCGTTGAGGCCAAGTCGGCAAGGTAAGTGAAGAAGGTCAGTTCATCCATCTCAGCAGGTGTTGGTGCTGTTTCAGTGATCCGCCACTTCAACTTCGTGAGCGTCTTGTAATCATCACCCTGGTCATCGGTAGCAAGAACTTCCAGTTCGTAATAATCTCGGTCACGAGATCCATCTTCACGAGCAGATTGCCCTTCAAAGACAAGGGAGGCCATGTCGAGTTCGTGGACCCATCCATCAGAGGATTTGCTGACATCGAGTTCGTAGGAAAGCAAACCGTCACAGGTACCAGTCAGGTCATTGCAAACATTCCATGTCACTGAAATGTATGTGAAGACTGGTGCGCCATTCATCAGGCTCATCGACATGATTGGAGTTTGACCGATGTAGGTGTTGCTCATGTCTGCGAAGATTTGCCCATCACCGTTGCCATCGGTTGAAAGTGTCAGGGGCAGAGCATCATAGACATTGATGGCCATTGTGTAGGTCGAGGTATCATACTTGTCCATCACTTCGAGGGTCACGGTTTGTGAACCAACTTGCTCGAATTGAAGCGTCAGGAGTCCGCTGAGGAGATTGTAACGTGCTGCTCCTGCTTCAGACGGCGTGACGGTCAAGAATGCTTCAGATGCTGGGTCATCGATGTCTGTAATTCGGCTGACAAGATCGATGACCATTTGCTCATTGCGCTTGATTTGAATCGTATCGATGTTCTCCATATCAATTCGAGGTGCGTCATTCTCAGGATTGATTTGAACCACCATTGTCTGTTCAGAGATTTGTTCACCATCGCTTGCACGAAGGGTAACAACTGCCTGACCGTTGACATCATCATCGGTTGTCATGAACTCGAGAACATAACCTTGGAGTTTGAAGGTAATCAAATCGGTGTTGGTGCTGCCGATCATGGAAACAGCAAGGGTGTCTGCATTCACGCTTGTTCCCGTGTCATCTGTGTCCGAAAGGAATGGAAGGAGATTGATAATATCACTTCCACCTTCCTCAATGGTTTGAGTTGGGAGGCCTTCCCAGCGTGGCTGGCCATTTTCAACGACATTGAAGAGAAGGGTTCCGTATGGAAGTTCACCGGTCTCAGAGTAGTCGCCACCGTCGTCAACACGAATTTCCATGCCTTGTTGGTTAAGCGGGCAACCGTTGAGTTCGTCCCAAGCAAAATTGACTTCAAGCTCACTCGTTGCAGGATACCATGCTACAAACGAAGGGCTTTCCGAAGTGATCACGAGATCGGTCAAGGGTGTTTCAGGATCTGAAACGTGGCCAGTCATGTCGACTTTGGTTGTGATGTCGCAAAGGACTGACGGAATTGGCTCAGCAATAACCGATGGAATGCCGTTGGCGAGTTTGAATCCATCCGTACCCGCCGTGACCATCCAGCCGCTGGTTTGGCCTCGTGAATCCACGGTTTGAGAGCGGAGGTCATACCAGCCAGCAGACATGTCGACGGTTGGACTGATCACGTATTCTCGGCCTTCACTGGCCGAGCCTGGGTAGAGGATCGTTTCGCCGCCAGAAACTGCGACATTCGACCATTGATTGAGCCCAGTCGGAGAGACTTCAATGTTGAAGCTCATGGTGTCGATGGTGTCGACATTGTCATCGGAATCACCTTTCGCCAAAATGGTGAATTGAGTGCCACGAGAAATGATGTTGCCACCCTCGACTTGTGCCTTCTTAGCCAAAGGAGGTCGGTCATGGTCAAGTTCTGTCAATGCCACATTGTTAGCACTTTGAGTCTCATCGACCAAACCGGTCAAGCGAACACCAAAGGTGGTTTTCCAACCGTTGCTTGGAAGCGAGGACGTGTCAAAGGTCACTTCAGCAGTTTGAGAAGAACCCATGACGATGTTGTTCAGAGACACGGTTTGAATCGGGACTTCATTCACGCCGTTCTTGTAAAAGAACTCAATATCTCCGCCAGCGGAGTAATCAAGGTCACCAACGTTGCTGATGATTGAATTAAGCGTGATCGTATCGCCGATTACATAGGAAGAACTGCCTGCCGGGTTGGTTGCGGTGAGCGCACCAGGTGCAAGGTCCATCTTGGGGCCCATTGTTGAGTCAATAGCGTGGTAAACGTGTGCTGAAGAACCACCGACTGAGACACTGTTTCCAGCCATCAGAACGCCGACAACGATTGCCTTGTTGATGCCACCTGGCACCACTGAGGAAGGAACGCTCGACCAAGTAACGGATTGCGAAGAGGAAGTTGGAGTGACGCTAGCAAAGGAAGTTCCAGTGCCTGAGCCCTTGGATTTGTAGGTATCACCAGCGGTTAACCAACCCATCCAGCAGTTGTAGCCATGTGGAATGCCCGATGAATAGGTGTAACCTGTGCAGTCCTTGTCGACAAGCGCAGCGTAAAGTTTCATGTTGCTTGCTGGAGAACCTGATCCGGAGTATCGGTAGGAGATGTCGATGTCATATGTACCACCGCTTTGAGAGATGGATGCTGACATGCCGTAGTCATTGGTTGTTGGTGCCATACCGCCACCGGAGGAAAAGAGGGAATCGTATGTGTCGTAGTTAGCAGATGCGCCGCCTTGGTTTTTGTCAGTTCGGTCACCGAAGTAGGCATCAGGTGCACCACCAGTGGACCAAGCCCAGTTGTATGGGGAAACTGCGCCAGCTCGTGCAGTGTCGGTGTCTCCATAGGAAGCAGACATGTAGGTGACGTAGACGTATTCGTCAGGATGGTTTCCTTTGATGGCGTGGTGTGCATCAGAGCCACCACCGGTTTTGGAGCAGTGACCGCAGTTATCTGAAGAAATGTATTGTCCGAACACGACGTGGCCCGGGCTGGTTGCTTGACTGGCCTGCTGAGTCATAGGTTCATCAGCGAGGGTATTATCATTCATTGCGGGGTTCATTTCTGAGGTAAATCCCGTCAGAACACTACCAACGAAAATTGTCACGATTATGAGGGCAAGAAGGCGAGCGGACATCTTCATGTTTTTTCACAGAACCCCGTCGGTATTAAAACCAACCCCTTTCAGGTTCTTCGCCGATACCTCATAATGAATGTACTGCGCTCAATTTTTAGATAAATTACGAACTCGCAATGAAATTAGTATTTGAACCCATTTTCGCCTGCGTTGGCCACGAAGGATTGAAGCCAAACATCGATTGGCCCCCCTATGGAGAACGAGTCCTGGGCTGTTTTGGTTGAACCAGAGGGGAAAGTCCACGTGGTCGAAATGACACCAGGAGTTCGTAAAATCAAGGGCCTCGGCGTCT
Organism: uncultured Candidatus Poseidoniales archaeon; assembly: GCA_905182125.1. Taxonomy (GTDB): domain Archaea; phylum Thermoplasmatota; class Poseidoniia; order Poseidoniales; family Poseidoniaceae; genus MGIIa-L1. Next base: position 105,252 of record CAJJAV010000003.1, read on the forward strand.
TTGACCCTATCGAAACAATTGGCGATACACCGTATGGATCCTCGGTCGCTGTCGGCCAGAAGAACCTGACTCGAATGCCCCCTCGTCTCCCAGAATTGTCAAAAGGTATGCTTCGTCGTGCACAAACCATCAGTGCAAAGGATGCTGGGTACTTCATCGCCCGTTTGGGCATCGGCGCAGGAGATCGAATCCTTGAAGCCGGGCTCGGGAGCGCAGGCCTTTCGATGCACATTGCTCACACTCTTGGTCAAACCGGAATTCATGTGACGGTTGAACCACGCTCGGAACATGCAGAAGTGGGTTTGAAAAACATGCTGCGAGCCAAGCAAAGTTGGCCGGTGTTCCCTGAACACCATCACATCGAAGGCGCCATCGAAGAGGTCATGGATCAAGTGGCTGAACACGTTCAAGCCTTTGATGGAATCATCCTTGATCTCCCTCAACATCCATCCGCTATTGAAGCGGTTGCGCCGATGCTTGCAGTCGGTGGAAGAATTGCTTGTTACTGCCCGGTCACAAGCCAAGTTGAAGCAGCCTGGGAGTCTTGCGAAGCCGCTGGTCTCGAGGTCGAATGGGCTGGTGAATTGATGGAACGCCAATGGGGCAAAGCATCCAAAGGCGGTATGCGACCAGTCAACGGCCCTTTCGGCCACACGGCGTTCTTGTTAATCGCTCAACGCACTTCGGCTGAATGATGTTCATTCGATGACTCGAATCATCGTTTGACATTTTGGACATGTGAATCTAAACGGCGGTTCGCTGCTTCGCGGGACGCCGAGTCGTGCCTCGCATGAAGGGCAGCTGACTTTACCGGCTTCCATCCTGCACTCATTGTATCCAAGATCGGCTTGATCGCCCTTTTCTTCCGACAACACTTCTTCGGTCGTTTCTGAATCATCTTCATCAGTTTCGGAACCAGGACGGCGCACGTACAGTACCAAAGCGAGCAAGAGTGCAAAGCCCCATCCACCAAACAGTGCATTGAGCGTTGTTGATTGATCAAGTTGGAAGCCCAGTGGGAGCGTGACGCCTTGAGGCGGTTCAGCAGGCCCAGCGATCTTCACTGCAAACGCTGGTGATTGACTTGAGGCAGTGGTCGAGGTAGCGTCGATGGTGAACGTGGCTTTGATGAAGAGGTCAGCGACTTCTTTGGCTTGAACGTCAGAGGTAAGGGTGAGTTCATACTCGACGGTGGCGAAGGGGGCCAAAACGAACGAGGTGGTGGATTCATTGTCGATGTAACGGGACCATTGTGCAATCAACATTGCGGAGCCGTCGCCGCCGTAATCCACGACACCACTTACCTGAGTGTTGGCGAGGTTCGTCACCGTGACCACAATGGTGGTGCCACCCGAATAAGGAACGCCATAGGATTGGGCATTTGTTGTAATTGCGAGGATATTGTCAGCGTCCCAAGAGGGTTCAACTGTGTAAATCTCGGTGTAACTTTGAACATATTCTGATCGGGCTGAACTCGTGACTCGGAACTTCAATTCACCCAGCCCTGATTGAGCATCTTCGTTGATGAGGCACGACCATGCAACTGCTGACGATGAGGCCCCTGCCTCTAGGTTGAGCAACCCAGTAACGCCACAGTCCATGCCCACGGTGGTGAGCAAGAGTTGGTCCATACCGGTCCCAGTGTTCTGGACAACAACCGTACCACGAATACTTTCCCCTGGTTGGGCTTGATCGTCGTCTGCAATTACAGTGATTTCTGCACCAGCCACCTGTGGGCGAACCGTGATGTTGCGGTGATCTTCAACACCGCCATCGTTGCCAGATGAAGCTCGAAGCGCAATGGTTACGCCGTTTAGAGGAGCACCCGTAGCCATTTCTCGAACCGTCAAAACCACGGTGGAAGTGGCACCGGCCTCAATCGAAACAGAGGTTGTGGAAAGGCTGTAGGAAAACCAATTCATATCGCCATCGTCCACGATGTTGAATTGGATGATATCAGTCGATGTCCCGAGGTTCGTGACATCAAACATCACTGAAGCATTGTTGGAGGGACCCGCAACCACTGCATCGTTTGCGCTTGTGACAAGCACTGAAAAGCGATCTTGAATTTGTACATCGATGCTTTGGGTTGCCGTTGCTCCCGAACCACCGAACCCGAAGGTGATTGGATGGGTTGCTGGTTGTGCATTGTTAGCAAGGCTGAGGTTGAGATAGACCTCGGCTGAGGCGCCGACTTCCAACATCATCGATGTTTGGCTGATCTCGGCTTGCACAGAGGCAGGAAGGCCTGAAAGCGAGGCGACAACGGAAACGTTCCCAGTCCCCGTGTTGACCAATGTGAACATGGTTGAGCTCTCGCCACCAGGTTGAACCAAGATTCGACCATCCAGTGGACCAGACAGTTCGATCTTCGTGGTCGGGAGAACTTCGACATCAATCGAAGTTGTTGCCGTCACGCCACCTCTGACCACTTCGAACGATTGCGCAAAGAAGCCAACGACATCAGGCTGCGCTGTGGTTTCGAGGCTCCATATTCCGACGTCCCCAGCAGCAACAAGCACTTCGCTTTGGGAGGTGAGTTGCGTTGAAAGGTTTGAGTGTCCAAGGATTTGTAACACAAAGGTTCGTTCTTCACTGCCGTTGTTTGTCAAGTGAATTTCATAGGCTGTTGTTGTGCCAGGCGTGACCTCAATTGAGGCAACTGAACTGTCTAAATCAAACACAATGAGTTCATCCACCTGAAGGGTGAAAGTTGCACCCTCTGAGAAACGACCGAGGTTTTCGGGAGTCGAACCGCTGAGGTGGAAGTCGCATGAATCCGATGTGGTTGCTGTCGATTCAACATCGACTTGAATCGCCAAATCAATCACTGCGTTCGGGGCGAAGTCCAAAGTCGATGCACTTGGAAGGGAGAAGGTACACGGGCCGCCAACCTCCGACAAATTCCAATCATAGTCAACTTGAGCGTTTCCTGTGTTGGTCACCTGTACGGTTGTGCTGACGGTTGTCCCTGGAATGAAATCCGCCTCTTGGGCAAGCCAGACCAGACCGAGGTTGTGCTCCTCATCGACATGAACCACAATCAGCGTGGAGGTGCTGATGTTGCCCTGGGTCGAGCCAGCAAACAAGCGGAACCCGTAGTAATCTGGAACGACATCTGCTGGAACTGTCACTTGGAGCGTCGCTTGTTGTGATGAACCAGCACCCATGTTGTCGAATTGGTCATCAACCCATTGTACATTCCAGCCAGCAGGAATTCCGCCACCGAGACCGCGGGAAGAAGAAGCGGCCGTGATGCTTGAAGACCATGGATAATCAAGTTGAGAAGTTTCGTTGAACACCGTTGCTGCGGCCGCTTGTTGCAACTGAAGTTTGATGGTGCTGTTGAGAGCCACTGTGTCGTTTGAGCCGACTGGCGAAGTTCCCGTCATTGTCGCATGCAAAACGCAAGCGGCGAGGTAGCTACCAGCCAAGGATGGGTGGCTACCATCGCTGCCATAGAGATCGTAGAACAAGTTCCCGCTCATGGAAGCATTGACGCCACCAGCCATTACCTCATCGTGAATGTGTTTGAAAGCAAGTCCAACCGGTGCAACCCAAACCGTCGCACCAGTCGCCGTCATGTTGGATTGGTAGTCGAGGTAGCCGGAAGTCAAGCGGTCCTGCATAACGGTGAAGTTCGAGTAAAGCATTGGGTTCAATGGATCCCCATTACGCCGTCCCCAAGTCATGAACAGGACAGATTCTGAGCCTTCATCATCGATGGCTTGGGCGAGGTGAACTGCACCATCTTTGCTGGCAATCCAAGATGAAGTGGTGCGATTGAAACCTGGCACTTGGCTTTGATCTTGGAGAACGACATAGTCCCAATCGATGTTGGCATCTCGAAGCGTGGTGTTGGAAACATGCCCGGAGGTGTTGACATCATCCCAATGTTGGGCAAGGCGTCGTCCACCCGGCGTGATTGCATCAGCGTTGAGCACACCCATTGATTCAAGCAAAGCGTTGAGGCTGTTGACCGAAGTGTAACTGTTGCCATACATCATCACATTTGACAGCGAGGTTGTGTTGTTGCCGCCGGTGTTGTTGCCGCCGGTGTTGTTGCCGCCGGTGTTGTTGCCGCCAGTGTTGTTGCCGCCGGTGTTGTTGCCGCCGGTGTTGTTGCCGCCGGTGTTGTTGCCGCCAGTGTTGTTCGCACTTTGAGCGATCCACCATGCAGACAAATCAGGTTCATATTCGACATCGAGCAGCAATGTGTCGCTGACTGAACCGGCATTGGTGACGTCGATTGTGTAGTTCTCAGTGGCCCCAGCATCCATCATGGCAAGCGAAGTGCCCATGGTGTCGAATCCAAGGAGGGGTGAATAAGAGGGCGCGACGCTAACATACACCGTAATCATCGAAGTGATGCCTTGATCTGGCTCAGTGACATGAACATTAAATGAGCCGCTGTCTGCGGGCACGGCACCAGTGGAAAGCTGGATCACCACAGTGGTGTTCCGACTCCACGTAGGGAAGACGTTTGAGACAACATCTTCGCTGGCGTTGACGGCCCAAACAGCGGATAAGCCGCTCGAATCGATGGAAATGTTGTACGATTCAATCGACGAGCCATTGTTTTCAATTTCAAGGGTCACGTTTGTTGACTCTCCAGCTTGGAGGACAGCATGGTGTGTGTCTACGTCAAGCAAAATAGCGCTGTGCGCTGAAGCAGGCATTGCCAACGGAGCAAGGCTTGCCATGACCAGGATGAAGACAAAGGCCACGGCGCGAGGGGAGCGAGACGACATAAGACCAAGTCAAGCCACCAATGCATACCACTTGAGTGAATCGGCCCTACGGGCCGTCAAAAAACGACTTTAAGGGCTAAAATTAGACCATCAATTCTGGAGGAGATTCAGCCGTTGTTCATCAATAAGTTCCCAAGGAAATGTTCCGTTTACGCCTGGTGTGCGACCGAAGTGACCACCGGCAGCTGTCACCGAGTAAATGGGACGAAGTAAGTTCAAATCCTGAGCAATGGCACCGGGCCTAAAGTCAAAGGTTGAACGCACACGTTGTGTTATCTCTCGATCAGCCAATGCTGATGTCCCAAAGGTCTCGACTCGAACACTGACAGGTTCAGCAACACCGATGACGTAAGCCAGTTGAATCTCACACCGTTCGGCGATGCCTGCAGCAACCACGTGCTTTGCAGCCCAACGAGCGGCGTATGCTGCAGAACGATCAACTTTCGAGGGGTCTTTTCCAGAGAAAGCGCCACCACCATGACGGCCCATGCCCCCATAGGTGTCAACAATGATTTTCCTTCCAGTCAAGCCTGCGTCAGAGTATGGACCTCCTGGGTCTGCGAACCGCCCTGTTCCATTAACGACAAGCGTGTAGTTCTGATCCAGCAACTCCGAAGGGATGGCGTGTTCGACAACATGTCGGCGTATTTCGCTGCGAACATGGGCGAGTTCTTCGACCTCTGAACCACCGAATTGATCTTTGAGAGCCTTATCGTGTTGGATAGCGATGATGACGGTATGAACCCTTGACACAGCATCGCTTTCGTCATATTCCACCGTGACCTGAGATTTTCCATCCGGCCGAACCCAAGGCAGAATACCTTCTTCGCGAACTGCGGTCAAGCGGCGTGTAAGCCGTTGCGAAAGGGCTGCTGCGAGTGGAAAGTACCGGCCCTTGAGGCTCTCAAATGCTTCGGTTTCTGTGCAGGCATAGCCGAACATCAAGCCTTGATCGCCAGCACCTTGCGAGAGACCATCCTTGTTCACACCTTGAGCGATGTTGGATGACTGAGTGGTGATGTGGACCTGAACTTCAGTCCACTTTGAGGACGCCGCATCCATACCGATGTCATGTGAATCATACCCCACTTTAAGGGCGGCTTTACGGGCCACTGCTTCATAATCAGGAGCGCTTCCATCGAGGGAAACTTCGCCAGCGAGAACAATCAATCCCATCTCTTCTTTTCCTTTCACGCAGGTTTCAACCGCAACACGAGCGTTTGCATCAACCGCCAAGCAGGCATCGACAATAGCATCGGAGATGGTGTCACACAATTTGTCAGGGTGCCCGCAGGTCACGGATTCGGAAGAGAACAAGTCGCCTGTCATGCATCCGCGCCTCAACCGGCGGTATATGAATGCAACGCCTATTCCGCACCCCACTTATTCCTAAAGAGAATAAAAGGAGCGTTTATACCCCATTTGGCACGAACGACGCTTGTGATTGAAACGAATGGTTGATGGCCTACACACGACGCCGTCGATGCATGACCACCTGGGTTGCCACCGCATATCGAACACATACCTTGGGCCAAATTCAAGCGGAAGGGGCTGATTTGATCGGTCAAGTTGTCACCGTCGCAGGATTCATGGAGGCGAACCGTGGCAAGGGCGCCATCTGCTTTGTTGATTTGCGTGACGGAACTGGCACAACTCAAATTTTCCTTAAGGGCGACAATGTTGGTGATGAAGCACTGGACTTGGTCCAGCGGATGACCCGTGAATCAACGCTCCAATTCACTGGAACTGTCTCACAAAAGCGCCCTCCAAAGGCCAAAGAAGGCGAACCAACCCCGCCTCCCGCCTACGAAGTTGTTGCTGCTTCTGTTGTCGTTATTGCTCGAGCTGAAGCACCCCTTCCACTCGGCGTAACCGACACCGTCCACGTAGCCCTTGATACACGGCTTGACAATCGATTCCTCGATTTGCGCCGTGCTCACGTCAACGCCATGTTCCGCCTGCGGGGCAAGGTGCTTCAATACGGTCGAGAGGCTTTGATTTCGGAAGGATTTTTTGAAACCCACACGCCCAAGATCGTTGCAACAGCGACCGAAGGTGGTACGGACTTGTTTCCAATGATGTACTTCGATACTCCAGCGTTCCTAAACCAATCACCACAGTTGTTCAAGCAACTGTGCATGTCTGGTGGATTGGAAAGGGTGTTCGAAGTTGGACCCGCATTCCGAGCCGAGAAGCACGATACATACCGGCACCTCAACGAATTCATCTCCTTTGATATTGAAACATCTTGGGCCAATGACGATGATGTGATGGGCGTGCTAGAGCGAATGATTCACCACATCTGGAAGTCTGTTGCCACTGATGAAGCGTGCATTGCTCACATCGACACCATCAACGCATATCGCGCCAGCCAAGAGGAGGAGGCAATCGAAGTCATCGTACCTGAACTGCCCTTCCCTCGCCTCTCGTACTGCGATGCTATTGCCACAATCAAAGCCAAAGGTGGTTCGATTGAATGGGGCGATGACATCGATGCAGAAAATTCTGATTTGCTGGCTGACGACCTGCCGCAATTCTACTTCCTTCCTCGCTGGCCAATGGAACTTAAGCCCTTTTACATCCACCATGTCGATGGGGAAATGGGAAGCACTGGAAAGCAACTTAGTCGAGGATTTGACCTCAACTTTGGTCGCGATGAACTTACTTCTGGAGGCCAACGTGAGCATCGCATCGATGTCCTGATCGAGAACCTCAAGGACATGGAGTTAGATCCAGAAGAATTCGAATTTTATGTGGCTGGTTTCCGTCATGGAGTCCCACCTCATGCAGGTTGGGGGCTCGGTGTTGAGCGGATCCTCATGAAACTCACAGGTGCAAAGAACGTGCGGGAAACAGTGTTGTTCCCACGTGATCGACGCCGAGTGAGCCCCTGATTTGAAAGGACGAGCCTTCAAGAACCTCCCCCCGATGGGCGAGATATGCACGAACTCATCTATTTCGACTCACCAGGCTACGCTGAACCAATCCGCTTTTGCTTGGAAATTTCCCAAGTACCATGGAAGAACACAACCGTCGATTGGGATGGTTACCTCGCTCTCAAGAACAGTGGCGAATTGCCTTGGGGCTTCTTGCCGATCTTGAAAACCCCTCAAGGCACACTGGCGGAATCAAACGCTTTAGTGCGCTACGCAGCAGCCGTTGCAGGCCTTGAGCCCGAGGACCTCTTTGTCCGAGGAAAAGTGGATGAACTCATCGAACTGATGAATGGATGGCGTGCTGATTTTTCCCCGACCTTCTACATCGACGACCTCGATGAGAAAATCGCTGCCCGCAAAGCCCTGTTTGCTGAAGACGGGAAAGTCCACCTCGGACTTTTGGACCTCGAAAAGATCTACACGGCTTCGGCTACTGGCTGGCTCGCTGGTACGGAGGACATGACGCTAGCCGATGTCCAAGCTTTCATGAACGTCTTTATGATGTTCTCAGGGCAGTTTGACGGAATCGATGCCACGATGTTACAACCTTACCCTGGGTTGCTCAAGTTCCATGACTTTATGGCCAACGATGAACGGGTGAAAGCCTACTACGATTACGAAGACGAACTGCGTTGGGTGTTCAAACCCGGTGCATTCGCTACCAAGTAAGTTCAAACCAAGTCTTCAGGTTCGTCCCGTGAAGTGAAGCGGGCCACATTGCCGGCTGCATCGATCACGAACTTCGCAAAGTTCCAACGAACATCGCCCGTGTAACCACTGGCATCAGATGATGTGGAAAGGGTCTGGAAAAGCGGAGCAGCCTCATCACCTTTGACGTCAATTTTTGCCATTAGAGGGAAATTAACGTTGAATTTGGATTCAGTGAATGAACAGATTTCTTCATGTGTGCCTGGTTCTTGAGCACCATATTGGTTGCATGGGAAGCCAACAACGGTCACTCCGTCTTGTGTCGAAAGTGTTTGCAAACCAGCGTATTGCCGAGTGAAACCACAGGCGCTTGCAACGTTTACAACGACCCAAGAAGAGGTTGTGTCATCACCAAGGTGTCGCAGGGTGGTTGCTTCGCCGTTCATGTTTAGAAATTCGATGTCGAGGGGATTGGTCATGATGTTACGCAGATGTGCACCTCTCTTGAACTCTTGCCGGTTTGAGGCAAGGGTGATAGGCGGGGGGCGGTCAAAGCCGTTCATGGGCGTCGACCGAATGCAATGGGGAGCCGAAGACTGGCAATTCGCAGACCTCCACATGCCTGACGACCCATCTCCGTTCAAGAACGCCGCAGGGACGCCATGCGTGATGCTCATCCATGGAGGATTCTGGAAGACTGAGTGGACGAGCGACTTAATGCGACCCATTGCTGATGATTTGGCAGAAGCTGGAATCGCTGCTTGGAACATCGAGTTCAAACGATGGAGTGAGGACGATGAAGGCGTATGGATGGACACACTTTCTGATGTGCTTCGCGCATGGGGTCAACTGGCCCTGCTCCCAGGCATCGACGTCAGACGTTCAATGATCATGGGCCATTCTGCTGGAGGTCATCTGGCGTTGATGCTGGCTGCTAAGGCCGAGCGACGCCCATTGCTAACCATTGCTCAAGCACCCATCACAGATTTGATCGGTGCAGACAGGGCCAACCTTTCTGATGACGGGGACGCTGTACGAAAGTGGATCGGATCGACCCCTGAAGAGTCCCCTGAGTTGTGGCGTCAATTGAATCCAGTGGACAACCCCGCTGACGCAGCCATCCTCCTTGTTCATGGTAAACGGGATGTGGACGTGCCAAAGGAACAATCCGAAACCTATGCGAGGGTCATGAAAGCCAAAGGCGTTGAAGTTCAGAAACTCTGGCTCCCTGGTGACCACTATTCCATCATTGATGTGGCCAGCGATGATTGGCTGGTCCAACTGAACGCCATTCAGGATTGGCTTTGAACGGCCATCCCAAGACCTATGACGAAGCACCTACTGCGGTTGGTATGGACCTGCTCGGAGATGACTTCCCCTACGCCGCAACGGCACTTCAAGGAAAGCACGCATTGGTATGCGGTGCGAGCAAAGGCATCGGGGAAGCCACTGCCAAAATGATGGCAAAGGCTGGAGCAAACGTCACCGTGTGCGCTCGCAACACAGAGGCACTCGCTGCTTTGTGCGCCGAACTTTCTGAACTTGGTCCGGGTGAGCACACGAGCTTACCCCTTGACCTCGAAGACAGCGATGCAATCATCGCAGCCATTCCAGTCCTTCTCGAACAAAGAGGCCCGGTTCATATATTGATCAACAATGCAGCAGGCCCACCCGGTGGTCCATTGCTTTCGAACACCCTCGATGAATTTGAAGCACCATTCAAACGTCATCTCTATGCGGCTCACACATTGACCCAACTCCTCGCACCAGGCATGGAAGAAGTCGGCTATGGACGCATCATCCAAATCATCTCCACCTCAGTCAAAGAGCCAATTCCAAACATTGGTTTGTCAAACACTCTTCGTGGTGCTGTGGCTTCGTGGGCCAAGACTCTGTCCCGTGAATTGGCACCGTGCATCACCATCAACAACGTGCTCCCTGGGTTCACAAACACGGGCCGGCTCGGATCTTTAGCAGCATCGATTCAAGAACGAACTGGAAAGTCGCTTGATGAAGTCCAATCTGGTTGGTTGAGTCAAGTTCCTATCGAACGCTTGATCGATCCCTTGGAAACAGCATCCGCAATTTCCTTTTTGGCACTGCCAGCATCAGGTGGCATCCGCGGGGTCAGCCTTGCAGTTGACGGTGGACGGCTCCGAAGCATCTGATCATCGGCGTATGTCAAACCACACCGGGTAGTGATCCGAAACACTGCTGTTGTTGAACACTTCATCGATGCCCCAAACGCCCGTGAGACGACCGCTAAGATCGCCGTTGGTTAGAATCCGGTCGTACGCACATGAGCTCTGAGCGACGGTGGTGTCGGCATCGTTGCCAACCAGCCAAGTGTAATTCCCCCCGGCCAGTGCAGAATTGGCAAGGTCTTGTTCAGAAGCATACGAACAATCGGCGTTGAAGTCACCTAGCAAAACCAGATCTTCTTCATCCGGATGTTCAGCAAGGTAGGTTGTGGCAACCTCATTCATGGCATTGATCTCCTCCATTGCCGCTGCAGGTTTGGTGTGGACTGTAATGAGGCTCAAATCGAATGAGGTCGGCTGACCAGTGGCGTTCAGCAAAGCGAACTGGGCTTGGAATGGCTCACGCTGGAAAAGGTCTTTTTCGCTGTCGTTGAACAACGAACCATTGCCAATTGGTTCAAACACAGTGGTGTTGTAATAGAAGGCATACTGCTCTTGTGAGGTTCGATCGTCTTCTTGCTGACCTGAACGAGGGCTAAGCACCATGGCCCATTCGGCTTCACTCTCATTGTTGATGGCGTCGAGGAAATCATACGGGACGGTTTGATCGATGTCCTTGATTTCTTGAATGGCAACGAGGTCGTAACGTAAGACGGTGTCAACCAGCACAGAAATGACCTCAGGTTTGCCCATTTTGGTTTCGCCGAACACCTTGATGTTGAAGGTTGCAATCCGGGCGACTTCCGACCGATTCAACTCGGGAGAGCGAGCATCATCCTCGCCACCCGGCGATGTGGAATTCATGCTGGTGTTCTCAACTTCGACAGGAACGGCAACATAGACGACTTGAGCATCATCATGGGTGAGCATTGTTTGCAGAGCCAGCGGTGCAAGGATCAGGATTGCTGCAAAACTGAGCCCTTGCAAGTAACCATCGTACTTACCCATAGCAGGGGCTAACGCCCCGTGCGTATGAAGGTTCATCGAAAGGAGGGCCCAAGAGATATGTTCTTGACGCGGAGGACCCGCCGTCGAACATGGACGGCGAGGTAACACCTGACCAAGCTCGGCGGATTTTGGACATGCTCACCGAGGGTGGGGCGATGGAAGACATCAACACGTCACTCGCACTTCGACTCATTCCGCTCGCCGTTGAATTGGAAGACCAAGCGCTTGCTGACCGCTTGCTCGAGCATGCAAAAACCAATGCCACCGACAGCGTCGAAGAAGGCTGGGCTGCGTTTGAACAACTGAAAATGGAAGACGCTACCATCGATGCGTTATCAGAACTCTCCGCCCAATCAGAAACCATCGATTCAGGCGAAGCACTGGCCGCTGCAGTTTCCCATCACGTCGCTTTGATTCACATGGCCAACGAATCCTATGAAGAAGCACAAATGTTCGCCAACCGTTCACTGCGTCTGCGAGAGATGGTGAAGGACAACAGTGGCCTTGTGTATGGTTTGGCTTTGGTTGAGGCTCTCGCTAAGAAGCAGCACAACCACGAAACAGCGCTCGTTCACGGGTCAAGGCGCATTGAATTGCTGATTGATTTGAAAGACGAGGAAGGGCAGATGGAAGCCATGGCCGACATGGGTCACAGTCAAGCAACCCTCGGGCAGTTTGATGCCGCCAAAGATTTGTACGGTCAATCCCTTGATTTGGCACTCGTCCTCGAAGATCTCTCCGGCCAACTGGTTGCTCGTTGGGGACTGGCAGACATAGCAGAAATCGAAGAAGATTACGAAACTGCAATGCTCCAACTCTCCGATTGCCTTCACGCCTTCATCAACGCTGGCCTTCCGACGCCCCTCGCTGTGCGTGAACGAATAGAAGCCCTCACGAGTTTCAAGCCCCCGGCCAGGAAAGAGTGAAACTTTGACCCCTTGGTTCAACCAATTCCGCCACACTCGTTATGATGTGGCTTCGACTGGAATGACTGGTGCCACCTATGGACCACGACATCTTCTTCTCCATCAGCCAGACCCCGGATGCTGCGGGTCAAGTGCCTTCAGAGAACGAAATGTTCACCCACTATTTCCAACAGCTGGAGTGTGCAGATCGCCTTGGCTTTGGCGTCGGATGGATTGCTCAGGCCCACCTCTCCACTGAGACACAAAAGAGCAATTCCCGCCCAGTAGTACCTCATTGGCAAGGTGAGGTCGGCCTCTGTACGGATTTCCCACAACTGGCCATGGAATCGTTCCGAAGAACACGTTCGATTGAAATCGGTAGCGCTGTTGTGTCGATATTAGCCTCAGGCGGACCGATTGCTCAGGCAGAACGAATTGCCAACACACTCCAACTGCACGGCTTGGATCCAAATGAAACTCGTAAACTCCACATTGGATTCTCTGCTGGTCGTTTCGAGTTCATGGCCCGTCCTTATGGGATTGTACCAAGGAACGCCATCGAAGAAGCTGCATGGCCGGCATTACGTGGTCAAATATTCATGGAAGCAGGTGACATTTTCCTCCGACTTCTACGCGGTGATGTTCTCAATTCTGAACAGACCTATGAGACCGTCCTCACCCGAAGCAACTTTCGATCCGATGAGGATTGGGTGAATGTCCAAAATGCCGCCATCGAATTCGAAGGGCTGGATTCTGCTCCTGAACGAGTTCATATCCCAAAGCGCTACGTCTTTGAAGACCTAAAAATCATCCCGAAAAACTTCCGCAGAGAACTCTTGGAGTTGGTCGCGGGAACGCATGACTCAACGGCTCAAACCTTCCTCAACACCGTGTTGCCAGTGAAGGTATTCAACCTCTCGATCACCAAACCAGAAGTCATTGAAGCAACCCACCAACGAATGTCCGAAGTGTTCCATCCATCGGGAGGTGCATGGCAACGCCGAGACATGCCACGAACTTCTTTTGTCTTCTTGAACGCCGAAGCGGCGTTGTCGCCAGAGGAGCAAAGTGCGGCTGCACATGCCGAAGCAGATGCAGCACTTGGAGCGTACTGGAACGCACTGGAAGGGACCATCGATCCGAGCAAAGTCAGCAATGCAGCGAACAATGCTCTCATTGGCAACGCAGAAGAAATTGCACAACAAATCATCGAACGGTTTCATCCCGAGGACAGGATCATGGCTTGGTTTGACTTTTTCAATCATGATTCAGACCGTGTGTGCCGGAACATGACCGCTTACATGGAGCAAGTTGTCCCGCTTGTCGAGTCAATGTTGAACAAGTGAGGTGATGCAATGGCGATTGAACATGACACTCCATCCGCAGTTGAACCGGGCCGGCCTGGCAGTGCATTGTACCCAGATAGCCCTCTTGGTGAAAAGGTCGAAGGAATCCCAACCGGGCGCGATGTTGCTTGGGAACCCCTCGTCGATTACCGACGAAACGGTGTGTCGGAAACCACGATTCATGGCGCCGTCGCTTGGGCACACGGCGATGAGGTGATCCACTCTTTTGGAGGAAACGTTCTGTGTTATGGCCGGTCGATGATGAAGCCGTTCATGCTCAAGGCTTTCACCGAAGAATTGGCTGACGCATCTTGGGAACAAAAAGCAATTTCCGTGGCATCACACAACGGCGACACCGAACACGTCGCAGCAGCTCAATCACTGCTCGTCGAGGAAGAATGGCCACTGATGCTCACGCCACTCGATGTCCCTCTGATTCAATTTGGCCGTCAAGTACGTCGTCCACGCCGATGGTTCCACACCTGCTCCGGTGAGCATGCTGCGATCCTTCATGGCTGCCGCAAGAAAGGGTGGAACCGAGCGGGCTACACGCTGCCAACCCACGAAGTCTTCCATGCCTATATGGCGGAAATACGCTCCTACCTCGGACCGGATTGGAAACCCCTGCGCGTTGCCAAAGATGGCTGCGGACTGCCAACAGTTTCCAACACCGTTTCTGAACTGGCGCAAATCTATGCAGGCTTGGTTCGCGACAAAGACAAGGATTGGATTTGGGAAGCCATGGTTCGCCATCCAGATCTCGTCGGTGGATTCAATCGACTTGATTCCACTGTCCTCAAAGCAGGTGAAGGCAAGGTCATCGCCAAGGAAGGGGCTGATGGTTTGCTGGGTTTAGCAATCGAGCATCCAGATTATCCCAAAGGCCTAGGGATTGTCGTCAAAATCGCTCACGGCTGGAACTCCCAAGCAACATGGTATGTCGCACGGGCGTTGCTCGGAGTGTTAGGGATCAACCTCCGGAACCCCTATCCACTTCACAGGCAGAAAGCCTTCATTGTCCCTGGGATTGTACCCGAACGCTACCTTGAGCGGCTTGAAACCCTCCCCACATGGGATGAATGGGACCCTGACCAAGACCGATGGTTGTACGATGTGGAGGTTTGAAGATGCAAGAGGTGTTCAACTACATCGATGGTCTATTTTCTCCATCTGTCGATGGTGGACACCTCGAAAACCTCAATCCCGCAACGGGTGAAGTCATTTCGACCATCCCCCGTTCGCTTCAAGCAGATGTGGAACACGCAGCGAGTGCAGCACTCAGGGCCCAACCAGCATGGAACGCACTGAGCCTTGAACAACGGGCATTGTGGCTTGATCGCATTGCGGATGCCCTCGAGGAAAAGCATGAGCACATTGCCCAATCTGAATCCCTAGACACTGGAAAACCAATCGCTCTTGCTCGACGCGTTGATGCTGCCCGTTCGGTGGATAATTTCCGATTCTTTGCAGAATTTGCAAGGGAACAAACGGAAATGACCTTCAAAATGGACGATGCTATGAACTATGTTCATCGAAATGGACTCGGGGTGGTTGGATTGATCACGCCGTGGAACCTTCCGCTTTATTTGCTCTCATGGAAGGTCGCCCCCGCCTTGTTGATGGGCAACACCGTTGTTGCCAAACCAAGCGAACTGACGCCGCTCACCGCCAATATTTTGGCAGAAACTCTGCATGAACTCAACCTACCAAAGGGGGTGTTCAACCTGGTCCATGGACTTGGGCCTGAAGTTGGTCAAGCTATCCTCGAGCACCCTGGAATCAAGGGTATTTCCTTCACCGGCGGTACCGCTACAGGGCGAATTGTTGCCGCCACAGCCGCACCCATGTTCAAGAAACTCTCACTGGAACTCGGCGGAAAGAATGCCACCATCATCTTGGACGATGCTGATCTGGACATTGCTGTCAAAGGCGCAGTCCGTGCGGCGTTTACAAACTCTGGACAAGTGTGTTTGTGCGGCTCACGTTTGCTTGTTCAATCATCCATTGCCGATGCCTTCCTACCCGCCTTCATCGCAGAAGTTGAAGCCATGAACATCGGGGCGCCGAGCGATGAGACTTCTCAAATCAGCTCAATCATTTCGAGGGAACATCTCCACAAAGTCGAGTCATACATCGAACTCGCACTCCAGGAAGGTGGCGACATCTTAACGGGAGGAACACGGGCAATGACTGGACCAGTTGGACCTGATGCTCACGGTGCGTACTTGGCACCCACCGTCATCGGTGGACTGAGTCATCTGTCCCGGTGTGCGACCGAGGAAATTTTTGGTCCAGTGGTCACCGTTCACATTTTTGACACTCTTGAACAAGCCACAGAAATGGCGAACGCTACTGAATATGGTTTGGCGGGTTCAATCTGGACAAAGGATGTTGCACAAGGCCGAGCTCTTGCTCAAACCATCGACACCGGCATCGTATGGATCAACACATGGCTGCATCGAGACTTACGCACGCCCTTTGGTGGAGTGAAGAACTCTGGCGTGGGTCGTGAAGGCGGGCAGTGGTCTCTTGGATTCTTTTCTGAGACCACCAACATCTGTGTTATCGACCCTAAATGATTCGATGCCGATGAACACATCTTCAAAAGCACATCGTCGCTAATGATGTCATGACCAGCCAAGCCACCCTCCCATTGTTTGTCTTGCCCATGGTGTTGATGCCAGGGGAAGTACAGGAACTCAGGGTGTTCGAACCCCGTTATCGACAGATGCTCGATGATTGTGTCCTCGACAACAAAAACTTCGGGCTGGTCATGAACGATCCGTTTGAACTCACGAACCATTGGGATGGACCAAGAAGCCACGGTTGCGAAGCAGAAATCTTAGAACACGACACCAAAGGAAGCAATCACTTTCTCTCCATCATTGGTCGACGTCGCTTTGTCGTCGAGGATGTCATTGCCCCCGCTCTTCCACCTTTTGAACACCCTTCGATGGAAGCGTTGAACGAAGATGACGGGTTATATCCAGATCTTCAAACGTTGCTCAGCCACGTGCCGGAAGCATCAACCCATGAGAAGTTGTACATCGCAGCAAAGGTGCGCTACTATGAGGATGAAGCACCCACCAGTGATGAACATCAAACCATGTTGCGTGAGATTCTTGATGGCGTCTTGAAGCGAATTGGAGCCATCCTTCGCATCGATGACATCACCCTCGATTCGTGGGTCTCAGAGCGCGTTGACCACGTTATTGATGAAAGCCCAACCTCGGTGTTCACGGTCGCTGCTCTCGTCCTCAACGGCCTTGAAGCGAAGCAACAAGTTCTCGCAAGTGCTGATGCTGAGGAGGCATTGGCTGAATTAAATCACCAATTGTCTTCATTCTATGAGGAAGAATGAGCCTACAATCTGCCGGCGAGGGTTTCAAATCACCCCCAACCGTGGGAGAACCATGTCCGTACATCGCAATGCGCGTAAAGTAACGACACACACACTTCTGGAAATGAAGCGTGCTGAGGAAAAAATCACCATGCTCACCGCATACGATTATTCCCTAGCGAAGTTGGTTGACCAAGCAGGCGTCGATGTGATCCTCGTTGGAGACTCTGCCTCCAACGTTATGGCAGGACAAGTCACAACTGTACCAATGACCTTGGATCACATGATCTATCACGCACAATGTGTCCAACGGGCCGTTGACCGAGCGTTGATTGTCGTCGATATGCCATTTGGAACCTATCAAGGAAACTCTGCCATCGCCCTTGAATCGGCCATCCGCATCATGAAGGAAGCTGAAGGCCACGCTGTGAAACTTGAGGGTGGTTCTGAAATCATCCAATCCGTCGAGCGTATTTTAACCGCTGGAATACCAGTGATGGGGCACCTCGGCCTCACCCCGCAATCCATCTACAAGTTTGGCACATACACCGTTCGCGCCAAAGAGGAAGAAGAAGCTGAAAAATTGATTTCGGATGCGAAATTGCTTGAGGCGACAGGCTGCTTTGCTATTGTCCTTGAGAAAATACCTCGAGAATTGGCGAAGCGGGTTCAAGAATCAATCTCTATCCCTACCATCGGTATTGGGGCAGGTCCTGACTGCGATGGACAAGTTTTGGTGCTTCACGACTTGCTTGGCATCACCATGGACTTTTCACCTCGGTTCCTGCGTCGTTACCTCAACCTTGCAGAAGACATCAACTCAGCAATCACCAACTATTGCGAAGATGTACGGTCCGGAGACTTCCCGAATGATTCGGAAAGTTACACCTCGTGATCAGAAGATGTTGTACAGCACAACAGCGCCTGCGAAGGCACCTAAATCGATGCCCATGGCATGCCATATGCCGTACGTAAACGGAGGCAACTGACGGCGTCCCCACATCATTGAAACGGTAACCCAGGCCAAGAAGATGGCGTACATGCCACAAAACAAAGCACCCCAGCCAGACAACCAAACCACGCACAATGGAAGAGCGAGAGCGGCGAATCCTAAACTGTATTCAAAGCAGCGCTTGAACGAAGTGTGAACCAGGAGACGGTAGGTCAACGGAGAGAAAAACAAGGCCAAGAGCAAACCGAATTGGACCGGATTTGGCAGGTAGATTGAATCAAAATTCGATGAGTAGTTTTCCCAAGCACTTCCAAGCACTGAACCAAACAAGGCAGGGGCAAGGATGTGCTTCAGACCGGTCTTCAGGTCATCTTTGGTGGACAGCACTCTTTGCTCATCCACGATGATGCTCACCCCGTCCTCCATGACCTGTCGAAATCGCCGCCTTGTTTGAGCCTTGGGTCCAACATGTTTGCAGGGGTGAAACGCCGATGTCGATATATCCCCCAAGCGCGTGGCTCTGTCCATGACGCAAGGTGAAATCGTAGCGGGTTGTTTGGCACCCCATCCTCCTCATCTGGTCTATGCCGAGAACCCACCTCAAAACGAACCTGTTGCAGAAGGCGGTTGGGAACAACTTCGATGGGGCTATGAACGCTTGAGAGATTCCCTCAAAGATGTGGAATATGATGCGATTGTGTTGCTATCACCCCATTGGCAAACCTACGTCGGAACCCATTTCCTCGGTCTTCCGAATTTCAAGAGCCTCTCCGTCGACCCTGTGTTTCCAAACCTGTTCCGCTACCACTATGATCTCAACATCGACGTGGACTTGACTTCAAAGATTCATGACAAAGCCGCAGAAGCAGGCTTGGCTGTGAAAATGATGGAAAATCCAGACTTCCGCGTGGACTATGGCACCATCACCACCGGCCACATGTTTAATCCAGCATGGGACAAGCCGCTCGTGGTCATCTCGAGCAACCGTTCAAGGGATTACTATTCGGTTGAAGTCATGCAAGAAATGATGATTGAACTCGGCAAAGTGACCCGCGAAGCTATTTTGGAAAGTGGCAAGAAGGTAGTCGTTATTGCGAGCAACTCCCTTTCACACCGCCACTTTACCACTGAGTCGGCCATTCCAGAAGACATGAGCAAAGAGCACATTACGAGCCATGCCATGCATCTGTGGGACATGCGCATGATCAACTACTTCCGCACAGGCCAGGCGCAACGAATCCTCGACGAAATGCCTGAGTTCACTGAGCAAGCCATTGCCGAAAGCGATGGTGGAGGCTTGTCGTGGCTCCTTTCAACCCTTGACACGCCAAGTTACCCTGCAACACTGCACGGGTATGGAACGATCATCGGGACTGGAAACGCCATTGTCGAATGGCCGGAACGAGACCACAAGGAGGCGAAACAATGACCGAAGGTTCAATCGTTGGTTCGTTCATTGTCCCGGTCCACCCTCACACAGTGTTAGCCCCTGAACAAAATGAGGGCTGGCAACGTTTGCGAGATGCTTTTGATGAAGCGGCTCAACGAATCAAGGACGCTGATGCAGATTTGCTGATCATCTATTCGACGACATGGCCGAGCATCATTGGCCACCAGATCCAAGCCGATCCGAATCCAGAATGGGTGATGGTGGACAATGACTTCCACGATCTCGGCTCGATTCCCTATTCATTCAACATCGATGCTGATTTTGCCCATGCCTGGAACGAAGCAAATGAGAAGCGTGGTTTGAAATCGCGAACCGTGAACTACACGGGTTTCCCCATCGATGTGGGTTCCGTCGTGGCCCTCAAATTACTGAATCCTGACAACGCAATCCCAGCAGTCATTGTGTCCTCCAACGTCTATGCCAACCGCTCGGAAACCACGGTTCTTGCCAAATCATGCCTCGATGTGATCAAGGCCACCGGGCGTAAAGCGGTTGCAATTACTGCCATGTCCCTATCGAACAGAATGTTTACCGCCCCAATTGATCCGAAAGATGACCGGATTCATTCCTTGAAAGACGACGAATGGAATCGGAAGATCCTCGAGTTCCTCGGCGAGGGCCGTATGGAAGATGTTGGTCAACTCTCAAGAACCATTCACAAGCAAATCCGAGTCCAGAAAGTCGTTGCATTCAAACCGATGTGGTGGCTTTCAGGCATGAACGATAATCGCAACAACCTCAGTGGTGAAGTCCTCGCTTACGAAGCAATTCACGGTGCTGGCGGGGCTGTGGTTCATCTTGATCCGACACCTTCAGGTGCAGGTGACAAAGAATACGATGAAGATGATGTCGAATTTTACAGTGGTGAGCGAAACGTGCTCGATGCTGAAGAAGAGCAGGAACTCATCGAGGAAGCAAAAAAACCAACCTCAGGCGGCCCTGAACTTTGGGAGCCGACAACTGGAGAGCACTCGGTCAACAGTGAAGCCGCACCAAAACCAGTGGGCATGTACCCCCACGCCCGAAAGGTCGGTGATTTGCTGTACCTGTCTGGAGTCGGACCACGGCAACCCGGAACAAACGCCATCCCCGGTGGACCAATCTGTGATGAGAACGGCAAGGCACTCGACTACGACATAAAAGCACAGACAAAAGCAGTTGTTGACAACATCACACGGATTTTAGAAGAAGCCGGAGGATCCATCGAAGATGTCCTCGATGTGACCTCGTTCCTCGTCGATATGGATCGAGATTTCAGTGGTTACAATGAGGTCTGGGCCGAGACACTTGGAAAAGTTGGTCCAACAAGGACCACGCTCGCTATTCGGGCACTCCCAACACCAATTGCTGTTGAGATGAAAGTCATCGCAAAGGCACCGCCGACTGAGTGACTTTCCGTTTTCAGGGGGGTTGCAATACGAAGTGCTCCACAAGCCTATATGATTTGGTGGTTTACCATAGAATGTAGGTACAATACCAGTACTTTATCGGGGGTTTAGAAGTGAATTTGAAAAGTACAGCTGGAAAACTTCTGCAAGGGGATGTCAAAGGCGTCATCGATGATGTCACTCAGACCATCGAACGAACCATCGGTCTTTCGGGAATCGTGATCATATCCCTTTCCTCAATGCTGGGCTCTGGTCTTTTTGTGATGCCTGCTTTTGCCGCTGAGATGATGGGGCCTGGTATTTGGTTGGCGTTCTTACTCGCTGCCACAGTCGTCCTCCCCGGAGCCCTTTCCAAATCTGAACTTGCCTCGGCCATGCCCTCAAGCGGTGGTTCCTACGTTTACCTTGAACGAACCTATGGACCGTTGTTTGGAACGATCAGCGGCCTCGGATTGTGGGCATCATTTTTACTCAAGGCCTCGTTTGCCTTAATCGGATTCTCTGCCTACATGCTGGCTTTGACAACCTACTTTGACATCACACTTGGTGACCGGGGAATCCTCATGATTTCCATTTCAGCCCTCATATTCATCACTGTGATCAATATTTTGGGCGTCAAAAAGGTCAAGGCGATTCAAGCGCCAATCCTTGGTGTTACAATGGTCCTTTTGGCTTTGATTTGTATCATGGCATTGTTTGACAGCAGCACCGACTTTGCACGCCCAATCAATGGAGGCAATGGAGCGCTTGACCAATCGGTGTCAACCATTGCAGAAACCGCTGCATTTGTCTTTGTAGCCTATGCAGGCGTGACAAAAGTTGCAGCAATTGGCGGCGAAGTGAAGGAACCAGGACGGAACCTCCCATTGGGTATCATGCTCTCTCTGGGCATTGCAACCCTCCTTTACTGCGTCATGACATTCGTGATGATGGCAGCCCTGCCTGACATGTGGTACATGAAAGACGGGAAACCAATCGAAGATCCCGTGTACCAATTTGTCAAAATTGTAGCCGGCTCGAAAGTTGGCGTACTGGCCGCTGCTTTGGCTGTCTTGACGATGATTTCAATGGCCCTCGCCGGTATTCTTGCAGCATCAAGATTCTTGTTTGCGATGGCACGTGACAACCTCCTTCCTCAATCCTTAGAAACGGTGAATGCCAAGTATGAAACTCCACACTGGCCAATCATCATCACAGGCGTAATGATGCTCTTTGCCATTCTTTTCCTTCCGGTGAAGGACGTTGCAAAATTGGCATCTGGGTTCAAAATCATGGTGTTCATGCTCATCAATTCGTGTGTCATCGTCCTCCGCCGCTCACCTGGTGCACAGACGTGGTACAAGCCCGAATATAAATCGCACTTTTATCCCTGGATTCAAGTGTGGGGTATCGTGGCTGGTGCCATCCTGATCTATCTCATGGGAAGCAAGGCATTCATCGGGGCGGGGACTGCTGTAAGCCTTGGAACCATCACCTACCTCGGTTACGGCAAAAAGCATAGCCAAGTTCGTACAACGCCGTTTCAAAGCCTAAGAGAGAAATTTTCAAACCCTACAGAAGCTCAGCATGACCTCCGTCATGCCGCCTTCCTAGCTGCAGACTTTGGTAAGAAAAACCACCTGACACTGCCTGAATTCATCAACGCTCTCAAAGCCCTAGGTGTTGAGTTCACGAACGATGAATTTAGAGAAGTGTTCCACGAATCAGACGCTGATGAAAATGGTGTGATTGACATCGATGAGTTCATGCAGACCATCGAAGGCATCATTGAACTACCAAATTCACAAGAGGAATAGCCCGAACAACGACCATTGTAAGAGCAACGGTTCGATGACCGCTGTGCTAAACAATTCAAACCAAAGTGGACTTGACCAACAAACGCCTGCACCGATGAGGTACGCAAGACCCGAATCCTCTTCGGAAGGCTCCCAGAGCGTCATCAATCCACCCGGGTCCACGAACCGTCTTGACCGACGTTCCAATATTGGACTTCGCTGCTTACATCGACGTACCAACCAGATTGCCCTTGCTCTGTTCCCGGAGCGGCTTGCATGACGCCGACCTCGCTTGCTTTTGCAGCAAGCGACTGTTTGAGTTCTTCGGTGAGGTCAACGGCGGAAGGCGAGCCGTCATCGGATGCCTCATCAGCGTCGTCAGCGTCGTCATAAACCGAATCGTCCTCATATCCATCTTCTGACCATTCGTCTTCCTCAGTGTTGTTGACCTTCCGAACAAGCACGACAAGCGTGATCAAGATCAGACCAAGGAGGAATGATGCCAGCGTCATTGCTGTGTTCGTTGAGCCTACAGCACCTCCAAACAAAACCGATTCAACATCAAAGAAGCGCTGCGTGATCAGTCCGTTCCAATTAACGGTGCATGAACGGTCATCACCTGCAGAATTAATCTTTAATTCCCATGTATCGCCAGTAACAAACCGGGCCTTTCCTGCAGAGCAGGACACGGTTGTGTTTTCGGGTTCGACGATGACAAGGTTGTCATATTCATCGATGCCCTGAAGTTGAAGCAACACGGTGTCACCTTGAGCGATGTCCAAACCGTCGAGCTCTGCGAGAATTCGAACAGCTTGTCCTGGTTGTATGGCCAAATCAATGCTGTGAGTCGCTCCGTCTTGAACAAAGACCAATGTGTAAACTCCTGAGACTCGGCCTGTAAAGTCCCAGTAGCCGTTGCCCGAAGAGGAGCCTTCAAGCACGCCATAGGCTTCATCCAAAAGAACGGTTACGTTTGTTGCTGGTGCCATGTTTCCATGAGCGTCAATCACTTGGATGAACACTTCCGAAGGAACACCTGCGTCGACCGTAAGTCCACCTTCGTAATCTGTCACCAAATTTCGAGCCTCACCAGCGATAACGGTGAGTCGAATCGTGGCAAAGATACCGTCGGCGTTGGCACGGATTTCATGACCACCGACTTCTGTTGGCATCCAGTGCATATCTGCAAGCATGAGTTCAACCGTTGCGTCTTCCCCGTCAACCGTCCAGTTGAGGCCAATTTGATCAAGTTGGTTGCCAAATCCATCGAAGAATGTAGGGTTGAGATCAAGCGGTGCATCAGAGGCAATGATAGCGTTAGCGCCGTTCAGTTCGATGAAAGCTAAACTGCCACTTTGTGTGGTGGCCTGAAACAGATTGTCGAATCGGAGGTCCGATTGAGCATCGTACCACGAGGCTTCCACGCGCCACACAGTTAGGGAGCGGGGAGCGAGGGTTGCGTACCCTTCATAGGT
This sequence comes from uncultured Candidatus Poseidoniales archaeon, assembly GCA_905182125.1. GTDB lineage: Archaea > Thermoplasmatota > Poseidoniia > Poseidoniales > Poseidoniaceae > MGIIa-L1. Next base: position 129,367 of record CAJJAV010000003.1, read on the forward strand.
GGTGAAATACGAGCTGTTGCCGGCAATCAAGGACATTGTTCCGTTCACGAGCCATTGGTTTCCAACGGCATCAATGGCCCAAAAAGAAAGAACATTCTGCTGACCGGCTCTGAGCACGGACGGTTCGAGCGTTAGTGACGTCTCAATCGCACTTCCATGGACAATGTTGACTTCAACAGAAGAAGCAACACCCTCATCCATGACGTTGAGATACTGAACACCCATTGCCCCAGGTGTCCACTTGATTCGACCATCAACGTAGGCAAGTCCGCCGCTTGTTGTCGAGAAATTTGCGAGCGGAGGAGTGAATGACCCCGTGTATCCGTTGGCGTCAGTTCGTATGGTGACAAGTTCGTACGCTTGTCCCGCAATGTACACTCCATCATCGGAGATCACGGTGATTTGGGACAGAGAAGCATCAGCAGGGACGACACGAATGGTCGCCGCACCAGTGATGTTTCCCGCTGCAACAGTGAGGTTCCATACACCGGGATAAGTCGCAGAAAAACGGCCAACTGGACTCATGGTTCCGTTTTCAGCTGTCCAGGTTTTGTAACCAGCCTCTGTGTGATTCATCTCGAAGCCGTTCTGGTCGAGCAAGCGTACTTCGAGGTAGATTGATTCACCGCTGCGGATTTGAAGGTCCTCAGCGAAAAGGAACTCATGGGGTGCACCTGCAATGACGTCGACCATCCGGTTGTCTTCCATTTGATTCAACCGAGCTTGTAGGTGAACATCGCCGAGTTCAGTTGGTACCCATTGAGGCGAACCAATTCCGGCATAGGTGCCATCGATTGTCCATACGACATCCACAGCGGGCTTCGCATTCCCTCGAGCGTCCAAAAGGTTCGCTTGGAGGGGGGTGCTGGAGCGTGCGTTTGCTGTGGATGTTGTGATCTTCAACGACTGACCAACACCAGCACTTACGGTGATGTTGAACACATCAGTGAGACCGGCATGACTCGCTTCGATGCTGATAAGCCCTGCCTGCCAAGGATAGAACACACCGTCGCTGCTGATTGAACCGTTGGAACTTGACCAGTTGATCTGGCCAGAAGCGATGTCGTTGACCGCATCGTACAATGTGGCATCGAACGTCGCCACCTCATCAGCGGTCATTGAATACACAGGGGAAGCGATTGCAATGCGAGTCGCTGGACCTGCTCGATGCACCTCATTATCGTCTTCAAGAACGGAGGTCGCTGCCAGTGGTTGCCAGGCTTGGGTGCAAAAAAGGGTGACGAGCAGCAGGCAAAGCAGTGTTTTTACCGATTGAGTCCGTAAAATTCGCATATCTTCCTCTCCTGCTTCAACCTGTATCAAAGACGCTGTTCACTCAGTCCATTCAGACCATTCGGATTCATCGCCCTGACGGTACCACCAGGCTCCGTTTTCATCCTCTGCCCATTCGGTTCCATCTTCATCAACGCGGTGATCGGTCATCCAAGATGAGTCAATCTCTGGTACAGTTTTTTCCACGGGAGCTGGACCAGATGGACCAGGTGCCGGGCCTGATGGACCAGGTGCCGGGCCAGATGGACCAGGTGCTGGACCAGAGGGGCCTGTGGCAGGAGACGATTCCTCTTCGTATTCATCATCGTAGTCTTCGTAATCAGTGTCGCCACCTCGGAAGCTGATGAACAACAAGACAAGCACGACACAGGCGATGATTGCCATCAATACGGCGCCGACGTAATAAAGCGGGCCACCGGATTTGAAGAAGCCACCAACGTTGCCAAGAACTTCATATTCCAAGGATTCAGAGACCTTGCCGGAAGTGATGGTTACGGTTTGTGGGCCGCTGTCAAGGGTGACAACCTTCCAAACACCTTGGCCTTGAGCCAAGACTTCTGCTCGCCCAGTCGAGTCGACATTTGTGCTTGCTGGAACCTCAATTGGATTCTCGTAAGCGTCGAAGGCTAAGACGGTCACAGTGAACGAACCAAGCTGGTCTGTCGTGGAAGTTGATAATTCGACCGAAATTGAACTGACTGTTCGTTGGGCTGACACTGAGAGTTCCAGACTTCCTGATGCCTGTCCTGCATCGAACATGAGCATGTGAGTTCCTGCAGTTCGTGCGAAGTAACTGTACTGGCCTTCAGAGGTTCCAGGAGTGATATCGGCCACTGCGCTGTTGTTCTCGGTCCATTCAACCGTCTGTGGGAAGGTGTTTCCATCCGTGTCAGTACCGGTGATTTGAATTGAGATTTCCTTTCCTGCATCTTGTGCAAAGGTGTCGACAACCGAAACTATGCTGACAGCGACGCCGTGAAGAACAGTGACTGAAACTGAATCACTGATGTTGTACCCAGCGTTGCTGATTGCGAATCCTGCAACTGTGAAATTACCAACACTCGAGGCTTTCCAACGCATGTTGTCAGCGAGAAGTTGCGAGGTGATGTCAACGGTCGTCGCTGCATCTTCATCGATCAGAACCCAAGTCAATACGCTTGCATCAATCGGGTTGGTATCTTGATCTTCGAGGCTCGAAGAGAAATCGATGTATTCATCAGAGGTGATGTCAAATGCATCGCCATTGGTTCCGTCCGAACCAAGAGCCGTGATGGTGGTAGAGATGAGATCACCTTGAGTCACCTCAACGAACAAACTCACTTCGTGAATCATTGAGCCATCATCGTAAACGGCGAAGATTGTGTAGGCTGTGAGCGAGGACATGTAGGGTTGGAACGTCACTTCATCGTTCGCCAAATCAGCGCCTTCCAACACATCCTGGTCCGTCCACATGGCGTGTGAAAGCGTCCAATTGGCATTGATTGACCACCGGTTGCCCTTTTGATCGGTTGCCTTGACCTTGACATCAATTGAATCATCGGCGGTTAACTGGAATGTGTCACCGACCGAATCGACGTTTTGAACCACGAGAACAAGCGTTACAATCGCGCCTTGTTCGACAGTGACAGAGACTTCAGTCAATTTATCTTCATACTTGGCTTCAATGATCTTTTGTCCACGGGAGATTGGATCCCAGATTGCAGGTCCTCCTGCCGTGAGGATACCGTCGGAAGTCTTGGTCCAATTCTGGCTTGGCAAGTACACTGGCAAACGGTTACCACGGACATCTATGCGAGTTGTGTTGATGTAAATTCGATCGTCAGCAGTGATGGCTGTTGCTGAGAGATCGAGCTCCAATCGGTCCATTTCACCGTGACCGACGTTAATGGCAAGTTGCCCTTCTGCTCCGCTTGTCGATGTGAGATTAAGCATCCACATACCAACATGGTCGGGGAAGTACTCTGAATTCTCGCTGCTGTAGTTCCCATCAGCCACCGTCCATGTGAGTGACCCTGCTTCGGTCACATCTGTGATTTCATTGTTGAATTGATCGTACAATGTGTGGGTTATGGAACACCACACTCCAGCCGGAATGGTACCTGAGCACCCTTCCAAGATGAAGGATGTAGCAAGACCAGTTGTCACGGTCACGGTCACGATCACACTTTGACCGTTCCAATCAACAGTGATGCTCTGGGGACCCACTGCATATGGCAGGAACAAGTTTGGCTGAGTCGAATCCATGCTTCCGTTGGTTGGTGCGTATGAGATTGCTTGGCCGGAAACAATGTTACCAAACTGGTCCACCACGTATGCGGAGACAACCATGGTGTCATCGGCGGTGATTTCAGCAGCGGCGCCACTGGCCACGAGGGTGGTTGGTGCACCAGGCGAAACGGCGACAATTTCTGTCGCACAAATCAAGCCAAAGCAGGCGGAAACGGTGTGCTGTCCGGTTGCATAGGGCGTGAATACGCCGGTCGAGGAAATGCTGCCATTTGTAGCAGACCAAACAATTGGTGCACTCACAGGCATCGAGAGATGGTTGTAAGCAGCGTAACTGAAGGTAACCGGGGTGTCAGCGTTTGTTGACGGTGCGGTTGGGGTCAAGTCAACGGTTGTCACGTCGGTGTGATTCAACAAAATAATTGGTCGGAATGAGGCGAGGGTTTCAACGGATTCGCTGGCGATGAAATTGCCCATCATGTCGCCTCGGTTTGGCGTACCAATAATCACCCAAGCGTTGTCGTTATTGATCAGCATGCCTTGTGCTCCAATGTCAAACCAAATCCAGCGGTTGTCACTCAAGTCGGTTTCAACAAAGGTTGAAACTGGCGTTGCGTCGTAGTCGAGACCGGGTTGCATGCCTGCTGCACCCCAAGCGTTACCAGAGGAAGCATTGTTCCATGAGGATGCGGATTGACTCCATTGCGTGTTTGTGATTCGATGAACGGCAAACGTCATTGCATTTGCGCCACCAACGGCAACCCACGAATCAAGATACAACCCTAAACTTGCTGAATGGATGCTGGCGTGGGCTGGTAGTGGAACTTGACTGTTGTCCAAAGCAAAGGTCATGTAGGCTTTCTGGCCGCTGTTCTGTCCGAAGTAGGTCCCAACTTGGATGTTCTCTGAATCACCAAAGTTGGTGTCAGAGTCAGCCTCGCTAAGGTGAGTTTCTCGGATATTTGTGTGCCCGAATTGAGTGACTTCGTTACCGGTTTGGAAGGTGTAGGAGTACGTCAAGTCGTTGTTGTCGATGTGGGTCGGGTTGCCGATAGCGAACGACCATCGAGAGGAAGAAGGGCCTGGAATCGACTGATTGACACCTTGAACCCACCACTGGAACACTTCACCGGTGTCAAGGCTGGTTGGGAACCTGAATGTGGTGCCAGTAATGGCATTGCCTTCCCAAGAGCGGAACTTGGACACGCCAGACTGGTTTGCGATGGTGACGATGTAGCCCGTAGCACCTGTTGATGGAGCCCAAGAAAGGACAGGTGATGCATCTGGCTGAAGCAAGGAACCGCTGGTGTTGTACAGGACTTCACCATCGTTTGGATAGGTGAGGGACGGTTGACTTGGAGGTTGAATACCGTCGACGTTATCGATATACTCTAGCACAAGATAGGGACGAAGGCTCTCAGTAGCGTGGTCGGAAGAATAGAATTGGTGGTTCGTGTAAGGTGTTCCAACAACTTCAAGCATCACTGTCATGGTCATGTTTCCATTCGCTACGTTCGATTGAGCAAGACTGGTGAGATCCCATTCAATCCAGCCACTTGCCGGATTCAAGGTAAGCGTTGAACGGGTGATCTCGGTTGAGGAGCACGTCGCACTGTTGTTCCACGTGACGGCGTTTTCTGCAAAGGAAGAGCAGGCGTGAGCGGAAACGGTCGTAGCAGAGGTCCCGACCACATTGTACCGGTATAAGTTGAGCAACATCGAGGTCGGCGTCATAGCAGAAGGCCATGGCATGGCACTCAAATCAAACTCAAAGAGAATGCTGCTTTGACCAGAACCTGAATTCGAAGTTCCCAAATTGATGGTTTGGGAGGACCCCATGTTGGATGAGACAGAAGATGAAATCTCAGCATCTGGCACCTCTGGGAGGGAGCCTGTTGCACTGAAAATCGATCCACGGTAGAGCGACAGCGATTGGTTGCCATCACCATCATCAAAGCCTTGGTTTTCGGGGATTCGATATTTATTGACCGGAGACCAAGAGCCAATTCGGTGATCTTGGTCGCCACGGATTCGCCAATAATTCCATTCATCGCCTTTCTCGACGTCCGTTCCAGTTAGCGAAAGGTTCTGAGCGTCCCAAGTCACGTTGAATTCATCTTGGGTTGTGACGGTGGTAGAATCGAAGCAAATGGCGTCGATCATACGTAGGTTTGATGCGCCACAGAGGACCCACTGCGTGTGATTGGTATCGATTGATGACCAATTCACATTCACTTCATCCGAACCGCTTGGGCGTGTTGCAGAGAGGTTCCACAATGTAGCGCCATCTGCCGGTACAAGTCCTGTTGGCATTCCTGGGCCCCATGGATTGGTGGTTTCGTAGGTGAACGTGAGCGTTGGACGATCTGCTTCCGCAGTGTTTTCACTGCTCGCAATGTAGTACACACCATCGACGGTTCCGTCAACTTCTTCTGCTTGGATAAGGACATTCAAACTGGAGTCTCCGCGGAGAATGGCATGCTGAAGCAAAGCAGTGACGTTAATCGAATATTCACTTGATCCGTTCATCCAGAAGCCTTCCGTTTCTGGGCGTTCGGAATCATCTGAATGGTAAGCTCCAGCGCCTTGCCAAGAAGTGGTGTTGCTGCCAGGATATGCCCAAGTGGAGGCTTCATCCCATGTGGTCAGCATTCGTGAGACGGTGACAAAAACTTCTCCGTTTCCTGAAACGGCGGTTAAATTGAGGGTCGCGTTGTGAATCTCATAGGTGGAAGGCATTGGGAGGGTGCTAAAGTCGATGGACATGAGTGTGGAAGTTCGCAACGTGCTGCTCGTAGGGCTCTGGCCAACTGAAAGGTAGCCTGAAGCACCGTTGTTCGCTTGTGCGTTGCCGCTGTCAATTGTGGTGTCCAGTGTTAACGTTGGATAATTCAATTCTTCAACGATGCTGCCGTCTTGAAGATCAATCCATGCGTTTGTTGAATCCATTTCACCTGAAATCACACTTGGGATATAGAACACAGTGGATGCACTTTGTGGGCCAATCATGCCTGAATCAATCGGTTGAACGGTCCAACGAACGGTTTGAATATCTTCGAGATCCGTTGGGGGTGTAAAGGTCAGGTTCGTCAAATCAAAGGCACTTGCTGTGTCTCGTGAATCGTAAACCATTCGACCTGCCATGTCGTCGCTGGCATCTTCGAAGATGATGACCCGCCACGCCGATGGGGCGTTGGCGGTGGATGGGATGGTCCACGAGAGAACCGGTGCATAATTTGGAAGAACAGCATGGGATGTGGCATCCCATTGAATGGTTCCGTTTGCTGGACCGGCGTTATTTCCTGTAGAGCTTGGAACGGCGGCCGTACCGTTGGTCCAGGTGAGGTTCAGCCATGGACGGTTTGAAGAAGTGCCTTCAGAAGTTGTAAAGGTGATCACGTTGGCGCCATTTGACCACGATGTAATTTCATTTGATGCATAAACCATCAAGGAAAGGGAGGAGGCACCGGAATCAAGGGCGGCTTGCACCGCTTCAGTGACATCCCAAGTCATCCAATCTGCGCTTACAGATGACTGAAGGTCAACGTATGCTCCAGCGTCAACACCAATGTCGCGCCCGCCGACGGCAGACCAGTTGTTGGTTCCGTCATAGGTTGTATCGTTGGCATCACCAGACCAGCTTTGGAGCACAGGCCGTATGGCAAGAGGTTCGCCAGTCGAGGAACCGAATTCAGAATAGAGGTTCAAACCTGCATCGGTCACACGTGCATTTGCAGGTTGTGGTACCGCATTTAGTGGGATTCGAATGAGCGAGACAGCCTGACGGTTGAAGCCAATGGCTCCAACCTTCATTTGATTTGAATCGTCATGAGAATCGCTTGAACCTGAACCCGCTTCGTAGACATAGGTGTCCTCAAAGTTAGGGAGATTCAACGACGGCATTGCTTCACGGTGGTGAAGTTCAACCGAAGCACATGACCCATCGGGGCAGGTTTGCCAGGTGGTAAGATCTGGCAACAAGAAGTGATAACTGTTCGACCAGTTCCCAATTTGGTTGGTGGCTGAAATCGCGCGAACTCGCCAGTGCCAAGTTGTGCCTTCATCCAACCCAGTTGCGGGTGTGTAAGTGTTGTTGGTGATGTCAAATCCTGCATCGTTCCACGAAGTGGATACTTGCAGGTTCGATGAATCGAACGAGGAGGTTGTGTCAAGTTGCACAGCCCAACCGCCCACGCTCAAACTGCTGTTGAAATTCCAAACGAGCGTTGGTTGATCCAGCGGTGTCAAATCAACGCCTGAACCCATGGACCAAGATCCATTGATGGGGCTTGCTGGCGAAGGTTCGCTCGGTACTGCATTGGATCCGGGAACATAAACGAAAGTGAGTTCGGGACGTGTTGCAACCGCACCGCTTCCGGGGAACAATTGAACTTCACGGGTTTGGCCCGTTCCAACACCGAGAACACCGAGCATGAAATTCACGCTTCGGTTTTCGCGCATGGCATTTTGAACACCCAAGGTCACGTTCCATTCGACGGTATCGCCTGAGGCAGAACTTGTAGTGAGGCCGGCCGAATCGAGCAGTGAACCACGCTCACTGCCTTTTGCACCAGCCATGCCCCAGGTGTTCACGCCATCATAGGTTGACCATGTGGCGCCTTCTGCGGTCCAGTTTTCTTGGTTGTTTTCCCAAACAGCGAGTGTTGGGGCGTTGAATGCGTTGCTCCCAAGTGTGAATTCAAGATTGGCAGACTCAACAGCGTAGCCTGCTGGTAGCAGATTGGATTTGAGGTCGCAACTCATGAGTGCGATGGCTTCGCTCGGGTACGTGTTGTAGGAAACAATCAACTTTGACTCATCATCATAATTTTGAGTTGGTGTCCCACTGTCGATGAATGTGTCCATACATGCTGGGTAGAGCCCGTCATTGGTTCCATTTCCATGGGTCATTCTGAACTCGTAACGGTCGCCACCAAGCCAAGTTGATTCGGATGAACTGACGAGGAAGTTCGAGGTCGACCATGCACCAACGGTGCCATCGCTGTCGGTGTAAGCCATGCGCCAGAAGTACATGTTACCAGTGGTAAGTGCGTAGTTTCCAGTCATGTTGAATTCACCAGTACTTGCCGCAACGGAGGTTGAGGTTTCCATGTTTTCAAGGTCCAAAACCCGGTCGCGGAATTGTTCATCTGTTGCCATTTGGAACATGATGTCGTATGATGTTGAGGCAACGCTGCCATCCCAGCCGAGTGTAGGCGTGGTGTTCGCACTGAAGTTATGGCCAGTTTGATTCCATACCGCCTCACCTTGTGGAGGCGCAGTTTGTGTCACAGATGGGATTGGCGTTCCTGAACCCCAGGCATAGGTGATCTCGACCGAGGGTTGGAGTGTTTCAATGGTTGCCTCCGAGGTGTGGAAGGTTGCTGAAACCGTCCCTGCTGTTGCATAAGCTGCATATTGACCTCGTGCCACAATGGTATAATCAGCAGCATCGTTGGTTGGAGACTGGAGCCATGATTGCAAACTGTTGGAGAATCCAAACTCGAACCGTGAAGAAGTCTGATCACCGTAAAGGCCAGTAGCGGTCGCGGTGGAACTGAATTCTCGACCACCGTCATTCCAGTCGTTTCCGTTCGATGCACGGTTCCACGTCAATTCATCTTCGACCCACACATTGGGGTCCATACCATGCATGGAAAGCATGGCCGATCCTGAGGAACTTTGCCGTTGAAGAACGACGTCTGCATCTTTGATTGTCGCATTCGCATGCAAGCCAAGCAACCCCAAATCCATACGGAAGTAAACCAGTGATTCCTTGTTCGAAGTCAACGTCGCAGTCATCGCGCTCAAGTCGCCATATTTGGTGTTCCGACTGAGTTGGTTCGCATAGGTGTCTTCGATGAAATCGTATGGTAGACCAAGGGCATCCACATCGATGCTGATGGTTGCAGTGCCGTCTCCATTGTCGGTGACATCGTGAGCAGGGAGAAGGAATGTTTCATTGGCCCAAGCACCGAGCATTCCTGATGCATCCATCGATCGGTAACGGTAAAAGACTTCAGAACCGTTGTCGAATTGTTCAGTTGCTGGGAGTTGGTAAGAACCGTTGGTCGCTGTTGTGCTGAAGGTGTCCCAGAGTGGAGAGTAATGCCAATCAAGATCGAGTTGAGATTTGAAGTTCGGGTCCAACGAAAATTGATATTCCACCGTTTGACCAATCAGTGAATCATAGGTGATGGTTGGAGTCTTATCTGCAGTGAGGAGGAAATCGCCAGTCATCAGCGGTTCGCCATTTTCAGCAAACGTCGAAGCCATGGAGCCACCGTTTCCAGCTGGGGTGTTGGTGGAAAAAACGGTCAAGTCAGGCCTGCTGTTCAGAGATTGGCTTTCGGATAAATCGCAGGAATAGAACGCACCCACTCCAGCGACAAGGAGGTTCAGTTCACTGTTGTTGTTGGCAAGTGCTTGTTGAGCGTGAGCGGTGACGTTGAGGCTGAAAGTGCCGTTTCCTGATGCTCTGAATGGAGGTTCCCAAGCGCCGCGGTCACTGGCCCCATCTGCTCCTTGTTCGTCCCAAGGTGTATTGAGATCACTTTCCACCCATGTAGCTTCAGAATCATTCCAAGCAATGGTACTGGCGGTGTAGACTTTAATTTCCTTTGTGGAAAGGGATTCAGTGGTACATTCCAGATCGAGGGTTGCCGATTGAATCGAATCCGAGGATGTGAGGTTCATCGGGAAGGTGAAAAGGAGTCGGCTTTCCACCCCCATTTCAGAAATTCCCATGTCGCCTGATTCACTTTGATTGCCGATCGCGTGTTGGGCTCGCTGTCGGAAATGACAGTGAATCGTAGGATCGCTGTGTCGGTGGTGGTCACGCTGAAAACGATGGACTGCTCTTCCAGTTCGCTGCCATTCTGGCACGGCTTGCGGGACAAGCAAATCAGCGAGAAGGAACATCATCACAAGGACGATGACCGTAGGAGTTCGACGGGGTTCGGACACGCGTGGCATGGGACTCACCCCTCTCACCCCCAGCGACATATACTGTCTTTTCGCTTGGATGCCCATTCAACCGAAATAAATAGGGTGCTGTTTTGAATCATTTTCACCCTTTCAGTTCTTCCGATGAAAGGCGAATGTTGAAGGGCGCTCGCCAACAAGAGGGAAGCATGAGCGAACTCTGGGTTGAACGTCACCGCCCGCAGGCAGTGAGTGAAATTCGTGGGCAACATGCTGTTGTCGAAAGGCTAGCCGGTCTACTCTGCCAAGAAGGAATTCCCTCACCTGCTGTTCGCAGGTCCCCCAGGCACTGGCAAAACCACCGCTGCAATGGCCTTGACCAAGGATGTGTTCGGTGAAGAATACCGGCAGAAACCTCTTGGAGATGAACGCCTCTGATGAGCGTAAACTCGAGAGCATCCGCACCAAAGTCAAGCAATTCGCTCGTACCGCTCCCTTCGGCGGCGCTCAATTCAAGATCATCTTCCTCGATGAAGCCGACGCGCTTGACCAACGATGCACAAGGCGCCCTTCGCCGGATCATGGAGCAGTATGCTGCAACCTGCCGCTTCATATTGTC
>CAJJAV010000004.1 GCA_905182125.1 uncultured Candidatus Poseidoniales archaeon
TGTTCAAAATTGTTGAAGCAGACGCCTCTTGGAATCAGCCGCTCCCAGCAGTTGAAGCGAGTGAAGGCTACCCTGGTGATGCAGGACGGCGCTGGCCTGACAGCAGTCAGAGCGAAGCAATTCTTGGCTGGAAGGCACGAACCAATCTGAACGACGGTTTGACTTCGATGTGGATTGAACGGCGTGATTCGGTTTAACGGTTGTAGTGTTTTTTGACCTTTTCGCCCCACTGGGCGGGTGCGGGGGTCAGTCGGTCGTGGCCATGCTGGCACAGAACATCAAGCCCTTCTGCTGGAATGGAGCCGTTTGTTGTCCACAATGCTTTCACCCTCATCACTGCCAAGCGAGCAACGGCGTCTGGAAGCGGTCGGTCTTCGAGGAATTCAACTTCGAGGGCGGCAACTGCCTCATTGATCAGCAGCGGTTCATCCTCGTGATGGGTAAAAGCTGCCATGTTCCATTCACTTTCATCGCTTGGCAAGGGTGCTGCGGTTTCGTCGATGGCTTTCACCGTCGCTAAATCTGCTGGCATGAGGTGCAAGAAGGCACGCTTGGTGCTGCGAAGGTTGTGCAGTGTATCTCGGTACGTCCCATCGCGGTTGCAACTGAATGAGGCGATCAGCAACGGAGGGCCTGTGGAGACCGCCATCACCGAAGTGTATGGGGCGAGGTTGAGCAAACCATGTTCGTTTTGGGTTGAAGCGAGGATCAGTGGTCGAGGCGAAAGCAGTCCTGAGAGCCAACCGGCCCGGAGGGGATGTTCCAACTCATCAGCATCCAGCCGGCGTGCGTTGGCCATCGACTGGTTTGGAGCAGGTGTGAACCACGAATCCAGTTTGCCATTGCCAAGTTCTTCAATCGCATGCTCGTTGAAGGCGATGTAGGATTCCCACTGAGAAATATCTTCAAGAGCCTCTCGTGCCTTTTTGCGATCAATGGATGCTTTTGCATAAGCGTTGCATTTGTGCAAGTAGTCGACGACAATCCCTTTCCGGTCCATTCAGATACCCCTTTGGTCAGTGGCACTACGGCCACCTTTTTGTTCGTATTCGCTGCGAGTCATCAACCGTTTGGCTGGGTTTCCTACCCAGACTTCATTGGCCGGCAGGTCCTTTGTCAGCGTCGAACCAGCACCAAGTACGGCGTTTTCACCAACCTTCAACCCCGCTATGATGGTCGCACCGCCACCGATCACAGCTTTTGCAGCCACATGAACCGGTGCCCATTTTTCAGAATCTTTCGAGGGTGGATAGCGGTCATTGAGGAGCGTAGCATTTGGCCCAATGAACACTTCACTTGCCAACACGCAACCATCGGCAATGTATGCACCACCTTGAATCCGGCACGCATCACCAACTGTTACGTTCCTGCCAATGTGGGATAATGCCCCAATAGAGCAATCAGAGCCAACAGTCAATCCCTTGCCGATGTGGCACGGTGACCAAGCCACACTACCGTTCTGCAAGTCGATGGCATGGTTGTGGGGCATGCGTTCACCTCACTCGTTTAGTCCAAGTTCTCGCAGGAGCATGCCGACGTGACCCTTGGCCTTGACGTTGTAGCGGAGCCACTTGAAGGTACCATTTGGATTGATGACAAATGTTGATCGGGCGCAACCCATGTATTCCCTGCCGTAGTTTTTCTTTAGGCGCCATGTCCCAAACGCTTGATGAAGTTCACCTTCAGTGTCGACAAGAAGAGGGAAATTCAATTCTTGCTTGGTGATGAACTTCTCATGCGAGGGCGTGGAGTCCTTCGAAACACCCAAAACCACGATGTCAGCGGACTGCAAACGAGCCATGTTGTCGCGGAAATCACAGGCCTGTGTGGTGCAACCCGGTGTCGAATCTCTGGGATAGAAGTACAAAACGATGGTTTTTCCCTCAGCCATGTATGCTTCAAGGTCGTGATTTCCACCCTTGGAATCCTGGACGGAAAAGCGCGGAGATTGTGCTCCAACTTCGTGTTGTATCGTATCGGTCATGGGTTTGGGATGGGCCCGGACATCATGAAGGGTTGCTTTTGTGCAAAGTCGGCCTTTTCCGATGAATTAAGGTGTGTTTGCTAGGGAAATTATATCGCTGTATCTCTTTTACCCGTTGTGCATGAAAACGCATTCATAAAGCGTAAACCACCCTCCTGCAACCGATTCTTTCAATAACCGGCAGGTTCACCAAAAGTCATGGTCGCATCGCGTATGTCTCGACGTTCTCGTCGTTACCAGAAACGCATTCAGCGTGTTTCGACCAAGTTTGATCTCCAATCAATCGCCAGTACAATTCAATCGGATTTGGACAAACGTACGATTTCATACGATCAAGCACTTATGCTTGGAAACCTGATTCAACATCGTTCCGATCAACTACCTGGTGACACCATTGTGTATGCTATCTCGGATCGAGATGCCTACCGACGAACCCTCGAACTCTACCTACGAGATGCCCTCCTCACTCGCACCGAACAACTTCTGCTCTGGGAAGAACGACGCCGTCTCGGCATTTCTGACCAAGAACATGAGCGTGTGCTCCACCAACTGCTCTTGCAGTGGAAAGCCCAAGGAAAGCGTGTGACCATCGACCGCTTTGAGAAACCAGGAGGGGAAAGTTCTGCGTGAAACGACACGTCCAGCAACGAAGCTCGCCTTCGCTCTGGTCCTCCTCTTCCTCATTCCTATGGCGACGCCTTTGATTGGTTCGTCGAATGCACAAGCCTCAGGGCGGGCCTCACCTGATTTCAGCGTCATCGGTATGACGTTCAGTGGCGCAGGTTCAGTCGACCCGGGCACTGGAATCTCCCTCGAACCAGCAGAACATGATGTCCGTGTACAAGTTCGAAATATGGGGGATGTTCAAGGCAGTGCCTCTTTACAACTGGTTCACAAAGCTTCCCAAACCTCCGGCGAATACATCGTTACAACCATCGCACTTGGCAGCCTTCCCGCCCTCTCCACTTCGAACGTGATCATCATTCCTTGGACTGCTCCAATTGGTGATGGGCAGACGCTTTACGCACGAGTGACTCCAAGTCAAGGTATTCAAGACAGCAATCCTTCAAACAATGAGCAAAGGAAAGACTTCGATGTGGAAAACCTCGACCAAGGAATTGAAACAGCAAACTCTCTCCCATCCTTTGCTACAGGGATGTTTCACGTCGTAATAAAAAATGGCATGCAATATGTGAATGCCACAGTCAGGAACAGCGGCACCAAGAACATATCTGCTGTCATGGAACTCACCCTTGTAAACGCAACTAATGTCAAGGTCACTAAATGGTCGAACACCCAGACGCTCACCACTGGCTCGTTGTTCATGGCTGCAACTTCAAAGAACCTGTCCAGCAGTTTCGATTCGACCACATTTACTGGAAGTGGAAACTGGACCATGAGCGCTAAAGTGTACTTTAACGGGACAAGTTCATCACAGTTTGTGGACATGGAGAATAAGGACCAACTCACGCTCATCCCCCTTCAATTCTCAAATTTTTCAGCCACCCTCACTTCATTGGGCGATCGCTCGATCGAGCCCGGGCAAACGGGCACACTGACATACCAAATAAAGAACACAGGGGATCTCGATTCTTACAAGTTCATCTCCATCGTATCAAATCCACTCAACCGGAACTGGGCCGACCAATCGCTTGTCGACACGACCACACAAGCGATTTCTAATGGCGCCACGATTTCTTTTTCCATCGGAGTCACCGTTCCAGTCGGCGAAAACCGTACAAATGCCTCCATGATTACAATAAAACTACGGGCAACGAACGGCGAGTATTTGCTCGTCACAACGGTCGTCGCCCAAGCAGGTGAATCCTACATGGCGTCAATTGTGATGTCATCTTCCGTGCAAAAACTTCTGCCAGGTGAAATGACTACAATCCTCTTTAATGTCACAAACACAGGCAACGTTGGTGGTTCATTCAACTTTGATTGCGGCCTCTCAGTTGCTGCCAGAAATTGGGAACTTACAATTGGTGCGTCCCCCGCCCAGGCCTGCTCAGACGTGTCTGGAGTCTACATCAATCGTAGTGTCACTGCAACACTTGCACTCAACATCAAGGTGCCTCCGATTCAAAGCCCCCTCGATCCAGGTGAATTCAATCTCGCAGGGCAGGCCCTCCTGGTATGGATTCAGGTGCAGGCTGCGGGCGGTGGCCTCCCACTCCAGGCATCACAACCAATCGAAGTTCTCCCTACAATTGTCGTCGACCCTGGTCTTCCGTCCGATGAATACGTTCTTTCAAAGGAAGAGGTCATTGCAGCACGCAACGGGCAAGGGCTCGATGAAATTCTACAGTTGAACGTGGAGGTGCGCCACAACCTTTTCACCAATTTAGACGCAAACCTTACGGCAGAGCTTACCGTTAGCAGCATGTCGTTCATAGCAGCCAACTCAGGTGGCTTTTCCGAAGCCTCTCGGTGGAGTTCCTCCTTATCCCCCCCTCAAATCACGGGCCTGAAGCCTGGAAACACCACCCCAGCAGTTCTGTCAATTCAGGGTCCGGACGACGACTATCCTCTTGCAGGGACCTTAACCCTCTCCGTCACTGTCAATCCTATTCTCGGTGGCGTTCACACCGGAAGTGGCGTCCAAGCGAGTTCTGTCACCCAGAACCTCTCGGTGATCATCCCGTCGGTTTATGGCGCTGAAATAAACGATCTTGGGCCGATGGATGTAGTTGTTGGAGCGGAAACTCCAGTTGCTTTCCCGTTTGAAAATACGGGCAATGACCTTACTTCGTACCGACTTCGTGTCATCGATACCCCTGATGGTTGGGATGTGAAATTCAATGGCACTGATGAATTCATCACCAACCTCTCTGCAGAAATGCAAGATTTCAACTCAGGAGGGGCACAACATATCCAGAACGTGGTCATGCTGGTTACCAGCGATGCAGATGCAAGAGCGAATTCGGTCGTCCCAGTCACCGTCACCATCGAAGAACTCAACACAGGTGAATTCATCACCGAGTACGACATGTTGTTCCGGGTAAGTGAGCTAAATAACGCCACTTTGACCAATGAGCAAACCCAGCCGATTACTGTCGGACCTACTGATACAAATCAATTTACGACCCTCAAAATCACCAACACAGGAAACACCCCTACAACCTTCTATGTGTATGTGGAAACCAACGAGAACGCAGAAGTCCTCTTTGAACTCGATTCAGTTTCGTCGATGGTCATCGCAGCACAGCGTTACGAGATCATCAGGGTCAACGTGATTCCGACTGGTCTGGCGAGTGCGGATCAAATCTATTCGGCCAAGGTCTGGGTTGCTGATGCGACGGGAGCGGTCAATCAATCAGCGAACATCTCGGCCAACATTACACAAACTTCGAACGTTCGTATCGAAGCACCGGCTTTAGTTGCCGTCACGCCGGGGGAAATGAGTAAAATCGAATTCAATGTGACGAACACGGGGAACTTGATCGAGTCTCTCAAGGTCACCCCAACGGTCGAGGGCGAT
The DNA here is from genome assembly GCA_905182125.1 of uncultured Candidatus Poseidoniales archaeon. Taxonomy (GTDB): domain Archaea; phylum Thermoplasmatota; class Poseidoniia; order Poseidoniales; family Poseidoniaceae; genus MGIIa-L1. The sequence continues at coordinate 5,469 of CAJJAV010000004.1, forward strand.
TGGTCGACTGACGTCACTGAAATCGGCATGACACTCACAATCAATCAAACCATCACCGGTCAAATCATTGTCAGTGTTCCAGACCTTGGCGGAGCCCAGTTGCTCATGGACGGGTCGATCTTCAACTTGTCTCTAAGCGTCTATGACGCAACATCGAATGCTTACAAAACGGGCATCATCGTGCAATTACGAATCGGTGCATTGTTCGACCTTGAGGTCGAGGATTGGCCCGATGAAATGGAATTTTACCGAATGGGCACACGCACGTGGGAGGTCTCACTCCTCAACACGGGTAACCGAGATGTCGAGGTCGCCGTTGGCTACTCAATCAACCGCGAAGATCTTTCCATCGGGTCGAGCGATTGGGCAATGGTCGATGGTGCCCCTACCAAAATTTACCTTCCAGTGGGCGTTCCAATCACTCACATTTTCAGTGTTGCAGCCTTAAAAAATCAACCAGACTTGTCGCTTACAGCTGATTTCAAAATATTCTATGAACCCAATAACGAGTCAGTGGACGGCAATGCTTCATTTGCAACAAAGTTGTCAATGGACCGATTCTTTAGCACCGGTGATATTGTTCTCCGCCCAGAGGTGGGTGATGCGCCTCTTGAAGTCGACTTGACATATTCTCATATTCCAAATGGACAAGACCTGAACGCTGCATACGAACTCGAACTTTGCGGTGCTACCCGCTTGCTTGAGTTTGCGCCCTTGAACCTCAATGAAGCAGACTACCCCTGGTCATTCACAGTCGTCGTACCCGATGGGACAAATACAGAAATCCCTCTCGCCCTCGATGACGTTGCATGCATGTGGGGCAGCCAAGGATCTTCCTCGAGAATTTCTCTTCCAAACAGGAGTGCATGGGACACAACTCAACCAATCAAGATCTTGGTCGATGCGCCCAACCGCCCCAACATCCTTTCTGGTGATGGCTGGGGCATGACCTTCCGACTGTACCACCCTTCAGAAAATGCAAACTACACCGTCTATGATGAAGAGACATTCACGTTCGCTTTGGACGTGTTTGCAGATCCAATGGTTGAGTCTATGGAAGCATTGTCCCTCGATGAAGGGGAAGAATTTGATCTCCTCCTCACCGTCGTAAACGCTGGTACAGCGACCACTCTTGGCATCGATGTCGCGCTCGTCTGTGCTGATGCAACCATCCTTGGTACACCACAAACTGCGGAGAATGCGCCTATGATTGGCCTTCTTGGACCAGGTGAAAGCATGGTCCTCAAATGGCGAATTCAGCCCGATTCCATCGATTGGTGGCTCCAATCCATCGATTCCTCTTGCACCGCAACCGTTGATGCTTTCTATTGGGAAAAGAACGTCGTTGGAAACGATGTTCAAGTCATCGACCTCAAGGTTGAATCAACTTCACCTGGTGTTTCGACAAGTTTCATTGCCCTTGTGGTTTGTTTCTTGTCTTCTTTGATCCTCCTTCGCTTAACCTCGCAAAATGAGAAGTTCAGATTGTTCGCGGTTTATTCGGGCGTGCTCGGCTTTGGTTTTGCTTTCCACCTGATTGATGCATTCTACTGGGGTCCAGCCATGATTGTCTTCGTTGCCCTCTGGATCTGGAGATTGAGTTGGACGAGTACGGAAGAATTCAAGATGATTCACGAAGATTACCAGCGTGCTCGTCGCGGTGTCTCAACAATGTACGCCGATCACTTCGATGCACTTCGGGACAGTCGCCGTCAGTTGAGTGTCATTCTCGCCGTCCCAGTGCTTGGGTTTGTGGCTGTTGTCCTCGGATTGCCACCGCAAATCTCCAACGACAAGACGAACATGGTGTCAGTCCTTGTCTACATCGCCGTCGTGATGTTGGGTGTCTGGTTGATCATTCGCCGAGCAGACCGAGCCTATGGCAACCTCTACGGGCGCCTCACCGACATCGAAGTCAAGGCCACACGCATTGAGCGTGACCTTGGCGATCCAGCTCGCTTGTTCAACGAATTGGCAGGCGACGGGTTGAATCTGGAGGACATCTTTGGTGATGTCTCTGGAAACGCAACCGTTGGCTCTATGCTCAGTGCAGAAGTACCATCAGAGGAGGTGAATGACGATGCCTAAGCAAGACATTGACATCATCGATGACCCCGATATAATCCTCGATGACATCGGTGAGGAGTTCGAGGTTGAGGTCTCTGAAATCGATTCATCTTTGACGGCTGCTGCAGAACTCTCTGAAGGTTCAGTGGAGGAAGCCCGGGCCGCCATCGCCGCAAGCAAAGATTCGGCCGACCGATTGATCACTGCCTCCCGTGAATTGGAATCCCTTGTGTTTGGAGTGACTCAGGACGAGAACAACTCTCTCGCAGGCACAGAAATTGACATCTCGGATGCCAAACAATTCCTCGGTTCCCACAAGTTGTCCAAAGCCAAAAAATCCGTTCTGAAGGCTGAATTATCTCTGGCGAACCTCGAAGAGGATGTTCTCTATCTTCGTCGAAACATTGCCATGCTCCATCGTCTCTTGACTGAGAAGAAAATCAGTGAAGAAGAAGTCGAAACGATTCTCATCCGCTTGCATTCAGCCACGGGAGCTGCCGAGATTGGAGACGTGAACGTCGCTGCTGGCGAAGTTGAGCATCTCGTCGATGATTTGATTGGTGGCAACACCTCGACGCTCAATCCTTTCCTCTTCCGACATTTCTGGCTTGGTTTGGACACGCGATGGCCAGCCGGTGGAGACGAAGGTGTTCTCATCGTGCGAATCATCAACGATGGTCCAGTTGCTATGCCGAACATGCGGCTCGCTCCCCCAGTCCCTGAAGGGTGGTCATGTGTGCCATCATCCGTGGATTTGCCAGTTATCGCACCCGGTGGTAACCTTCCACTTCGTTTTGAAGTCAAAGCAAATCGCCGCTACGGTGCAGACGAAATCCCCCTGTCACGAAAACTCGCAATTTCCACTTCCTACGAGATGCGAACCGGAGAGATCACCGCAACCATCCGTGCACAAAACCGGTCCATGGAACCACTGGAAGACATTGTTCTTTCCCCTTGGATACCCCCCGGTTTCACAACAGATTCCGTGCCGTTCATCAATCGACTTGCTCCTGACGAAATCGCTCATATTCGCATGCCTTTGCGCATCAACATTGGTTCAGGAGGCAACGCCTGAACCACTTCAAGTCCACCCTACATGGGGGATACAAAAAAATAAAAATGGTGAAAAATATGGAAAAAAACACGAACGAAAACAGCGATAACATCGCTGCAATTGGTATTGGTGCAATGATTGTCTTCATTGCCCTAATTCTTGTTGCGGCGGTTGCAGCAGCGGTCATTATTCAGACTGCAGAACAATTGCAACAGAATGCCCAGTCTACTGGTGAAGAAACAACCGATTTGTTGTCCTCCAAGGTCAACATTAAGGGTGCAGTGATTACAGGCGCTGGTGCAAACGAGGTCTACCTCACATTCGAACTCGCACCAGGATCTGACTCTGTTACAGCAAACACTGTGGCATGGTCGATCATGTGCAGTGGTACTCCAAACGGTGACGACTATGGAACTTTCAACACCGCCGCGTTAGTTGGCGGCGGTGCTCTTGTCCCAGCTGGTGTCCTTGTACCAGGTTCGACCTACACAGTGACAATCAATGCCGCTGCTGGCCTTGCCACATGCGTGCCAACAGCAAATCAAGACCATTCATTGATGATTCAATCCGGAAAGGGTGGATTCACCTACGAATTGCTCAACTACGGTGGTAACATCGCAGCAGGCGAGGTGATTGTATGAAGTCCATCAACAATGAAGAATCTCAAAACGACACGGTTGCAGCGATCGGTATCGGTGCAATGATTGTGTTCATCGCGCTCATTCTTGTTGCAGCAGTTGCAGCAGCAGTGATTATTCAAACCGCTGAACAACTCCAACAAAACGCTCAGAAGACCGGTGAAGACACCGCTGACAACATGGCTGGTAAAATCATGATCAACTCAGCTTACGTTGACACCACCACCCCTGGAGAGGATTACCTCCTCTACATCCGCTTGGCTCCTGGTAGCGAAGCGACAACCACCACCTCCATCTCTTACCAAGTGTTCTGTGCAAACGGTGTTGCAGAAGGCGTCCTTGCGATAACTGATGTCGCTCCAATGACGACCGGTACCTTCGGAGTGGGTACAATGGCTCCTTCAACTGGATTCATTCTGACCATTGACGGAAACACTGGAGGAACTGATTGCAGTCCCGATGCAGGAATCGCTTCGGCACAATTGTTCATTCACGTTGGAAAGGGTGGCACAACCTACGAAACCCTAACCATCGACAGCACTGCAGCTGGGTCGCGAATTGTCTGATGTTCATCTAAGGGCCATGCGCCTAAATGCGCACCCTTAGAGGAGGAATTATCATGGCATGGCCATTTGGCGGTAGCGCTAGTAAGGATCACGATGAAGACGCAGCAATCACCGAAGACCGGCTCAAAATTATGGCGAACATCGCCATTGAGCAGGTCCCCCTTCCAGAAGAAGGAGAACTTGGTGAAGAAGATGCGTGGACCATCTCCCCCGGTCCTACCAAAGCACGCCTCAACAGCATCGGTAGTGTGCCGAGCGTGGCAGCAAGCCTCGCCCCGGCATCCGCCGCACCTGTCAGTTCTACGATTGACACTTCAGCGCTTGAGCGCTTGATCAGCAGCCGCCTCGACATGGTCGAGGATGTGCTCCGCAAGGTCGAGGTTCGATTCGATGAGATGCCGGCAGCACCTGCTGAAGGCGGAGCGTCGGCTGAAAGTGCAGATGGAGAAATGGACGTCCACGATGGTGACATGATTGTCACAGCCAGCGGCGAACTGATCTCAGTCTCAGGAAGCGACCGATTGAAAGAAACCGATGAAGCACCACTTGTGGAATTGTACGAAGCGCAAGCTCTCGCAGCAAACCCATTCTTGCATGCTCCTTCGCACGGGGCGACAGCATCTGGAAACAGTGTTGGCGCACCAACCGTCTCCGCCCTTTTGCTTGACCATATGTCGGGGATGGCGGCAGTCAGTTTTACTCAGAAGGCCATGGCCTCTGGTATGCTGAACGATGAAGAAGGCCGTTCTGTAATGGCAATTGTACAACTTGCTGCGCCCGGAGAGTCCGAGGCTGCACTCGATGATCATTTGCCGCACAAAGAATTGCTAACATTCTCATCGCTCGTCAGTTCTTGGCGAAGCGTGAGATCTCTTCGAGGTGAAGCCTGAAATGGCTGGCTCGGTGGGTATTGGTGGCCTCATTATTGGGGTTTCGTTGTTGGTCGTGTTTTCCATGGCCGTTCAAACGATTGGGTATCAAATGGAATCCTCCATGGATTCGCTTGAAGCCGCCGCTGAACCCATTCCGAGTTTTACCGTAGACTCCAGTGATATTTGGCCGAACGCCCTCACAGATGTGAGTGTGGCCGTTGGATCTGGTGGAGCAGGTTATTCTGCAGGTTCTTTGCTCGCATCAGCGGGTGGAATTCCTTGTGCAGGTTTTAGTGCGACGTACACAGTCGATGGTTCTGGAGCAATCCTGACCGTGGTTCTCACCAGCCCCGGCGATTGTTCCACATCCAGTCCGACGTTTTCGACGCCGACTCAAACACCCAGCAGCGTTGCCTCCTTCACCAGCACATTCCGAACACATGTCTACGCCAACCTGACCAACGATGGTCCAGTGACACTCCCTACGAGTGAGGTTTGGATGTTCATCGATGGTACGGGTGCTCAAAACCTCGATAATTCAGCCGACTTATCTCCTGCTTTGACAAGTTCAAATTGGTACTCGGGAGAATCGCTGAACCTGTTTTGGAACAAATCTGCGGTCACCCATACGCGCCTTGCCTTCACCTACGAAGGCACAACTGTTGGTACCACACTCTGAGGTTTGATTATGGCTGACGGTGGTGCATCAACATTCATTATGCTCATAACGGGTTTATTGATCTCGAGTTCAGTGAGTGCATTGCTCATTACAGAGTGGTCTGCTATGGCACGAGCAGCCCAAAAAGATCAGCAAGGGATTCAGTTTTCCAATGAACTGGGTGTAGAATTTGCGGGCGATCCGATGATGGTTGACCTCAACACATCGGCAAACCCCCAAGAAATCACCTTTTATCTACAAAACACAGGCGAACATCCTATGGATGAGTCGGTGATCGAAGTTCTCGTGAACGGTCTTGCACCAACCACCATCACACCGTTCTTGATCACCGGTACGACCTGGGACCCTGGAGAATTAGTTGCCATTCAGATTAAAGACAGCGACTATGCGACAAACGCTGATATTTCAGAGGGAGAAGATGTGCGAATTTTTGCCATTGTGACCTCGGATAGCGTCGGCGGTATGTCTTCCAGTACCACAATGAGTGTCGAGGTGAGGCTTTCTTGAAAGAAGATCCCTTTTTGACCGCCCACAAACCCAAGGAAGACGGGTTTCCCTACGACTTGGAAACCGATTCCCTGGCTGATTCCATGGGTCTGCGGTTGCCAAACCGGTCGTTGTATGTGCTTCAAGGAGCGGTCGGAGGTGGGAAATCACTGATCTCCCAACGCCTCGCCTATGGTATGGTCGAGAACGGAGTGAAGGTCCTCGTCATCACCACAGAATTAACCACAAGAGGTTGGATTGAACAAATGGAATCGATCGGATACGGCATTACCGACGCCCTTCGAGAAGGCCAATTGATGGTTTTCAGCCGCTTTGGAACCATTGCAGAAGCTCTGCCGGATGTCGGATTCAACGAACTTTTGGAATCAGAGGCCATCGCTCTTGCCGATGTTGTGATCATTGACGCAGCCAGCTCATTGATGCCTGATTCATTATCAGAAAAGGAACGCTTTGCGATGATGCAACGTCTTCGCCGTATTTGTGCCGATGGACGTTCTTTGATGCTTTGCGTCGACCCCGAAGAAATGGATCACAAACTCATGCACACACTGCGCGCATCTGCAGAAGTTGTTCTTGACTTACAAACCACCATGATTGGTGGAGAAATAAAGCGAAACATCGTCGTGACGAGATTTTTGAGAGCCGCTGGTCCAACCCAGACATCCATTGGATGGCGTGTTGAACCGAGCATGGGCTTCATCGTCGATATCACAGCGGTCAGTTGAGGAGGGATGATGAATGAGCGATGAACCAAAATTTGCCAAAGGCGACCTAAACAGCGTCATGAATGCATACCCTCACGTAGCGGCATGGGTTCGTGATTTTGAGGCAAGGTACGGAACGCGGCCAATTTACTATGGTGAATTGGACCGTGGTGCCAAAAAAGAGCGTCCATTGAATCTAATCTACCTCGCTAAGGAACCTATTTTTATTCACATTTACGAGCCCCCTGCCGATGAAGAAGGCGGCGGTCAAGTTCTTTGGTTTGGGCTCGAACCACAACTCACTGAAGAAGAAGAAAACATCCGACGTGAATTGACAGAAACACTCCTCCAAGAGGCACCTGCGGCTCCTTCGTTCACCACAGACAATGAATTTGAAAATATTCTTCGCCAGATGGTGGCACGGTATACGGTTCTCGATACTGAACTTGGGGCAAGCCCTCGCCGTCAAGGTCGTCTGTGGGAAATGCTCGGTTTGGACGATAAACGTCTTGTCGTCAACCAAGAACAACGCACACGCCTAGAATACGTTGTGATTCGTGATCTTATTCGCAACGGTCCTCTTGAACCTCTTCTCTCTGACGAGCAATTGGAAGATATTCACTCCATTGGTCTCAAACACGTCCACATGGATCACAAGGTGTTTGGCATGGTCACCTCCAACATACGGTTCCGCGACCGTGAGATGCTTTCACGTTTCCTTCGTGCCATGTCAGAGCGTATTGGCCGTCCTGTTTCGGATAACAAACCAATCATCGATGGAGCACTTCTCGATGGTTCTCGTATTAACATCATTTTCTCTGACGACGTATCGATGCTCGGTCCGTCGTTCACCATCCGTAAGTTCGCGGAAGAAACCATTTCAATCACTCAACTCATTGCTTGGGGGACCATCTCTTCTCAGGTGGCAGCTTACATCTGGATTTGCCTCGAATACGGTATGTCTGTTCTTGTGTCGGGGGAAACCGCATCCGGAAAGACGACAACCCTCAATGCAATTCTACCATTCATCGACCACAATGTAAAGATTTACTCAGCGGAAGATACGCCTGAAGTAAAGGTCCGACACAAAATCTGGCAACGCTTAGTGACACGCTCTTCAAAGAATGAAGAATCTCGTGTAGAGATGTTCGATTTACTCAAAGCTGCACTGCGAAGCCGTCCACGATACATCATTATTGGTGAAATTCGTGGTGTTGAAGGGGCGACCGCTTTCCAAGCAATGCAGACTGGCCACCCTGTGATTGCAACATTCCACGCATCGTCCATCGTCAAGATGATTCAACGGTTTACTGGGGATCCGATCAATGTCCCGATTCGTTTCTTCGATAACTTGAACTTCGCAATTTTCCAAGAAGTTGTTGAAGCTCCAGGAGGAGGGATTGCTCGCCGGGTGACCGGTATTGACGAGGTCATTGGTTACAACAAGCACAGCGATGGTGTCCTGACCCGTGGTATGTTTGAATGGGACCCTGTCAAGGATAAGCACTACTTCCGAGGTATGTTTCAAAGCCACTTGCTTGAGAACAAAATCGCAGCTATGGCTGGTTTCGCCAATAAACGTGACATCTACGATGAGATGCTCAAGCGTGCCGCCGCCCTCCAACGGATGGTCGACCGGGAACTTACCCACTACGACGATGTGTTCGATTTACTCGGGATTTACTACAACAGCGGATGGGACCACTTCGATCGAGCGGTCGATTCTTGGAAGGGTATAAACCACGATTGAGGGATGAAAGATGCAGCGAATGTCGATGTGGCAAATCGCGTTACGGCGCCTTGAAATGCCCATTTTGAAATTCATTACCATTTTTGTGGGCGGCTCTGCCTTCGTAGGATTTACTCTGGCGCTCATTCTCATCTCGGTGTCTGGTGGACTCGCCGAAGGAGCGTTGTTCTCAGGTTTTTCTGGTCTTCTTCTTCTTCTTGTTCTCCCCCTGCTTTCAGGTGGCGCAGCAATCGTATTTCCGCTGCTTGACGTTCAACGTTCTGCCGCCCTCATCGAAAAGGAAATGCACATGTTCATCACTCGGATGGGTATTCTTGCTCTGGGTGAGATCGGAGCGCAATCTATCTTTGACATTCTAAAACAAATGCGAGATTACGGCGAACTTGCTGGTGAAGTTCAACGGATTGAAACCCTGGTCGACAAGTGGCACACCTCACTTCCTGAAGCATCTCGTATTGTAGCTCAGCAGAGTCCGAGTCCTCTGTGGGCTGATTTCCTTGATCGAATGGCGTTTTCCATTGAAGCAGGTCAACCGATTGATGAGTTTATGAGATCGGAACAAGAGACCATTGCTGAGCAATACACCACGTTGTACGATACTCGACTGGAATCCGTTGACGCAATGAAAGAAATCTACGTTTCTCTGGTGTCAGCGGGTTTGTTTGGCCTTGTGATTGCTGGCATCCACCTGGTGTTGTTTGAAGTTGGTTCTCCAAGTGACGCTCCGATTGAGGTTGCAAGTCGACTGCGTTTCCTCTTACTGGCAGGTCTCATGTTCACAGTTGTCCAGATTGGAGGTGTCCTCTCGTTCAACTCAACCATTCCCGAAGACCCAACATTCGCTCGGGATGAGATGGACACACCATTTCGAATTAATTTCTTGAGGGCCTTAATCGGTGCCAGCCTCATCTCGAGCATTTTACTCATCACCACCATTGTGGTGATTATTGCTTCTTGGCGAGAGGTCAGCACGCAGTGGGACCGGTATGGTTTACTGCTCGTTGCAGCCCCTCTTTCTCCGATGCTCATCCCTGCTTTTATGGTCAGCCGGGAAGAAAGTTCAGTTCTTCGTCGAGACGAAACCTACCCCGACTTCATCCGTGCTTTGGGTGGAACCGCTCAAGCACGTTCTGCCGAGCCTTCTGCTACCATCAAAGCCCTCCGTGGCATTGATTTTGGTGTTCTTGATAATTCCATTGACCGCCTCGAAAAGCGTCTCTCTACGAGGATCGATTCAGACCGGGCATGGGATTATTTCACAGCTGATACGAATTCAGCCGTTATCTCTCGCTACACCCGAATCTACATTGAAGGTTCACAATCCTCAGGCCAACCCGCAGCGACCGCAGAAATGGTTTCTCGTTCCGTTGGAAACCTTCTCTCTCTTCGTCGCCGTCGTGCCCTTTCAGCCAGCACAATGCGGGGGACCGCACTTGGTTTGTTGATTGCCACGGTGACCAGCCTTAACGTCACCATCGCCATCGTTTTGAAACTCGGCGATTCGATTGCTGGCGTGGCTGAAGGGTTTGTTGACACCGATGTTTCAGCCCTTTCCCGATTCGGTTCGGACCTTGCACTTCCAGTGATGGAAGATGCCTCTGCAGTCGGTGAGAACATTCGTATGTTCAAGGTGATCGTATCCATCTTAATTCTCTTCCAAGTCGCAGCAGTTTCGACGATTTCCAACCGCTTGCGTGGTGGTGGGAGAACAGCGGCTCTTGGGCAATCCATCCAACTGCTTTGGGTCGCGGGAATTACCTCCTTCATGACTTCAGTCGTACTTGAGGGTGCTTCTGGTATCTTCGGAGTTTGATGCTTCTTCTTGGCAAATACCATAACCAGCCTTTGAATTGGGCAAGGTATGCAAGCCCTTCCTCCACCGCCCGGCCCTGCCGCTCAACCCGTACCTGCACCGGTTTCTCCCTACCAACCAGCAAAAGGGTTTGACAAGGCAAGTTTGTCGTATTCTTTTGAACGATGGTTGATGATTGGAATCATCCTCATCCTTGCAGCAGCTCTGTTCTCTGAAGTTGTCACCATGTGGGGTCCACCCGATGTTCCTTCCGATGAACCAACTTTGGAGGACATGTCTGAGTACGCTTCGGACCTCGATGGGTTCAACGATCTCAGTAGGGTCGTCACTTCGTTGGGTTCAATGCTTCAAACCGTAGGTTTGGGTCTCATTGGCTATGCGTTGCTACGCGAAGCCCACAGCAGTCATCACGAGCACACAGCGCTACGAGTGACAGCGTTGATCCTCGGAGTTCTTGTCATCTCTAACTTGGCAGCCCGTAGTTTGAACTTGGTATGATCAACGTCTTGCTTCTTCTGCGATTCGTTTCTTGGTCGTGGACCATGAGCAGATTGGGCATTTTGTCAAGTCATGGCGGCGTGCTGGGCAATATTCCCGCCCAAAGAAGATGATTTGCAAGTGGAGCTTATTCCATAGGTGCTTTGGAAATACAGCCTTCAGGTCCCGCTCAGTACGTTCAACGGTTGTCCCGTTTGAGAGACCCCATCGTGCGCCAAGTCGGTGTATGTGGGTGTCAACCGGAAACGCAGGGATACCAAATGCTTGTGCTAAAACAACGCCAGCGGTCTTGTGACCGACACCAGGTAAGGCTTCCAATGCTTCGAAGGTATCAGGAATGACGCCATCATGGCGTTCAACCAAGAGTTCGGACAACCGTTGAATGTTCTTTGCCTTCGTAGGGGCTAAGCCGACTTGTCGGATGTCGTTGAGGATTGTTTCAACGGGTAATGCCGCCATCAATTGCGGTGTGTTTGCTTTGGCGAATAAGGCCGGTGTGACTTCATTCACCTTGAGATCTGTGGTTTGAGCGCTCATCAACACCGCTACGAGCAATTCAAAATGGTTGGTGTGGTCAAGCGGAACGGGTGTTGTGGGGTAAAGTTCCTCGAGCATCGAGGCAATACGTTTTGCTTTCTCCATGCGTTTCAAGAAGAATCACCCCTCAACAGGAGAAGTTCAGCAGGAACTCGATAGGTGTAACTTCCATGTTGGCCGCGGCATACGATGCTGTTCTCCAATGCATCGAATTCAAAGAATTCAAAGATGGCCTCAATGCCATGCAAGGGCATCGACGCATCGACACAACCATCGCGATGAATTGCGAAGACGGTTGAGACACTGGGAGGGTTCGATCGATAGGTCATGATTTCGTTCGTGGATGAGACCTCTCCAAGTCCAGCAAAGAAATCTGAAAAGATCTTTTCCAATTCCGACCACTGTTCTACAGCGATGCCTTCAGTCATTGTCTCCCCTCAATTTGGGTCCATCTTGACGGAGTATGCTTCACCAGTCATCCATCCGAAGACCAAACCCATGGTGACTGAAAGAAACGGAATACCGTTGCAAATCAAACTCTCCATCGGTTCTGTTGTTGGCTCCCCAGAGATGTACCATACCAACATGGCCAGCAACAGGCCAGGAATCAACATGATGCCGCCCATGATCAGTGTTCGTAAGAGGCGCATGGTCCAAGCACGAGGCTTAGTCTCAAGAAGGTGTGCATTGACTTTTTCACAAAAGGCGAGCCGCTAGTGCTTCTGCACTGAGGCCGTTCAACACATCGTCATGTTCCAGCCATCCCTTTCTGGCGGCCATCACACCGTAACTAATGTCAGCAAGTCCTCGGACCGAATGCGCATCTGGGTTGATGATCACTGGGACTCCAAGTCCTTTTGCGTGTTTGCATAACCTCCAATCGAGGTCCAATCGGTAAGGGCTTGCGTTCAATTCCACTGCCTTGAGTCGACCTTCATCGTTGTGTTCAGCCATGTGTTCAAGCACCGCAAAAAGATCGACCTCGTACCCGTCTCGGCCTTGAAGGATTCTTCCAGTTGGATGGCCCAAAACTGTTGTTGCTGGGTGATCGATGCACCGGATCAACTCTTCTGTGTTTTCCAGTTCATCGCGGGCCCGCCATTTTGAGATGGCGTGGACAGAGGCAACCGTGTAATCTAACGTTGCCAGAACATCATCGGGGTGGTCTAATTTGCCACCGGAGAGGATGTCGGACTCAACACCGTGGAACAATCGGAAATCGACTTGATCGTTCTTCCAAGCCTCATTGTAAGTGCGGATGGTTTCTCCTTGGGCGAGTAAATCCTCGGCGCTGGCTCCGTTGGCGACTTTGAGGGTCGGTGAATGGTCGGCGATGCCAAGCCAATTCCATCCCATTTTCCGAGCAGTATCGGCCATCTCTTCGAGGGATGCCTCTCCATCGGAGAGGGTTGTGTGGTTGTGCAATGCTCCACGGACATCGGCTGTCGTGACCAGGCGTGGGAGGCTCCTGCTTTCTGCGGCGGTAATTTCACCCGTATCTTCGCGCAGTTCTGGCGTCACCCATGCCAAATCGAGGTGGCGGTAGATTTCCTCTTCATCGGTGGCGTGAAGGGAATACTGTGCTGCAGCCATGCCTTTGAGTTCACCCGCTTTGGCTTCAGGTATCAGACCAAATTCATTCAGCCTTAGCCCTCGGTCAATCGCACGTTGGCGCATGGCAATGTTGTGCTCCTTGCTTCCCGTAAAGTACGCGAGTGTGAAGGGAAAAACCTCGAGGGGGACAAGACGTACTTGTGCATCAATCGTGCCGCCACTTTCGAGTTGCTCGTAATCATCACCTCCAATCGCATCGAGAACATTCGGGTCGATGTGGCCGACGGTGAATCCTTCTTCGAAGATGGAGGTGTCGAGGATCAAACTGATTTTGGAGTCTCCTGCTCCTTTCACATCGGCAATGCCCGGGAGGCTAAGAATTGCATTTGCTACTTGTTCATGGTGTTCTGCATGAACTGCCACAACCAGGTCGAGATCGCCAATGGTCTCTTTGCGCCGGCGAGCACTTCCTGCGAGTTGCACCTTCTCGACGCCTTCGATTTGACTGATTCGAGTTTCGAATGCTTCACCGTACATCAGGCCGACATCGAGCCGCCGACGCGCTCGGAACCGAGCGAGCAGTTCAATGCCGTCGAGCATTCGGGATTGCGATTTAGCTCCAAACCCTTTCATGGGGGCTATTTTTCCTGATTCAGCAGCCTCTTTAAGCGACGCTACAGAATCCACTCCCAGTTCTTGATGCATGAGTTTGATGCGCTTGGGACCAAGACCCGGGATGCCCAACATTTCGATCATTCCATCCGGGGTTGAGGCGTGGAGTTCAATCCAGTCGCTTGGCCATCGGCCTTCAGCAATCACCTGCGTTAGGGCAGACCCAAGGCCTTTCCCGATGCCCTTCATCTCCAAGAGCCTGCCAGTTGCCACAAGTTCGCCAAGGTCTTCAGTCAACGACCCCAACATTCGGCTGGCGTTTTGATACGACCGGACTCGAAACACATTGGCTCCTTGGAGTTCCAAAAGAACCGCCACTTGATGCAGAGACGTGGCCACTTGGTTGCGTGAAAAGTACGGAGGCCCACTTGGTCGTGGTTTTGGAAGGGTGAAACCCGTGCCTGCCATACCACCCCCTGTGCTGGCGACCCTTGTCAAAGATTGCGTCGTAGCGATGTGGGGTCTTGTTCACATTGAAGAACCCGGACCGCTTCCATGAGCCATGGTCGACCCCGTCATGATTGAACATCTGGCGGAGGGCTTGTGTGGCATCTCAGCCATTCTGTTCACGTTTATTGCCACCTTTTCACGTTCTCCTACCATTGAGGGCTATGTGCAGAACACGATTGCATTCTGTTTGATTGCCGCCGCCGCCGTTCTGTGGTGGCTTTCGTTATCCGGAGGCGAGTTGTGGGGTTCAAACTACTTGCCCAAACCGTTGTCGCTTGTTTGCATTGTTATCGCAATCTCAGCTCGGATGAACATCAAGGGCGAGAACGTATCGTTTGGTGCCAATCCTCACACGATTGGTAAGGAAAGCGAAGAAGAGTGATCAAACAATTTCGCCCTTGGGTTGCGGACCTTCTTCATCACTGGTGTTGTTTTCCAATGATTCTTTTGCCATTTTCTGGTCAATAAAGGTGCGCATGTAGTCTGGAAGTTCACCGTTGACGAAGATTACATCGTTGATTGCTTCAAGTTTTTTCAATGAATAATAGATTTGCATAGCCGTCATTGGCGTCGAGGAGCACCCGTTACAACCGCCATCCAGCGAGAGCATGATGTTGCCATCGCTTGTGTCGAGAACAGTCACAACCCCATCGTGCTCGTCCAAGATTTCCTGAACCGGGCCGATTTCGGCGAGAACCTCCTCCGCGGTGATGGCCATGCCCCCTCCTTTCGTTTCTCCCCTTTGAACGATTGGTTGTTTCCAACCGGCCAAAGGGTGCCTCGGCTTCACATGAAGTGTCCTAAAAAGCGCAGGAGTGCGCCTTTTGTAAGGGGAACCACTTATGAGGGGTTCTTAGGTCGCCGAGGCACAGGTGTACTATTATGGACATATCGAATATACCAATGATTGCCGCAGCAGCAGGTCTCGTGGGACTTGTTATTGCGTTTGTGTTGTATCAACAAGTGAAGAAAGTGAAGATCGACAACGAAAAGGTTGCAGAAATCACTCAAGAAATCCAAGACGGCGCTATGGCCTTCCTGTTCGCTGAGTACCGCGTTCTCGGGGTCTTCGTAGTGGTCGTAGGTGCAATTCTTGTCGTCTTGAACGATGTGAACACCGCCATCGCTTTCTTTGCGGGTGCAATTGCCTCGGTCCTTGCAGGATTCTCGGGAATGCGCGCTGCAACTTCTGCGAATGGCCGAACAGCCATGGCAGCAAAGAATGACGGTCAAGCCGGCGCTCTTGCTGTTTCCTTCAAGGGCGGCGCAGTCATGGGTCTTTCAGTTGGTGGCCTTGGACTCCTTGGTATCTCCTTGGTCGCTTATTGGCTCGATGTCTCAAGCCCTGGTGCCGACCTTTCTGCAGCAGCAGGATTCGGTATGGGTGCTTCGTCGATTGCATTGTTCGCTCGTGTCGGTGGCGGTATCTATACCAAAGCCGCTGACGTTGGCGCTGATCTTGTCGGTAAAGTCGAAGCAGGCATTCCAGAAGACGATCCACGAAACCCAGGAGTTATCGCTGACAACGTCGGTGACAACGTTGGCGACGTGGCTGGAATGGGTGCAGATATTTTCGAATCCTTTGTGGGTTCTATCATTGCAGCAATGATCATTGCCAGCAACTCTGACCTTATGGGCTCCGATTACATCTTGATGCCAATCATGCTTGGCCTGATTGGATACATTGCTTCCATCATTGGTGTGTTCTCAATGTCCGTCCTCAAGAACGGTAAGGATGCGGCTGCGGCTCTTCGAAACACCACCTTCATCGCTGCAATCCTCTTCTGGATTGGCGGCTACCTCGCTATCAACCAAGGTTTGATCAATGTTGATATCGGTGTCATGCACTCTGTCGTACTGGGCAGTGTTGTGGGTATCGCTATCGGTCTTGTAACAGAATACTACACTGGTATTGAACCCGTGTTTGGAATCAAAACCAAAGCCATCCCTCACATCGGTCAGATGTCTCAAACCGGTCCTGCTACCAACATCATCGCTGGCCTATCGGTCGGTATGATGTCGACGTTCTATCCCATCTTACTCATTGCTGGAGGTATCCTCGGTGCAAATTACTTCGGCGGAGATGAATACGGCCTCTACTGCATCGCCATGGCTGCAATGGGCATGCTTGCAACGGTCGGTGTAACGATGACCGTTGACGCCTACGGACCAGTCGCAGATAACGCAGGCGGCATCGCTGAGATGTGCGGTCTTGGTGAAGATGTCCGTTCAATCACAGACGAACTTGATTCGATTGGAAACACCACTGCTGCAGTCGGTAAAGGATTCGCCATTGGATCCGCTGCATTGACTGCCCTCGCTCTCTTTGCTGCATACACTGCTGCAATCGGAACAGAGAACCTCGACTTGACACTCACCAACCCGTTGGTCGTTATCGGCCTCCTCATTGGTGGCGGTCTACCTTTCGTCGTTGCTGCCATGACCATGACTTCGGTCGGTAAGGCTGCAGGCGAGATGGTTGTCGAAATCCGCCGTCAATTCAGAGAGATTCCAGGTCTTCTCGAAGGCAAGGAAGGCGTGAAGCCCGATTCCCAAACATGTGTCGATATTTCTACCAAGGCGGCTCTCCGTGAAATGGTTGGGCCCGGTGTTGTCGCAATTGTCGCACCTGTCCTCGTCGGCCTCGTTCTTGGTTCTGACGCACTCGGTGGACTTCTTGCAGGTTCCCTCGTGACTGGTGTGCTCATGGCTTTGTTCATGGCCAACGCTGGTGGTGCTTGGGACAACGCAAAGAAAGCGATTGAACAAGGGCACATCGAAGGCGCCAAGAAAGGCGATTCGAGTCACGATGCAGCCATCATTGGCGACACAGTCGGCGACCCGTTCAAGGACACCTCCGGACCCTCCCTCAACATTCTCATCAAGTTGATGTCGATCGTTGCGGTCGTTCTCGCAGGGACCTCTGCACTGACTCAAGAAGGCTGGCTCGGCACTTTACTTGGTCAATGAGCCAAGCGTTAGCCTCTTGAACAGGCCATGGTAGGGCCTACTATGAATGCCACCTCACGTGCACTTGTTCTTGTGACACTTTTCGTGCTCTCCACAACCCTTGCAGGGTGCACAAGCAACACCATGGGGTCATCTTCGGAGGACACCACAACTGAAGCTCAGAAATTACTCCCAGAGTGGGAGGTTGGCGACCAATGGCTCTACACGTTCATCACACCCCAATTCGGCGAAGACAGCGCTCGTTTAGTGGTCGCTGAAATCGATGAGGGTGAAGGCCTGTACCAACTGGGTATCTCTTCTGAACGAGAAGCGCAACGCCATGCGGTGATCAATCACAACCCGTTTTTGGGGCGTGTGACTGTTGACGGCCTTTCTGTTTATGAGAACGGTGATCCTCAGCAAGTCTTCTCTTTCCCATGGACCGTGGGCGACACTTGGACCTTCACACTCCTGGGACAAGAATGGACTGCAACAACCGATTCAATCAACAACGGCAACGCTCGGGTTACCGCTGTCTCTGCAGAAGGTCATGAATTACGATACACCTTTAGTGGCAGCAATGGATTCATGGAGAGTTTTGTTTGGACTGACTCCGAAGGGGTTCGCCAACTTCGAATGGACCTCAATGTGGCCCGCAGCGGCTACTCCGGTGATGTTTTCTTCTACCGAGCGCGAGATTTACTCGACAGCCGATACGAAGAAAACGACCAAGAAGTCTACGACACGTTCCTCGATGAAGGTCATCCGAACGATGGCGATTGGGACACGCTTGTATGGTACCTCGATGTCGAGATTGCTTCCAATGGGCCTGCTTCAGGTTCGCTGTCAATGAAAGATCACGCTGGCGCTTCCCCATTGACTCGCGCTTGGGGTGCGGGGGCAACAGAGAAAGGCGCCATTGGCACGATTCCATCGAATTCAGGTGAATACTCCTTGACGGTGACCGTACGAGGTCCAGAATCTTTCATCCATTTGCGCGTCGCTGGCGCTCAGGTGTTCCAATACTCTCTTTGAGGTTGATTCGATGCCAACCCTGGTGATGATGCACGGCATGACGGGCAACGCCGACATGATGCGTCCGTTTGCAGAAAAAGTCCTTCCTGACGGTTGGACCCTCATCGTTCCTGAGGCGAGGTACAAGCACCCACGTCGAGGTCGAACTTGGTGGAGGTATGAGGACGAAGACGCTGATGCCACGCGCAGAATGAACCTCTCCCGTCGTGAACTGATCGATGTCGATTCAAGCCTCTCCCAACTTGAACAAATCATCGCTGAACAAGCCCCTATGGGGCCGCTTGTTGTCGGCGGTTTCTCACAAGGAGGGGCCATGGCTCAAGAGATGCTTCAACTTCCAATGGCCGACCGGATTGTTGGTGTTGTTGCGATTGGAACACGTCTTGTACGTGGGATGGAACTGGGGCTACGTCTTGCAGAACTCGATCCGAAACATCTGTTTTGGATGCATGGCGAGCGGGATGTTCGCGTTTCCATTCAGGATGGCTGGGCGGTAGCTCACACCTTCGAGGGCGCAGGTTGGGCTTTGGAATTGATCGAGCATCCAAAAGGCCACATGATCCCAATGGAACATCATGCAGCGTTGAAAGAGTGGCTGACTGCGTTAAGCCAAGTACCCTTGTAGTTCGTCGAATCCACCAATAAAGACTGGCTGTCCTTGGCGAAGGTCGAGGATTACCGGGACCGTCCTGTGGCCCGTTGCAGCCACGATTTCTTTCCGATCTGCTTGACCCGAATCAAAGTTGAGTTCGGTAAAACCCAAACCCTTTCGCTCTAAAAGACGTTTTGCTGCAGTGCAGTAGCCGCAAAAATTCCCAGTATAAATCAAAAAATCAGTGCCTGCTTGTTCAGCATCTTGGAGGACCTTTGCTTCGCTCATGCTCTGCATCAATTCAGGGGTGTACTTGAACGCATTGAATGAGATGGATGAGGTATTGGCCACTCATTCACTTCGGTTCATTTCGAGCACATTGAGAATCTCATCCCGGACTTCAGCGTCAACCCTTGGGTCGCCATACACAATCGAGACTTCTGCTCCTGATGAACGAGCGATCTGGGCCAGAACTTCTGCGGTAAGGCTCCCCATGCCATGTGCGTCGACGAACGTTGCACTCTTTGGGGCGTTGGCTATGGTTCGGGTGCCTGCGAAACCAGCGCCATCGGTTGTGAGGACCACGCAGTCGACCTTGGTGTTCTGGACATGGGTCATTGCATCGCGCATGATTTGTATTGTACCTTGCAACCGTTCTCTTGGATCTGCGGCTTTGTTGTCATGGGTGCAGACAAGCAGGTGCTTTGATGGAGCATCGGAAGGCGCAACAGTCCAACCCGCAGCTTCAATCCAAGCTGTATGCTTCTCGACATCCCCGTAGAAATGAAGCCCTCGCATGAATCGATGGGGTTGTTTGTGGCATGAAGTTCTTTGCTTGAACTGGCTTCAATCCATCAATACTTCTAAGTGAGAGTGGGTCGTTGAAATGATTTGGTGAATCTTTGCTTCAAATCGTGATACGGAAGGATAAAAAGACCACTCCACTACCTTCTGTCATGGTTGGGGGCCTTGTGCGTGCGAGAGCGGCAGTTTTTATGTCCCTCATTTTGTTGATTTTGGGCTCTGTCTCTGTCGCAGTGCAGCCTCTGCCAATCACAATGGATGATTCATTTCTGCTTTTCAACTCCGGCGCTCGAAGTGATTCTGATGGCGACAATGTAAGCGACGGCGACGACCGCTGCCCAACCGGCGCAACGGGATGGAACTCCACCCCCGCAACTGATTACGATTCAGATGGTTGCAGAGATTCTGACGAGGACGATGACGATGACGATGATGGTCTCGACGATGGGGATGATGATTGCCCAGTCGGTGTTCTCGGTTGGACTTCTTCAAGTTCGACCGACCACGACGGGGACGGTTGCCGTGACAACACTTCTGAAGATACTGATGACGACAATGACACCATCACGGATGTCGATGACAGTTGTCCGATGGGCCAGATTGATTGGATTCCAACAAGTTCGACAGATTATGATTCCGACGGCTGCAAAGACGATCATCCTGAAGATACAGATGACGACAGTGACAACCGGCCTGACCCCTTCGATGATTGCCAAACAGGGGACATGGGCTGGCTTTCTTCTGCCGCAACAGATCATGACTCAGACGGTTGCCAGGACATACTCGAAGACGAGGATGACGACAATGACGATGTCGATGATGGTGATGATGCATGCCCCAAAGGCAGCATAGCCTGGAATTCAAATTCTGCATCCGATCACGATGGTGACGGGTGCGAAGATGCGGGTGAAGATCCTGATGATGATAACGATGGCATTGTTGATGGCAATGACGATTGCCGAGATGGCGATATGGGCTGGACCCCATCGCCTTCCACCGATTATGACTCCGACGGCTGCCAAGACTCAAACGAAGACCTCGATGACGACAACGACGGTGTTGATGACCTCGACGACACCTGTGTTCTTGGTAATCTTAACTGGAACTCAAACGCTGCCACCGACAATGACGGGGACGGCTGTCGAGATTCTACAGAAGATTCTGATGATGACAATGATGGATTGATGGATGGCGCTGATAATTGCAGTGATGGCGATGTTGGATGGTCACCAGGACCTTCCACCGATTACGATTCAGATGGCTGCCAAGATGACGGTGAAGACACGGATGATGACAATGATGACGTTCGTGACGAGGATGATGAATGTCAGAAGGGTGAAATGGGCTGGCTCTCGACACCCTCAACCGACTACGATTCAGACGGCTGCCAAGATGGCAGCGAAGATGGCGATCGAGATGGCGATGGCGTGCTCGATGCCGCTGACACCTGTCCAAAAGGTCTCCTGAGTTGGATTTCTTCAAGCACAACCGATAATGACGGCGATGGCTGCCAAGACATTGGAGAAGATGGTGACGACGATAACGATGGTATCCTTGATGGCAACGACCAATGCCCCGCTGGTGATGTTGGCTGGTCTCCCGGATCGGCAACAGATTATGATAGCGATGGTTGCCGAGATGCTGGTGAAGATTCAGATGACGACAATGATGGCGTCGAAGACACCTCTGACCTCTGCGCTAAAGGCTTACTTAGTTGGATTTCCACACCAGTGAATGACATCGATGGAGATGGTTGCAATGATGCCGCTGAAGACAGTGATGATGACAACGACGGCACAGCAGACAGCAGTGATAATTGCCCTGTCGATGCCAACGAAGCGCAAGACAACTACGATTTTGATTCAATGGGTGATGTCTGCGACCCTGACGATGATAATGATGGCATCATCGATGTTGATGATCAATGCCCTCAGGGCAACCAACCCTGGACCTCGTCCTCTTCCAATGACTATGACTCCGATGGGTGCCATGACACGATTGAAGATTCCGACGATGACAACGACGGTGTGAACGATGGCTCAGATACCTGTCCCAAAGGCGAATTAAGCTGGACTTCGAATTCAGGAACTGACAACGACGGTGATGGTTGCAAAGATGCTTCAAGCGAAGATGGCGATGATGACAATGACGGTATTCTTGACGGCGACGACAATTGTCCTCGTGGCGATGTGGGTTGGTCGCCTGGTGCCTTGACCGACTACGATTCAGATGGTTGTCAAGACAGTGCCGAAGACACAGATGACGACGACGACGGCGTTTCTGACGGCTCTGACTCATGCCCGAAAGGAAACCTTGGATGGATCTCAACCTCAACGACTGATTCTGACGGTGACGGATGCCAAGATTCAACCGGCGAAGATACAGACGACGACAATGACGGTATCGCCGACGGCACCGATAATTGTCGCTTTGTCTGGAATCCAACCCAAACCGATTATGATGGTGACAATCAGGGTGACGCTTGTGATTCTGATGACGACGATGATGGAATCAGTGATTGGAACGATCGATGCCCGAGGAACCCCTCTGAGAAGAATTGGATTTCTTCCGTAGCCAACGATCATGACGGTGACGGCTGTAAAGACTCAACTTCTGAAGACACTGACGATGATAACGACGGGATTTCAGACACACTTGATGATTGCACCCCCGGTGACATCGGATGGGTTTCAAATCCAACGACAGACTACGATGGTGATGGTTGCCAAGATTCAGTTGAAGACGCTGATGATGATAACGATGGCGTGATCGATCTCAATGACAATTGCCCGAAAGGCGAGATGGGTTGGACACCAACGCTTGCAAACGATTACGACTCAGATGGTTGCCGAGACAACACTGAAGATCCTGACGATGATAATGACGGTGTCTTCGATAACGTCGATGTTTGCGTCCGGGGGGACATCGGGTGGGTTTCCTCCGGTGCTACAGATTACGACAGCGATGGTTGCCAAGATTCGCAAGAGGATTTAGACGACGACAATGATGGCGTGGCCGATGTCAATGATGACTGCCGTCTGGGTGAACTCGGATGGATTTCGACCGCTCTCAATGATTACGACTCAGATGGTTGCAGAGATGCAACCGAAGACCTTGACGATGACAACGATGGTATCTTTGACGATGACGACCAGTGCATGCCTGGTGATTTAGGTTGGACTTCCAATGCATCAACTGACAACGATGCCGACGGGTGCAATGATGCGTCTGAAGACGATGATGACGACAACGACGGAGTTCCAGATAGCATCGATGCGTGCAAAGCAGGTGATGTTGGTTGGACTTCAGTGTTCACTGGGGACCCGAATGATATCACCGATTGGGATGGCGATGGTTGCCGCGACGTAGGCGAAGACCAAGACGATGATAATGACGGCGTCACTGACTTGAGCGATTTGTGTGCCACGTATGGCCATTGGAATTGGTCTTCAGCCAATTTCGGAGATCACGACGGTGATGGTTGCATGGATGATCTGTGGAACAATGGATTCTTTTCTTTGGAAGAAGACTTAGATGATGACAACGACGGTGTTCCTGACGTTTCAGATAACTGCTCCCTCGGAGACCTCGGTTGGATTTCAGACCTCACCAATGACCATGACAGCGATGGCTGTCGAGATTCTACAGAAGATCGTGATGATGACGATGATGGTATCCTTGATGAGGCAGATCAATGTCCGAAAGGCGATATTGCTTGGACGCCTTCGCCTGAAACTGATTATGATTCGGACGGTTGCATGGATGTTGGCCTTGATGAAGACGACGATAATGACGGCGTCTCAGACACCAACGACCTTTGCGCGAAGGGTCGTCTCGATTGGACTTCAACAGAAGCCACAGACCATGATAAGGATGGCTGTCACGATGAGTTTGAAGATCTTGATGATGACAATGACTCCATCCCTGATTTGGAAGATAACTGCTCCAAAAGCACACCTATGGGGTGGATTTCCTCGATTTATTTGGATTATGATGGCGACGGCTGTTATGACTCTGGAGAAGACCTCGATGACGATAACGATCTTATTCTTGACCAAGTCGATTCATGCAAGCTCGGTAACACCAATTGGACTTCAACCACCTTGAACGATTACGACCAAGACGGATGCAAGGATACCACAGAAGATTACGATGACGATAATGATGGTAAGCCAGACATCTTCGATGATTGTTCAATTGGAGAAACCGGTTGGGTCTCGAAAAAAGTCACCGACCATGATGGTGACGGATGCAGGGATCTTAACGAAGACTTGGATGATGATAATGACGGGAAGAGTGACCTCACTGATACATGCCCCCTCGGATCCCCAAATTGGGTTTCCTCCATCACAACAGATCGGGACGATGACGGCTGTCGAGATTCTTCAGAAGATCTTGATGATGACAACGACGGCGTTGAAGATGGGTTTGATGATTGCCCGGTCGGGGACGTCAATTGGGTCTCTTCTGCAACAACTGATTATGACGAAGATGGGTGTCAAGATGGTTTAGAAGATCTTGACGATGACAATGACAACATGCTTGACCTTGTCGATGAGTGTCCGAAAGGGGATCTCAATTGGATCTCGAGCCCAATGACCGATTATGACGCTGATGGGTGCCAAGATGCCCTAGAGGACCTCGATGATGATGGAGACCTTGTCCCTGATACACTCGACTTCTGTGCAACAGGCGACCTCAACTGGGTCTCCAATCTTGCCACCGATTTTGATGCAGATGGTTGCAATGACCAACTTGAAGACATGGATGATGACAACGATGGAGTCAAGGATTCAGACGATACCTGCGACAAAGGTGTGAAAGACTGGATTTCAGAACCTGTCCTTGATTACGATGAGGATGGATGCCGCGATTCAGATGAAGATCTCGATGATGATAATGATGGCTTGACTGATCTTCTTGATTCATGCCAGAAGGGTGATTTGGATTGGACCTCGGGAAACCAAACGGATTCAGATGCTGATGGCTGTCAGGATCTCACCGAAGATACGGATTACAGCATTCCGATTCAGGAAGGAGAGAATCAGGTCGATTGCAATCCATTTATCACCACATGTGACGAGTCGGCTACAGACAATGAATCTGACACGAAGTCAGATGTTTCTGAAACCAAGGTGCAGAGCATGATCGTTGGCTTGTTAGCAATGGCCGTGGTTCCAACCGTCTTGGGTGGCCTGCTCATCGCTTACCGTGTTCGTTGGTAGCGCTTGTGCGACCATTGTGTTGAAGAAGGACACCACCATGGCAAGACCATGGACAGCATTGTGATCCTTGTCGCCTCGACCGGAAACAATGCGTCTTTAGCACAGGTCTTCGAAAAGAGTCTGAATGAGCGAAACCTGGAGGTTCATTCGATTGACCTCTGTGCACTTGATCTTCCAATGTACACACCAGTGAATGAGGAAAAAGGAATTCCTCTGCCCGGGTTCCGAGATGCTGCTGCCAAAGTACAATCTGCCAAAGGGTTGATTGTATGCGCTCCAGAATACAACGGTTCGATGCCCCCGGTTTTGAATAACTTCATCGCTTGGCTTTCCACAAGCACTGACAACTTCCGCGAACATTTCAACGGTAAAACCATCGCCTTAGCCTCTCACAGTGGCGGTGGTGGACAAAACCTGATGACTTCGATGAGGATTCAATTTTCACATCTTGGGGGAAATGTCCTCGGCCGCGTAGCGGTCTTGAACAACAGCAAGCCACTGAACCAACAAACCATTGAATCTCTGGTCGAAGGGGTCTTGAGATGACCCGAAGGTCTCTGAAAAACACAGTGCCAACACACACTGTCTTGGAAGGTGGCGGCTTCCCAGTGCGGCGACCTGCTGCCATGGGGTCGCTGATGAGCCCCTTTCTGTTGCTCGATGAAATGGGACCGGTTCATTGGGACCCATACGCAGCAATAGGTGCACCCGATCACCCTCACCGTGGCTTTGAAACAGTGACGTACATGATTCAAGGGGCAATGCAACACCGTGACAGTGCAGGGAACAAGGGTGACCTCAATCCCGGCGATGTGCAGTGGATGACTGCTGGGCGAGGTATTATCCATTCAGAATTACCTCAAGATGACTTCTATGAAACTGGTGGTACCACACATGGGTTTCAGATTTGGGTCAACCTTCCAGCGAAAGACAAGATGATGCAACCGCGCTATCAAGATATTCCAGCAGCTCAAATTCCAAGCGTTCGTTCAGAAGATGGAAAGGTATGGGCCAACGTCATCGCAGGTCAAACCATGGGCGTACAAGCTGTGATTGACACGGTGATTCCAATCACCTACATCCACATGAAAATCGAACAAGGAGGAGCTCATGTACAATCAATCGATCCTGGCTTAAATGGTATGATCTATGTCTTTGGGGGAACCGTTCACCTCAACGGTCGAGCCGTCCAAGACGGTCAACTTGCATTGATGACGGATGGTGACGAAGTGTTGCTCGAAGCACAGGGCGAAGATGCCGAATTCTTGATTCTAGCAGGACCTGAATTGAATGAACCAATTGCGCGCTATGGACCATTTGTGATGAACACAAGAGAGGAAATCCACCAAGCGTTGCTCGATTACCAAAATGGAACATTGGCCTGATTCAACCACAACAGGACACCACCCTTTTTTTCAAATACTGCAACCAACCAATGTGCTCTATGTCCGGGGAGGCGCTCATCTACATTCTCGTCCTTTTGGTCGTTGGATGCTCGACTCCAGGGCCCAATAACCTCACATGCACCGTTCATGCCTCTGTTCACGGTAAAAGAGCAAACATCCCTCTCGTTATAGGGATGGGGCTCGGGTTTTTCATGGTCCACGTACTGTGCGGATTAGCGGTAAATTCATTTGATGCAGATGGAAAAGTACGGCTTTATCTCGATGCAGTTGGCACACTCTTCATGTTCCTTATCGCTGGAAGTGTGATCTTTCTTGCTCGTTCAGAGCGGTTCCTTTCCTTCCCGGATACCCTTCCCAAATTGGGATTTAAAACCGGCTTATTGATGCAATTTGTGAATGGAAAGGAATGGGCCATGGTGTTCATGGTGATGTCTAAATTCTTGGATGACTTTGGTGGCGGCATCTCGGGTGTTTTCCTCATCGCCTCAATAACAGTGCCTGGTGGTGTTTTTGCAATGTACCTCTGGACCCGTCTTGGTGAAGGAATCAAGCACCGTTTTGAAGAAACCAATCAAATGCAAGGGGTCTTGACCTTCTTGGGCCTGCTCTTGTTTATCGTGAGCCTTTTGCTTGCAATTTCAGCATTATGAAAGATTGGTTTGTTTCGACCATGATTCAATGATGTTGCCCTCTGCCATCTGCAAGTGTTCGCCAACAGTTCCCTGGCGAATGCCGAGTGCATCAGCAATCATTTTCTGTGTGCATCGTCGTGGCGTTGCGTAGTAACCCATGTCCACGGCCATACGCATCACATCGTGGCGTCGGCGAGGAAGTTTTGGAGCACTGATCCAATCCGCTTTGATGTTCTTTGAAATTCGCAAGTCAATCTGTGTTGGAAACAACTTCAAGACCGCGTCACGGAGCAACTTAAGACCATCAGAGGTCCCCTGAACAGTCATGAACAACCCTCTGCTTCTCGAAAGAGAGGTTGGGGGTACAGTCCAACAATTAGGGGTACGTTCGACGATTTGCATCGTTGGCCCAGGGGTAAAAGCCCTGAGAAAGGCAACGCCATCAGACTTCAGAAAAACACCTTCGACAATAAAACTCTCACTGAGTTCATCCAAGTTGTCAAACACTGTTTCAGAGTCATATTCTACGCGATAAATACCGTATGGCATGCCATTTTTAAGACCCACATTGGTGATCAATTCAGTCTTTGAGAATTTCTCCAAAACTTTCACACCAGGCAAATGTCGTGCATGTTCAGGAGCAACTTGAATTTGGAAATAGCGTAGGTTGTGCTCCTCTTTGCCCTCCATATTTCTTCCTAGTTTGTGGCCCATTATAGCCGTTTTGGGCGTTGAGTGTAAGGGTCTGGCAGACTAAAACGCTCCTTTCTTTTTCTTCAATCGAGGTCTCAGGTTCAGGGTCATTGCTAGAATTTCCTTTCATAATGCGTATGTACACTTGATAAAGACCGGCCATGAGGGCGGTCTGTTCCCATGTCGCGACTTCAAAATTCAATTGACATCATCAATGGTTTGGACACCATAGGAAAGACTGGCTTTGCCGGATTGATGATTCTTCTTTCACTTATGATCACCCGCTTTGGTGTGGTTCGGCCGTGGCGGAATTTGATTATTCGTTCCGCTGCAAAGTGGGATGACGCTTTGCTTCGACCGATGGCGGCCCGCCTCTACGTCTTTGTTTTCACGATTGGTCTTCACCTGAGCGTGAATTGGATCATAGAAAAGCCCGAAGATGTGCCGGATGATTTTGGACCATTATTTAGTGCAACCTACATTCTTTTGGCCACAACGATTCTGAGCACTGGAATCAAGCACCTTTTGCCGGTTATTCTCATTCGGTTCAGCGATCAATCGAGTGTTACTGTCTCAGGGAGCAATCCATTGATCACCTACTTCCTTCGAGCAGTCGTGCTGTTCTTTGGTGTCAACTTAGCACTTTCAGAATTAAAGATTGAACTCCTGGGCATCTTAGCCTCGCTTGCCGTATTCTCTCTGATTATTGGTTTGGCCGTTCAACAAACCCTCGGAAACATTGTCAACTCGTTCATGCTTGCAGTTGACCGTCCTTTCGAAGTTGGCGACCGCATTGAAGTGGAAGGCATGCTCGGGACCGTCGTTTCGATGGGTATCCTCTCAACCAAAGTGATGGATCGGGACGAGAAATTGATTGTGATCCCGAACAACACCCTCATCTCATCCACCCTCGTAAATCACGCACGTGGCGGTGGAGACGGCGTTGCACGACGTATTTCTGTTGTCATCGACATCGGAGTCGACTATCGAGAAGGCATTGACCACGTCAAACTCACGGTTCTAAAACTTGCTCGTGACTGCCCTTACACCATTGATAACCCTGAACCTCGAGTGCTCCTTACCGAACTCGGCGACTTTTCAAAAATGTTCAGATTGTATGCTTGGGTTCAAGATTACAGCGAAGAGTGGGTGACTCGAGATTGGTTGCTTAAGGCAGTGGACGAACGGTTCGGTGATGAAGACATCCGTATCCCATACCCGACGGTGGTTGAACTTCGTGGCGATGATGATGACGTGACGGCTGCTGAAGAGCGGCTAAAGGCAACCCGTCAGCGTGCTGCTAAATCCCAAATGCGTCGAGAAGATCGCAAATTGCGGAAGGAACGTGAGGCTGCCCGTGAAGAACTTGAAGAGATTCAAGATTCTCTTCGTGCCCCTGATATGGCTAAGGCAGAACGGACAGATCTCGAGGCTCGTGCATTGGAGCTTTCCAAGATGCTTACAATGTTCGACACTGATGATGTGTGATCGGAAAAGCGCTCACGGGTTCGAATCCCGTCTCAAGCACTTTTCGTGACGGGTCGTTTCTGTTGTTCGGCATGATTTTCAAACCTATCTCACCCTTATCATAAGGCGCTAAAAGCCGCTCTAATGGGCCCAGACCTTCGCTTCAATCAGGTCGTGATTTGATGGGAAGATGCAGCCATTTTAGCGAATGAATTCGATGTCGGTTCATTTCGATCAGGGTATCAGAAATGAACGGTTTCACTGTCCCATTACGGGGCGAAAACAATCAGATGTTCTGTTTAAAAAAGGCGTGTTTCGCTGCAAATTTAGCGGGCCAAGCAGGGTCGTTTCATGGTTAAAATCGGCCGAAATATGTCACGCAGTACGCATTTTAGACGGTAAGTGCTCGGGCCGGGATTCGAACCCGGGTCGGCGGGATGAAAACCCACTATGATGGACCTGGCTACACCACACGAGCGACAGGCAATCCACCGACCACCCCTTCATAATGATTCGCTCGCATACCTTGGCTGAATTGCCATGCTCCAGTCTGATTCTTAGGACTGTTCGATGGCTTCCATTTGTAACCCGTTCCACCAGTTCCACATCGACCAGACAACAGCAGCTCCAAGAAGAATGACGACGGCGAGAAGAATTTCATTGTCGAGGAACCACATCAGGACCTCGAAGGCCTGGTTCCCATAAACGCCAATCAAAATCGCCTCAAGGCCAAATCTGAGACCCCGACCGAGCAAGCCTGCTGCAATGAATGGGCGCTTATCCATTTCGCCCATCCCAGCGAGCCATCCAAACAGCTTGTATGG
This sequence comes from uncultured Candidatus Poseidoniales archaeon, assembly GCA_905182125.1. Lineage (GTDB taxonomy): Archaea > Thermoplasmatota > Poseidoniia > Poseidoniales > Poseidoniaceae > MGIIa-L1. The sequence goes on from CAJJAV010000004.1 coordinate 35,457, forward strand.
TATCGGAGAAAAAGCAGCAATAAAGATCCCCAATGTGCCGTAACGCTGTGTGAGGGCCTCGATTTTTTGGACATGTGAAGGCGAGCCGAACTTGGTGATCAATGAACGTCCCCAGCGTTGACCAATCAGGTAGCCAATAAGCGATCCAATCACGGATGATACAGTGACGACAAGCCACAACAAGAGAACAACTTCAACTTCCCCGATGTCATTGAGAAGCATTGGAATGTAGACCAAATCAGGAGGCACAGGTTGGATGATTGCTTCGCTCATCGAAACCATTGCCAAACTTGCTGGTCCAAAGACCTCAAAGGCATCCAAGATGGACTCCTTCCATGACATGAACTCAACTCATTGCCCCTTGATATGAAGATGTGGGTGAGCGGTGAGTTCATGGAGTATGTTCGGGGGTCGCTTACCACATGCGAGTGCTTGATACCGCTGCTTTGCTGCATTGGCCCGTCAATCAATTGGCCGACGGTGTGTGTGCGTTGAGTCAACAAGCTGAACTTGAACGTGTGAGTCCTCAGCGTTCCCTTCTCGTACAATCCTTGGATTCAATACAATGGCGTGATGTTCCACCTGCTTGGCTTCAAACAGCCAGGGAGGCCGCTGCTTCCAGCGGTGATTTACCTCGACTGTCGGATGTGGATGTGGATGTTCTTGCGCTTGCCTTGGCTCTTGATGCCATGCTTGTCACCGATGATTATCGCCTTCAGAACGTCATGCAGTCTCAACAACGTCCGACAAAATCAGTTGGTACCGTTGGAGCAAAACAAGTGTGGCGGTGGGAACTCCGTTGCATTGGGTGCAGGGCGACAACACCCGTGCCATCAAATGTGGATCGGTCAAAGAAGGGCGCTGTCGCGGAATGTGATATTTGTGGGTCGCCCATGAATGTAAAGCGGGCTCGGTGAAGGATTCACTCTTCTGTGTCAAGGGCTTCAAGAGCAGAGACCTTGCGTTCAAGGTCAGTGATTTCCATTCCTGCAGGTTCGATGCCGACTGCTTTTGCTCTTTCGAAAAGTCGCTGTTCAGCCGTCCTACCACCAGCGCTCATGTCTTCAATGGCTGCTGCTGGGTCGACTGCACGGGTGGTGTCTGTCAATCCCTTCTGGAATTCCCCTTTGGAACGGCCGATGGCGTTGGCCATCTTTGGCAAACGTTCTGCTCCGAATAAGACGAAAAATAATCCAACAAGGACAAACATTTCCAAAGGACCCAAACCACCAATCATGACGCTTCCTCAAAAGGTGGGTAGAGGCCAATGCAGTTGAAGGCTTCGGCCCCCGTTTGAGCGAGGGGTCTGTTCAGCCACCAGAAACCGGAGGCAGAAGTGCGATTTCATCCCCGTTTGTGGGGTGTACGTCCAGCGGACAAACTTCGTTGTTAAGGGCCACAGTGAGGCCTTTAGCAATCCAATCACTGGCGCCTAAATATTCAATGATGTCCTCAATGCTCATGTTCTCCATCAGTGGGACTTTGTGAGTTCGAGAACCCAGGCTTTCCACCAACGGGCCAAAGACAACCACACGCACACTGCCCAGCCTTTGTTCATCCATGAAATGAGGTTTCAAGCGGTAGTTTATCAACGCACTCCGTCGTCCTTGATGCATGAGCCCGGCTATGCGCGCATCAGGTGTGTGGAAACTCTACGCTTCTGGCACTTCGACAGTCGAAGCTGTGCGGGGTGTCAATGTCAGCCTTGGCGCCGGCGAAATGGTCGCCATTATGGGCCCTTCAGGTTGCGGGAAGACCACTTTACTGAACGTGCTCTCAGGCATTGATGTTCCGAGTGCTGGAGATGTCAATGTCAATGGCTTACCCTTGTTCGGAATCAGCGATAATGAACGCACCACAATGCGCTCTAAGCACCTTGGATTCATCTTCCAGGATTTCAATCTCCTCCCCGTACTTTCAGCAGTTGAAAACGTAGAGTTGCCATTGTTGTTGCTCGGAACATCGGCAAGTGAAGCGCGCAATCGGGCTTTGGAAGCACTCAACGACGTAGGTCTTGGTGATCGAAGCCAACACCGTCCGGCAGAACTCTCCGGTGGTCAACAACAGCGCGTGGCAATCGCACGTGCAATCGTTCACCGCCCAGCGGTTGTTTTGTGCGATGAACCGACCGGAAACCTCGATTCCCGGACCTCGACTGAAGTGCTCGCCCTTCTCAAAAGAATCAACGTTGAACATCAAACTGCTTTCCTTATCGTGACCCACGATTCAGGCATAGCGGACCTGTGCGATCGTATCCTCTACATGGAAGATGGTTTGATCGTGAAGGATTCCCTTCGAAGCGAGGAGGAATGAACCTGCTCCTTGCGCTTGTCATTCTGCTTGTATGTGTAGCACTCCTTGCTGCAATCGCAACTTGGACATTGACGCGCACCCATCACATTTCGCTGTTCACTGTTGCTTGCTTGGTCGCCGTGCCAGTGCTTGATGCCGGTGTATCCTTCATGGTCTTGGACTGGTGCTCAGTCGAGGGTGCGACACGCTGGGTGGGCGCCTTTTCCTTTGGCATCCTTTCGCTCGTTTTCGTCCAACCTCTCCTTGTGCCACAACGTCTTGTTGTTTGGCGAATTGCCCGGGAAACTGTGCTGCGGCGTAAACGTCAGGCCGCTTTGTTGATGGTCGGTTTGATAATTGCCTCAGCAATCATCACTTCTTCCTTGGTTGTTGGCGATTCATTGGATGCTACGGTACAGTACGAAGTCGAAGGTGCCT
>CAJJAV010000005.1 GCA_905182125.1 uncultured Candidatus Poseidoniales archaeon
TCATCTGTCACCAACACCACTTCTCGCCCTTCACGGGTGAGTTGCGAGGCCAAGACCATGAGAGAGAGGTCAACATCTTGAGGTGAGGCCTTTTCACCAATCAGGGTTGCCAAACCTCTGATTTGAGCCTCGTCGACGCTCACTGTTGTGAGCACTTTTTCCAATGAGGTGAGCAAAACAGGTTTGTTCTTGAACCGCTGGAATCGAACCGTTCGCACTTCGTTGTGGACACCCGGCGTAACCAGGAATTCATGACGCCCGGAGTTTTTCAGAGCGGTAAAGTCTTTCAGAAAACGATCTGGTGCCATCGAACCAAGATGGATAAAACAGTTGGAGTCAATTACCCATGTGTGGCTCATAAAAAGAACCCAAGTCAAGCACTCACTTGGTTCTTGGGCCTATGATTAGGGGGCGAGCGACGGAAAGATGCACATTTCAGGTTTGGCAAAGAATTTGTGACGGTATTTGGCTAGAAGCCGATAGACGATGTTCCGGAGCGGCAGAGGGATGATCCATCCAAATGGGAACAACATGCGGTAGTGCCATTTGAGGTACAGCAGGCATCGCAATGCCGCAGCTGAGCGCATGTAGGGACGACCATTGCGGACAAGGAAAACTGAGTCGGCCTGTTGCATCTTTTCGGGGAAGGTGGCGATGATAGCCTGACCTTCTTCACTTTCGATGGCGATAAATTTCAAACTCTGTTGATCGTTCAACCGTGGATGAAGAAACACTGCAGAACGGGTGCATAAGCCACAATCGCCGTCCATCAACAGAACGTCGGGTTCAGACATCGTTCTCATCCTCCAGAAGGTTGAGGTGCCAAGTTACAACATCAACTCCCTCAGACATGTGGACCAGATCTGGTGCCGTGGCGTCCGCAATGCCAAGGTTGTAGCCTTCAACCAGTGTGTTTGTTTTCACATCAGCCACCGCATCGGTATAGAGCCACTTGATGTGGTGTGTGTAGCCGTGACGCAGCCTGTTGTTGTGGGCTGTGTAGAGGCTGTACCGTTCAAACAGGAAGTATTCGAGGGTGCCCGGTTCTGCTTGACGAACTTTTGAGGTTGGCTTCGCTGAGCCTGAGAGGGCGCTTCCACCTTTGGCTCGCTTTGAAGACCAAGAATAACCTGAAGCAAATGTTCCTGTAACCTTTGCTTTTGCATACTGGTAAGCGAGACCATATCGCCGATTGGCGTAAAAGCATGTGACTCTGCTCTGTGCATCTAAGGTAAGGAAAAATACGCCAGGTACGCCGTTCTTTATCACATAAGTACGAATGTTAAATTCACCAAAAGTGGAGATGCCCGGAACCGCAGGAAGGCCTGCTGGACGGACTTTTTCCATCACGAAAGGAATGCAACCAACGTAGGCTTTTCCGTCAAACAAATCGATGTCCAGACCATCTGGAAGGTGGGGGCGCAGAAGATCTGGTTCAACCTCCCAGTGGAGGAAGGTCAACTTCTTCCAGTTCTGCCGAAGAATCCAACGGCCTTCTGGCATAGGGAATGGAATATGATCAACAAGGAGACTGTCTTTCCTTGTCACCATGTTAATCCCATCACAGCCGAGGTTTTGAACCATCCCATATTTCATTCGGATGTTCCTTTCGTTGGTTGAAGCGATGAATCAAGCGATTCAACCTTGTTCCACGTCGCAGCAAGACCCAATGTAACTCCGAGTGGGGCCATCAAAATGCAAAGAATGAGGATCGGTGTTGAAACATAGAGCGGTCGTTCTGCAGCAAGCATTCGAAGCCAAATATACCGTCCAAGAAAGAGGTCGAAGGCCAACAGATGAAGCCATGCGAGCATAACTGCATTTGGATCTTCGAACAAATTGATGACGATTTCAGGCGTCGGCATTTGAGTTCCAAACAAGAGCAAGATTGTACTTACTTCTGGTAGTGCGAGCAAGACATATGGAATCAAGAGCGGTATGAAACACCATCGCAAATCCCCAACAAAGCGGTGAGTCAACTGATGGTTTGGCGCCAACCACATCAATGACCAGAAAGGAAGAATCCAGATTGAAGCGACCCAAAACATAATTTCTGCAAAATCCATCATCATTCCTCCTCAACCATACCTGCGATGTACTTCGCAGCATCCTTCTTGAGGAATTGAGAGTAAAAGGCCGGCAAAATGACCAAACTCGACAACAATGCAATGCCGATTGCGACCACAAATGCTTGGCCAAACAGTCGCAGAGGAAGCAAAGAAGACAGGTTGAGGACCGCAAAGCCACCAGCCGTCGTCAGGGCAGCCATCCACATGGCACGTCCGGTGGTTGCAGAAGCATTAGCAACCCAGAAATGAGGTTCTGCCGTGGGGTTATGCTCGACTTCTTCTTCCAGTCGAATGGAAAAGTGCACGGCATAATCGACACCGAGTCCGAGCGAAAGCGCCCCGATGGTGACGGTTTGTGAATTAATTTGGTACCCTGTGAAGCCCATGAGCCCATAGACCCAAACAACAACCATCATCAATGGAACCCAAGAAACAAAACCACGAGCTGCTCCTTGTACGAGATCCCGTTGACGAACCGAATGGATGCCTACGAGCATAAATAAAATCACTCCAGCAACGATTCCGGTCGAAAGAATAGCTGAGTCCGCGACATCAGAGGTTGTTTGAGCAAGGATCAGACTTCGTCCGCCAACTCGAAGTGTAGCGTCGCCTTCCAAATCCTCCTCAGCAGCATCCAATGCGGTGATCATCCGATTGTTCAAATCGATTGTTGCTTGCCAATCAAGGGTTTCCGCTTGGAACGAAATCACGGTTTGTTGGCCGCTAGCGGCTAAGAAAGAGGCGCTAAGTTCGCGCCCTTGGGTGGTTGTCAAGAGGTACTCACCTAAGTCGTCCCAAGTGGTCTGGTTCGAATCATCAAGGCCCATCACAAGGGCGTTCAGGCTCGAATCCCGCACCTGTGCCTGCTGAAGAGCGTTCCAAAGTCCACTCGGGGCTCCGCTGACATCAGGGCTTTCCAACAGCACCTGTTCGGCAGCAAGCCAAGCCTCACGACCTTCAGGGGTGAACACATCGACATCGACCACGACGTAAAGCGGAGAGCGACTGTTTTGAAATTCATCTGACAGCAACAAGAAATCTCCAACCACTGGGACATCCTCGTCGAATTGGTCGCGCTGATCGAAGCCGACTTCCAGTTGCTGGAAACCGAAGTACATCGGTGAAAGAAGAAGCAAGGCGATCACGCCAACCTTCATCGGTGAACCGGAGAGCCTTGCAAGACCGTTTGCAATTGGACCGATGGAAATGGAACTTGCTTTCTCGAGTTTGAGTTTCTTTGGCGGGAACATCAACATCAAGGCTGGAAGTGCCGTAATACTCAGTAAATAAACCAAGAAAAGACCGATGGCAATCACCGTTCCAAACACTTGAAGGAACGACAATGACGAAAACCTAAACGAAAGGAAACCGACCATGTCGGTGAAGATGGCTATGACGAGCGCAATCGAAGTCAGAACCGTTCCACGTCGGACCGCAATTTGACGAGCCTCATAGGAAAAGTCCTTTAGCGTCTTCCGCTCTATAGAATCTTTCGCATCAAGAAGTTTCAATTCTTCACGGATTCGTATAACGACGTGTAACCCATAATCAACACCAATCGCCAACAGAAGGACAGGGATTGAGTTCATGGCTGCATTGAACACCATGTTGACGCCAAGGAATTGCAACCAACCCGACAGACCGTATGTAGCAAGGATGGCTGTGACGGTCAGGGAGATCACGAAGGCTGTGTCCCGGACAGATCGGAAGTTGAACCACAGAATCACAGCCAGAAGCAGCAGAGCGGCGCTGGTGAGTGTTCCAATCTCCTTACCGAGGTTCGAGTTTGCACCTTCACTGAATTGGGAAAAAGAAAATGTTCGAAGTCCCTCATCGCCTGTGGCGTCATGGAGCTCTGAAATCATGCCTTCGGACCAATTTGTGATTTGGGCTTGTACCTCTCCGAGGATTTCCAGATCATAATCTGCAGGTTCTGTGCTCACAACCAGCGTTGTCAAAACCGGTCCGGATGAGTTCCACGGGTCATCGCTGCGGTCAGCGACTGGAAGGGAACCCAAAATTGCAGTTCGATAATCGATGGATTGCAAACCGGAAAGCAGACCGAGTTGACCGTTGAGTGGGCCGGTGACAGCCAGCACTTCGCCGACTTGTTGTTGCGTTCGGTCCAAAGGAAGCGAATCGCTCAAACCGAGCAGTGCGCCAATCGGGCCGGAGAGGTTTGCCCCACTGTCCAAGCGAGCAAGCCAGAGTTCTGGTTCACCTGCATCCCAGGATGCTAATTCTTCAGCAGAAATCTGGGAAGCTGATGGAATAAGGGCCGATGCTGCACTGAGAGCATCGAGGGCGCTGGTGAGGTTTTGGTCGTCAGCCAAAACCACCTGCAAAAGTGCGTTTTCGACGGGGATGAGCCAATCCGCCGACGCTGGGTCTTGGTAGACTTGCCACTGGTAGGCGTAGCCCGCCATGCCACTGTTTGCTTGGGTACCAAACAATGGATAGTGGTAGGGTGCGAAATTGCTGTCATCCAGCATTGTGGCTTCTGTGTGCGCTAACTGCTCCCATGTGCTGTTGATCAGAAGGGATCCCGTTTCGATGTCATCGATCACACGGACAAAATCAATCGAGGCTTGGTATTCGCGTTCGATCTCTTCAAGCAGCCGGACGTTTTCATCATCAGGGAAAAATCCATTTTCACTGTTGTCAAATTGGAGGTGCATAGCGCCCGATGAAAGAGCCAGGATCACTAAAACCACGAAAGCAAACACCGTTTTCGGACGGCTAACGCTCGCGTGGCTCATCGCTTCGAAGGGATTCTTCATGCCATGGCCTTTCTCGTGCGGCTTTTATACTGGTGTATCCAAGGGTCCATGAAGGAACTCAATAAGAAAAAAAATCACTCTTACAATGCCTTGCTAATGCGCTCTCATCAAAGAGATTCAATGATCATGGCGATACCTTGACCGCCACCAATGCATGCTGTAGCGACACCGTATCGGCCACCGCTTCGCTTCAACTCGTAAGCTAAGGTCAAGACAAGGCGAGTCCCCGTGGCTGCCAGGGGATGGCCAAGACCAACAGCCCCGCCATTGACGTTGACTTTCTCGACATCGATGCCCAAGTCTTTGATGCAGGCAACTGCTTGACCTGCAAAGGCTTCGTTGATTTCCCAGCGGTCGATCTCTGCTGCGGTCAAGCCTGCTTTTTCCAGCGCCTTGAGGGACGAGGGAACTGGACCATACGCCATGATGGCCGGATCGAGGCCAACAATGCCCCAGGAGACAATACGTGCCAGTGGTTCATCGCCATCGGACTTGGCCTGTGATGCTGATTTGATCACAACGGCTGCTGCGCCATCAACGATGCCTGAAGCGTTTCCAGCGGTCACAAAGGATTCAGGACCGAAAGCTGTTGGGAGCGATGCGAGGCTTTCTTCTGTGCAGTTCTTGACGACGTGATCTTCGTCCAAATGTGTGATTGTTGTTTCACCTCGACGACTTTTAATGGTCACTGGGACAATCTCTTGTTCAAAGAGACCCGATTCAATGGAAGCAGTGGTTCGAGCGTGGGAGAGTGCGGCATACGCATCAATTTCTTCTCGCGTCACCCCTTTTCGCTTGCACAGTTCATCGGAAGTCTGAGCCATGAAGAGGCCACAGGTCATGTCCTGTAAGTTGGTCATCATGTAATCCTCGACTTTGGGCGAACGGCCCAATTTCCAACCATCGCGTCCACCACGCATCACGTGTGGCGCTTGACTGAGGTTTTCCATACCACCTGACACGACAGTGGAAGCTTCTTGCAACATAATCATCTGCGCACCAGTGACAATCGATTGCACACCAGAGCCACAAATCCGAGACAGCGTCAACATTGGTACTTCTTGCGGGATGCCACCTTTCAGACCAGCATGACGTGATCCATAGATTGATTGCGAGCAGGTTTGCAGAGCATAGCCCATCACGACATGGTCGACTGATGCAGGGTCGGTTCCTGTTCGTTCGAGCGCCCCTTTAATTGCAATTCCGCCGAGGTCTTGAGCGCTGAGAGATTTGAGCAAACCACCGGTTTTTCCATCCCCACGCTTCCCACCAACCCATTCACAAAATGGTGTTCTTGCTCCGCCTACGATCACAACATCTTCTGCCATGTTTGCCCGACTACGCAGTGGCTCATGAACCTCACTGTCACAAAAACAACAGCATGCAAACACCTGAAAAGGTGGTCAGGATTGGGATCAATACCAATTCAGTCTTTGACCGGAGACGGGCGAGGTTCGACAACTCAGTCCCTCTTTTGATCATAGCAGGCATGGCAGTAGCATCGTCGCCAAGCATGTGCAAACGAGCGTTTTTCGCAGGCCGTTTGTAATCGACTTCGCTTTTCTGTTCTAAATCCCAAAACGAATGAGAATCTGAATTTGGAGCAACGGGTGCCTCACCCTCATACAAATCCGAGACACCAGGCCACTCTAATTCCTCTGCAGGCCGAGTGGAAACCGTACCAAGCACGTAAACAGGGTTGCCAATTCGCAGGGCATGAATGGTCCATCGATGGCGCAGGACGTCCCCACGCCGATACAAACGCCCAAGGGTCGAGCCCCAATACAAATCACGAACGATATCCCTGTGGGTGGATTCCCACCGCTTGACGTAACCGCCCCAATCTTTCCGAGCAAAGGTTGACGGCCGTGTGTACATCCCACCGGTACCATCGTGAACAATGAACGGTTTGTCATCGTGCCCCCCACGAACAGTGTGCCAGCGCTGGGTAGACTGCACCTTGCGCTGTCCGTTTCTGTAGGTGACTTTGCTTTCTCGAATGAGCACCTCATAAGTCCAATGATACGAGACACAACCCGGTACCATCCTGTTTGGATGACCGTCAACATGAACATCAAAAGCGCCAGAATATGTTGGGCGGACTTGACCAACAAGTTCTGTTGAACCTGCTGCTACAGAACGAATGGCAGATGTCGAGGTGTCGATCATGACGCTTTGTTGCCGCTGCTTCAAGTAACCAACCACGAACCAAATAGATCCTGAAGCCATGGTGAGGTAAGGCAACAATAAAAATCGGTCATCTGAGGTTGTTGCGCTTTCCTTTGCTGCAGATATCCCGAGCACCGCGAGTACTGAGACTCCAATCAAAAAACAGAGCATGAACAAGCCATAACTGGAGATCATAGCAGGCGTAGGTGTACCGATTCGTATCGGATGCTCCGGGAGAAGTTTGTTGCTCGGGTCAGCGTGATACGGGCGAGCCATGAACCAAGAGGTGGGCCCCGGTGCGGGAAGCACCCAATCGCTTGGATCATTGGTTGGGACATAGGAACTCTGCCCGTAAAACCAATCGGAGATGTTGGAGCCTGAAACAAGCGCCTGAGCTTCTAAATCATCAGGCTGTGGCGCCTTTTTGCGAATTCGATACAATTCCGCCTCCAATGAGGTGGGCGAAAGAATGGCTAAAAGAAAAAACATGAGCAGTGAAATGAACACACCCTCGGGCGACACGAAAGGAGCGGCGACCATCACGATGAGAACAAGACAACAGCCAAGCCAACCACGCCATGTGTAGGGTAGCGTGAACTTGAAGAAGCCCCGATCGAGGTCGGCACCCTGCAGTTCCATGCCTCTCCATGTGGGGCTGTGGTTATGATTCCTATCCTTTCAATCGTGAAGAATCAACCTTCAGGATGGGAAGGATTTCGAACCAGCGAAGTGCATCGAGAGGCTAAGGCTTTCAACCAAATATCTTGCTTTGATCCAATCCATTGTTGGCAACCATCAGAGGGATTGCGACAATACCCATGCACATAGCGTTGCACACGACGACCATGACCGAACCGATTGTGGTGATGAGGCCAGGATCGATCGAGGACATTGCCGTGTATTCTTCTTCGGTGATTTCTCCGCTTTCGAGCAGTTTATCATAAAAATCATCGTCCACCGCTGTGTTGAGCTCAACAAGACCTACGATGGCGAGAAGGAGAAGCATTGACAACGCCAACATCACGCCTTGGCGTTGATAATTCAGAATCATGAATCCACTGACCCCAAGACCCGCGCTGAACACCAACCCTAAAACTGAGGCTGCAATCAACGGTATCGGTAATTTCCAGAACACAGGGTTGACAAAACTAACCAAATCCAAGAGTCCAAAGACTGCATAAATCATTACCAAAATCCCAATGACTTTTGGGGCAGAGGATGGATTTTGATGAATCATAATCGGCGGCTGGTTCTGATCAAATGGATTCATAGTCTGGCCCATGATGATTGATTTAGGTTGAGCATTGGTCGTATCCCAAGGTACCTGCGAAGGGGTTTGGCCGTCTTCTTTGATGTGATCTTCATCCCAAGCAGGAGGTTCCATGCCCCGTTTACGAGCAGTGAAGTACATCAATGCTCGCGTTGAACGGAAAGGTGGTGTTGAAGAGGGAGCAGCCCGTGGCGTAAGTAAGGAGGACGAAGCATGTCGGATGTGTTGGTTGTTTACAAGAAAAACTTCGAAGCCGTGCATGACGCAAGCCTCGACATTATCACCACTGAACTCCAGCGATGCAGTGAGGAACTCGGAGGGCTCCGGCTGGACATCCGTGCACGAGAGAGGGTGCGACGAGCGGATTTCATTGGACGGGATTTAGTGATCGTTCTTGGTGGCGATGGCACGCTGACAAGCATCTCGCACAACATCGATGCAACCACACCCGTGATGGGTGTGAATTCCCATCCACGAGAAGACGACCCAGAGGGTAGTTTTGGTTTTTACATGGATTCAAACGTCGAAACATTTGCTCAGGATGTCCGTCGTGCCTTGGCTGGAACAGCCATCGTCAATAATTTGCCGCGATTGCAAGCGATCATTGATTCAACATCTGGAAACCGATTCACAACAGATCCTGCGATGAACGATCTCTTGATCGCCAACACCCATCAATACGCTCCAAGCAAGTACCACCTACGTCGTGGTGAAAAGAAATGTGAACAGCAAAGCAGTGGATTGTTATTTTCTACGTGGCTCGGCCAAGGCGCTTGGTTGAACCATGCACTTGGCATTGAGGAATTAGCTTCACTCAAATCAAAGGTTTCCGCTGAAGACACCGAAGGCCATTACTTCGTGGTCGCACGGGACCTCCCCCATGAAGTACGTACAGAAACGCCCTGGGCGTGGATGGATTGGACAAAAGCAGCGACAACAATCACTTCTGACATGCACAGAGGCTATGTCGTACCTGATGGTTGGGATGAAGTGCACTTCAACCGCGGTGCCACGATTACGGTGAACACTGAGGCTCCAAGATTGCGCCTGCTAACGTTCCGTAAAACGATGGCTGAAAAATTGGCGAACTAACGCCAGTGTGAGAAAGGGATCGAGAGAGGGTGTACGCCCATAGTGGTGTAAAAAGTAAAGTGGTATAGGCCAAAAAAAGGGGTGGAGACTGGAGTTCGACAAAGAACTCCAGCCTCCGGTTTTTCTTAGGAGGTGATCCATCTGCAGGTTCCCCTACAGATACCTTGTTACGACTTAACCCTCCTTGTCGAAGACAGGCTCGAATACGCCATACCGAAGTAAGCGCAGCCTCACCCATCCCCAACTAAGATGGTTTGACGGGCGGTGTGTGCAAGGAGCAGGGGCATATTCACCGTGCTATATTGAAACACGATTACTACGGAATCCAGCTTCACGTGGGCGAGTTACAGCCCACGATCCGAACTATGAACGGGTTTCGGGTTAGCTCGGCCTCTCGGCCTGGCTTCCCATTGTCCCGTCCTTTGTAGCGCGCGTGTAGCCCAGGACATTCGGGGCATACTGACCTGTCGTTGCCCCTCGCCTTCCTCTGGTTTAACACCAGCGGTCTCCCTATAGTCGCGCCGTCTCCGGAGAGACGGGTAGCAAATAGAGATGCAGGGTCTCGTTCGTTATCTGACTTAACAGAACGCTCTTACAGTACGAACTGACGACGGCCATGCACCACCTCTCTGAAAATCCGACAAGCTCATTACGCTGGATCTTCATATAACAGTCGGCCCTGGTGAGTTTTCCGGCGTTGAATCCAATTAAACCGCACGCTCCTCCCGTTGCAGTGCTCCCCCGCCAATTCCTTTAAGTTTCAGCCTTGCGTACCGTACTCCCCAGGCAGTGCAAACTTAACGGCTTCCCTCCGGCACCGCAGGGGCCACATTGCCGACTCCCGATCACCGAGTTTGCACAGCGTTTACACCTGGGACTACCCGGGTATCTAATCCGGTTTGCTCCCCCAGCTTTCATCCCTCACCGTCGGACGTGTTCCTGGTAGACCGCCTTCGCCACAGGTGGTCATCGATAGATCAAAGCATTTTACCACTTCCCCTACCGAGTACCGTCTCACCTCTCCCACTCCCTAGCTCTTGCAGTATTCCCGGCAGCCTGTCACCGTTAAGCGTACAGATTTAACCGAAAACTTACCAGAGCCGGCTACGGATGCTTTAGGCCCAATAATCATCCTGACCACTTGAGGTGCTGGTTTTACCGCGGCGGCTGACACCAGAACTTGCCCACCCCTTATTCGTCTAGTGTTTCTAGGACTAACAAAAGATCTACACAATGTGCAGTCACTCGGATTAACCTTGTCGTGCTTTCCGCACATTGCAAAGTTTTCTCGCCTGCTGCGCCCCATAGGGCCTGGGTCCGTGTCTCAGTACCCATCTCCGGGCTACTCCTCTCAGAGCCCGTACCTGTAATAGTCTTGGTGGGCCATTACCTCACCAACAAACTGATAGGCCGCAGTCCCATCCTATGGCGATAAATCATTTGGAACCACAAACCATTCCAGCGTATAGTGTTCTATCGGGCATTATTCTCAGTTTCCCGAGGTTATTCCCGTCCATAGGTTAGGTTGACTACGCGTTACTGAGCCGTATGCCTTGTATTGCTACAATCGACTCGCATGGCTTAGTATCAACTCCGATAGCAGTCAGGCTCCGGCAGGATCAACCAGATTTCTCTTGTTATGATCCTTGGGCTACTTGTCGCTGAAATTCATTTGAATTTGCTGTCCTAAAAAAATTGGCGAGAGTATAATGCACTAATGCTTCTTGCACAAATTAATGCGTCATAATCTCGATCACCTACCTGACTCTGAGCGAGCTTCCGTGGGTGGAAGGGTTCTCAGAATCGCAATCGCTTCGGCTCCACGTGTCAAGAGGATGGCGGCTGTCATCGTCCTAGGACTCTGCCGCCAACGCCGTTCTCAACTACGCAAGCAACTTGGCCACTCACCTCCCCTATATCAAGATAACCGACAGGTTCGGAGGGGGAAAAAAGGCTACTGCGCCCCAAATCTATCGGGCCAAAGGCGCATATGAGGGGGAATGATTCTAAAACGGCCCTGAACCGGGCCGAAAAGGCGGTTTAAAGACCGAATGAGGCCTTTGTTCATCTAAGCAGCGCATCAGGTTTAATCACCAGAGGGGGCGGCCCCTCGCAAAGGGCCAGAAAGAAATGCTCGTCAATGGAAGAGGTTCACGCTTTGATCCAAAAGAGGTATCATCATCCTTCAATCCCGGTATCCTGGTTGGCTTTGAAGGAGGTTGGGCAGGTGTTCACTCCAAACACTCGATAGAATGGACACCATCCAAAAACAGAGGTCATGACGCTCCAGGCACCAAAGAGGAGGAAGACAACTTCCCAGCCTGCACTTGCAACATAATCAAAGAGAACGACACCAAGTCCAGCGGACAATCGTGTGACACGATCAAACAAGCCAATGTTCATCTTTTCCCACCCTGCATAACCTAAAATCAGGCTACTTTCCATATAAAGACCCGTTTTTTCCTTGTATGGACGCTATCAACCGCAAAGGAATGAGTTCATTAGCGATTCTCACAGAACTATTTTCGATCAAGAATGTGCCTGAACATCATCTCCAAATGTTCAGTTTTAGTGTCATTTCTTTGGTGACTTCTCGTTCCAAAGCCACTGGTAGCACACTGTCTTTGAATGGTATTCAGCACGATAAATTACTGAACCTTCCGAGGGCTTTCAAGGGCTTCAGGCCATGGGCGCTGATCGTCCCAATCTGCCCAGTGCTCAACCCATGTTTCCATGAACGGCTTGGCGTCGAAGCCCAGGTCGGCCATCACTTCGGACGGAAGCGCAGTCCCCCCCTTACGTCGCAAACCAGCGCGCACCAAGGCAGAGGAACACACCGTGTCCCCTTGTTCCACCGTGTGCTGGAAATAGAAGAATTTCTCGTCCATGCCAACCAGTTGAGTTCGAATCAAGGCCTTTCTAAAAGGGCGAACTCGTTTCCGGTAACGGATTGTCGAACCACCAACCACAAACGCCAGGTTGTGTGTTCTTGTGTAGCGCACCAAACCGATGGTGAAAGCCAATTGGTAACGGGCCATGTCAAACATCACAAAATGGCGCCCATTATTCACTTCAGGATAGACATCTAAGTCGCCAATCATTGGCCGATAGAAGGTATGGAATTCAGCACGCCAATCGACATCAGTTTTCTTGCCGAAAGCATGCCAAATGGCCATTCGCAACACTCGAAGGTAAGGGTACACAAGCGGTCGTTTCGACCAGCGTTGATGAATGCTCGCCCGTACTGCAACGAGTCAAGTGAAGCAAAACCACTCACATCAGAGCAGGGCCTCATTCCGAGTCAGGAAGTGGGCATGTGCTGATCCCAAGCATGTGGTAAATGAAGCAAGTGCCGAATAGATCTCTTTGCCCCACAGTATCAATGACCGTACCTCAGCCTCATTAGAGGCCGTTCGTTCGACCACCACATGGAGCCAACAGATGAACAAGCAGGTGCCTGGACCAAAGCCTTTGATTCAGGGAAGTTTATTCGTAAATCAAGTGAATTTCGCGACCAAATTGAACCCAATGGTACCTTTGATGTTGAAAGCAACAGATACCATCTGTATGTGTCGCATGCTTGCCCCTGGGCGCATCGAACCCTCATCGCCCGTACCCTCCTTGGCCTTGAAGATCATATCACCACAGATGTGGTGGATTGGAGAATGAATCCAAATGGTTCATGGTCATTCAACGAGGAAGAAGAAGGGGCTACAGCAGATTCACTTCACAGAGAGGAGAGTTTGGAAGGCGTCTATGCTCGAGCCTTTCCAGGATGGAAGGAAAGTGGAAGGATTGGGACTGTCCCGGTACTTTGGGACCGGAAACACTCAACCATCGTCAACAATGAAAGCCGTGAAATTATCAGGATGTTTGACGCATTGTCCCAGTCAGGGCTTGGAAACGGAACGAGCTTGTGCCCTGAGCCTTTGAAAAAAGAAATCGATGCAATGATCGATGCGAATTACGAAGCGGTCAACAATGGCGTCTACAAGTCGGGTTTCGCTCGCACCCAAGACGCCTATGATGAGGCAGTTACGGCTTTGTTCGACCGACTTGATGAATTAGAACACCACCTCAACGGTCGAGAATGGTTGGTTGGGCAAGGAACTGGTCAACTCACTGAAGCTGATGTGTGCTTGTTCCCAACACTTGCTCGCTTCGATTTGGTGTATGTGGTTCACTTCAAATGCAACTTACGCAGAATCATTGACTATCCAAATTTGCAAGCCTTCATTGAGCGAATAATTAACTTAGAGGGCATTCGGGAAACGTGCCATTGGCACCACATCAAAGCCCACTATTTCTGGTCCCATCAGAACATCAACACGTTCCGGATCATCCCTCTGGGCCCACTCGATGGCGTTCACACCAAGTGAATGGAAATCGATTTCTCACCCGCATAGCATTGGGAACCAGCCGGGCTTGATTCCGATACCAAACAGCCAGTCCAAAGCTGTCTACGGAACAATACCTCCAGCCCAGCATAAGAGTCGACTTGCATCGAATCAACCACCGCCACCGCCACCACCATCGCCGCTGTCTACGGTGTAGTACACTGTGTAAGCGCCCAATGAGTAATCACTGCTAAGAATGGCCTCAGACAGCACAAATCTTGAACCCTGGCGACCCATACCCGGACTCCTGATCCACTCAACCCATGCGATATACTTGCGATTAGGATCAAAATACTGGGTTCGTGTGTACTTTTCAAGGGGTTCTGGTCTGAAAAAATCAACCACGATTCCGAGAGCAAATTTGACAGAAGGGATGAATGTGAAGAATCCAATGACTGAAAGAATCAGCGCTAAGAGAAGGGGTACTTCAGAATCACCAAAAAGCGTCAATGGGAGCATGAGCAGGAAAAGGCCCGAGAAAATGGTGAATCCAAGCGCAAACCAAAGACCAAAAAAAGTCCCGAATACATTCTCAACCATGGTTGTTCCACGGTGGCCTTTGCGCTGTTCCAGCAAATCATAGGAGTCCAATTCTCTATTATCGGCGAGGGACGTCAAGAGATTGTCACGGTCCGCTGAGTACCAATCAAAGTGGTCTTGCGAAGCAGATGTCAACTCCGGTTTGAACTCAAATTCAGAATCGCAATAAGGGCATACATTCGCCTCCTCAAACGGCGCTTGAATCGAAAGATGTTCATCGCAATACGGGCAAGCTACATCATAGGATTTTTCCGGCCCCTTGTCGATGTTAAGGACCCGGTTGTGAAGCTTTTCAGGGTCAAGATCATCGTCGCGATGGTTGAATGATGGTTCACTTGAATCCGTTTCGGGCATCGTAAGATCCAAGCCAAGGCGTTTCGACCAATACACAGCGGGGTTGGTCTTTTTCTCTTTCATTGCCGGTAGAGATACATTCCCCTCGGAACCTTTGAGAAAATAGAATGGCCCTGCAAGAGGCATATGCCTTTACCTGCTTGTGGTTATTTATAAGGATGGGACCGGCGGCCAGACAAACAATACGAAAACGGCATGCGTTGCTCAATCAAGATTGGCTTGGCGATAGGAATTGCTTGAAGCAAATACCCGATGGAGTGACACTTAATGTTGATCAATCAGCGCCGAAGAACTGACGGATCATTGGGTGCATTTCCATGGCCTGTTCCTTCTGAATCTGTTCGTATGTCCTGAGGATGATACCAACAGCCAGCAAGAGACCCGTACCCGATGCGTTACCCACCGTACCGAGCAAGTCGGCACCAGCAGCTAACAGCCCGACGAATGCACCTGAGAAGTAGGTGACCGGAGGAATGTAATTCTCCAAGATTTTCTCAAGGATTTTCGGGTTCTTACGGAACCCAGGAATCTGCATACCTGTTCGTTCAATTTGCTTGGCGACGTCCTTGGTACCCATGTTGGTAGTATCGATCCAAAACTTCGCGAAGACCATCGAACCAACCGTCATCAGGGCGACATAGAACACCACGTGAACCATGATTTGTGTCAGGCTATGCCCGAACACGTCCCCCTGTTGATTAAGCAATGGCAGCATCCAGTCGTTGACACCGTTGACCATACTCGCATACCAGGCAAACCCTCCAGAAGCGGTGGTTTGACCTGCTTCATAGGTTCCTATGAAACTCGATGCTGACGCCCAACCTTGACGACCGAGGATCGGTGTCTGAGAGAGCGTTGGGTGGCTCCAGAAGAGGAGTGAGAACATGTTGATGTTCGCAAGCAAAGCAGCCATTAAGATGACCGGAATGTTGGAAGCGTAGACCAAACGAATTGGGTATTTTCCACGATGACCACGTACCTTACCGTGGGTGAGTGGTAGTTCCAGTTTCGAGGATTCAGCATAAGCGACAACTAAGAACACGACAATCGATGAGAACAAAGCCGCAATCGGATTGACGTGCGTCAGCAACATCGTTTCGAATCCATTGTTGGAAATCATATCGGCGTTCGTCGCTTCACGGAACATGTAGAAGATCATCGGCAGTGTGCCTGATGGAGGGTTCTGAAGGGAGTAAGGTACACCAGTGGTGGCTGCGAGAGGTGAGAGTGTACCGACGAAGGTTGATTGCGCCACACCAGCAGCGATGAAGAGGGATATACCAGATCCAATACCCCATTTGCTGACCAATTCATCAAGCAAGAACACAAGGTAGGAACCTGCGAACAACTGTGCTACGATGACAAAGTTAGCCCAACCAAGCCCGTAGGTATCGATCAACATTTCTGTTGGGTCGAGGAAACCGTAGGTCTGTGGAATAGATTCGATTGGGATCATAATCAGAACCAGAAGCTTCTGCACCCCTTGGTACATTGCTTTGTCTTCTGTGTCACCAAGGTCCAAGCGGATGATCTTAGCACCAGCAAACAATTGCATGATAATCGAACCGGTAACGATCGGTCCAATACCCAAGTGCATGATGGTACCAGAAGCACCAGCCATGATGGAACGGAACCCACTGAACAAGTCAAGCGCTTGGCCTGACAGTCCGTAGAGCATGACGTTGGTCATGGCGAAGTAGATGATGAGAACAAAAGTTGTGGTCCACATCTTTTCATTAAACCGAACGTGACGCTCTGGCTTGGTAATGGTTGGGTACACATCGACGAAGCGTCGTAGAGCGTACAAACGGCTGCTTTTGTCGCCACTCCACATGAAACATGTGAGAACCGCTGCAGCACCGAATCCGAGCAAGAGGACTCCTACGAGGAAGAATCCAACGCCATCAGCATAACCGCCCCATATCTCGGGGAGCCATACTTCTGGACGGACGTAAAAGACCGCTGTTCCGACCATTACAAGCCATCCAAGAAGCTTACCATAGCGTCCGATAACAGGGACATCCTTGAGTCCCTCGATCATATCAAATTGGAAGCACGCCATGAGATAGGCGACGTAAACCAGGGAGAAGACAATCCCGAACAATGCGGCATCGCGAGCTGCACCGACGCTGTTCAAATCATCTTTCGACCAGTAAACAAGGAGACCCCAGTAGAGTACCCCTGTCAAGGCAACGGCCCATGGAATTGGCTTGTGCTTCATTGTTCATCCTCCTTTATTGGTTGTGTCACGTGGTTATGAAAATTGAGGTCCATTCTGTTGTAAGAACTCAGTCTTCGTTCTGTTCTTCGTCGTCGCCAGAGTCCACGGACCCACCGGCGGCTTCGATCTTTTCAACGGCCTTTGCACTTGCTTCCTCAACGATAACGGTGAGGGCAGAGTTGATTCGACCGCTGCCAAGGATCTTGTCAATCCCTAGTTCTGTGAGGTTGATGGTATCTTTACCATCCGCCATGTCTTCAAGTTGGCTGACGTTTACGGTAATGTAAACGGTCCGGAGTGTTGGGTGACGGTTGAAACCGTGCATGCCCCAATGGTTGGGCATGTACTTGATTCTGGTCATTACGCGGTGCTTGTTGATACCAGCGTTTCCTCGACCACCACGCTTACCTGCTCCACGACCAGCTTTCTTGCCACGGCCATGGTATCGGTTGCGTCCACGATGCTTGTTTGCTTTTGTTCCCATTCATCATCACCTCAAATCATTCGCTCAACGAGCGCACCAATTGCTTCGCCCCGAGGGCCGAGAGCGCCTCCAACGACAAAGGAGCGCTTGATGCCGCCCCATCCTTTCGGACCTCGTGGAGGGTGGAGTCGGAAGACTCTCTTCAAATCTGGACATGCCTTAACTGTGGTTTCGCCTGAGACGATGGCCTTAGCGAAGGCAGCCATGTTTGCGTATTCTGTGTGTTCTGCAACAATCTCGTCAGTCAGTGGAGCGTCGCCGACCATTCGGCCACGACCGCTCAACATCTTCTCGACCAGTTCTTCAGTTGCTTCGCCCCATGTGACGTAGTCCTTGGCCTTTTGGAGCATGCCACGGTACTGTTCATTGTCTGGGATGATCACTGCGTGGTTGACCTTTGTCAGGTTCAAGTGCAACATCGTATCTTTGATGGTGCGCTCAACGCCCACGTTGCTTCGTGCTCGTACAACAATCCAACTCATTCGAGCATCCTCCCTTTGTGGATGAACAATCGTTCACGTAATTCCTCAGGAACACGGGTGGTGTTGAGGTTGTGCAGAGCGTTGAATGTCGCTGCTGCATAGTTGATTGTTGTGCGGGTTTGTCCCTTTGTTCGTGAAAGAACGTCGGTGACGCCTGCAAGGTCAAGAACACGCTTACCGGTTTGACCGATAACGAGGCCTTTGCCCTTTGCTGCAGGCATCAAGGTAACTCGGGTTGAAGCCGAGCGACCATGAGTCTTGAAA
Organism: uncultured Candidatus Poseidoniales archaeon; assembly: GCA_905182125.1. GTDB lineage: Archaea > Thermoplasmatota > Poseidoniia > Poseidoniales > Poseidoniaceae > MGIIa-L1. Next base: position 18,123 of record CAJJAV010000005.1, read on the forward strand.
GGAATCGAGGTACCTGGACCAGACGATGATTCCCAAGAGCCGTTTCCGCGTTGAACCGCAATGAGGTTCAGTTTTGCTGCGGTGATGGCCTTGCGAATTGCTGTTGCAACTTCCTTTGCCTTTGCCATACCCAAGCCGACGTAGCCGTCTCGGTTACCGACGCAAGCCATGACGTTGAAGCGGACACGTCGTCCACTGTCAGTCATCCGTTGAACCATGTTGACCTTGATGACGTCGTCTTCGAGGTTAGGGATCAGTGCATCGACAATTTCGACTTCACGGATTGGCAGGCCAGTGGCCAATGCTTGCTCGTAAGTCAGGATTTCTCCAGCCATGACAGCGTGACCCAAGCGAGTGCGTGGGACCCACTTTCGTAGGGCGAGGATTGGATCGTCTTGGTTTCGGCGTCGTGGACGGCGACCTTCGACTTTTTCCTCAGGTTCTTCAGGCGCATATGCTTGCATAAGACCTGGGGCCATTTGTTGAACTTCTTCTTCTGTCATCAGTATGCCTCCTCGATGGATTTCTTTGTGCTTTCAACGGCGCCAGCGATGTTGTCGCCGATGTGTGCTCCGTTAATGCGGTCTTCTTCAGGCAAGACTTGTTCCCCGTGAGGAACTTCAAGGCCTGCGTCGACCATACCCTTGAGCGCTGCAAAGACACGACCGCCAACTGGGGTCGCTGCAAGGCCAACGTCAAGAACGGCTTCTTCGTAGCCATGAGCCATAGCGGCTTTGCCCATTGCAAAGCCAACAAGGTAGGATGCAGGGACTGACTTCTGAGAGAAGTCTTCAGGCCATCCGTACTTTTTGGTGAGGTCGGAACCTGTGACGGTCACCTTGACGAGGTCACCAGAGACTTCCCAGTCCACCAATTGGCAGGTTGTGCGGGTGTTGGACACTCGAACAACGGCGCGGGACTTGCGTCCACGCAGGAGCTTCAAGCGGCGACGGTAGTCGGTCAGACCGGCCTTTCGTCGGCGGAAGATGGATCGGCGTTGTGTACCTCGCATCACTCATCACCTCCGCTAAGGGTTACGCCTTCAATGGTCATCTGAGAGCGCAGGTGGGCAATGGAACGGTATGAACCGCCCTTGGCCTTGAGGTAGTAGCGGCGGTATTGAGAAGAGAGCAAAGTGCCGTCTTCTCGCATTTCCTTGAGGACACGTCTCTGGGAGCGAATGGTGCGCATCCAACGGTTCTTTCGAGGGTTACGAGCGTTAGCAGTACCTGCCCGCTTTCCTTGTCCCTTGCGTCGTCCCTTGCGCTTTTGCAACAGACGTGCACGGGCACGGACTCGGGAAGTTCCCTTGATTGGCTTGGCCTTAATCCAGCCTTCTTCGATGAATTCACGAATGTCGTCGGTCTGAACGGCCGAGGAAATTTGGTCAACATAGGATGGGTTGATCCACACACGGTGGACTCCACAGCCAAGTAGTCGTGCAGCGAGTCGCTTTTGGTTCGTGATTTGCATCAAACATCCCTCCTTCGGTTGAGCACACGGATTCCGAGTTCATCGGCTCGTGAGTAAATGTATTCTCGCTTGCGGCCTCCGACACTGCGGCCAACACGTGCGGCCTGGGTTTCGGGGTCCATTGGTTCGAGATCAGTTGTGTTTTGCACCATGACTTCTTGGAAGCCTGATGGGTGCAATCCACGTGCCGTAGCGACCTTGCCGTGTCCGACACGAACAAGGGAACCTCGGTACTTGTAGTTGCGTCGTTGCTTGCTGTCCATACCATGGGGAGCACGCCATCCGGAACGAGACAATCGCTTGTATCGGAACCATTCGGTTCGTCGGAAAGACGGTGTGAGTTTCTTTTGTTCTGCACGGAGGGATAGCGCCGCCTTTATGTCCTCATCGAGGACAGGCTTTTGCTTAGCAACGTGGCCTTCAACAGCCTCTTCTTCCCAGTCCGATTCATCGTCCCATGCTTCGTCTTCGGCTTCAGCCACAGGAGCGGCTTCGCTTGCTTCGACGAGTCGAGCGATGAGATCGTCCTTCTTACCAGAGACTGGCAAGCCTGCTTCTTTGAGGAGCTCCTTGAGTTGGGCAACGGTCTTTGTATCATAATCTTCTGCCATTCATATCACTCCTTGTGGACGAGGTAAACCCCGTCTTGGAACACACGTCGATCACGGTTCTTGATCGTGGTGCTTCGTTCGATGTTTGCTGCTGTTTGGCCAACAAGTTCCTTGTCAATACCAGTTACAGTAACTTCCACCTTGTTGCTGACTTTCACATCAACACCCTTGAGGATTGCAGATCGTCGAGGAACACGTTCCCCGAAGTAGTTCTTGACGACGAAGGTGTCGCCATCAACTGCCATGGTCATAGGGAAGTGAGAGTAGAGAGCCTTCAACTTGTAAGTGAAGCCTACAGTTACGCCCTGAACCATGTTGTTGATGTGTGCGTTCCATGTCCCAGCCAAAGCACGTTGCTTGCGGCGGGGCATGTCAACTCGCACAATAAAGCCAGTTTCACTTTCATAGACTTTGCATGAAGTGCTGACGAAGGTGCGGGACAAGTTCCCTTTAGGTCCGGTTATGGAGACGACGCCATCTTCACTGAGTGTTGCTGTGACGCCTTCAGGGATGGTTACGAAATGTTCGATTCTGTCGAGTTTTACCATAATATTCACCTCAGTATACGTAAGCCAGAAGCTTACCACCAATACGGGCGTCTTTTGCATCGTAGTGATGCATGACACCGGAGTTCGTTGTTAAAATCAGAAGGCCAAAGTCTTGGGCTGGCAAGTAGCGTGTTTCCCATTGGTCGTATTCTTGGCGTTGGATGCTGTGACGGGGTTTGACCGTGCCGCATCGGTTGATAGCGCCGCGAAGTTCGACGGTGTAAGTGCCACCTCGACCGTTTTCGATTCGGTCGATGGAGCCTACGTAGCCAGACTTTTGCATGATTTCTAAGACATTGCCTAACAACTTCGAAGCCGGTGCAAGTTCGACATTGAACTTACCAGCTTGTTCAGCGTTGTACATCTTAATGAGTGCGTCGTTGAGTGGATCAAATTGCATTTCTTTCTCCTCCTTAATTCATTTTCTTGAAACCGATTGATGGTGCGATGTCGCGGAAGCATTGACGACAAACACGTAGTCCGTGTCGTCGAATCATTCCTCGTCGTCGTCCGCAGCGTCGGCAGCCAGTGGTTCGGCCGATTCGTTCTCCATGATCTCTTGCCATATTCATTCCTCCATGATTGTAAGACCGTAGTTTTCAACAAACCAGGCTCGAGATTCATCGGGCGTGACACGATGGTCCATTCCGACTTTGCCCTTTGCACGTCGACGACGGCTGACACGGTGACCAGGTCGTTCGAGGACGACGGTGATGTCCATGCCGTAAATTCCAATATCTGGATCGTACTTTTGTCCAGGGAAGTCAGTGTAATCACTGATACCGAAGGAAAGGTTTCCTTCACGGTCAAAGTTCCAGTGTGGGATGGTGTTTTCACGGACCCAGAAAGCATCGGTCAAGAACTTCTTGATGATTTCTTCCTTGCGCATGGTAGCTTTGCAACCAATAGGTGCGCCAAGGCGTACTTTGAGGTCACGGTTTTGAATGCGGCCGAGGGTTCGTTGTGGCTTGACACCAGTTACGATTTCCATAACGCTCTCAGCGTTCATGAGGCGCTCTCCGCCTTCACCGACACCGATGTTGACGCTCACTTTCGTGATGCGGGGAACAGACATTGGATTGATGGTATCGCTCATTCAACCACCTCGGTGTTTGGGAGGGTAGCATCACCGACTGCGAACACATTCGTAGCGACAGTACCAAACTCTTCGAATTGGACTTCATTGGGCATGCTGGAACGCTTGACATCGTACGAGGTCATGTTTGCAAAGCCGCCAACGTGAGCACCACCAATGAGGTAGCAGCGAACGCCTTCAGAGAACTTGATGTGTTCAAGGATCTCTTGGCTCGGCAAAGCGAGTTTCAGTGAGCTTCCGGAGGAATACTCTGCAGCATCGTCAACGAGGATGTTTCGACCGTCGTTGAGGTTGAGTTGAGTCTTACCACCTTTGATGGTGCTCTTGCTTTCAATTCGGCAAATTTTCCACTCAGCCTCAGCTGCGGAAATCTGGCGGTAACGAAGGCGGCCGTTGTGATCGAGCACACATCGGTAGTGGGCATCGCCAAGAGAGAGGACGTCCATCAAGCCAACACCACGGCGGGTGTCTTTGCAGATTCGTCCGTCGACCTTAGCAAGTCCGTTGTGGAGGATGTGTCGAACTTCACGGGTTGAATGAGCAAGACCGAGCACGTCACGGATGACGAGGTTGATCGGCATGCATAGTTCAAGTGAGTGTGCACCAGGTGCTGGGCGTGTGACCCAGATGGTGGTCTTACGTGGGAGTGGCCAGCTACGTGGCATGGCCAATCGCTTCAAGTGGTTACTGCTTCCCATATTCTTCAGCTCCTGTTCCCGGTGAGTTGTTGCATACGCAACTTGTCTGTCTCGTCCATACGAACAACGACGACATTGGAAGAGTGGACCGGAACCGCCTCTTCTTTGTTATCGGCCTTGGAGGCCTTGGCTCCCTCAATGTAGAGGCGCCCTTTTTCTGAATCGATCCGAATCACAGTTCCAACAAGTGGGTTTGCTCCTCGCTTACCGCCGTGTCGCTTTCCGCCACTGGCGAGATCGCCACGGACGACCTTTACGGTGTCTCCGACACGAACAGTAACGGTGCGAACACCGTCGAACCGCTCGTCTCGATCTTTGAGTTGGAGGCGTGCGGCTACCCGCTTGCGCTTTTCGTGTAGTGGCGCGTTAAAGTGCGCCTTGCGTTGTTTTCCTGGTTTCATACTCTTTACCATGCTTTCACCTCAGATAATTTGTTTTGCATTTGCTGCAATTCTTGGCCAGCGTTCGGCGGCTTCACGGGACACAGGCCCCTTGATATCCGAACCTTGGACGTCGCCCTTTTCGTTCGTGATCACGCAAGCGTTGTCTTCGAACTGAACCCAGGTTCCATCGACTCGACGGAATGGGCGGCGTTGACGAATAATGACTGCGTTGAACATTTGTCGACGGGTCTCAGGCGTACCTTTCTTGACCGAGACCTTAGCAAGGTCACCAACGCCACCAGCTGGGTAACGTCGAATGGTGTTTCCGAGTTTGAGAATGTTGATGATTTGGACGATCTTAGCCCCAGTGTTGTCAGCAACATGCAATCGTGCAGCGGTTGGTAGACCACGGGTTTGGCGTCCTGCAATACCACGCATCAGGCCTCACCACCATTGATTTCGATGACGCAGAATGAAACCGTCTTTGAAAGAGGGCGGCATTCCATAACCTTCACGGTGTCACCAACGGCGACTTCACCAATGCACGAGGGCAGGTGAGCGGAAAGGGCGCTTGTTCGCTTTTCGAAACGTTCGTACTTTTCCATGAAGCGAACGTTGTTTCGCTCAATGGTGATCGTTTTCTGCATACCGAGGCTAGAAATCGTTCCTTCAAGCACTTGGCCACGAAGGCGCAAGCTACCATAAAAGGGGCAATTTTCATCTCCGTCCCACTCGTCGGTGGGGTTTTTCACGTCTACTCCGATGTCTCGCATAGTATCAGTCCATCCTGTATTTTCGGTTGGTTCGGTCTTCTGGGCGCTGACCAACCAGTGCGCCTTGAACGACAACATCGCTGTTGTCGAGTTGGAATGTAATGCAGGACTTGCCGATCCGGACGCAGGCGTCGTTTTCGAGCATGACCAGTGTGTTTTTGGTTTCGTCAAGGACAAGACCTGAGCGTCCGACAAGGGTTGGGTCATTGGATTCGACAACGTTCATCATCGAACCAATCCAGGTGCTGTTGTAAATGGACATATCATCGCACCTCCACATTGAATCCTTCGTTCTTGAGTACGCCAGCAGCTTTCTTTTTGTGGTCGCCTTGAAGTTCGATAACTCGTCCTTTCACAGTTCCACCGGCTGCGCACTTGTTCTTGAGAATCTTAGCAAGCTTGTTGATGTCAATCGCCGAGTCATCAATGCCTTCCACCTTGGTGACAATTTTCCCATATCGTCGGCGGTCGGTTGAGAGGATGGCTCGTTGTTGCTCTTTGGCAATCTCTTGGCAAATGCACAGCTCATCAGGGAGTCCGCACACGTTACAAATAGCTGCCATAATCAATCATCTCCTGTTGGTAATTCACTGATTCATGTGCGTCTTAAGACGAGCGATGCTACGGCGTGTTGCCTTGTATGCACCGAGGCTGGATGGCGTACCACCCAATGCTTTCTCAGCACGGAGTTGCAAGAGTTCTTCTTGAAGTTCGAGCATGCGAGCTTCACGAGCTTCTGTGCTCATCGAAGTGATTTCTCTGTTGGATACGAAACTCACTTTGCCGCCTCCTTAGGAGCAGCAGCGCTTGCTTGTTCGGCTTGCTCTGCTTGGATGCGCAAATCTTCGTTGGAGAAGATGTTGATTTCGTGAGGTAGACGGGTGCCGGGTCGCATGATAGCGACGGTGCATCCGATGGTACCGAGCTTCTTGACAGCAACTGAGTAACCGACATCCATGTGTTGTAGTGCGGTTTCACCACAGTACTTGACGTGGCCAAGAATGAATTTCTGTGTTCGGTTTCTCGAACCAGTCAACTTTCCTGCGACGGTGACGATGACACCACGGGCGCCAGCGTCCATGATGTTCTGTGCAGCGCTGTGCCCAGCACGGCGATAATACCAGCCACGCTCAAGAGCGGAAGCGATCTTTTCTGCCATAACTTGAGCGTTGAGGGTGGCCTTTTCGATTTCCTCGACCTTCAGTCGTGGGTTCTCGAGATCGAATTCTTCATTCAAGCGCTTTTGGAGCTCGTTGATGATTTTTCCCTTTCGGCCAATGACCATTCCAGGGCGTTCTGCGTGAACGGTCACTTCGGTCCCTTGAGGGGTTCGGCGAATGTCAAGAGCGCCGAATCCGGAGCGCTTGGTGTTCGCCATCAAGAATTCCTTGACGAGGTGTCGTTCGACGTTGCGGTTAACGATGGTGCGTATAGTGCTTCTTTTTCCAGCCATAATCAATCACCTCAGAAGTCGTCCTCCAACTCATCCTCTTGTACAGTGAAGTCTTCGAGGAAAATCTCGAGATTCACACGGTAATGGTTTGAAGGTGTTGCACGGCCACGGGCACGAGGAATGAATCCTCGCTTGATTTGACCACGGTGGGCTGCGATGTGAGTGATTTCCATTTCTTCTGGATCCACATCTTCGTATTGGTGTCGTGCGTTTTCCATAGCGCTCTGAATCAACTTGATGATTGCTCGGGAAGCTTTCACGGGGTATCGGCCAGGACCGACGCCACCCTTACGGTGACCGACCATAGAAGGTCCGTTCCGCTTCTTCTTCTTGTTACCGCTTCCAAGTCGGAAAGGCACAGCCACTGCCTTTCGGCGGACGTCAGCTCGGTCGGAATCAATGCGAAGAACCTCGTTGAGGAACGCAATGGCCTGACCGGCCTTCATACGCTTGAGGTGGCGGCAAATTTCGAAACAGTGCTTGACGTGCATGTCCACGTTTGTGGAGCGTGCGGTTGCCAGGCGGCTACCTTGAAGGAGTTGCGTGTATCCCTTTTGCGGGAGTGCACGGCGCTTTGATCGGCGATCCATTTGTTGTGTCTTAACCATACATAACACCTCACTTTAGCGGTACGTGCTTTGACGACCGAGTTGCACCAACACCAGGGCCGCTGTGTGCGACGCCTCTGCGGGTAATTGCGAATTCTCCAAGGTAATGACCAATCATTTCTGGCTTGATCTCAACAGGAACGAATGCTTTCCCGCTGTAGACAGAGATGGTCTTACCAACGAATTCTGGAAGGATAGGCATGTCACGTCGGTGGGTTCGAACTGTGGACCCATTGGACCGGCGCATACGGCTGAGGAAATGTTCGTTTTCCTCTGAGAAACCTCGAGCCATCGAGCGACGTGCTCGTGATGGAAGGAGGGTGATCACCGATGGAGCAGATGAATCTTCAACTGGCCATAGGGACATGTTGGACAACTCTTCGACCGTGTAACCACGGTAGGTGAATTCTCTCTTGACCCTGCCAGATGTTGTCGACAACCGCTTGCGTGCCTTTCGGCGACTAGCTTTGGGTGTCATAAAGGACTTCTTATTCTTGCGTGCCATACATCATCACCTCAAATTTTCTTTCCTCGTCCTCGACCGGATCGGCTTGGTGCGATCAGACCGACCTTAGCACCGGGTGGGGTGCCACGAGCGACTGAGTTCGGACCGTGAACGGCTTGGTGGTTTCCACCGCCGTGCGGGTGGTCAACAGGGTTCATTGCAACACCGCTGACGTGTGGGAAGAGCTTACCACGGGCCTTGGCCTTGTAGTAAGCAGCACCTGCAGTTCGCAGAGGCATTTCATCTCGGCCGTGACCAGAGAGCACACCGATGGTCGCTCTGCAGTTGGCAGGGAGTTCACGAAGGCTTCCGGACGGCAAGCGTACACGGACCTTGTCACCAATACGGGCTTCGACAAAGCAAGAGTTTCCTGCTGCGCGAGCGACCTTGCCACCGTCACCAGGACGAAGTTCAAGGTTGTTGATTGCTGTACCTTCTGGGATGTTGCCCAGAGCGGTGATGTTTCCTGGACGAAGAGCTGCACTGTCACCAATAGCGACAGCGGAGCCAATTGCCAGACCTTCTGTAGCGACAACCAAAGTGGTGTCGCCGTTCGGGAGTTTCATTCGAGCGAGTGGAGCCGTGTGGACCGGACTGTGAATCAATTCGGTGATTTCACCGACGACATCACTTACACGGGGCATGCGGTTCGCACCTGGAAATCTATGACTCGCAACGCGGTAGCGTGGCGAGGAACCCATTCGTTGTGCACGTATTCTCTTACCCATGATAAATCACCTCAGAAAGCTCCCAAACGCATTGCTGCGTCTTCTGCGTCATAGCCTTGGGCAAGCTTTACGGAAGCGTGCTTGCCATGCTTTGTGTTTCGTACGTTGACTTTAGCGACTTCGACTTCGAAGATCGTTTCAATTGCACGAGCGATTTGTGCCTTGGTTGCACTTCGGCGAACAAGGAATTCGAGGCGTTGCTCGCTTGTGCGAGCTTCCATCGATTTCTCAGTGAGCCACGGTTGGAGGATAATATCGTATGCGTTCATCATCATCACCTCAGTTGAGTGCCTCCACGGCATCCTTGGTAAACACGGTCAATCGACCGATGGCGCCACCGGGCGCCAAATCTTCAGCGCAAAGGTCACGGGCTGCGACCACATCGACACCAGGGAGGTTTCGAGCGGCTTGTGCAAGACCGGATTTTTCCTTCACAACAAGAAGAATAGACTTGGGGGTTTTGTGGACACGGCCACGCATTGTGGCTTTTCCAGCACGAATGTTTCGACCATCTCGAGCCCGGTTCAAATCATCACCAAGGCCGATTTCGTTGAAGATTGCGAGAACCTTACGAGTAGCGGAGCCATGGTTGAAGGTTTCAATGCTGAACTCTTCTGTCTTACCGTCTCGAACCTCGGAGTAGTTACCGAGGATGATTGGAAGCGCAGAGATCTCTTCAGAGAAGCGATGGCCTCGAGCGCTCACAGTCGTCACAGAGGTTGTGGCGGTAAGAGCGGAGTTACGAGCAAGACGTCGTTCCTTGAGGTTGAGTTTTCGACCCCAGTTCTTTTCGACCTTAGGTCCGTGAGCACGTCGTCCACCTTTGGTGTGTGGATTTTGAGCTGCTCGGCTTTGACCTGTGCGACGCATAATACGAGACACACCACGGCCCTTCCCCCACCATTCGACGGAGTGCTTCATACCGGCCATTGGCGCTCGCTTTCCGACGTGAGCACGGGATCCGTACTTTTGTCGGCGGTTTGCCCGGCTGGATGCGATTGCTAATTTGACGAGATCCAAACGAATCTCTGACTCGAATGCTGCTGGAAGAGCAACCTTCTTTCCGTCTGAAACCGAGATTTCGAAGACATCTGGAAGTCGACCTGCATCGAGTTCTGTTTGGGAAATTGTATTGGTAATATCGAGAACATTCACCTTCATCTTCAGACCCCCTGCTTGGATGCTGTACTGACGTACGTAATTTCGATTGGATGGAGCGTTTTGTCGCTGCCACGGGTGGCATCACGGAAACGAATCAAGCGCTTGGCAGGCCCAGGGACACTGCCTTTCACGAGGATGTAGTCGGAGTTCACTTCACCGTAGTGGAGGAAACCGCCAGCAGGTGTGATCGAGTGATCTTCTGTGCTGGCAATACGTAGAATGCGCTTGTTGTACTCAGTTCGTTGATGGTATCCGGTTTGTCCACCTTGACGGATGGACTTTCGAACATATCCGTCACCGAAAGCACCCATGTTACCGTGCTGACGGCGTTTCTTTGAGTTCTTGTGAGATTGCAACTTTCCACCGAATCGCTTGATGACACCTTGCCATCCGTAGCCCTTGGTAATAGCGACAATGTCTGTGAGTGCGCCTTCTTCGAAAGCGTCAGCAAAGGAATACTCTTCACCGAGTTTTTCCTTTGCATAGGCGAGTTGTTCGCCCATGTTACCACCATCAAGACCGACTTCCATCACATCAGGGACCTTGGTAGGTACGCCTGTGACGGAGTTGGGCTGGGTGGCGCAAATGAGACGAACTTCGACCAAATCAGCATCCATGAGGTTCTCAAAGTGCTTTTCTGCATCGTGTTCCTTGCGCACTGGGAGGCGCTTGAAGAGTTCAGCAAAAGCTTCTGCGATTTTTGCTGCGTCAGCCCAAACTTCACCAGCGGCTTGCTTACCGTAAGGAGTCATTGCATAGCCACGAACGCCAAGAATGCGCATCTTTGGGCATTCTACAACGGTGACTGGTATTCGAATTTCTTGTCCAGCGGATGGGCTGCTGGGGTTCAAATCACGAGAGAGAACGTGGGTCATGCCTGCTTTCCAGCCGGCAAATCCTTGCATTCTCACTTCGCTCGCATCGGTTGTGGGCCACGACTTCACATGTCCAAATGGTCGGTTCGCACGCTTTCGCGGGCTGAACGCCATTGATCCTCGTCGTGGGTGACTTTTCTTTGCCATGTCGGATTCCTCCAGGGTTTATACAGCGCATTGGCCCCACCGTAGGGGGGCGTACGAGGGCCCTCAGGTTGGGAGAAGCCGTGACACTGCGTTCCATTTCCACGAATGGGAAACGAGACTGTTGGGGTCCTCGGGGGATGGCCCAGTGTGTCTGGCTGCTCACCTTTGAGCAACCTTCCGACTTACCTCCCGTATATGAGTGGTTCGGTCTCCAATTGCCGACCTGTACCGTGAATCGCTATGCTGATGGACGGTCTTGAAACCTTTCGATGCGGAGACCCATGGGGGCTTATTGAAAAAAGAAGATCACAAAAGCCCTTGGAAAGTCATTAAACTGCACTGCCCGATGCTTCGATGAATGAGATTCAATTGAATCCGCCTCAGTATGCTTTAGAACCCTCGACCAAATGGGAAAGCCATGGCAACCGTCGTTCATCCGTTTCTCACGGACGGCGTCGAGGCTCGAGCCTACCAAATGAGAGCACTACGGTCTGCTCTCACCTCATCAACACTCATGGTAATGCCCACTGGCTTTGGGAAAACTGCCGTCGAATGGATGGCTATGGCTGAGGCCCTCAGGCTCAAGCGAGGAAAGGTCCTGCTCATCGCCCCGACAACAGGCCTTGTGGATCAACAGCGGCGGATGGCGATGGAAATGCTCGCTGTCAACAAGGATTCAATCATCACATACACCGGAGAGATCAGTCCGGCAAAACGCCCACCACTGTGGGAAAGGGGAAGCGTCATCATGGCAACGTCACAAGTTATTCGCAACGATGCCACGACAGGCACCATAGATCTCAGCGAGGTTGGCCTGTTAATTGTCGACGAGGCCCACCACAGCACTGGCAACCATGCCTATGCACAAGTTGGTGACCTTTACCTCAGCGCCAACCCTGAGGCGCTTGTTCTCGGTGCTACGGCAAGTCCTGGCTCGACAGAGTCTCACATTCTCGAGGTGGCTCGAAGGCTCGGCATCGAACGCCTTGATGTTTGCAAAAAGGAAGACCCGTTGCTGGGCCCTTACACAGTGAAGTTGGACAACATCCCTCATCGATTGACCTTACCACCTGAACTCAATGCCCTCCTCCACCCCCTGCAAGCTCATCAAGACGAAGAAGCGGAACATCTGCGCAGACTGGGTTTCCTCGCTCCAACAGGCCACCTCTCTTCCAAACTGATCGAAGAAGCTCAACGAAGAGCGAGCACGGCGATTCAACGGAGGGACCGACGCGGGTATGATGCCGCTCGACGCATAGGCGATTTGAGACGGACTCATTTGCTGTTGGACCTGTTGCGCACTCAAGGAACCACTTCCGCCTTGTCTTTTCTGCAACGAGCAGAGGACGATGGGCGAACTGGTGAACGAACCACCAATCGGTTTGTCGGCCTTCCTGCCATCCATGCCTTTCGAACCGCTGGAAAGGATGTTGGTGAATTGCATCCAAAACCTGCCTATGTGCAAACATTGGTTGAAAAACAAAGAACAGAGAACCCAGACAGCAAAATCCTCATCTTTACTGAATACAGAGACACCGTCGAACATCTTGTCGAACGATTAAGCAGTCTTGAAGGAATCAACGTTGACAAGTTCATTGGCCAGTCGGGCAAGGGCAAACGGAAAGGAATGACCCAGAAGGAACAACTTGCTCAACTAAATCGCTTTCGAGAAGGCGACCTCAACATCCTTGTTGCCACTTCAGTGGGCGAAGAAGGCCTCGATGTCCCCGCTGCTGATCTGGTGATTCTTTACGAACCCGTAGCAAGTGCTATCCGGGCGATTCAACGACGTGGACGTACCGCACGACAACGCGCTGGTAGCGTTCACACCCTCATTGCAACTGAAACCAGAGATGAGTACGTCAACATTGCGGCAGAACGGAGGGAAGCGAAAATGTACACATTGTTGCAACGCATCCATGACCGAGGGCGGTTGCCTCGGCGTCCACCACCTCCACAAGATGTGCTTCAAGCATTCACGGTAGTGCACGATGGCATCGAGCACACACCACAGGCATTCATTGAGGCTGAAACCGACCGTTTAACCCCTGAACCCGAAGCGGAAATAGTCCCCTGAGGAATCTATAGAAGATGGAGTTAAGAACTCCCCCCCGGCACTCAGTCCAATCGATCAGCGCCCTCGCCAACAGATGGGCCTTGACCAGTTCATCACCCCAGCAGAACAAAAACCAGCAAAGACGCCACCAATCGAATCAGTGCCAGCATCAGGCAGTGAACAATCCGGACCCGTACTTGATGGAAAGGCGCACAGGGAACGCGAACAACTTGCTGCAGCCGCTGCTGCTGCCAGCATCACGGCGATGCAAGCTGGAACTGTACCAAAAGCAAGCATCATCCTCGATCATCGAGAAGCGAACTCAAGTTTAGCCCCTTACCTCAAGAGCATGGGGGCCCATGTAGCCTTCAAACACCTCACAAGCGGGGACATACGGCTCTCTGAAAGGGTGCTGATCGAAAGGAAAACTGCCCGCGACCTCGTCAGTTCATTGAGCGATGGTCGGCTTCTTCACCAGTGTCGTCGACTGAATGCTGCCGCTTTGCGCCCCCTCTTATTGGTTGAAATTGGTGATGGCCACGGCCAAGCTGTTCATCCTGATGCGGTGCATGGCGCTCTTGCCTACATCAGCCTCGACCTCGGCATGCCAGTCATGATGACGAAGAATCCAGAGGAGACCGCTCGTTTCCTTGTTGCTGCAGCACGGCGAGAACATGACGTCATGGAGCGTTGGGCCTTTGAAAGTCTGCAGCGAGCACCCAATCTGGATGATGAACGGGCCATTGAACGAGCCACATCTGCCGCTGCAGCAGAAATCAAAGCGATTGAACTTGGTGAAGATGCCACGACACCGCTTGGTCAACGCTGGCCAAGTCATGCGAAGGAAGAACAGACCGCAGTGCTCGCCTCCATTGACGGAGTTGGGCCCACCAGGGCTGCGGCTTTGATCGATGCTTTCGGAAACATTGCGGGTGTATTCGCTGCCAGTAAGGAAGCGTTGCTTGGTGCAAAAAATATAGGTGCTACGACAGCGATGAGTGTCTATCGAATTCTTCACGAAGGCTGAATCAGCCGCCGATCACGAGTGCGCGAACTCGGAGTTGTGCGAAGCGATCTGGGAAATGGCCCAATGCAAACGCAATGAGTTCAGCAAGATGGACGATTGGCATTGAGGTGTCCTTTCCACTTACCTTTCCTGCTTTGGACTGATACGAATCAAGGTTGGAGTGGGAGATTGTGCAAGCGCTCACCATCATGTCTGCTCCGCTGCTTTTGGCATCGGCCAAAACAGAGGCGGTCATCTTCATCACTGGCTTTTGGATGGTCAACAAAGCAGGTGCACCGACGCTCTGGCACTTTGAGTCATAATCGACGGGTGTGCCACCAAGGGCCATGATCAGCTGTTCGAGGTACGACGGCATGAAGGGGTCGTCTCCGGCAGTTGCACCTTGACGTTGCATGTTTGGCCCATAGTAAGGGGCGACATTCAATCGAATAGGATTAATGACGGCATCTCGAATTTTATCGAGTCCGACTTCTTCGACCAGCAAATGCAACAAATGGCGTGGTTGTGATTCTCCTTGGTATTCGATGCCCGTGGTTCGAGCGATGAGGTTGTTGATGGTGTTTGCAAAGCCTACGTCGGACGCAAATTCATCGACGGTGTCGCACATGATTCCGTAACTTGTGGCGCAGGTGGTCATGACATCAACGCCTTTGGTTTCGGCGAGGGCAAGGTTGCGAGCAACCAAAGCATGTTGCAATTTAGGAGAAGATTGCTTGATGATGTTGCCTCCATCGCTGGATGCTTTTGGGATTTCAATCAATTGGATCCCAAGGGTTTTGCACAGTGGTTGAAGGCAGTCCTCGACTTCTGAAGAGGCAGCCCGAGCGGTGTTTCCGGGGTAGTATGCAACTTTCAAAGCCATAGAAACACCTCAGAACCTCTGGTCGATTTCGTTGAACAAGCTGATCACTTCATGATGCGCTTCGATCTTTCTGTTGATCATGTTCGGAATCTTTCCGACACCTGCTGGAGGGGCGACAAGAGCCTGTAGGCTTCGAATTGGAGGGGCCCCGGTTCGTGTGAATCCGAGGAACATACGGGCAGATACACCGTCAAAGATGTTGCTGATCAGTCCGACAGGTCCGAGAACTTGGCGGTAGAGAGTGGTTTCATTGACGTTGCCGCTCCACTTGACACTGCGCCCATACCACTTGACGAGACGTCCATGTGGGCCAGTGTAGTTGGTGGCGTTGAGCAAGTGACTTCGTGCCGCATTCAGGGCTTTAGAAGCGGTGCGACCTTCAGAACCGTACCGGGCAATGGATGCCATG
This sequence comes from uncultured Candidatus Poseidoniales archaeon, assembly GCA_905182125.1. Taxonomy (GTDB): domain Archaea; phylum Thermoplasmatota; class Poseidoniia; order Poseidoniales; family Poseidoniaceae; genus MGIIa-L1. The sequence continues at coordinate 33,536 of CAJJAV010000005.1, forward strand.
TCTGCTTCTGACCAGAGGCCATGTTCTGCATCCAACAACCCCGCAAGGGCGACTTTCTGTGCATCGCCAGTCCGAGGATCAAGGGTTCGAGTCCAATGCTGAAGAAGCACGCCAGGACCCTTGTATGATTCATCGAAGGGAACGGTGTCTGACATTGCATGGAGCAATTGGTAGGACGTTATGTCGGTCATGGCGTGAAGGGTTGAGGCGGTTTCAGAATCCATGGTACCCATGGCACTTCCATTGATCAGCGTTGCACCCTCACGCGGATCTGCTCGCAGCCAAGGCTTGCTTTGGCTACGGTTTGCTTCAAAGGTGGAATAGTCAACCATCAAATCACGAATGACTGGGTAACCTGGCAGTGGTTCAATCTTGAGTTCGCCGCTTTCACCAACCAAGTCGCTGATGCAAGCCATGTCGGCTAACACCACTCGACCATTGACGCGCACGCCGCTCGTTGGGGACCCGTTTCCATTTCCGCGTCGGAAGGAGAAGCTGCCGTCAACATCTTGTTGAATGGCTGTGAGGAGATCTTCGAGTGTTGCATGACCTGGAACAGCACAAGCGATTGTGTCCCATCCCGATTCATTGGCAGTGGGGCAGTATCTGAACAAAGAGAGCGTAATGGAAAGGTCTGCTTGGACGACCATACCCGGTGCGAAGTCCCCGTCATCAACTTCCTCTGAAGTTCCAGAGCCATAGGTGATCATCTCGTCGAGGAGAACTTCTTGGAGGGTTCCAGATTCGTCAACACAAGCGAGCATTGGAAGCGCTTGAGAGACCCATTGAGCCCAAGGTGTGTCGAAGTCAACATCGCAGAGTTGGATGTCTTGGACACGCTTTGCGCCGAGTTCGACATACTTGTCATCCCAGTCGGTTCCTGCTTTGCAGAATTCATCATAAGATGAATCGCCGATTGCACAGATGCTGAAGTGGACATTCGAGAGCGAAGGTTTTCCGCTGCTTACGGTGTTCCACAGCGTCTCTGCATTGTCTGGCATTTCGCCTTCGCCCCATGTCGAGGTGATGATCAGGGTGCGGGCATGGGCATTGAGTTTCCCTGCATCGAACCCGTCCATGTCATACACGGTTGGAACCAATCCGTAGTTTGCTGCCATTTTGGCCGTCTTCTCTGCTAAACCGGCAGCGTTACCAGTTTGTGAACCAAAGAGGATAGCAAGGCTTCTGTCGCCACCCATCAAGGCTTGGAAGGCATCGCTGCCTCCGGTTGCAACAGCCGCAGCCGGTGGTGCTTCAACTGCAGCAACAACAGGTGCTGCCGCTTCAATAGGTGCCACGCCGGCGTCACCGACCAGTTCGAATTTGATGACTTCGACAGGGCATGCTTCTGCTGCTTCGAGGATCATTTCACCGTATTCAGCGCCGAATGTTCCAGAGAGAAGTGAACCGGCTGTGTTCCGGTCAAATTGCCCATCAGTCCTGACAGCTGCTAAGATTTGGGACGTCTCGTCGGTGATTTCAAACACCTCCGGACAGATGTCTTGACATGCATCACAGGTGATGCAATCTTCATCAATCCACACCTTTGCCACGATGGTCATGTAAATCGCTCCTACTCACGTCAGTCGTAAGCAAAGTTTCCCACTGTGCAGTGGCCTTTGAAGGTTCGCCTTTCACCGTGTGAAAGGAACGGGAGAAATAAGCAAAAAAATGCGTTGGAAAATACAGACCTATGAGGGTAAAAATGGACTTAACTTCACATTTGGAAGTCGCCCATGCCACCCATGTCGTCGCCCATCGAGACGCCCTTCGAGGAAATGACGTCGTCAATTCGCAAGATCATGATCGCAGTTTCTGTAGCAGACTGAATCGCTTGTTCAACAACTCGCATTGGTTCAACCACATTGGCTTCCTTCATGTCGACAACGCCGCCTTCATAGACGTTGATTCCAGCGTGGGAATGGCCGTCAGCATGTGCTTTGCGCAATTCGATAAGGGTCGTCACGGGATCCAGTCCAGCGTTCTCTGCGAGGGTACGAGGGATGATTTCAAGGGCTGAAGCAAATGCTTCGATAGCCATTTGTTCACGGCCGCCGACACCTTCTGCATAGGTCCGAAGATCACGAGAGAGGGCTGCGAGCACACTGCCGCCACCGGTAAGGACTGCGCCATCTTCCCAAGCGACTGAAACCACACCAACAGCATCGTCAAACGCTCGGCGGATTTCATCGACCACGTGTTCGGTACCGCCACGGAGCAGAACAGAAACCGATTTTGCTTCTGGGCAGCCGGTGATGAAGGTCATATCGGATTCACCGATCTTGCGCTCTTCAACCTTAGCGGCATGGCCCAAATCATCAGGAGACAAATCGTCCAAGTTGGTCACAATGCGACCACTGGTTGCCTTGGAAAGGGCTTCCATATCGGATTTCTTGGCTCGGCGGATTGCGAATATTCCAGCCTTGGCCATGTAATGCTGAGCCAATTCATCGATGCCTTTCTGGCAAACGAGAACTGTTGCTCCTGCGGCTTGGATTTTCTCGACAAGTCCACGGATGTAATTCTCTTCCTCTTCAAGGAAAAGAGCAAGTTGGCTTGGGTCGGTGATTTGAATCTTAGCGTCGACTTCAGTCTTCTTGACTTCAATCGCTGAGTTCACGAGGGCGATCTTAGCATCTGCAATGGTGCGGGGCATGCCTGCGTGGACGCGCTCTTTGTCGAGCAGAATACCGTCGATAAGGGATGAATCCTTGATGGACCCACCTTGCCGCTTCTCGACCTTGATATCGCTCAGATCAACGATGCGTTCATCGCCTTCAATAACACCAACAGCGTTCACTGCTCGGACACAAATGTCTGCCATGAAGCTCTTGACGGCCCCAGCGGACTTACCTGTCAAGGCCGTCTTTGCAACTTCGGTGAGCACAGCGTCATCATTGTGCGTTGCAATCCCGTGGTTTTGAAGCAATTCAACCGCTTTTTCTGCAGCAAGCCGGAAGCCTTCGCAAATCACAGTCGGATGCACGTTTTGTTCGATCAGGTCTTCACTGCGCTTGAGCAACTCGCCAGAAAGAACGACCGCTGAGGTGGTTCCATCATAGCAATGCTGTTCTTGCGTTTTTGCAACTTCGATGATCATCTTGGCCGCAGGGTGGTCGATGTCCATTTCTTTGAGGATGGTTGCGCCATCATTGGTGATGACGACATCGCCCATCGAATCGACGAGCATCTTGTCCATGCCCTTGGGGCCAAGTGTTGAGCGCACTGCATCTGCAACTGCTTTCGCTGCTGCAATGTTGTTTGATTGGGCACTTCGTCCACGCGTTCGTTGGGTGCCATCTTTGAGGATGAAGATTGGGGCTTGGCCGTTTCCGTACATGATGAATCGCTCCTTGCAATCTCAGCGGAGGTCGAGACAGTCTTGAACCCTACGCTTGTTCAGCAACGAAGAAAACAGGGCATCAAGCCATTCCGTTCTGCTCCAGCCACTTTTGGCCGTAGACTTCCCATTGCTCCATGGTCCAGCCTTCAGGAAGGCCGGCAGCAGGGATTGGAGGGGTCTTGGAGACTGGTGCAGCAGCGGCCGGGGCGGGCGCTGAAGGAGCGGGCGCCATAGCCGGTTGAGCAGCGGCGGGAGGCAGTGAAGAGGGCAAGGCACCAGGTACAGGCACTGTTGGAGCAGAAGCCACGGCTCCATAGGTCGCTTCCAGACTGTTTTCATAGCCTTCTTCGCCCCATCCACCGTATTCATCTTCCTCTTCTTCTGTACGTAAGATGTTCAAAATCACATACACGCCGACACCCATCATTGCAACAAATCCGACCCACATCAAGATGCTTCCAACTGGTAAGCCGTCACCTGCGCCTGCTGCGCCGTCAGCATCGTTTGATTTCTTGATCAGAATAACTTGGAGGTTGCTGTTTGCAGCATCACTGACAGTCTCTGAGCGGGCCCAGAGGGTCAAGTTGGTCGACAAAGAATCAGAACCGAGGTTCAGGAGTGTTGTTTCCGAGACTTCGAAGTACACGGTCACTTCACGCTCTTCCTCGACAGCAAGAACGAACGAACGGTCGTTGCTGGCGATTCGTGTTTGAACGTAGGCTGATGATTCACCGTTGTCCAAGTCGATGGTCACTGACTGGGCGGTTGTGTATTGGTTTCGCACCTTCACAGTCATGCTCCATTCTTCCGCAGGTTCTGCTTCATCAATGGTGATTGGTGCTGCCGGGAGGATCTTCAGCCAGTTTTGTGAACCGACGAGGTAGGTTGCCGAACCTTGAGCGCTGATCAGGGCATCATTGACGCTTGTAGCGATGATGTCGAGGGTGAGTTGGCCAGAGGTTCCCGATTCGAATGAGAAGCGAACGGTCACGTTGTAGCTTGCTGCGGTTTCAATCTCAGGGGTGGCACCATCAAACAAATTGGTGAATTCGATGGTCATGCCCTCTGGAACATTCGCCGTCATGGTGAATCGGTCCGGGCTGTTGCCATCGTTGCGAACTTCAAACGCCATCGTCTGCGCAGGGTCACCTGGGATGTAAGATTGGTCTGCATCTTCATCAGAGATATCGACGGCCGCAGTGTCGAGGATCTCAACAGTGAGAACGATTGATTTTCTGACCAAGGGATCATCGACGCTGGTGGCAGTCACCGTGACTGCGTAAAGGCCGGGACTGAGACCGACAGGCATTGGGAGGTTCAACTGGATGATGCCTTCGCCATCCCATGCATCAAGCACGGAGGTTTGAGCACCGGCGAGGTTTGCCCCAAGAAGCCAGTTTTGTTGAGTGAGTGAAAGGTCATACTGCTCATCGTCGTTGCCTTTATTGAACACGGTAATGTAGACTTTCTTAGCGATGCCATTGGCTGGAGCTTGGATGGTTACTTCCTCTGCCTCGAGGCTTAATTCCCGGAACACTGGCACCATGATGCTTCGAACGAGAACATCGTTACCGGCAAGCGAGGTTCCACAGGAAGGGCATGTTGCACGCAGATTGAAACTCACATAAGGACTGTTTTCGGTCCCAAGCGCTGGCATAGCCATTGAATCAGCCGTGACATTGAGATTGAAGTTCGATGCTTGGCCCCTCAAGAGGACGATTGGGTTCTGGACAATCGCACCTTGTTCATCCATAACAAGAGCAGTCCAACCGAGGTCAGAAAAGGTTGTAGCGAGGTTAAACGCTGCGTCTTTGTTGCCTGAATTGAGCAAACGGAATGGGATCAGTCCGGATTCACCCGGTGCAAGGGTCTGAGCGAGGATACCAACCGTACTGGTGAGCGCAACACCGTATTGCTCAGTGACTGCAACAGGCATGGATAAACGGGATTTTTCGCCACCGTTTTGGTTGCTGGCATCTGTAAACCAAAGGTTCCAGGTTTGTTGTTGGACATCAGCACCGGGTGGAATAGAAAGGTTCACCCACACTTCAACGGTTTCGCCGGCTTTGAGGCCCGGCATGAGCACGTTGGTGTCGTGATCGTTGCTGTTTGGAACATCGATGCGGATCATCTGCATTGCTGGGTCCATCCATGTCAGGTTGGTCACATTTGATTGTACACGAACCGAAGCGGTCGAGTACCCATTGTTGGTGACTTGACAGCGCAAAATCAGCAGGTCGTTTGGAGGGGCTGTGTATCCATTGTTCGGATTGTTACAATCCACGCCAAGGGTGTAATCTTGGACCTTACTGATACCGAATTGAATGAAGTCGTCAACGTGGAACCCTTGTGAAGCACCACCAGAGTCGGAGTGGAGAAGCAAGCCCATGCTCCAAGAGTTGCCACCGAGGAACAAATCCGGGTTGGAAAGGGTGGGGATTTGCGACCAGTCGGCCTGTGGATCCCAGCTGAGATTGGTCCATTGACCTGGGGCTTGACTCGGATTTCCGTTGCTTAAGTCCCAGTGAAGCGATTCCATGGCATTGCTGTAATTTCCGGAACTGCGCCACAATTCGATGCTCACGCTGTCACCGGATTGTACACTGCCCCATGCTTGGAGATGGAATTGTGATGAAATATAATCACCAGCAAAGAAGGAGTTTCGACAAATCCAAGTTTGGTATGACTTGACGAGTTCATTGTCAATTTGACCACCTGAGCCACACTGGCTGTTTGGATTGAGGTAAGCGTAAACGAGGCGATCATGGGCGCCCGATGGGTAGTTGCTGTCCGAATCAGGGGAATTCGCCCAATGGTCGGACCCAACGGCTCCTCCAGCGTTTGTCTGCCACGAACCTTGGCCATAGGTCTCTCCTTGAGAACTTCCAGTTCCATCAGCCATGTACCGAGCCGGGAAGAATGATGGTTGGCCCGTGAAGGAGGTGCCATCAAATGAATCGCTCATAATAGCGACAGGGACGGAAGTTTCTTTCATGTCATTGTCGTTTCGGTCATCACCGTTTGAGTCTTTGTCCGTCATTGCTCTGATGATCATACCCCCGGAGAGGTCGTTGGTGGTGGTGTCAAGGATGGAATGGGCTGCAGTAGCCGTCCAAGCAAAGGAGGCCGAGTCGCCTTGACCACCGATGAGATCATTGGAGGTCCAAGTAAAGGTCTCGACAACAAAGCCGATTGGGTGGACGATTTGAATCATGGCGTCGGTGCTCTTTCCGGAGAATGAGGAACCACCACGGGCAATGGTCATGGAAATCTCGATGGTTTGACCTTGGAAGATGTAATCGATGGTTGTCCCGTTGGATTGAACCCACGTATCAGCACTTGTGCTTGCGTTTCCTAGCGAAATTCCGGTCACGCGGAAATCATCGTTCGCACCAGCACGTGCTGACGCAGCGCTCGCAGGAGCGGCGATGCCAACAGCAAGGGTTTGCAACAACAAAAGGGCGACGAGGGTTAACGGAGACAAGCGACGCATAAACACCAACGAATCATGGGAGCATTGTGTTGCATATAGTCATGGCCGTCTGATGACCCCGCAGGGGCAAGGGGGAAACACCAATATTTCCATCTTTTGAAGTTCACTCTGGTTTACGCAATCCAGTAATCGAAGGTTGGTCGAACGAAGGCGAACCAGTGCTTTCAATCACGTGGTTGACTGCATCCATCTGCGGCGAAGAGGTGATTTCAGATACCTGCTCGAACGCATCCACTGAACGCCCAAGATCATCAAGTGGGGAACGTTCATTCAACGCTTCAAGTGGAATCGTATCGATGGTTGATCGAACCTGTTGAATCGCGCCTGGTGCTTGAGTTAACGGAGCAGACCCTCCAATGCCGGCAAGCCCCTGAAGCGCGGTGGATGTTTGTGCTGCGGCGGAAACGGCCGCACCTGTTGCAACGGTGGTGATGGCACCCACGGCCATGGTGGCTCCTTTACCAACAAGCGAGGGTGAAGAGGGAGCTTTTGCTGCAGAATGAGGCTCTTGGGCCGGGTTGTGATCATAAATCCAGTCAGGTGGTTCAGCCCCCGCCCCAAGTGCGGCAAGGGTGGTGAAAGCAGCAAGAGGCATGACGGCCAAAGCCGTGAGCAAGTCGACGAAGGAGGTCTCAGGGATGGAGCGAATCGCAAAGAAAGATTCAAACAATTCTTTCTCGACTTGGATGCTCAAACTAATGTCTTCACCCATTGAACCAAGCACGGCGACGTTCGCCATTCGACCAAGGATATACAACATAAAAATTGGCGTCAAGCTGGCCACCGCTCCCAACGAACCAAGCCACCGACGCGTCACTGTTGCAAGTCCGATGTACCGCCGGGCAATGAGCGGGAACACTTTCATGGCCAAAATGAAGCAGGCCAAGTACACCAGAATCGCCATTTCAAGACGACGGTCTTCTCGCATAATGGTTTCTGGCACTGCGAGCACGAACGCTAACGGCACCGTTGCGAGCATAACCTGTAAAGGTATAGCCAACAGAACCAGACCGCCATGCGTAGCGGTGATCCGATGGCCTGACAAATGGCGCTGATGGACCAACAGGGACAAGCGACCGTGAGCCGAAGTAGCGTACCGTTGACGGGCTTCTCGCCGAAGTGATGCGTCGCCTTGTCGGCGAGTTAACCGGAGGACTGAAAGCCATCCACCGCGCTCAATTACGCTCAAAGGCCGGAATCCACCTCCGAACGTCAGCGCCAACACAAGCGCCATCATGGCGTAAACCAGAGATGCCGTGAAAATCCAAGGAAGCATTTCCTTTCGGAAATCTAAATCAAGGCCTGAACCGTTGATTTGTACGTCGAAAAAATAAGTGAAAAGGAACGCCAAAAACGGGGTGATAAGCACTTGGCCAACCACCCGGAAGGTCAGCCGTAACAAACCAGAAATTGATTTTCTCGATGCGCCTCCCATGGCCCTCCCAGAATTCACTTAGACCTCAAAGATTCCCCCTCGGACTCCGTGGTGGTGAGGGTTTGAATGCCTTGGATAAAACGCCAGAATTACTCTTCCTCGGATTGAGCAATGAGCGGATAGCCATCGCTGATCAACAGACGAAGGTAACCAAAGAACCGACCGTCCCTTCGCTTCCTTCCAAGGTCAGGACGGGCCATAATCAACAAACGTTTGTCACAATTGGAACATCGAACGTTGGTTACGCCCCAAACAGGAGTTGACCAAGCACAGCAGGAAGCCTCGCTGCTGCTCAGGTTGATGACCCCTTGGAGTTCTTCAGCCATCGCCCTCGTCCATGGTGGCTTGGCGCCACCGATGAGGGACTGCAAGCGATTGAGAACAAGCCATCCTGAGGCGAGCCAAAGGCCGAACCCAAACGCTGGATTGCCCCAACGAACCGAAGCAAGGCCAACCGCCATTGGCACAACCACCACAACAAGACTCAACCAGTAAAACATCCTCAGATGAAGGACCCTTTGATTCAGATGAGGGCCAAGGGGAACCGGTTCGGGGTGTGGGGGAAAATGAAGGTTGAAACCACGCCCTCGACTCATCAAGAGCACTGGAAAACGAGGGAGAAAATGACCGAGGAACGCACCAAAAAGAAACAGGAGGAACTGACTGATCATGGCCATCAAAACACCTCAACTGGAGTTGAGTAAACGATCCAAGGTTGATTCAACCTTATCCATTCCTCGAGTGATGTCCTCTTGACTGATGGTGTAAGCGAAACGAAGGTGACCTTCTCCTGATGGTCCAAAGGCGGAACCTGGTGAGCACAACACGCCATCTTTCAGGAATTCAAGCGCCAAGTCCTGTGAGTTCATCCCCGGTACGGTGATTTTTGGGAACACGTAAATCGCCCCTTGCGGTTTATGACATTCCACACCGGGCATGGCATTGAGTCGATCAACAATCAAATCACGACGTTGTTTGAATTCAGCAGCGACCATGTCCGGATAATCGCTGGCATGCACCATCGTTGCCAAAATCGCATGCTGCATAGCATCGTTCGAACATGCTGCGATGTAATATTGCATTTTCGTGACCTGTAGCATCGCCTCAAGGTTGGATGAAATGATGTAGCCCATGCGCCAACCTGTCATAGCGAACGTTTTGGAGAAGGAATTGACGATAAGAACCCGGTCATAGCCAGCCCCCATGAAGGAGACGTGGGGCCCATCGAAGACAATGCGATCATAGACTTCATCACTGATGATCCAGAGGTTGTGTTTCTTAGCGAATTCAAGCAATTCATTGCGTTGAGATACATCCAGAGTGCCACCGGTCGGGTTGCTTGGGAAATTGTAGAGAATGGCGACGGTCTGTTCATCGACCAGTGCTTCAAGATCGCTTACTTGAGGGATAAACTCGTTTTCAAACAGGCAAGGATAGAATTTTGATTCGCCGCCTGCAATGGACACGTCTGGACCATACAGTGGAAAGTATGGCTCGGGTAAAAGCACATTGTCACCGGGATTGACGAGGGTAAGGAACAGGTTCAGCAAGGCATTGGTACCGGACATGGTGATGCACACATTGGCTTCATCCAAACCTGATTGATAGGAGTCCCAAGATTCCGCTATTTTCGCGCGGAGCGCCGGCAAACCCGCCGTGGTCGTGTACTTGTTTTTCCCGTCCAACATTGCTTGATGAAAAGCCTCGATTGCAATGGCTGGAGGTTGGAAGTCTGGTTCGCCCAAACCAAAGGAAATGACATCATCGCCGGCCAAGTCGAACATTTTGCGAACGCCAGTTGGTTGTATTCCCAACGCTCGGTCGCTGAAGTCGCCCATGCATTCCCGTTTCGTTGTTGGCTTTTGAAGGCGAGGGTGGATGACCTCGCTGTCAGTGATTTCTTTGGAGCCTTAATCGCCGCCGTCGAAATCCTTCAGGTCATCCTCGATCAGCACAGCATCAACCACGGAAGCGATATCTGCATCTGCAGCGAGCACAGCGTCGATTGAATCGTTGGCATCCATCGAGGTGATGGAGAGGGGGGGGTCGATTCGAGCGCCTCGTGCAACCCCAAGAAGGCAGAACAAAACCAAAACGCCGGCAAGAGCGACATACTGTGAGGTCGACCAACCGAAGCTTGCTCCGTCCATTGCCGCACCTGTGCCTTGTACGGTTGCAAACACTGGTAAGGATTGAACACCCTGATCGTTAAGGGCACGCACTTCGATGGTGTTGTTGCCTTTGGCCATGGCGTCGTGGTCGAGAGCGACGGTCCATTTGAAACGTTCAAGCGCACTGAGTTCGCCACTTGATTGGTTGAATGAAGTAGGTTGCCATGCCCCTTCACCAATTCGGAATTCAACAGCTTCAACCGAACCGGTTTGGCCCCATGCTTCACCAGAAAGGATGTGAAGCCCAGAGGTGTTGTCCATGGCTTCGCTGAGGATGTGAACCTGAGTGCCAACATCGACTTGGCCGGTGAGGCCGCTGTCATGAAGGTAAAACGACAATTCTGTGGCTGCTAAAGCATCGATCATGCCCCATCCGAAGTCTCGGTTCCAAAACGGATCGACATCAGGTTGACTTGGCTCGCCGCGTCGTTCTGCTGTGAGTTTGATAATTTCTTTGACTTCTGCTGGAGAGAGTTCCGGGTTTGCTTCAAGCATCAAGGCAATGATACCTGTTACAGCGGGGGCTGCATAAGAGGTTCCAGAGCCACGCCCTGTGTATCCGTTTTCTGATGCATCACCGCCGAGGAAGTTCACACATGTGCCTGATGTGACGCACCCTTCTGCTTGGATGATGTTCGTGCCCGGTGCTGAAATTTCTGGCTTGAGTTCATTGAGTGGGTTGCCATCGGCGTTGTCACGGCGAGGCCCACGCGAAGAGTACGAGGCAACGGTGTCGTCTTCTCTGTCAACGGTGTTGATGTCGTCGGTTGCACCAACCGTGATGGCCAAGTTGGAGGACCCCATTCCAGAAAGACCGTCGTTGTCAGGTCCATCGTTTCCAGCAGCGACGCTGACCACGATGCCCGCCTCCATGGCTTCATTGAGAATTCGACTGTGCATGTCTTCGCCGTCTGAGCCACCGCCTTCGTGGGAAGTGATGCCCCAGGAGAGGGAAATGATGTCAATGCCGTAGTTGCTTTCATTGGCGCCTTGCCAAGCCGTGTCTTTGTTATCGATGATCCATTGAATGCCATTCATAGCAGATTCATAGAACTCTTGCTCGAGGACATAGTTCTCAAACGGTCCTGCGCCAGCATCGGTTCCAATGCGCACATCAACAAGGGCTGCATCGGGGGCTGAGCCGTAGAAACCAGTTTGTTCACCTGCTGCGTTGATGCCGGTGGCGGCTGCCATGCCCATGCAGGCCGTGCCGTGTTGGTTGCCGTCATCGGGATCAAAGGTTCCATCCGTTTCCCGTCCAGGGTTGGTGAATACGCATGTAGGGTCGGTTGGATTGTAACAGACTGCATCGTAACCGGACACGAACTTCTCGCTCAGCCCGGGGTGTTCATTATCGACACCAGTGTCAACCATGGCGATGTTGATCCCAGCACCGCTGACACCCAAATCCCAAGCACCCATCGGATAGACAGAGGAGTTGCTTGCTTTGACCGCAGGCGTTTGAACGTCGCCATAAAACACAACGCTACCATAGTGTTCCACCATCACGACATCCGTAAGGCCAGCCAGAGTTGGGGCGAGAGCCACTTCAATCTGGCCCAACAACACAGCGTTGACGGATTCGATCACGTCGTTCACCGTAAGGTTGAGCGCTTGAAGGTCTGAAAGGTGGAGGTCGGTGACGGGTACACCGTAAGAAAGACCGATGCCGGTCGTACCCTGAATCAATTCAAGGCTGTCATGGATTCCATTTCGATTGTCATCCAAAACGGTGCGCTCCCACCAAGCCATTGTGTCTCCAACCCAAGCAGGTGTAGTCTGTGCGGGTGTTTCAAATGAGGCATCGACAGGCATCCAAACCAGTCCTGCTTGATCCATAGCCATCCATTCTGAACGGTTTTGGTCGGCATGAATGGTCAACGAACCCGTCACGGGGGCCATCAACAAAGCGAACATAATGAGTGCAGTGATGCGGCGCATGTGGGTTCCTCTGTCCAATGGGTGGCGCCTATGCATCATCAAGATATGGTATGACTGATATGTCGTTAAAGACCATGCTGAGCGCTCTTTGTCTGTTGAAAGGTGGGGGCAGAGGGATTTGAACCCCCCCCAGCTGGTTTGGAGCCAGCGATACTACCAAGCTATACTATACCCCCAGTGGGTAATTCACTGTCAAGATCAGTTCTTGGCAGCCTTACGAGCACGCTTTCGTCGGCGCAACTTCTTCTTGCGCCACTTCCACCGTTGATTCCCGGTTTTCTTCCAAGCACGTGAGCCTCGCTTCATGGTGAACGAGCCTCCGACCGTCCCTCCATATATGAGAGCATCGGGTTGAACAACTGATGATGCAGTGGCCAATTCCCTCGGATTGCCAATGAGGGGTGCCATGTCGACATCCGTTATTTACCAACCCTGAGGCACAAACTGGGCCACATACCGTAGTGAAAGAGTAGATATAGTCGAGTATCGGAATTTAAATTATGCAAAAAATCAGCGACGACGGCAAATGGCTATGGAACGGAACCGAATGGATCCCAAACGAAGAACCACAAGCACCGGTTGCTGCAGCACCCATGCCAGTCCCAGCAATGACCATACCTGCTGCGGCCAGCCCTGGTGCTTCAGCGCCGATGGAACCCATGGCACAGAATCACATGAGCGCCGGTGGCGTTTGGGCAATCCAAACAGCTGACCACGGTCTTTTCTTCACCAAACTTATCGCCTTTTTCATCAAAGCGTTTACGATTGGTTTTGCAATGCCATGGGGTGCGTGCATGGTCATCAACAAATGGTGCAACAATGTTCGCATTGATGGACGTGCCATTAAATTCACAGGCACCCCAATGGGTCTGTTTGGAATCTGGATGAAAGTCTGTGCTCTTAGCATTGTTACCCTTACATTGTACTATTGGATTGTTGGGAAGAAGCAAGTTGCAAAGTACATCGATGGCCACCTCGAATGGGCTTGAAGTTGGTGACTTTGATGAACAGAATGATACCGTTTGCGCTCGCCATTTTATGTTCTTTTAGCAGCTTAGCAGGGTGCATCGAACCTGAGATGGAGATGATGCCAGAAGAAATTGAACTCTGCAGTGAAGGCAACAACCCCGAATGGCATGTTGGTTGTCAGTTCCCAAGTTTCGAGTTTGAAGATCAGAACGGAACTCAATGGAACGAATCGTCTGCGAATGGGACGGGCCGCTGGGTCGCGTATTTTTCGGCCTCCTGGTGCACGCATTGCAAGCCAACAGTCGATGCTCTTGATCAATCCATTATGCCGAACCATTTGCTCATTTTTAACAAGCAAGCGGGCAATGACAGTTCGAACATGACAGAATGGCATCAAATGATTGAAGGTGAACTCAATCGCTCGGTCGACCGACCGTTCTTGCACAGCCCACTGTTGTCACAAAACCTGTCGGTTGCTTCGATTCCTCATGTGTTGTTGATCGAGAACAACACCATTCTCTCTGCTCGAATCGGTTTGTGGGACAGCGCCCATGAAATGAGCATGTGGTTCAACGCTACTGCCCCAACAACGGGATACACTCAAGCCATGGGCTCAGACATGTCTGATATGGACATGGAATGACCCACCACTGGTGTTCTTTCTGGTATTCAAATTTCAAATTCGGATTTCCAAACATACATGACTTGCCAGTCCTACGGATCTTAGCACCTGCATCCGATCAAGGCAGAGTGGGTTGAATCAGGTGTTCGATGCACGAGAGGATTTGGTTATTCTCATCCTCCATGCGCACTGCAAACCGCACGAATTTTGAGTCGATGGTCACGCCCATGTTTTCCGCATCCCTCACATATACACCCCGTTCACGGCACGATTGAACAAATGCTCCTGAGGAAACTGAGATGTTTGTTGGCAGTTCAGTGAGGATATAATTTGCGACACCTGGATAGACTTTGAAGCCTAAAGAAGCCAGTGATTGAGACAAATGAGTTCGATTCCGATGAATAATCTCGTATTGCGCTGCATAATATTCTGGTTGATCGAGTGCCGTAATCGCTGCTAATTGCGCAGGAAGACTCACGGCCCATGGTGGTATGAAACGACGCAGGAATGGGGCTTGTGACGTCACGGCGTACGCCACCCGCAGCCCTGATAATGCGTAGCATTTACTCATGCTCTTACAGATGATCAGTTCTTCAATTTGGCTCGTAAGGTCTTCAAGAGAGTCACCGTCTTGGAGGTATTCGATGTATGTCTCGTCAATCCAGATGGTCTTGCATTGGGACTCGCCTTCCACGATCTCGCGAACGATGCCCCTCATTTCATGAGAATAAACTCCAGTTGGACTGTTTGGATTGACAAAGATCACAGCATCGTGTTTTCTTGATTCTGCAATCAGGCCTGCTCGGTCAATTTCAAAACCATCCTCGGGGTACAAGGGGAAGTGAGTGACGTTGCATCCGATCACGTGGGAGAGGATGTGTAAGTATTCACCATACATTGGCGATAAAATCAGAACATTCGAATGTTCCTGGACTAATTTTGGCAAAAGGGAAAACATCAGAGAGGAGGACCCTGAAGAAACCAGCACGTGATCAGAGGGTACGTGACGCACGCTTGATATTTTTTCAATCAATTCTTGGCATTGGGTCGGTGGTGATTCTTGACAACATGATTCTATGTTCTGTGAAATGACCTCGATCACTTCAGGACATGGCGGGAATGGACTGTCGAGAACATCAGCAACGACGAGTTTGTTTCTAAGATGAAAATCAAACCCTGATGCATCCCATGATGCGCCTCCATGGTAACATGGATCATCTTCTTCGATGTGATCCTCAACCTCCATGGCATCGACAAGGTTTTCAGTGTAGGCAAGAGCTTGGGCAATTGATAGATGCATTGGATGGAAAATGACTTCTCCTGCAGTCACGTGATGCTTTTCAAGAACCGTCATTCCAAATTTCTTGTACATTTGCAGCACATCGGTGTGACCCATTGCGATCAGGTCAGTCGCTCCCTCGGTGATGGAAAAACGAAGGGCTGCCTGCATGAGGGTGAAAGCGTGACCTTTGCCTCTGAATTCCTCTTTGATTGTCAGCGCTCTTATTTCAAATGTTTTTGAGTCATCACACGTCGACAAATGTAACAATTCATTCATCACCTCCTCTGAATAATACGTGGCCAGGCGAAACCCTTCAGCCCGTTCAGGAGCATTGATGCTGACGTAACCAACAAGAGAATCATCCGAGAGTAAAGCAATAAAATACTGCCCTGGATCTTCTAGTTGACCACTGTGGTCGACACCATATTGGTTGAGCTCAACTGAATAGACCTCATGGCGAAGTGTGGATATTTCGGCCCATATGGTTGCAAAGGAGCCTTTTTCATCTTGCAAGTTCAGGTTGGGACGACCAAATTGTACGAGCCGTGGCATGTTTGGTGCATTCCCCTTCGGTTCTTCAATGATGGCTTTTCAGCCAAGAGCATAAAGACTGAAATCCTCTCATTTGGGTTGTCCTTGGGTCCTCAATTCCATCGAAATCGACCCGATTCCTTAAGTGAAACGCCGGAATAAGGGAGTACATGGACCTATCACCGACGGATTATGACTTTGGAAAAAAATCGAATTACGCCTTCGCAACAACCATCACTTGCGCCAACGATGAAGCACGTAAAATGTTCATCGAAGGTTTCGGCCACATGCTCAACTACAACCACGAACAAGCAATCGCATGCTTCAGCAAGTGCGCTGAACTTGACCCAACGTGTGCCATGGCATGGTGGGGGATTGCATACTGTGTGTCTTCCAACTACAACTGGAGCCCGGGACTGGGATCTGGCCACGACTCAATTCAGACTGCCGTTTCACTCAAAGATGGCTGCACTGAACTTGAACAAGACCTCATTGATGCACTGGCAACACGCCACTCCGCAGCAGCACGCGACGCAGCAGACCCCTCAGTCCTCAACATGGGCAACGACCCAGAATTGAACGTTGCATTCGCTAAAGCAATGGAACCCCTTTACAGAAAGTACAGCGGCAACTTGGATGTCGCCGCAATCTACGTCGAGGGGCTCATGAACTTGAAAGCCTGGCAACTCTGGGACAAGAATGTTGCTACAGGTGAAATCACCCCTGCTGACGACAACACCTTGCTGTTGGTCAAGATCATGGAAGATGCATTCGAGAACGTCGAAGGTGCAAAGCAACACGTTGCATTGTGCCACTTGTACTGCCACGCTTTGGAATTGTCACCCTTCCCTGAACGAGCCCTACCAGCAGCTGATGTGCTCCGCACCGTCATGCCAGGTATGGGCCACCTTGTGCACATGCCATCTCACATCGATGCTTGGGTCGGGCAATGGAAAGAGGCAATTGAGTGCAACATCGCAGCGGTTGAAGCCGACGACAAGTACGTCGAACTCACCGGCAATGATTCTCAATTCTACAAGTTCTACCGAATGCACAACCATCACTTCGTCGTGTGGTGCGCTATGTTCGAAGGGCAATACGAAACTGCGCTCAAGTACGCTCGCAAGGCGGTCGATACACTGCCCGCAGGCGACGAAAACTCCGGTGTACAATTCATGCTCGCCGGCATCATCCCAATGGGTGCAATCTTCTTGGAATCCTACGTCACCATGCCATGGCACGTGATGATCCGATTCGGCAAGTGGGACGAAATCATTGCTGAACCAATGTACAGCGACAAGGATGTCTTCCCCTCCACCATCGCAACCCAACACTACGCTCGAGGTGTGGCTTACGCCTCCAAGGGCATGGTTGCTGAGGCAGAAGCAGAACAGGTCCTCTTTGATGAGGCACTCAAGAACCCAGCGCTTGCTGGCCGTGTGCTTCACAACAACCTGATGTACCAAGATCCAAGCGACGGTCCATGTATTCTCTTGGTCAACGCAGCAGTCTTGGCTGGTGAAATCGAATACCGCAAGCAATTCTTGGCCAAGGCCCGTGGTGAAGCATCTGACTTCACCGTAGCCTTTGACCACCTACGCCGTGGTGTTGACCTCTCGCTCAACCTTGCCTACAACGAACCTTGGGGCCAGATGCAACCTGTGCGTCACATCCTTGGAGCACTTCTCCACGAACAAGGCGAAATCGAAGAAGCAGAAGCCGTTTATCGCGCTGACATCCAACTCTGGAAGGACAACATGTGGGGCCTCCTCGGTCTCAAACTGTGCCTCGAAGCACGAGGCGACGCTCCTGAAGAACTCGCTCAAGTCACCGCTCTGTTCAACGAACGCAGTTCTCGAGCTGATATCGTACCTGCAAAGACCTGCTTCTGTGCTCAAGACAGCATCGAAAAAAGTTGCTGCGACTGAGCATTGTGCAATCTTAACCAGATCGCACCCTTTGGGTATAGAGATCCTCTCATGGTTTTTTGAATGAATAGGGGTAAGTACAAATATTCCGTTTCCGAGTTTTCATCATGAGCGGAAGTAGACTTTTTCCCGGAATACCAACTTTTTGGGCACAAAGAGGTTGTTTGATGAGTATTGCCGACTCCATGAGGCTGAAAAGCGGCTCAAAGCCAGTCACAATGGCAGAAAAAAACCTTTTGAGCCCCGTTTGACACTTCATGTAGGTGTTTGGATTTAAATCATGGAACTAACTAGCCATACATTGCAGGTGGGTGTATGGATGATAAAGAATCAACTGAGCGTTCAGAGGCGTGGCGAGACATAATTAACGGTTTGAATGGATTCAGAACGAAAAATGATAATTTTCAACTTGTTCCAACAAGATTGTATAATCGACAAAGAAGGGGATGTCCAGAAATTCACAAGATTAAGGTGATTGAGCAAGATCTACGTAGGAAAGGTCTCAGTACCAATAATCACATTGAGGAAATCAAAGGGGGGGCTAAGTTCCAGACAGGGGACGGTACAAAACATCCGATTTTTAAGCTTAGGTTCGGGGATTGGCGCATTTTATTTTCATTTCTAAAAGACGATCCGGAATCCGCAGCCAAGGTTGAATTATTCTACTTACATTCAGTATTCCCACGTAAGGATGGTTATACCAAAATACTGAAAACCATCCATAAACAAAAAAATGTCAAAATTGAGTTTGAGCCCATTGTAAATACCGAAATCAAATCATCAATTGTCAAAAATGAAAGTTGGAAAACAAATAAAATCGATCCGTTCATACCGACTGATGAAAGGGAATATGAAGACCTCAAGTTATTGCTAAAGGATACGGAAATGGCAGTACTTCCAACGATTGATCAAATTGAAGCAATTTCTAGACCAACCCGACCTTTATTCATAAACGGGCAAGCAGGTACAGGAAAAACCACTGGAATGGCATGGATCCTCACATTGTTGGTGCCTAATCAATTGAAAAAAGTAGATGGAAGAACACGAATTCTTGTTACAGCAATGACGCAAAATGTTGTAGATAAATTAGACGCAAACACAACATTATTGTCGGAGCACAGAAGTGAATTCCTCGAAAGCCAGTTTAAGCTCAAAAAGAATCAATTGATAGAATACTATGCTGAGGTGAAGGATCTCAAAAAAGAAACAAAAAAGAATCCAAAAAAGGCCTTGACTGCGAGTGGATCTGATCTCGTATTTCTAAATTTCAATAATATCATGGAAGTTATTTTGATGTCCAGTGAGGGAAAAATAAAATCTGAGCATGACTCTTTACGCGCTCAAATTGAGAACCCGGCACATTGCACCGTAGATTTCAACCCGTTGGATGCGACATCTGTAAGAAATAGAGAGCACACCTGCCCTTATTGTGACGCACAGTCAGGGGACCCGAATTTCCACCATGCAGTAAACGCCATGGATCGATTATCTCCTGAATGGAAAGCTCTAACATCTCAATTAACTCGTCTTAGTTCATTAAGAACAATCCTCGCAAAAATGGACGCACAGGAAGTTGATGTTACACGGGTCAACTACAGTAAGTTTCTAATCGAATTTTTCGGTAAACGCAAGTTTGATCTGAAACCCGAATTTGCATGGTACGGGATTCGTACACTAATTAAAGGATTTGCTGTAAAAAATGGTCATAAACCATTGAACAAAAAAGCATTTTTGGATTTGGTCCCTGATTCTTTAAAATCAGATTTTATCGGAAAGGTAGAACAACTTTACTTCTGTTATGACTCATATCGAGCATGGTTGAAAGACAATGGACTGAGGGATGATATTGATTTAGCCATCGATACATCATATGTCTTACAAAATTACTCTGCCTTGATTGAAAGTAAATTTCAACATATATTTTTAGACGAAGCACAAGATTTGACCCATGCTGAATATCAAGTATTACTCGTATTCCATTCTTTACAAGCGGAACATTGTCCTTGCCGGTGACCCATTACAAACTATAAATCCAACCGGTTTTGATTGGAATCGTATCAAAGACCTGATGTATCTTGAGGCAAATGTTGAAGCTCAAGACCCACAAGTACTGTCGCATAACTTTAGAACACCCACTAAAATCGTCAACATTTCAAATGGAATTTTGAAATTACGAGAGAACTTTCTCACTAATGAAAGAGTGAGTGTTCAGGTATCCCATGAAGAAGGACCGAAGCCAGTTTTGATCTATCTCTCTGGAACCTCTGATCATGACATTGATTCTTCGCTCGTGGATGATCTCTTTACCAGCAAAAGCAATTACAATGTGCTTTCACGTAGATCTGACGATGAAGGTGTTGAGGAATTATTGAAGAAGGATCCCTTTTCAACCAAGAACATCGAACTCAATCATAATATAATGACGGTGACGGAAATCAAGGGTGGCGAGCATGAAAACATCGTTTTGTACAGAGCGGGCGAAATGGAATCGAGCTTGCTAAATGATTTATTGAAATCAAAAAAAGATCTTTCCGGTATCAGTCACGAAACTAAAATGGGATTGAAATTTATTGTCAATCAATTATACATTCTAACAACGCGATCTACAAAGCGGATGTACATCATCGAACAAGATCCGCATAAAGGCAGGATTTGGGAAACGTTATTTTCAGAAGACCTCGAAATTGCCGAAGATCCTAGAGCACGACTAAACGATCTGTTGATGATTGCTTCCGAAGATTTTGATTTAGAAACATATGCAGGCAATCAGTTGAGGTTATACGATGAAACTCATAATCGAAAGTTCTTGAAGTGGATTAAGGATGCTTTTGAATCTGCAAAGCAATCAGAAATTAAGCCTTCAGCTCGAGAACTACTGTACAAGGCTTCAGCGCTTGATAGTGAAATTGATGGTAACTTCGAACAAGCGGGAGACCATTGGATGAAAGCCAATCTATTGAGAAGGGCATTTGAAAACTATGTCAAAGCTAAGAAATGGGCTAAAGTGAGATCTACAGCCTACAAAGACATACTCCATTTCGAGCAAACTCTAACATTTTTGGAGAAGGGAAAGGTAAACTCAATCAACGACATTACTCCGCTTCTTGGTGAAGTAAAGAATCAACAGAATCAATCCCTTTCTTGGTTGAACGAAGATGATGAAATGAGATTGAAACAATATTTGTTTGATGCGATTATTCGAAGGGATGTCGAGAAAAATACCCTTCACATTCCCCAACTCCTGGCAGATCTTGGTATCAATAACCTTGCTCCTAATTTAGATGAAGTGATCGATTTACTCTCTACTTTTGTGACCAAAGAAAAAGCGACTCAACTCAAGAAT
>CAJJAV010000006.1 GCA_905182125.1 uncultured Candidatus Poseidoniales archaeon
TGAGACTCAAATGGTTCAAAAATTGGCAAGCGTTGCGGACCTCTTTGTCTACGATGCCTTTGCTTGTGCTCATCGAGCTACACCCTCCGGTGTAGGGTTCACAAACTTGATCCCCTGTGTTGCTGGAGAACTGATGGCCAATGAAATCAAAAAACTCGACCAGGCTCTCGAAAACCCTGCTCGCCCGTGCATTGCCGTGCTTGGTGGCGTGAAGGTGGACGATTCGATTGCCGTTGCCGACAACATGCTTCGCAACGATATTTGCGACGAGGTGTGGGTCACTGGCGGCGTGGCGAACCTCATGATCGAACTCGCTGGCAATGACATCGGATTGGTCAATCATGATTTCTTGGTTGGTGAATTGGGCAAACACTGGTACGCTACGGTTGAAAAAGCCAAGGCTTTGCTCGCCGACTTTCCGGACAAAATTTGTTTGCCTGTGGACGTTGCAGCAAACATCGAAGATAATCGTGTGGACATGTCCCTTGATCAATTACCGGTCTCTGCCCCAATCTTTGATTTGGGCATTCAGTCGATTCGAAACCTTTCAGTGGCCATCAAGCAGGCTGGGACCGTTCACTTGAACGGCCCTGCAGGTGTGTTTGAACTGCCTGACTTCGCCTTGGGCACCATTGAGATGCTCAACGCTTGCGCTGAATCAGAGGGCTATGTTGTGGTTGGTGGGGGTCACACGGCCACCCTGATCATGAAACGAAACCTCGCCTCAAAAATGGGCCATGTTTCTACCGGTGGAGGCGCATGTTTAGATTACATTTCAGGCCGCAGCCTACCTGCTGTCGCCAGTTTGGAAGCAAGTGCAAGAGCGTTCTCGATGGAAACTCAATCCTCAACCAACACGTTGTGATTGGAGCCACTGGGGAGATTCGAACTCCCGACCTCCTGATTACGAATCAGGTGCTATACCAGCTAAGCCACAGTGGCGCAAGTTGTGGGCGGAGGCTGATGAACATAAGCCACACGGTCGAGAAGCCAGCGTTGATGAGGGTGGGGCTCCACGCCGTTCCATGGGCGAAGACGGAGCGGTGCGTTACCGCGACACTGTGCTCTATGATGAGGCCGGCAAGAAGCATACCGGAGATGTGTTGTTGCATGATGACGGGTCTTGGGCCCCATCAAATGGTGATGAAGATGTCAGCCTCGACGTCGATGGCTCAAGCCGTTTGATCACCCGAAGTTTACAGAATTGGCACACCCATTTGGCCATGCAACTCAACGCTCGAGACTTCAGCGACGGTTTTCCGCTTCACAGATGGTTGAACGAAGCAATCTTCCCGACTGAAGCGAAAATCACCCCTGAGTTTGTTCGTGTAGGGGCACAGGCTGCTGCTGCTGAACTGATCAAAACAGGCACCACCTTTGCTGCTGACATGTACTTCTATCCCGCCGTCACTGGCAAGGTGCTCAGCGACGCTGGCCTAAGGGGCCTTATCGGCGGCCCTGTCAGTGATGCAGCATTACCTTCACACGATGATGCGGCCTCAGCACTTGCCGAACTGGATGGCATGCTCAAGCAACAATCACCGCTCGATAAGGTGCAATACGCCATCGCAACCCACTCTGTCTACCTGTGCAGCGAAGAAACCCTTCGAAGAGCCTCAGAACTTGCTGAACGCCGAAACGCCCGTTTGCATATTCATGTGAGCGAGACCCGCAAGGAAGTCGCAGATTGCCATGAGGCAACGGGTATGTATCCCGTTGAGTACTTGGACAGCATCGACTTCTTTCAACCTGGAACCGTGTGCGCTCACGCCTCTTGGATGAAGAAAAACGAGATTCGTACCCTTGCCCGCCACGAAGTAACGGCGGTTCATTGCCCCTCATCAAACATGAAATTAGCATGCGGAGGCACCTTATCGCTGCCTGCCTTCAATGAAGCCGGTGTTGATGTGCGACTCGGCACAGATGGGGCTGCCTCTTCCGGGAACGGACTCGACCTGCTTGCTGAGGCCCGCCTCGCAGCCCTCGTTCAACGCCATGACCACTGGGACCCAACACTCATGACCGCCAGTGACGCGTTCACGATGGCGACCAAGGGAAGCAAAGATTGGGCGGTATGGGACATTGATGATGTGCGTATGCGACCTGTTGGCCGATCGAACAACCGCCACATTACCAACCTCTTGTTCAATGGGGCATCGTGCCTCGATCTGTGGGTTGACGGAGAAGCGTTGCGCTTCGACGGCACCACCAAGACCCTCGATGAACGCCAATCATGGATGGACCTCGATGAAGCCGTTATGTCGTATTACGACGGCGTAGAGTGAACTTCAATCTTGACGGGTGAGGACAAAGCCCGCACCCTCGCCGAGAAGTAAGAAAAGATACCCAACTGCGCTCAGTGCAATATCAATGGAATAGCCAATGTTGAGATCTGTGCCCTCAGGAAGCACCCCTTCTTTGGTGCCAATCCCAGCATAAAATTCACCAGAATCAACCCGCCATTCAACACCCTCTTCACCGTCATCTCCGCTGGCAGCATACCCGTCATCTCCGTAGGAACAGATTTTACTGGTGGTGTCAAAACCACTCAAGCTCCCACCGTTGGCCATATCATCGCATTGTTTCTTTTTTCCACCATCGGCAATAACGACGAAGATATCATCTCGATCCCAAGTGAGGGTGGTATCGGCGTTGAGGAGAAGGGCTGCTGCATTCCCGGCCAAAGGGTCGTCTGCGAAGAAAACCAAACCTTGGACGTTGGGTGTTGGGACGTCATCAACGGTTCCTTCCATCGTGAAACCCACGGTCCCACCGACCAACATTAATGTTGAAATCAAGATCAAAGCATAGCCAATTTTTTTCATTCATTTCACTCCAGTCAAAGTAAGAAAAAGGCTGCACCGAGAATGATATAGCTGCCAAGCAACATGACGCCTTCAAGCCAGTTTGTCTTCCCGTCTGCCAAAATTGAGTTCGCTACCAGAACGGCAATGAAGGTCGCTGAAGTCTCAAGAAGTCCGAATTCTAAGGTCAGAGGAACCTTGAGTGCCCAACCGAGAAGGACCATGACCGGCGCCACAAAGAGGGCGATTTGGACACTTGATCCGATGGCAATGGCAATGGCGAGGTCCATTTTGTCCTTCCCAGCCACGATCACTGCTGCGAAGTGTTCTGCTGCGTTGCCGAAGAATGGTACAAGAATGACGCCAATAAACAATTCAGGCATACCAAGTTCATGAACAGCAGATTCCAAATTGTGAACCAAAATGTGAGCCATCCACCCGACCATTGCAGTTGAGAACAGCAACAGTGCCCAAGCATCTCTGATGCTCATTGTCGGATCTTCATGTGCACCATGGCTGGCTTCAGTTGCAAACACATCGACGTGCGTTTTGAGTTGGAAAAGTAGCGCAAGCCCATAGATGACGAGCAAGATGATCGCTGCATAGTGCGAAAGGTCGCGCACCGAATCAGCATTACCACCAGCGTAATCAAGAGCGCTTGGAATGATGAAAGCAACGATAGCAAGCAACAGCAAGGAACCATTCATTTGGCCCGATTCGTGGTTGAAATGTTGGACTTTATGGTTCACACCACCCCATACCATAGCAAGGCCAAGCACGAGCAGGAGGTTACCCAAAATGGAACCAATAAGCGAGGCTTGAGTGACGGTGATCATGGTGTCGATGGTCTCTTGGTCAAAGGATTTTGAAGCCGTGTATAGGGCCAAGCCAGCAATGATCATCTCGACTGCATTACCGAAGGTCGCGTTGAGTAAACCGCCAACCGTTTCACCAGTCCGCAATGCGATTTCTTCGGTCGCCTTCCCCATAAGGAAAGCAAGCGGCATGATGGCAACCATAGAGAAAAGGAAAGCAACCTCACCCTGGCCACTCAAATCCGCCCACAGAGCAACAGGGAAGGCAAGAAGCAACCAATTCAATTTGTTGTGCAATGGATTGAATGAATCGACAAGACGGTCGAAGGCCACATCGGCCTGTTCGCTGAAATCTTCATTCGTCTCTTCCTTTACAGCAGAAGCATCGCCCATGGGCAAATCCAGTGAGGCTTAGGTCTTGATTTCACCGCTCAAACACGAAGGTCAGTCCTTGGTTTTCTTACGACCAACCGCTCGGCGTGTTGGTGCCTTGCGTGGTGCGGCTCGTCGGCCAACTGTTCGCTTCTTGGAGACCGGAGCAGGTTCTTCTTCCTCCTCATCGTCATCATCATCGTCATCCCAGTGGAACATGTTGTCGTCCTCATCCTCATCGTCGTCCTCTTCCTCATCAACTGCTGCCTTTTTGTTGCGGGTCTTTCTTGTGACAAGGTTCACTGCAAAGGGATCATCTTCTTTATCTTCTTCAGCAGGAGGCGCATCTTTGGTTTCATTTTCTTTCTTGTCGTCGCCGCTTACGTCGGTCATTGCGTCCATATCAAGCTCTTGAGATGTTCCAATGAATTCTGACATCCAGTCGTCGTCTTCTTCTTCATCGCCTTCCTTGACTTTCTTCTTCTTTGGACCAGACATGCTGGTTTGAAGGATCATAACCATGACAAGCAAGGACATAACGAAGACACCCGTGAGAACCCAAACCAAAACGTATGGTGGGTCGGACATGGATGGGGTGACAATGATTGGTTCAGGTACAGGTTTCAGCGATTCTACGTAGTTGCAGGAGGTTGTTCCATCCATGCGGTGTCGGCACTGGTCGACAACGAAGATCACGTTCTTGGACACTTCATTTCCTGCCGAATCGATGGCTCGCACATACACGGCATGCTGGCCAGCCTCGAAATTGCCCGCTGAGAATTCCAAATCGAGCACCATTGAGCGGTTGTCGCCATCCAAATCGGTCACCGTTGTGGCTTCTGACCAAGGTGTTGATTGTGATTCACCGGTTCCATAGTTGTAAGTGAACTTGTACTGGAACGAAGTGATCATCACGTCGTCGGTTGCTCCAGCAAGCAATTGAATCGAATTTCCATACAAGTACTTGGAACCGTCATTCCCTGATGAAGGTGAAAAGATGGACACCGTTGGGCGTTTTGCATCGACGGAGCGATCCGTCCAAATCTGAATGGCTTCGTTGCCAGATTCGTCTTCCATCGTCAATTCAATCAGCATCTCACCTGCAACGGTGTTCTCGCTAATGAAGAATTCAAAAGCGTAGATTGGTCCACGATCGGGATTGTTGTTATTGTCTGCAATCATGGGCATTTCGATGTCGCCACCTGAAATGTCGCCACCTGCAATGGTTGTGATGTTAATCGATGGTTGACCTATGAGGTATTCATCAATTTCAACTTGAAGCACGTATGTGCCAGACACCAAGGAAGGACTCTGGAATGCCGTTCCACTGTCATCGAGGAGCATCATTGAGGCTTCTGGGAATTTGGTATCTTCATCGATTTTCACTGCATTACCACCAATGCCGTTGAACATCTCTGCGTTCTGGTTGCCCCATTGATCTTCAATGATTACAGCGTACCACACTTCACGGTCAACACCTTCCGGAATTGGGAGTTGGCGGACAATGGTGCTCTGGACTCCGAGGCCAGGTGTGATATCGCCCTGGACGAATTCCCATCCAACATCAGTGATGGCTCCAATTTGATCTTCATTTACCCCGAATGGCACACCATAGTGTCGCCAGACTTCGTACCCTTCATTGACTTCCTGTTCGTTGAACCACTCGAGGGTGATGAGGTTCAGTGCCCCGAGTGAAATGGCCTCCTTAATCCGAGCTGGATTTGGGGCACGAGTGTCTTCTGAAATTGGGCCGAAGTGGTTCTGGTTCAGTCGTGTGTCCATGTAGGTGCCGTTCACATGGCCATAGAGTGCTTCTGTGGTCACGTAGTAGTGGGCGTTATCGCGAAGTATGTCGGAGTCAAGTGTGACGTCAAATGTACCAATGCCGTCGCTGACAGAGCCAAGCCACTCCATCGATTGGTTTGCTACGAACTCGGCACCAGTGACGCGGAAGTTGGAGCGCCAAACATGGTAGCGTTCGCCTTCGACACCGAGTTGGTCTTGCCAAGTGACCCGTGTCGTTTGCTCACCGATGAAGGTGGCGACGACTTGGGTTGGTTCAGCAATCCATGGCGTGAATGCATCTTCATACAGAGGGCCAGCACAGGAATTGACGGTGGTGTTGGCACTGTAAACACCATACAAATCGATGGTGATGATGCAGTAGTTCGCATAGCCAAGACGACCGATTGGCACATTGTAATTGAATGATCCAGTGCCTTCAGAGACCGTGGCAATCAACTGCACGTCAGAACTGACAATGGTCGAGAATGGATTTCCGGACATGTAAATTCGGTATGATTCACCGGTTTCATCCGGAACATCGGTCCATGAGATGGTGGTCGTTCCGCCGCCACCGCTTGGGGTTGGAACGAATTCTGCGAACATGATGCCCACTTGCGAAGGTGGCATGTTGTCTTCAACCAATGCACTGCTCATGGCATTGTTCGATAGGAAACGAATGTCTTCATAATTCTCGCCAGCAACCGTCCAGTTTGGTAGAACATAGGTCACAGCGTAGTAAGCATCTCGATCGGTGCTTGTAGGAATGTCCAACACTACACTTGAGGTTCCTGCTGCAAGGGTGGCAACTGGGGAATTCGTAGCGATCATGTCTGCGCCGTTCCCTCGTGTGATTTGGTAGTCAGCGCGCCAGATGTTAATCTGGTAAGCATTGTCACCCGTCTCAGGTAAGATTGGGAAAATATCGTTGTAATTGACCCAGGTCAGTGTTGTCTTGCTAAGTTCAGGGTTGAAAGATGCTGCGAGGTTGTAGGGGGTACGAATGGGCGTGGTCACCTCTTCAACTGGGAATTGGATAACCGAAGCACCGACATCGAGGTCCAACAGTTCAGTGCCATCGGCAAATGTTGTTGTGACGGCATAGTAAAACGAGCCGTTGACACCGGGTGGAACCAAGAAGGAGGCCGTATGATAATCGACGGTACCGTTGATACCTCTGCACTTGAAAACGTCATTAGCAACTTGTGCAGCTGAACAAGCGGTGATGCCTGAGACAAACGGCGTGAGACCTGGTGCTGAAATCGAGGTGATTGGATTTTCAGAACGGTAGACATTGTAGGTTGCAGAAAAGAGACCGTTTAAGACCGAACCATCGAAATCGATGTTGCGCCATGAGATGGTCGTTGTTTCGCTTGATGAGTCGAACGTAGCGGATATTTCTTGGGCTTGCAGGTTGTTTTCATCGCCAATATCTTCTGCCGCTGCACTCGAAAGTGGCACAACAGCCAGCAACATGCAGAACACAAGGAAAAGTGCCTTCCTTTCAGTGCCATTACCGAACATTTCGTCTGTCATCAATGTTCTTGTAGCATCCTACGGTTATGAGTATGCCGCCTCATTTGTTGACAAATGTGCGGTTCAGTGCGTCCTGCAGAGGGGCCGGAATCACTCTGATTCTTCGTGTTGATTTGGTTGAGGCAGGGGGTCGTCACGGTCGATTTGGGAAATCTCGTGGTTGGCTTGGACAAAACGAATCAAAAAGGTCCACAGGCCACCGAAAGCCGAAATCAAAACAACCAAGCTGATCGGGTTGATTTCAATGTGGTCAAGCACGCCTGGGAACGTACCGAAGCTGCCGATGTCAAGGTGGATGAACACGCCCATCAAAGCAATTGAAACGATTGTCAGAATAGTGCGGTCTGCGCGACCGAATCCGCGGTAATTCCGAGTGCCTGCAACCGCTTGAGCCTGAGTGCCCATGTAGGAGCCGAGCAGAATGACCCACGCCGCTGCTAAACCGAGGGTTAAGTCGTTCACAAAAACTGAACCCGCCAAGCACACAATCCAAATGGCATCGAGCAAGCGATCAAAGGTGTGATCGAGGTAATCGCCCCAACGAGTCACCTGCCCTGTCCTCCGGGCAAGCGGGCCGTCAAGGGCATCCAACGTGATGGCAATGGTGATCAGGAGGGTCCCTCCAAACAACATATTGGCGCCATAGGGATCATTTGGAGCCATCAGAACCGCAAGTCCACCAAGCACACCAATCGGCATTGCGATCCATGTGAGGGTGGAGGGTTTCCAGGTTGAAATCGAATCGATGAGCGGGTTAACGAGGCTCTCCCATGTGCTGCGAAATTTCTCAAGTGCCATAGCAATCGAACTGTGTGCCTTCGTGGGGGGTGTTTGTTCTTTGGGTGGTCAAGCCAACCAATCGATGGCTTCGGTGGCCGCAGTTTCAATTCCGTCGGCCGGGCAACCTGCTTCAATCCATTCGAGAATTTGTAAGGTCGATGCTTCGCTTGTCGCCTCGGTTGTGTTGAGTTCAAGCACTGGGGTCTCAAGTTCGAACTCGAGCATTTCAGACCAGGTCCCCCCGAGCATTTCCCATTCGACGTTGGCCGTGATTTTTGCTTCGGCATAGTCGCGCTCTTGTAACCGCATGCGCAATTGGTCTGGATGGCATCGCAAAAGAACAACCGCATCAACATCCAAAAGATGGGAGAGGTGCCCGTCGACGAACAACAATCCATCAGATTCATCTTCCCAGAGTTCCGCTAACTTATGCACATCGACAGGTGCCGCTCCATCGCTTGGATCTTCATCGCCCAAGCACCCGTGCTTTGATGCTAAATCGACAACTGTTTCGACAACAAATCCAGCGTCGTGTAAGGCCGTGCATAACGTGGTTTTTCCACAACCAGGGGTTCCTGCAATGGCGATGATGCGGTGTGAATCCATGGTTGGGCGAGGAACTCGGGCTTAATACATCCACCGAACAATCTGGCGAACATAAGGACGAACAAAGGCATCAATAAGTGAGACGCGCAGCGCCCTTTGCTACCATGTTTGGAATGGACGACCCCGCTCAAACGCTCATACAACTTGAGCGTTATATCTTGGACGGGAGAATGGAAATGTCTGAAGTCATGGCTTCCCAATTCACAGAGATGCTCCTTCTTCGCAAAAAGCGAACCGCTGATGAGCAAAGTATGCTGGTCAAAGGATTGAGGATCCTGTGCGATGTTTTGGTAGCACGGGGCAAAGGAGCTCGAGCTGTCGCAAGCGTTGGAATTCTTCTCAAGGAACGACGTAAATTGGTCAAGGTGCTCCGCTCAGCAGCCCCCCACCTGCTCAATCAGTTGACGCCAGAGGCAGAAGATCAACACCGTGTTGGAAACGTACTCGCTGCTGCTGGAAAAACACGTTCGGCCCGAAGAGCGTACGCAAAAGCCGAAAAGCTCGCCCCAGGAAATCTAGCAAGTGCGCTTGACGCATGCCGTTTCATTGGTTATGAAGCAAAACTCGTCACCCGATTAGCGGTGTGTTCCGCTGCTTCTGGGCCGGTGATTTATGCTAACGAATCATTCAGATTAGAGCCTCTAGGCAACGCATCTGTGGACGCTGGGCAAGTTGCAGAGGCTCTTCTCGGGGCGGTCCCTCACGGCATTGGTGATTCTTCCCTGTGCGCATCTGAGGCACAACGAATTGAAAATGAAACTTCTGCGATCGTGAGCGGTGAAGCTGCAGCAAACGCTCATTTGCAAAAAGCACTTGATGCGCTTACGCCAAAACACGACTACTATGAGTACGGTTGACTCTTTTGGTTGGTAACGAGGGATGGATTTGAACCACCGATCTCCGGGTTATGAGCCCGACGGGATATCCAGACTACCCCACCTCGTTAACCAAACGGCGGACCTCCCCCGCTTTGAAACCACCGATGGGCACCCGTGGTAATAGGGCCAGTGAATTGGGTGTGAGACCTTGATTTTTAGCGCAGGTGTTGATTTGATGAAGGAGGACCCCCTCTCCTAAACATGCGCACCCAAACGCTCAGGCCACTGTTGCTTGGTGCGGTATTGCTGGCAGCAATGTTTGCAGGTTGCCTCAACGGTGCTGAAGACGATACATACGACGGCCCAATTGACTTCGTCGCATACTATGAAGTCACTTCAGGAACCATCTTGGAATCGATTCAGAACAACCAGCAAGTGTCCGAAGACGGCGTGGATGTCGCCTTCGATTTGTCCTACACGAAATCGAGTGAAGGACTCATGTCGACGTTTTGGTTCGAGGCTGGGGATGGATCCAACACAGTCACAGTCAACGCCGCAGATACAGGCGAAGTCACCTACACCTACCTCACCCACGGGATGTTCTCCGCCTCCATTGGTGCGACCGATGACCAAGGAAATGAGTATTATGAGGACATCACCATTCGAATCGACAAGCAGATCACGTGGGCGGACACAAACACCGCTAACCCGCGCTCCATGAACATCGACGTGACGCCAGACTGCGTGTGTCAACTTGCTGAACAAATTAAAATCGACTCAACCGTTGAGAACATAGAGAATGGATTCAGTATTGGTGGCTCTCCGGTCACAGTCACATGGTACCTCAACAACAGTGACGGTGAGGCAGCTGTCGAATCACCCCCTGAACAAATCGCAGACGGACAAAATGCCAATTGGCTGCACAATGAGTTCACGCCCACAACCGGAATCTGGACATTGGAGGTTGGCCTTAATCAGGATCAAGAGCGGGTCGACATCGACCACCTGGTGACGATCGCCTACGCTGTGGAAGAGAGCACCTCAAACCCGTTCCCGACCGACGGAGAAGTACCAGAAGATGAGGAGAATTGAACAGGTTTCAATTCACTTTCACTCTTACGAAATCTGAACGGAAAGTGAAATATTACGGGTACTGCGCCGCATTCCAAAGGTAATATTTGTTTGAAAACGTGTCGGGATGAAGCGCGCCGCCGATTGGCCTTTGATATACCCTAGCCGGACCAGCATGGGTTGAGAGTGAACCAAAATGGCGACAAAATCAAAAAAGAAAGCGACGATAGAGATTGAAAACAATGAAGACCTTCAAGGCCAGCCATTGCCAGTGATGCCAACGGAAGAAGAGGACTCAGAGGTCAAAATCGAAGACCTCCCTGGCGTAGGGCCAGCCACTGCTGAAAAGTTGCGCGAAGCCGGTTTTGATGACCTCCTCGCACTCGCCGTCATGTCCGCTGGCGACCTCGCAGACCAAGCTGAACTCGGAGAAGCAGTTGCTACCAAGATCATCGGCGCAGCCAAGAAAATGGCCAACATCGGTGGGTTTGTTTCAGGTGACGCCCTGCTCGAACGACGACGTGAAGTGCTGAAATTGACCTCAAAGGTTCAATCGATTGACGATTTGCTGGGTGGCGGATTTGAAACCCAAGCGCTGGTTGAAGTCTACGGTGCTTTCGGCAGCGGTAAGACCCAGATTGGCCATCAACTCGCAGTGAACTGCACCCTTCCTATGGACGAAGGCGGGTTCGATGGTGATGTATTTTACATCGATACTGAAGACACCTTCCGACCAGAACGAATCACTCAAATGGCTCGAGGTCACGGTCTTGATCCCGATGCTGTGCTTGCCCGAATTCACGTGGCACGTGCTTACAACTCCGATCACCAAATGCTCCTGGTCGACGAGATTAAGCGAATGAGCAAGGGCCTCAACGTCAAGATGATCATCGTGGATTCGTTGACAAGCCACTTCCGTGCTGAATACATTGGACGGGGCATGCTTGCCAACCGCCAACAGAAACTCAATCGGCACCTGAAGGATTTGAAGCAACTTGCTGACATCAACAACGCTCTTGTCCTTGTGACCAACCAAGTTCATTCCAAGCCCGATGCAATGTGGGGCGACCCAACCAAGCCAATCGGAGGGCACGTGCTCGCTCACGCATCGACTTTCAGACTCTATCTTCGTAAGGCAAAAGCTGGACGACGTATTGCTCGGCTGGTTGACTCCCCTAACCTCCCTGATGGCGAATGTGTCTACCAAGTGACTCAAGAGGGTCTCCGAGATTGATCATACGGTAAGAAAAGCCTGTTTTGGCCCTTTTTAGGTGCGGCACATTCAAGGTCACCTCAGCAAGCAAAGCAGCATGCGACACCTCGTTGAACGAGTCTTGGAACTAACCGAAGCCGAACAATCGGCAAGTGAAACCGTTGCTCCACCAATGGGTGAAAACTCTGAAGTCGAACTGAGGGCTTTGCTTGAATCACTGCAACCTAGGATCCGTGTTTACGGTGTGGGCGGAGCAGGGTGCAATGCAGTCAATCGATTGTTCAAGGAGCGACTGTTCAAGAATTCCTATGTCACGGGCTACGCGATCAACACTGACGCTCAAGCCTTGTTGATGTCACCGTTGGAAGAAAAGATACTGATTGGCCGAACTGCACGCGGCAGAGGTGCTGGTGGCGACCCTACAAAGGGTGAAGCTGCGGCTCTTGAATCGGAACTTTCTCTTCGACGCATCACCAATGACACCCAACTTGCAATCATCACTGCTGGAATGGGTGGCGGTTCTGGAACCGGTGCTGCTGGACAAATTGCTCGCTTGGCAAAACAACAAGGGGCCATGACCATTGCTGTGGTCACCTATCCATTCAATTCTGAAGGCGCTCTCCGACGGCAAAATGCCGAATGGGGCCTTGAGCGATTGCGCGAACATTGTGACACTATCCTCGTGATCCCCAACGAACGCTTGCTTGAAATCGAAGGTGTCAAGGACTTACCAATCGGCGATGCGTTTCGAGTCGGTGATGAATTGTTGGTCCGTTCGATCACCGGTGTCGCAGAAATGCTCACCACCGATGGAATGGTCAACCTCGATTTCGAAGATCTCCGATCTGTCATCCAATTCGGCAGCGGTATGGCCATGATTGGACTCGGTGAAGCGAGTGGCCCCGGACGGGTTGAGGCTGCAACCGAAGAGGCAATGCATTCACCCCTGCTTGATATTGATTCATCCGATGCGCGCGGTGCTCTCATCAACGTGGTCGGCGGTCCGAGCCTGACCCTTGGTGAAGCGGAGAAATGTGCCAAAATCATCACCGACCAAATCTCCCCACATGCCCAAGTGATTTGGGGAGCAGCCGTCCGAGAAGAACTGGGCGATGAGATTCGAGTGATGCTTGTGCTCACCGGCGTAAAGAGTGATCAAATCCATGGTGCGAGCGAAAACCGTCAGTTACGAGCGCTTAAGAACAGACACATCGAGTTCGTGAACTGAGTCAACGAACGACTCGAACAAGGCAGAACACCAGGGTTGAGAGCCCAAGGGTGAACACCAACCAATCAAGAAGGCCTATTTCACGGTCAAAAACAGGTTGTTCGATCACGATTGGGTTGTCGGCATGAGCAATCGTTCGTCCGAAACTGTTCCAAGCATCCCCGCTCGACATGTTGTTTCCATTTACGGCGTTTCCATGGACGATGAATTCAACGGGGTCAGTCGATTCATTGGAAGAGGTCCACGTGAAATTCCATCCGCGCTGATAGGTGCCTCCGATCTCATGCGTCCAGCCATCATCGAGTTCCTGGGTCGCTGTCGAATTATCAAAAGCGATTGTACCTCCACCCTGAACACTCAACCTGAAACCACCCTGGTGGCCATCGCTCTTTTCTGGAATTGTGCTCGCTATGGCAATTGAAAGGTTGTAGGTGGTGTTCGATTGAAACGAGGATGGGAGACCAACGATCGAGACGGAGACTTGTTGTGAATCACCGCCATGGCAGATGCACCCGCCACCACCCATTTGCCCGACGCCGGTTGGAACGCTGGAAAGGCTTGGAAGACAGAGAAGCATGAACGCCAAAGCCGCTAACAAAACGGCCGAACGAGATGGAGAGAACCTCATGTGCTTCATCTCAACCGAATCGGCCCGCCCCTTTGACACTTGGGCAACCGCCTTGCACTTGTTCGTTGATAATCTATCGGTGAAATGTGTGGAACGGACTTCGTTTGAAAAAAGGTTCGAAAAACATTCTTTGATGTACTATGAAGATGACAAATCGAAGTGATACTATGATGGGACCTTGGGAATCTGCGCCAGAACAAGTCGAAGAAGAAGAATTGGATATTTTTGCTGAACTGGGCGCTGTGCGTCCTGCTGCAGCCCAGACCTCTCCAATGAATCAACAACCACAAGCATACGAACACGCTGACCTGCTAGCTGCATTCATGGACGACGATGACGAAGATGAACCAACGTTGTTGGCTGGTGAGTCGACCTTCTCTTTAGAAATGGGGACCACCGCAGAAGCGCCCGTTGAAGTTGCACCAGTCGAACCTGTTGTCCCACAAGTTTCGCCAATGGCGCCCCTCTCCAACGAAGTCGTAGCTGAACTCCTCGAAATCCTCGTCAAGAAAGAACTCCAATCGATGATTGAACGTGGTGAAGACTGGTTAAGTGATCTACCAGCAGAAGCCATCGCTAAGATCGAAACTGCAAAAGTCATCAAGGACCAACAAGCATACCATCTCTCATTGATCATCGACATGGTCGGAACGGGCGAAGTTCGCCCCTTCGCTACGGTGTTGTCAACCGATCAAGGAACATTGCCGGTGGCAGCACCAGCACAAATCCCACAGACATGGCACCCATTGTACAATGCATTGAGAGAACTGTTGCTCAACGCTATGAACTCACTCACAGCACTACGAGTCGTGACAAACTGAACGTCACTCGTGAACTTCACAAGCGTGCGTCATCTTGACGTCGACAAACATCTGTGATACCGTACAATACTTCTCGTGGCTCTTTGCCACGATTCGTCCGACAAGTTTCAGAGGAACATCGCCACGAACGTGGTAAACCATGTGAATGTTGGTGAACACCTTGGGGCGCTCTTCGGCACGGGTGGCCTCCATCTCGACCCAAGCCTCAGTGAATTGTCGCTCTTTCAAACCAAGAACGAGGTCGGCCATTGAGCACGCCCCAATCATCTGGAGAACCACTTGCATTGGGGTGGGACCATCTTCCCAGTTCAAATCAAGACGGTCGCCGCGTTCATTGGTGCTCGCTAAGTTGTCGCCGCCAGTCCAATCGACGCGTCCGTACATAGAACTCCTAAGGGCGGTTCATTCTTGAAGGGGATGCATCTGCGTTGAATCGATTGCAATGGCAGGAACCCCAGTCACAATGGACAACGGCATACTCAACATCCCGAATGACCCGGTAATTCATTTCATCGAAGGCGATGGAATTGGAGTCGACGTCACACCCGTGATGATCAAGGTCGTCGATGCTTCGGTAAGCAAAGCTTACGGTGGCGAACGTGCTATTGTTTGGTCTGAAGTTTTGGCTGGCGAAAAGGCATTCAACGCGACTGGCGAATGGTTGCCTGAAGCCACGCTTGATGCAATGAGGACTGGTTTGGTCTCAATCAAGGGACCATTGACGACACCCGTCGGTGGTGGCATTCGTTCACTCAACGTTGCTCTGCGACAGAAGCTCGATTTGTTCGCTTGTGTGCGGCCTGTTCGCTGGTTCGAGGGAACACCTTCACCTGTCAAAGCGCCTGGTGATGTCGACATGATCATCTTCCGAGAAAACAGCGAAGACGTTTACGCTGGAATTGAATGGGAAGCAGGATCCCCTGAAGTCAAGAAAGTCATCGATTTCCTACAGAACGAAATGGGCGTTGACAAGATTCGATTCCCTAACACCTCTGGAATCGGTATCAAACCAATTTCCCAAGAAGGCACAGCAAGAATCGTTCGTGCTGCCATCCGTCACACCTTAGACAATGACAAGGAAAGCCTCACCCTGGTTCACAAGGGGAACATCATGAAATTCACCGAAGGTGGATTCCGTGATTGGGGTTACGCTGTTGCAAAGGAAGAGTTTGGCGCAGTCGAAATTGATGGAGGCCCTTGGTGCACCCTCAAAAATCCAACAACTGGACGAGATATTCTGATCAAGGATGTTATTGCTGACGCTATGTTGCAACAAATCATCACCCGTCCTGCCGAGTACTCTGTTCTTGCTACAATGAACCTTAACGGCGACTACATCTCTGACGCTCTTGCTGCTCAAGTCGGTGGAATTGGTATTGCACCGGGTGCAAACATCAACTATGACACTGGAATTTCAATTTTTGAAGCAACCCACGGTACGGCTCCAAAGTATGCAGGCATGAACAAGGTGAACCCAGGTTCAATCATCCTCTCCGCTGAAATGATGCTCCGTCACATGGGCTGGACTGAAGCTGCTGACATGATTGTCAAAGGCATGGAAGGCGCAATCTCTGCACGAACTGTAACCTATGATTTTGAGCGATTGATGGATAACGCCACATTGCTCTCTTGCAGCGCCTTCGGCGATGCAATGATTTCACACATGTGAGGAGAACTCACCCGTGCAGGAAACTGTTCAGAGCACGGCTGTTCTTAGCCACGCCGAATCCAAACCGTTCTTCGAAGGCTCGTGAGACAAGCGTGAAGTCGCTGTCCCGAGTTGCAACAAGAACTGTTCCAAGGTTTCCGAGCGTTTGCTGAGCAAGATGAAGGGCTATTCGCATGAGGGTTCGATCTGGAGCCTCGGGGTAGACATCTAAACCATCAACAACCGTTCGAGCAGGTTCTCCACGGGTTCGCTTCATAGCGGTGATTTCTTCATAGATTTCGGTGTATTCTCTCAAGAAGTCCACAACAAGTTCCTTGTTTGCTTCATCGTCTGCTTCTGATTCAATTTGAAGGTCCATCGGGCGCCACGTGTTGTAATCTTGGAGCACCTGATCGACGAGTTCACCGATGACTTCCTTGCAGAACACTGTGTCAAGCATTGATGGTGGAACCAAAAGGTCACTGAATCGAGAACGAAGGAAACCAAGATCGCTGGCGATACCAGACAGTTCTTGCTTGACAATCTTAGGAAGCCAAAGTTCGATCTTTCCTTCTTGAGCGCGCTTCAAGAGCACATGATGGAAGTGACCGTGTCCAGAGATGTCAAGGCTGGCTTCAGTGAACACTTCCAAGCGTTGCTTGATGGCATCCATCAGTGCATCGACGAGGACGTTGGTGTCGACGAGGACAAGTGGGGAGAGCGAAAGGTTGCGGAGGTAGCGTCGTGATGCGTTCGGGATGTTTTCTCTAAAGGTCGAGAACAAGCCTTGCTCGGCCACAGCAATCCGCTTAATTTCACGAACACTGAATTGGCCTTTATTTTGCGCCCGTTCAAGGAACATCAATCCTTCAACCGGCTTTTCTTGAGCTGCCTCGCTTGCCAATTCATAGAGATCTTTGAGCGAAGGAGAAGGGCCTTGCATCAGTTGCGTAAAGCGGGTGTCGAAGGCATTGCGTTGTCGGCGACGGTTCTTCTGGAGGGAATTCACAGCTGCGGTGACTCGACCACTGAACGGATCTGCTGGGAGCACACGGGAATGTTCCAACGGGTATGTTTTGAGCATGTCAAGGTCGTCTTCAGCAAAGTAAGTGACTTCCACATCGACCATTTCGCCTTCCTCGTTTTCTTGAGGTACCATCTTTGTGGAGCGAACGAAATCCTTCAACAAACGGGTTGCTGCGTTTGTATCTTTGGTTGACATGTGCGATACTCGGAGGTAGAGTTGGAACCGCTTTGTGAGCGCACTGCGCAAAGCAGGCTGGGCATCGAGGAGTTCAACCGCTTCTTTCCACTGTTCAGCAAATGCAAGGTGGATGAGGGACTTTCGGTAGAGGACTATTTTGTGTTCATAGTCAAATCCTTCGTGGTCGCCAGCCCGACGATAATCACGTGCTGCGTTCAGTTCATCTTTTTCTGAGGCAGACACCGAGGCTCTTGCCAAGGTGTGCCATGGGGACAATGGGTCATTGGTTTGGTACCAGCGAACCATCGAAGGAAGACCTAGGTCGTGTTCCAGCACCAAGTGACGGACGGAGTGAATCATTGCGGTTGGAATGTTTTCGTTGCTCAGGAGGGTGTTCACACCTTCCACGATATCGTCGTTTGATGTCCCGTGTTGAAGCATCAAAGCAACGCGGTTGAGGCGAAGTGTGTCGATCACAGCGGCGAACAAGTTTCGCTCCATTTGCGAAAGTTCTGCCTCGGCAATGCTCTCTTCTAACGAAGTGAGTTCCTTGGTCTCAACAATGCCAGAGCCGCCTTCACGGAGAGCTCGGCGAATGACACCAAAGGCGAGAAGGCCGCTCTTATTCAGCAGGATACCGATGCGTTCATCGTCGACGTTTTCACCTTCGAAAAGCATCAACAAAGCCTCACTGGTCGAGGAGAACGAAGGTGGAGCATCGGTGCTATGAATGGAATCGAGCGCCCTTTCACGAGCCGAACGAACAGCGTGCCAAAGGTCGTTGTCCTTACCGGCTGCAAGCAGGTGCGCTGCAAGCAACGTCTCGTAAGGATGAGACATTGGAGTGAGGTCGTTCTTGACGATGATTTCCGACAACCTTCGGAGGTTCATCGAGCGGGTGTAGATGTCAATGACAATTGGAAGCACGTTTTCCCATGCTTCTCCGTTTTCTTCGCTGAGGTGCTTCGCAGCCAACGCTTGGAGGGCCGTGTCGAGGCCTTCTGAGCAAATGATATCGACCAACGCACCGTCATCAAGATGTGGGATTTGAGCGCTTAGCCAGGCTTGAACATCTGCGTTGTTCAGGTCTGAGATCAAGGGGAGAAGATGGGAGAGTTCCGCATGAGCGTCGAGTTTCAAAGCGATGAGGGTCTCAACCGTCTCTTTGGTGCTTCCTTCGCGGTGAAGGGCTGCCAGCCGCCACCACATCACACGCTCAATGGCCTGCGTAGGTGCTTTGCCTTCCCGCAAAAGATCCAAACCTTCTGTCAGAGTTTTTGCTTTCAGAGCCGACGTTGATTCCGGTGGGTGGTGCCAAGCGAGGAAACGACGGGAGCGGGCAAGGGAATGATCGCCGGGGGCGTTTGAACTGGCCTTCCAATCGGCCACTTGCCCGTTGCGCAACTGCACAAGGTCGGTGAGGGCCGCAGCGAGGTCCGCGTCGACTTTTTCAACCTTCGAAAGGGATGGTTCAGAGTCCAGACCCGAAGCGATTGACAAGAGGGCTGAGATGATCGAAGCAGGACCTTCAAGTTCAAACAGCAGAGGGGCAGGGTTCAACGACCTTCCAGATGACAATTGTGAGCCAACTGTTCGCATGGCGACTTGTGCTTCTGCCGTATCAACAGCCCCAGAGAGGGCCTCCAAAGCCTCTGCTAAGTCGCTGGTGTTCATTGGATCGATGGCCCCAGCAGAACTGTTGACCTTCTTTTTCGAAGCGGTTTTCTTAGGTTTGGCAACTGGGAAAGCCGCAAATTGGCCAAACAAAGGTGTGTGCTGGGCAAGATCACCCCACACGGGGTGGACGCCATCCGCAAGGCAAGCATTCCGGAGGGAAGTTTCTGTCGTCTCCCATTCAGAATCCCATTCCTCTTTGTTGAGGAGTTTGTGTGCGAGCAAAACGGCGAGTCGGTATGCGTCCG
Organism: uncultured Candidatus Poseidoniales archaeon; assembly: GCA_905182125.1. GTDB lineage: Archaea > Thermoplasmatota > Poseidoniia > Poseidoniales > Poseidoniaceae > MGIIa-L1. The sequence continues at coordinate 19,249 of CAJJAV010000006.1, forward strand.
AAAAGTCACTTGGGAGCACCATCTCTTGGGCCGATGGAATGGTATCCATTGGGCCTGATGTGCTGCGGCCACCTCGGCGGCTTCGGGTGCGGCGGGCGTTGTTTGGGCGGCGCATTGGAGAGGGTTGGTCATCTTCATCTGCTGCTGGTAGTTCTGTTTCTGCTACGGCGAGCAAGAGGATTGGGCGCCATGGTTTTTCTAACAATTGCCAATCCGGAGTTCGGACGACAAAGGACTGGCGACGGACTTTTGGTGCGTTTGATTTGAACGCAACTTCAAGGCAGTTCGCCAGATAGTTCTCCTGCAGAATGCTCGCCCCTCATCTGTTGGCTCCACCTACCCTCCTTCAACCCACCGGCACGGTGCACTCCTCGGTGAACCATCGATTGAGCCAACTTGTCCAGCAACAACAATGAAGCAAGGAAACCTGCCAAGGGGTGAAGGCGAGTTCAATGGACCCCGTGAATGCAATCGTGATGCTTCTGCACCCACTGCTTGCGTCAGCGTTGTTGGTGTGGGTCTGGTGGCAATATTCATGGCGGAAAAAAAGCCACGAACTCAAAGGAGAGGAACGGAAAGATGCCCGCAGCCGTCACGAACGCATGGGTGAACGGCTGCTTTGGGCGAGCTTTGGCGTGATCATGGTGGCTTTTATGGCTCGAGCCGTTGTTGGCCTGCGCACAAATGGAGACGCTTTTTCGAACCTTATGCCGCAAAGTTTGCATGGATTCATGGGTCCTGTTGGGTTTGCATTGTTGTTCTTACTCGCCCGAATGGGTCGAAAAGCAAAGAGGGCGCGGAACAATGGAGAAAAATTCAGTCACCACGTTTTGAAGCATGGTCGAGCGGCCGACTTGGTTGTCGTTCTCGTTTTTATTCACGCTTTCCTTGGATTTCTGTACCTGTTCATGGTCCTCGGATGATCAACGAATGACCAATGCTTTGTCGCGGTTGGTCCACATACCCATCCACACTTCGAGGTTGGCATCAACGCCAGGTGGCTGCACCCGGCACCCGCACGCATTCGCATGGCCGCCACCTGTCGGGTCAAGCGCCGTGGCAAGCCGAGAGAGGTCGTACTTCCCCTGCCCGTTTGGAAGGAAAGAATTGGCGTAGAAACTGGCAGACAAAGCGGGGCGTTCTGGAGTGTCGATTGACCCGTCAGCATAGCCGTGAACAATGCAACACGCATCGGCCTTATCGCCAGCCCAAGCCGTGACGAGATAGCCGTTTGAACGGACGCCTTTTTCATCCATCCTGCAGATTGCCAATCGGTCAACGATGGTCGTGTGCGCTTCGACGACGAGTTGTGCTGCCGCTCGTTCTGATTTCGCACGTTTCACATGAGGGGCAATGGCCTGATCGGCCAACACTTCCGAAAGTTGAAGGCCTTTGGAAAGCATGTCGAGAAGTCGATGCATGTGGTCTGGTTCTCTGAGCGAAAGGGAACGAGCGAGTTGCAAAATCGGTCCGTCTTTCATGAAGGCTTCACGGCTGATCTGCCCAGAGTCTAAAGCATCCACGACGGGCATGATTTCTTCGAGATGGGTCAGATCGATGTAGGGGCTAAGGACATCATAGGCCAAGCGAGCTGCTGATGGTGTGGCTTCCCAGTGGCAGGTTCCACCGTTAGCAACAAACTCAGCCTCTTCCGCATCATTAGGACGGTTGGTTTGGTGGTGATCCAAATACCACCCACAATCGGGATGGAACGGTAAATCGACCATTGCGGTTTGGCGGTCGACCAGGTGATCGATGGCGCCTGAGCGAACCAAAGCAGCATGTGCAAAATGAACGACTGCTTCTGGGTTCGCTGCTTTTAGTACCGCTGCAGCGCACAATCCATCGAGATCAGAATCGGCAATGATGGAGGTGAATTTCGGCAAGCCTGCCGCTTCAAGCACGTTGCCTTTCTGTCCCATGACTCGAAGGGGAGGCAACGTGCACAAGAAGATTTGTGGAATCACAACCGCCACAAAGGACTTGAGCAACGGCCTTCCAGTGCGAGTTATGGAGACTTCCTGCGGGGTGGTACTGGTCAACTACGGGACAATCCTGTTGCTTCAGTATCCTCAGGGCCACTGGGATTTCCCAAAGGGTCACGTCGAAGAAGACGATGATGATCATCATGCTACTGCTCGTAGAGAATTAGCTGAGGAAACCGGCATCGATAAAATCGAATTCGTCGAGGGTTTTGCTGAGCGAAGCGAATACAGTTACTGGCACAGGGGCAAGAAAAAGGAGAAGCAGGTTCACTGGTACCTCGCTCAAACCGAACAACTCACGGTCAAACTTTCTCACGAACATCGTGGCTACATGTGGTTAGATTGGGACATGGCCGAACAACAACTGTCTCATGAAGAAACAACCCGTGTTCTTCAATCAGCGCGCCAGTACATGGTGGCCGCTGGCCTCGACTGATCAAAGGGCTTCGAAATCTTCATCCGATGCATACAGGCGGCGAATCCGTTCTGCCACCCCTGTTTCAGGTCCTCTTTTCCCAAGTGGTAGCCACAAGGTTTCATCATGACCGAGTCCTGCTGTCACCCAACGGCCCAAGACGAACAACCAATCTGAAAGACGATTCAAGTACACCTGTACATTTGGCCGAACCGATCCTTCGCCTTCGTGTTCCTTGAGGCGGATGACGGAACGTTCGAGGCGGCGTGTTACCGTCCTTGCGAGATGCAGCATGGCTTCAGGGCCATGGCCTGCTGGGAGGATGAAACTTGTGAGAGGCTCTACATGTTCGAGCCAAGCGTCCATCTCGCTGACCAGAACATCGCTTTGTTGCTCACTGATCAAGACCATGTATTCTGGTAGTTCTGTCGGAACACAGGCCAGTTCAGCACCGAGATCGAACAGTTCGTTCTGAACGCGAGTGAGCACCATGGAAAGGATGGTTTGAACGCGTTGTACGGTCGCACGGTCGCCGCCATCCTCATGCTTTGGCAAGCGGTTTGCTTCCATGGCAACCAAACCAAAAATCGAATTCAGTTCATCGCATGTCCCAACGACTTCGAAACGTGGATCTGCTTTCGAACGGCGTGAACCGTCAACGAGTGATGTTTGACCTTCGTCGCCGCCGCCAGTGTAAACACGATTGATTCGAACCATATGCTCCCCTAAGCCGAGCCAAGTCACGCTTCTATGAGTGGTTTTCGGGCCGTAAAGCTGGCATCGATTGGATGGTACCATTCGATATCCTCTTCACCAAGACTCCATGAATACAAAGCCAAATGCTCATCCACAACACCATACCACTCCAAACGCCCAGGTTCAAGACAAGCGATTCTGGTTCCAGTTGCTTCGACCTTAGCGGTGGTGTGTTGCCAGTGGGCGACCAGTTGGGCAAGGTGTTCAGCAACCTCAACAACATGCTCATTTTCCGCGGCGAGGGATTCGAGAAGAACTTCGAGTTCTTCGGTGAGATCGTGAGCCTCATCGCTCATTGCTTGAAGTTCAGCCAACCATCGGGTGACCTTTGGTAGGTTTTCACGGGCCTCTTCGATGGTAACAAGACGGGCGCCTCTTGGAAGAACCCTGAGCGCTGCATCCTGATCACGTAATGAACATGTGTCCATTGGTCGACCTGAAAAGAACGGCGCCTCTCCTGTATCTCTCACATGCGTTCCTTTATTTGACGGACCATCAAGTCATCGGCGAAAACATTTGATTTTTGCCAGATTTTGGGTGTCGCGTTAATTTTCGCCGGGATTGAGGGGGGAGGCCATCCCTCGAATATTTTTGAAAATGAACACTAAGCCATGGATGGCTGAGTTGTCCTTCCAAGCCATGTCTTCTGAACCACTTTCTTGACGAGAAGCACCCCCAAACTGATCCATACGACAACTTCAATCCCTACGACGATGTAGTACAATGGGCCAAGGTCTTGGAGCAGCGTTAACGCATCATACGGTACACCGTTGAACGCCATATAGATGGATTGCGAGAAGAGGCTTGAAGCAAACCAAATGAAGATTGCATACCAAAGCACTGCGCTCATGGTCGTGTTGTTCCGCTCGGTTCCCACTTGTTCCATGATACTATATCGACTTCTAAGATATTAAATCCTTTGCTTATTTGTTCGTAATCCAATCGAAAGGAGGTGAAAGCCGTAGTATTCTTCCTGAAAGGGGCCCTTTTGACCCGGAAAAAGGTGTCATTCCTCTTCTGCATTCAAAGCTGGAAGAGAGGAAGCAGCATCGGGATCAATTCGAATGAGTGCGTCGTGAATGGCTACGATCCATTCTGGAGCGACGCCTTTTTCTCCACCCACATCGCAAAGGGCTTGCCACCATTCCTCTGCTTTTTCATCATCCCCGATGAACAGGTTAAGGCGGTGCAAAGCGACGTACGCCATTGGATTGAGGTGCTCTTCTTCCGCATCCCACCCTTTCTCAAAGCATGAAATGGCTCCGTCTGGACCGCCGAGGAAACCACGGTGCAAAGCAACCATGCCTGCTTGGCTCCACGCCAACGGCAAACGTCCGATCAATAATCCTCGGAACACAAGCCATGTCTGGCCACCTCCAAGCACCACCAGAGAAAGGAAACCTGACCACTGTTCAACGGTGTTCAAATCTTTCCAAGTTGTGACCATCAAGCCGCCGACACCTACGCAGAACATGAACCCGGAAAAGGGTGCGATCAAGACTTCCCTGCGCGTTCGAATCAAATGGTGAATGCCCACTAAAAGACCGAATGAACCGATTGCGGTCAGCACGGTAAGGTGGCCGATCACCGAAACGGGCCTTGGTGCCAATTGACCCAAAGCAAGGAGGAGAGCGATGCCCAGTACGAGGGAGCCGAATCGTTTCGATGGAAGAGGGAATGGCTGGCTTCGAGAGCCAAGGATCAAGACAAGGCCAATCAGGGCCTCAAAACCGACCAAAACCCAGCGAAGGCCCTCCTGTTCTAACAACAACATGTCTTGCCTCCAAAGTGGGCGATTCTTCGATGCTTCTTGACCCTTTTGTCAGGCTTTGTGGTAGTCTGAGCCTCGAAGAATTTCTGTGCATCGGTACACTTGTTCCATCAAGACGACGCTCGCCAGTTCGTGAGGCATCGTCATCGGCGAGAGGGAAAGTCGCTGGCAGGCACATGTTGGTTTTTCAGTCCAGCCCTCCGCAGGGCCAATCGCCAAATGAACTGTTTTCGTACCAACAGACCAATTTTTGAATCGCTCGGCAAAGGCGAGCGATGAATCCATGGCACCGCCCTCGTCCATCAAATACAGGTCGCCGGGCAAGCCACAGAGTAAATCGAGGTACGCTTTCGAAGAGATTTTGCTTGAGTGAACTTCCAATTTCACGCCTCGACTTTGAGTCCGTTCGGCATACATTTCGAGCACGCGACGCAGATCTTTCTGTTTGGCCACACCGTGAAGATGAATGACGACACGACCCATGATGTGGCCTGATGCTCTTGGTTGATGAACTTGCATCAAGCCTTGAGTTTGTTGACAATCCAAAAGCCAACAACAAAGCTGGCTCCAAATGTTCCGAGTTCAACAAAGGATTCCAGCAAGGTGACGGCCTCCTCAAGCGCTTTATTGCCGTTTTCAACAAGACCCAGTGTCAAACGTTCCCAGTCCACGACAAGGATTCCGCGCGATTCAAGCCATTTCAAAAGGATGAACTCGCCAATCAAAAACCACTGCAAAACTTTGCTTGCCATCGACCAAAGAAAACCGAGAATTGCGCCTAAAATAATACCTTCAATCGCTGCCGAACCCAGTAATTCTATCCACATATCCGCATTCATGACGTTGCGACCGCTTCAAGGATTATATCTCTTTCAACAGATGGCGTTAAGGGTTCTCGTTCCTTCAGCAATACATGGGATGGTGGCCGTTCACATCAAAGAACAAATCCAAGCGGAAGCGCGTTGATGACCCGCTCCTGAAAGATGCTCGGTCCTGGGTCTCGGAATTGCGCGACCTATGCGAGATGAATTTCGAGCAACCCGAAGAAGCACGGCGGCGAATTCGACACATGCAGGTCGAATGGCACGACGCCATGGAACAAGGGGTTCTCAGCGCTTCAAACCGCGAGGGGCTTGAAGCACGTGCGTTCCGTTTGCTCAGTTGTGAAGACGAGGAATGGATGCAATGGCTCGATGACCTCGATTTCTGGAAACTTGGTTGGAAACCTGCTTCCTCGACCGATAACGAGGCTTGAAGAAGGGGGGGCGATAGGCCCACCCATGGGTCAAACCCCAACCCTTCACATGCTCTACACTTGTCCTTTCTGTTGGAAGGTACGAAGCGTGATTGAACACCTTGGTATGGATGTAAACTATGTCAGCGTCAATGGCATGAAGATCAAGAAGACTGTGGCGTTTGCAGATAATTGGGGCAGGGTGCCTGTGTTCACCGATGAAAATGGAAAGCACTTTGTCGATTCCACACCGCTCATGAAGCACATTGATGCAGCTTACAACGATGGTAAAATGGCAGCAATGGGCGAATCGACTCGTCAAGAAACCTGGCTTGACTGGGCCGATGCTAAGGTCTCCAAAGCAACGGTTCCAATCCTCTATGGGTCTCTTGGTGCAGCGTTTAAAACCACCATGAGAATTTCTAAATTGGAGAAATTCGGCTTCTTTTCAAAGCGACTCTATGCGTGGGCAGGGTTCCCAATCATGTGGGGGATCATCGCACGCAAGCGGGTCAAAAAAGACGGTCGAACTCCAAAGAAACTGTGGCATGATTTGTTGACAGAATTCACCGATGAACACGGCGACAAACCATTTTTCGGTGGCAGTGAACCTGACCTCGTCGATTTTTCGATGTTTGGCTACACCCGCTCCATCTCGCCATTCTCACAATTTGCTTTGCTCGAAGATCACGAAAAAGGCATGGCGTGGTACCGTCGTATGGAAGCTACACTCCAATGAGGGATTGGCCTGGAATCTGTTGAAGTTTCAGGAATACGCTTTGAATGCGTACCTGCAACAACCATCTACATTGGGACCGACAAAGGCGGTTGGGTGTACGCTGGACAGCGCCCAAGGCACGAAGTTCGCCTCCCTGAATTCTACATCATGAGTCAAACACTCACCAACATCCAAGCCGAAACCCTTCAGGGCTTGGAACCAAGTGAAGATGAGGCCCCTTTCGAAGTCGAGGCTGAAGTGTTGAAACGCATCATGAAGGCCGGTTACCAAGCGATCAGTGACGGTATTGAAGGCTTGAATGAGGAAGTTCGATGGGAGGTTCGGTGCCCAACAGAATCGGAATGGCGATGCGCTGAGGAAGCCATTGGACTTGGTCTCAAAAGAAAACAAATTGAGGTGCTCGCTGATGCGGTAAATTCCAATTACCGGGGTGCCATGATGGACGGCCGCCCTCGTCGCTTCGAAGGAGTTGGCCCGATGGCACTTCATCGAGCAGCGATTGAAACACACCCCTCAAAAGACGGAATCACCGCACTGTCAAGTGTTCCGCTTGATCGGCGGATCGAAGGGGTTCTCGCCCGCCTTGTCATTGCTCCAATTCGAGAAGGAGACCCAAAACGGGTTCCAGAATCTGCTGATATGGCTGCGAACATCCGTACTGAATTGATTTGGACCTTCCTTTTGGGCGTTGTGCCCTCATTCATCATACCCGTTCTCCGCGGCATGAGCGGTTACGTCCAAACCGGCTGGGCGAACCTGTTGTTTGGAGGGTTGTGTGCAGGATTTGTCACCGGTGCTTTCTGGCGACCTCGTCGGCCAACGATCACCTTCGACGAGCGTTGATGCTCAGTCTTCCTTCAGTGGCGAAACCAAACTTTCCCAGTACGGCTCTTTTCGAATCGCGTCTGCGGCACAAATAGCAGCCATGTTCACGATATGCCGGACACCATCTTGTCGTGCAACCAACTGAACTGGATGATTCATACCTTCCAAAATAGGACCCGTCATCTCTGCATCACCCAATTCCTCAAGGAGTTTGTAAGCAATGTTTGCGGCAGCTAAATTCGGGAGCACCAAAACGTTGGCTGCTCCGGTGAATTCCATGAATGGATATTCCCCTTGCACCGCGCCGTTGAGGGCTGTATCTGCTTGCATTGGTCCGTCGATGACAAGCGACGGGTCGAGCTCACGGGCAAAGGCGATGGCATCTTCAATCCGCTCCGAGCGCTGAGCACGGCTGCTTCCAAAATTGGAAAAGGAAAGCATCGCAACAACTGGGTCAACACCGAAACGGCGTGCAACCTTTGCGGTTTGTACGGCGATTTCCGCCAGTGTTCTGCTGTCCGGGTAGACGTTCACCGTCGCATCGGCCAGGAAAATCGTTCGACCTTTGACGTTCATCATGTAACATCCAACAATGCAGTGTGCATTCTCGTCCGCTCCAATCAATTCCAATGTCGGCCGGAGCACATCAGCATAGTTTCGACTGACACCTCCAACAAACCCGTCAGCGTCCCCATTCGCAACCATTTGGCTGGCAAAGTACGGACGAGATTTGAGCAAACGTGCAGCATCTGCAACCGTCATTCCCTTGCGGTTTCGTCGATCCAGCATGGACTGTGAATAGATGCCCTTTCTCCGCGCATCCTTTCGAGGATCGTACACTTCATAATCAAAATTCAAACTCAAATCGTCCATCATTCTGCGGATTCGCTTTTCTGGGCCAAGTAAAATCGGGTAACATATTTTCTGATCGACCAGTTGAGCAGCTGCTCGAATCACTTTTTCATTGTCACCCTCAGGGAACACGATTCGCTTGCCTCGCCCTCGAACTTGATTGATGACGTGGCGCATGATGGAGTAGGATTGGCCGAGGCGTCCTTCGAGTTCTTCGCGGTACTTTTTGATCGAAAAGTCCTCCGGTGAAACACCAGCAACACCCTCGTCAACTGCGGCTTGCGCCACTGCCGATGCTTCCCAAAGCAGGACCCGGCGGTCGAAGGGTTTTGGAATGATATACTCAGGGCCGTATTGCATCACTGCGCCGTCGTATGCTGCCGAAATGTAGTCAGGAACTGGTTCTTTGGCAAGGGCGGCTAATGCCCGAGTTGCTGCCATTTTCATGCCCTGTGTAATGTCACGAGCACGGACGTCCAGTGCGCCCCTGAAAATGTAGGGGAACCCGAGAACATTGTTGACTTGGTTCGAATAATCTGAGCGGCCTGTCGCAATGATAGCGTCGCTACGGACTTCAAGAATCTCCTCCGGAAGGATTTCTGGGGTTGGGTTGGCAAGAGCGAATATGATTGGCTTGGGAGCCATTGTGGCAATCATCTCTTTGTTGACTAAACCGCCTCTTGAAAGGCCCAACATTACATCGGCTCCTTTGAGAGCATCTGCCAAATCCCCTGGTTCACGGTCGTGGGCAAATGGGGCCTTGTATTCATTCAGTTCACCGGCTTCAAGCCTCGCTTTCGTGACGATTCCTTTGCTGTCGACCATCGCAATGTTTGAGCGGGTTACGCCGATGGCGACATAGTGGTTCGCGCAAGCAATCGCGCTTGCCCCTGCACCGATCACAACGACGTTAATCTCAGCGAGTTCTTTGCCCTGCAATTCAGCGGCGTTGAGAAGCGCTGCGGCTGAAATGATAGCTGTTCCATGTTGATCGTCGTGCATCACTGGAATGTCGGTTGCTTCGGCAATGCGTCGTTCAATTTCAAAACACTCGGGCGCCTTGATGTCTTCGAGGTTGATGCCTCCAAATGTTTTGGCAATGTTGACGACTGTTTGGATAAAGGCCTCTGGATCTTCTGTGTCCACTTCGATGTCAAACACATCGATATCGGCGAAGGTCTTGAGGAGCAGGCCTTTTCCTTCCATGACTGGTTTACTCGCAAGCGCCCCAATGTTTCCGAGCCCCAGCACAGCGGTTCCGTTGGAAATCACAGCCACTAAATTGCCTTTTGAGGTGTAGCGATATGCATCCTCGGGGCGTTCTGCGATTGCCAAACAAGGGTAAGCGACACCGGGAGAATAGGCCAGACTCAATTCGTGAGCCGTGCTGTGTGGTTTGGTTGGGACGACCTTGATTTTCCCACGCGGTTCTGCCTCGTGGTATTCGAGCGCTTCCTTCTTGAGCAGGCGCTCTTTTTTATCTCGATTCATAGGCAATCGACTCCAACGAACGTGGTTGTCGGTTTGAGTGTTGTGTGTGAACGGAACCGGGGGAGGGGAATACACAAGCCGTGAAGCAAGCCCAGAACTTCAAAATGCCATCATGCGTCGGCAATAAAATCGAAGGATTTCAATCGGATTCGGGAGAAAATCTACCCTCGCTGATATGATAATTACGCGCACGACTGGGGGCCGCGTTGAAATACCCCAAAAGTCCGCTTGTGAATCATGAACCAACTTCTTGACCCAGTTTCTGCCGGCCGAGCTGGCAAAAAGGCCTTGATGCTGGTTGCGTTAATGCTCTGTTCTTCCATCGCGCCAATGATGGCGCTTCCTGGTGTTTCGGCTCACGAGTCGGCCACCGATACTATTTGGCCAAAGTCCGGGAGCAACGATACCGGGTGGGTTCAACTCGATGCCCTCGGAGCAAATCCTGACACTAGCGGGCAAGCAACAGCCTCTTGGACCCTCGAATTCGCTCCGGGAGCTGATATATCGAACGTTTCGTTCCAAGTTCGCGTCGACGGAAGCGACGGTTTGATGATCGAAGAACCAATGCTTGTGGCCAGCGATATCGGAGTGAACCTCCTTGATTGGCGGGGCCTTGGCATGTTTGGCTCGGCTGATTCATTCACTGGCTCCAACCCCTACGACGGTCGGCTTTCCCCAAACAGCGATTCTGGAGCAACCTGGACCCTCCCCTCTGATGCAGAGATTACCGACCTCGTGATCGAAGCACTCGCCCCGGTCGACCCAGCAGTTTCCTTTGAGCCGATTTCATTGGACATTGGAGCGACTGCCATCCACCCAGATGATGGTCGAATGTACATGGCCATCCTCGACGATGTCTTGGTGTTGGATTACAACAACGCCCCCCCAATCATCGATATGATGGAATTTGAGAGCGATGTTCTCGACATGGAGATCGACACCACCAATAATTTGATTCACTTTCTCACAGCCGAAGATGGGTTTTTCGCAATCTCTCTTGATGACAGCAGCGCACAGGTTGTTCTTCCAAACGCATCCAATCCTGCGTACATTGACTTCGACCAGTTTGAAATTGCAAGCACAGGCGATGTCTATGCTGCAAATGGAGAAGGTGTGTCCCTTTGGAACGGAGCCGCCTGGGTAAGCGTCGCAGCAGCGGATTCCACTGACGCAATCTCCATGATTGAATTGAATGGCATCCTCTACACCTCGATTGACGACACCGGCGTGAGCCGCTATGACTTGAGTACGGGTCAACCCCTCTCAACCTGGTCAACAGCCAACAGCCTTCACTCGGATGAAGTCACTCAACTCATGGTCTCAGGAAATCAACTCCTGATGGCCTCACCAGATGCGGGCTTGGCTCGTTATGACTGGAGTTCCGGATTCTGGCTCTCGACGTGGAACAGTGGCAATTGGCTGGCCAGTGACGATGTCGCTGGGCTTGCACAATCTGGGAACACACTCTACATCCTCAATGGTGATTCGATTCACACCTACAACACGGCGAGCAATGTGTTCTCCGGATCCCAATCCATCGAAGATTTCGGTTTGACGAGTGAAGGGCAAGAGCTGATTCTATGGCCAACTTCAGGAGCCCGCTCCCCAGCTTCTGAACTCATGCTCCTCAGCGATGGGAACGGTGCCTTGGTGGAACTTACGCCGGGCTCAACCCCCCTTAACACGGGTGTTTTGTTGCTCGGCAGTGGACCGACGACTGAACAAATGATCGACGCCACTGAACTTGATGGCGTGCTGTTTGTGGCCACTGACGACCAGTACCTCAACAGATTTGATACCCAAACTTCGCGCTGGATTGAACCAGTGTTCATTGGTGCCGACATCAACCGATTGAGCAACGATGGAAACCACGTCTACATTGCCGCAGACAACGGGGCTCATCAAATGCACAACAATGGAACTGTCCTCCAAACGTGGGACACGACAAACACGGCGCTCTCAAGCAACGAAGTGACCGTCGTCCAATCGGACGGTTCAACCGTCGTGGTGCTCAACGAGTTTTACAGCGAATTTTTAGCCATTAACCTCACAGGATCTCAACCAGTTGTGTTCGAAAGCATCGTGTTGGATACAGGCTCGGTTACCGATGCCGCACTGCACAATGGAGTGGCATATGTAGGAACCCAAAACGATGGTCTGCTCCGTTATCACATCGTGAACAATACTTGGCTCACGCCCTGGATTTCGACTGGCGTCAATGGGGCAAATGAGGTGCCAGTTGCGGTTGTTGGGGACATCCTATACTTCGGAATTCCCGGGTATGGTGTTGCACGGAAAGATTTGTCCACTGGCGAATTGATGATACCGCTCACAGCGGCTGGCAACACGCCTGGCCAAGGTGCTGCAACAAGTTCCCTGCCCAGCGACAACATCTACGCTCTCGAATCCGACGGTGCTAACCTCTACATCGGAACACAACAAGGTGCAAGCCGATGGGACGGAAACCAAATGACGACGTTCGGCCAAGGTTCCTCCTGGGACACACGCCCTCAACAATTTTACGACTTCGTAGCCATTTCTAGCATCTCTGGTGGCGACCTCTACGCTGGCACCAACATCGGCGTATGCAAGTACAGCATTGCTACTTTGGGAATCAACGAATGCCTCAATGTATACGACGGTATGCCGAACTGGGCGACCTACTCGATTGGGGCTGGCATCTCAAACTCATACCTCTTCGGAGGGACGAATTCTGGCGTTGGCATCATCACCACTTCGCCCTTTGAAGTGGTCGGTGAGTGGACCGCTGGAGAACAAACAAACAACGCACCTGTCGTGGTGATTGGAGATGTGGCGTTCATTGCTTTGGATGGCATTGGTATCGCTCGGTATGACCTCCCTAACGATGAATGGCTCACCCTGTGGACCGATGACAATGTACTCGATGATGGAAATGAGGATGCAACCGCAATCTCGGCCGATATGAATCCAAATTACATTTGGATTGGAGGCGCTGATGGATTCCAATTGCTCAACGCTACGACAGGAGCCGAAATCTATGACATCGAAAAAACAAGCAGCCTGTTTGCTGGAAATGGGGACCCTCTTGATATGATCCTCAAAGGCACTGTCATGTACTACCATGACGGAGCTAGCAGCGATAATCTGTATCGGTTTGATGTTCAAAGTTTCACTTCCCTTCCTGCCCTTGATGCTGGCGCACAGGTGGGCCAGAACAACGGCGATGTCAATGGAATGAACCTTATTGGTGACATCATCATGATCAGCGTAGCCTCTCAAAATTGGTGGCAGGTTGATGGCTCTGGTGGCATCGCACAATTCAACACAAGCAACGGTTCGTGGGGCGAAAACATTCTGCCAATTGGGCAAGTGGACCGCGTGACAGCTTACCAATCTTCAACAGGAAACATGTGGGTTTCATGGGGCGAAAATTCTCTCCAATACATGGACGCTAATGGAACACTGCTCGGTGAATGGGACGATGGTGACTTTGAGTTCCCAATCCGTGAGATCATCGAATACGACGGCGAAGTGATGTTTGCAACCGAGGATGGTGTCGCACGGTACAATGAATCTGCAGGTCAATGGTTGTCTGAATGGACCCCTGGCTCCGGCCTACCCAATGATGCTGGCGACCAAATCTACGAGTTGTGGACCGACGGCACAGACCTGGTTGTTGGCAGCGGTGAAGTGAATGGATTCGGCCAGTTCAGAAACGGCGCCATTTCCCATTGGGATGGCGCAACATGGAATAATTACGAAACCGGATCCAACGGATTACCAAATGGTTACCCGATTACGATGACCGAGTGTGCGGGTATTGTCCACATTGGCATTTACGCAAACAATGGAGGCGTAGCCCGGTTTGATATGGCAAATGATTCCTTTTTGACCACCTTTAGAGAAGCTGACTGGAACGAGAATTATGGCGAAGTTTCTGGTGTCGCTTGTGACAGCGCAGACACCCTCTATGTGGCCTTCTATGAAGATGAGGCAGACGTCAAGAAGTACAGTTACACCTCCAATACTTGGCTCAACCCAATCACCACGGCAAACCACAACTTACCGAGCGATCGTGTTTGGTGGGACGCTATTGATTATTCCAACAGCATGCTTGTGCTGGGCCATGGCATTGGCACAAGCGGGGACAATCTCATCGGAGGAGGCTACAGCGCCGTTGCAACATCTGGCGGGTCCACTGCACAAGTTGCCTTCAACGGACAAGGCTCTTCGGTTACTTCCTTCCAATGGCTCACCAGTGAGTGGCTCGTCGGGCAAGCTGGTGGTTCATCTGGATACAGCCATGTCGACACAATCAGTTCCTTGGGGCAAAACACGTTGCTGGACTTCCCAGGGCTTGTAAGCGGTCAAGTGACCAGTATGGCAGGCAATAGCACGCACTTATGGATCTCGACTCAAGGCGCAATCCAAGGGTTCGGACAAGGCGGATCGGCAGGCGCCGGATTGCTTCAGGGCGAGCGGCAAACCGATGGAACGATGGATTGGCAGCAAGGATGGACAATGATTGCAAACACTGTGGTCAAAGACATGAAACTCATGGGCACTGACCTTTACATCACGACAACCCCAACAGGGCTCTACAAACTCGACACCTTAACCGGCGTACTCAGTCGAGTCGGCGGAGCTTTGCACAACAACATGGATGGGCTTTTCGCCTATGGAAACACCTTCGTCATCGGGTTGCAAGGTAGTTCAGGTTCAGCAGCTGGAGTCCAGGTGTACGACCCGAACACAGGCTTCGGAAACGGCAGGTTGCTTGGCGGCCTGCCCTCAAACAACGTCAACGCATTCACTGAATCCTCAACCATGCTCTACATCGCGACCAACGGAGGAATCGGACGATGGGACTACGCACTATCGGATTGGATAAACCCGCTCACGACGAGCGATGGGCTACCAACAAATGTAATCGAGGATGTTCAGTTCCTCGGGACCGACCTCTGGATTGCTACAGCAGCGGGTGTCGTCAAAATGGACACGCTCACCAACGCAACAACCCTCTATTCGAGTGGCACGGGCCTCATGGCAACCTCGGCACAATCCTTGACCACTGCCGTCACTACCGCTGTTGTCAATGGCACCTCATCAACTTCCACTTCCCTCTTCATCGGCCACGATGGTGCGGGATCTGAACGGCCTGGCGTCACCAGCGTCGACTCGACGACAAACGCCGTTACCTGGCATAAATTCGATCAACTGTCATCAAACACTGTTGATGCTTTGGCTGCAGACTGGTGGGGCTTGCATATTGCAACGGACATCGGTCCAATGACCCATTACAACGGACAATCCAATCAATTTGAAGATGGGGCTCCGTCCTTCCAAGTTGCTGGGTGGCCTATACAGAAGATGGTCAGCGATGGCGATCATGTCCTTGCCATTGGTGAAAATGGCGCCTCAATTCTGAGCGCTCGCACCCCATCGCATGCAACCCTCAAGATGTTCCAAGGCCCCGGGATGACAGGCGGTACAATCACAACCGACGCCATCTGGCTGACAACCGATTACATCGGCCTCTTTGGCTATGAAAACAACGCTCAATACTCCGAAATGGAGCGGTTCTCACTTCGCAAGGCAGATCCATTAAGCGTTGGATTCAACCTTCAATCCCTCGACATCAGTGATATGACCCATCCTGGAATGCCAATCACATTGGCAGACGCTTCCAACACCGTTTCCCTCGACCCGGCGTTTGGCGTTGAAGGCACAAACGGAATCATGTTCCAAACGGTGCCGTTGGCGTTCACTTCTCCGGTAAACAACGCAGCCACATGGGCGAAATCTGTCAGCCTGAAGTACAACGCAACCATTGAACTGAACAACAACCCAGATTTCGAAACCACAATGCAACTCGCTGTTGATAACGGCGTAATCATCAACGGAACTCAATTCCTCCAACTGACACTCCGCTCACCGTCGAATGGCTCACTACATGTTCGTCTGATGTACGATTACATCAAGGTCGAAACACCAGTTGAACTCACTGATTTAGTTGATCGCACAGATGATGGCGGTGGCGCATTGCTCGCCGATTGGAGCCTTGTTCACGATGAAGACTTTGCACGTTACCTGATTTATGTCAACGAAGGCCCATTCATTGTGGGTGGAATGATTGATGACTTCGATTTAACAAATCGCCAAATTGACAAGGCCATTTCCCTGCACAGCCGCCTGTCGAGCGATATTACGACTGCAAACGGTGTGCCGTTGGTCGACGGGACAGACTACTACGCAATCATCGTTGTCGAATATGACGATGGTCGCTTGGGCACCCCATCAGCGGTGCTCGGCCCCGCCTCACCAAGTGACGAAGTACCTCTACCGCCAATTTGGGCGAACGCTGGACCTCACGAAGGTGGCGAAGATGGCGATCTGGATGTCGAATGGGCACGATGCACAAGCCTCGACTTAGTTCAAACAAACATCTATCCTTCCACTCAACCAATAACCGATGTATTGGGTCTCACACCTCAATCTGAAGTCATGAAGATGGAAGGGAATTCGACGGTGCTTGCACTTGAACCAGGCCAGCCGTATTGGCTCGGCCTCACGTGTGTCGACGAAGCTGGGCAAGAAGACATGTCGAACGCTCTCATCGTTGGACCATTCGTTCCAACCGGTGGCTTGAACGACAACACGGCTCCACCAAAGATGGAAAACGTTGCAGCCATTGACACACCTGACGATGACGGCGGACGAATCACCGTTTCATGGGATGTGAACCCGGCAGAAGACTGCACCTTCTACGCTATCTTCATGCGCCTCTGGGAAGATGCTGATGCCGAGATAGATGAGCAAGTTTTATTCACAGAAAGCGGGTTTTCTCAGGCTAAAATCATCAACGACTGTTCTGAAGAATCAACGATCGTCGCAAGCATCGACGGGGTTGCACTCCAAGACGGGCAGATGTACTATGTTGGCGTCGTGGCTTACGATGATTGGTTGAACGTCAACCTCGAAGATGTCGACCTCATCAACGTCACACCGCTCCGGAACACCGCTGGAAGCGGCACGACCCCAAGCCGAATCACCTCGGTTCAATCCTTCGATCATCCGGAAGATGACGGAACTGCAATCGATGTACTGTGGTCAATTTCTGATGCGGACGATTTCTCCCATTACACGGTGTGGGCCGCTGATCAACCCCTCACAGACCTCTCCGCTGCATGGGCTGCGTTTGGTGAAAACTCGGACCTTTGTGGATGCCTTAAAATCAACAAACAATGGGTCGATGAAGAATTCAATCCAATCGAGGTTACCATCTCCACCGCCCTCTATGGTGGCCAAGGTAACATGATGGACATCACCCAGACGACGCCACAACCAATTCGGCCCAACATCGAACTCTATGTTGTCGTGACCGTTCATGACCTCGCTGGCAATGTGTATCTCACGGACCTGGTTCAAGCAACAGTCACTCCAATCGACAACGAACAAGACGATGAGGCTCCTGCTCGTCTTGAAGCGATTGATTTGTTCGATCGTCCAAACGATGATGGTAGCGCACTGATGCTTGGATTTGATTTGAGCGCAGCAAGCGATGTTGGATCCTACGAAGTCTACGCCGCAACATGGTCGTTCACGAGCGTCGGACCAGGAACACTTGGCCCAAGCACACCAATTGCCATACTCGAGCGAGCTCCGACCCTCCCGGTTACCATTGACTTGGTTGCCGGCGACACACCAGTCATACCGGGCCAAGAAATTTGGGCTGTTGTTGTGGTGCGAGACACCTCGGATAACGCATTCACCTCCGACCTCGTGGCCGTGTCTTCACAATCGGTTGACGATGGTGTTGATGCAAAGGGCGATTACTTGCCTGATGTGAGTGGCATCGCCCTTACCTGGGTTGACGAAACCAATATTTTGGTGACATGGACGCTTTCGCAGAATGAAGACATTGAAGGCTACAACATCTACATCGCTGAAGAAGAATATTCGACGACCTTGGAAGCAACTTGGTTGGCTGGGGTGAAGCAGTCAAACTCCTTCCTGATCACATCTGATTCCTTTGGAGACCTCACCAACGCCACGGCATGGTATGTGGCCGTGAACGCTGAAGACAACCTGTTTGAGAAACAAGCCGTTTCACCCGTTATGCTGGATGCTTTCAATGCTGATGGAAGTGGAAACAATGGCGAAGAAAGCACCAACGATGGCGCTGAATTCTCATCGCTTTTGACCACTCCTAACATGCTTGCTGCAGGCTTGTTCCTAACAGCAATGATCCTCTTTGTCGCCGTGGTTCGATCCCGTGGAAATCAACGTGGCCGTTCCAAATCATGGGAACTTCAAGAAGCAACTTGGGGCATTCAAGACGACCAAGGATGGGGTGACGCTGGTGCAACAGCACCGACTGCGCCGCCAACGACTGCAGCACAACCAGCTGCCGTTGCGGCACCTGCAACCAACATGTACGCTCAACCAGCAGGCCAGCAGGACATCTATGGAAGGACGCAATACCAACCAAACCAGCCTGTCATGCAGCCAGTCCAGAACAATAATCTGTTAAACGACCTTGGTGTAGGAAATGCACCAGCTCAACCAGCGAAGACCATTGACACATCCTTCTTGGATGACTTGCTCTGAGGATGAAGGATGCCTGAACCAAGTGAGGCGAACCCACGTGACAGCGTGTTCACGACCATTGTCTGGGACCAGGGCAGCCACCTCGCAGATTTTGGCCCACAGTTGAAACGAATGGAGCAGCATGCCCGGCGCTTACGAATTTCATGGCCTGAAGACATGGGGCAAGATTTTGCCACAGTTTGGAAAAAGAGCGTGATGCATCAAGATTCATCGCATCCATGCACGCCTCTCGGTTTGATTCGAGTAGAATTAACGCGCACCGGTGACCTTTCCATCGAAGCACGAACGTTTGATTTGAGAAATGAAGGCGTTGAAGCAATCACCCTTCCAGCCCCACGTTGGTCACCAAAAATTAATGGAACAAAACATGGTGATTGGCAGCCTTATCGCGAGGCAAGTAGAATTGCTGATTCAAAAGGGGCAGACCTCGCACTCTTAGTCCACGACTTTGCAGTGGTGGATGCAGATCGTGCCACCCCTGTTGTTTTTGATGAAGATGGAACTGCTTGGTTCGCAGAAATTAGCGAAGGTGGTGTTTCGAGCATCACCGCCGAAGCCTTAGCGCCGATGTTGGAGAGCGAAGGCATCCCCGTCCACCGAGGAAGACTCAATGAACGGCTCATAGCAAGAGCGTTGGAAGTTGTCGCTTTAGGCAGTGGCATTGGAGCATCAAGAATCGAATCAATCGATGGAGAAGCCGTTGGTGAACAACGCGGCTTCACTGAGAAATGTCAAACCTTACTGACCCAACACTATGAAAACGACAACGCTTGGAGTCATGTGGGGGCGTGACCATCGAAGAGCGTACGTTGGCCCTCATGCACCATCTTGAAGGTGCTGAACTGGTCGGTCCATCTGCGATTAAGTACGGCGGTCCTGATGAAGTGGTTCTCCTTTCTGGCGGTCCCGCCTCGCACTTGTCAACACACTCAATGTTCTGTGGACCCTCTTCCCGGCGGTTCATTGTTCGTCAACCATTAATTGAACCAGCACCACCTCACAAACCAAGCGAAGGAGAAACACTCCTCGCCCAACAATCGGTCCAATTGGTCGGACGGATTGAGGAATGGAAGCATGGCTGTTGGTACCATGCTACATCGATCTTTGACGAGACTCTTGCAGGATTGTTGGAAAAACTGAAAGGATTTTCTGATTCAGAAACCTTCACTGAACTTCCAGCAAATGAACTTCCACAACGTCCATTTTGGGCGGGTAGCCTCGCATACGACCTCGTTCAATGGACGCAGCCGCTTGCGTTACAACACCCGCCAAAAGAAGGCGACCTCCTCTGTGTGTTGTGGTTGGTCGAGCGCTTTGTAGTCGAAACCCGAGCAACGGGTCAAACCGAAGCCTTTGCAATGGAAGGCGATGATTGGGCAGAGCGTGTCAATGCCCTGAAAGATACCGCCCCAAAATGGCACCCTCCGTCACACGACTCCAACCCCCACCCAGAGAGTTCGAGCATGTCCGATGCTGAACACGAACAAGGGATCGAAACAATCCGAAAGAGCATTGCTGCTGGGCAACTCTACCAAGTGAACCTTGGAAGATGGTGGGAGGGACAACTCAATGAGCATCCAAGAACCATTTTTGAGCGCCTGTGCCATACAAACCCAGCACCATTCTCGGCGTACCTTCATTCAGATGATCTTGGACTTGCTTTGGTAAGTTCGTCTCCAGAATTGTTGCTACAGTCGGACGGAAAAAGATTGAAAACGTCACCAATCAAAGGCACTCGGCCTCGTGGAGCGACTGCAGAACAAGAAGAGGAGCTGCGCTTTGAAATGCTTAATGACGAGAAAGAGCGTGCTGAACATCGCATGCTTGTCGACCTTATGCGCAATGATTTGGGGTCCGTATGCGCTGTTGGTTCCGTCGAAGTCGAGCGATTTGACGTCGAAGCTTATGCCACTGTTCAACACCTCGTGTCCCAAGTGGCTGGAGAATTATCAGAGGGTGTGACCTCACTCGATGCTTTGCAAGCGGTGTTCCCGGGTGGCAGCATCACCGGATGCCCCCGCACTGTTGTCTGCGCTACCATCGATGAACTTGAAGCGCGACCTCGTTCATTCTGGACTGGGTCCATCGGCTGGTTTGATGCACATTCGGGTGCATCCGCTTGGAACATTTTGATTCGAACATTGATTGCACAGAAAACCAAGAAGCAGTGGCATGGTGCAATTGCAGCAGGCGGTGGGATCACCATCGGCTCATCCCCTGCCAATGAAGTTGAAGAAGCAAAATGGAAAGCTGCAGCACTTCGAACTGCTTGCGGATGGGATGCACAAAAAATCGGAGACCTTCCTAAAGGCCGATTAGAAATTCATGCCCTTGAGCCAGAACCCGTGCCCACACCTATGGAAATCGGGCGCATTTATCGGGACGCTGAGGGGCTGGAATTGGAGCAGTGTGTGCTGTTGATCGACAACCTTGACTCGTTTACTCAGAACATCGCTCATGCTGTTGCAGGCCTCGGCCATACCGTTGTGATTCATCAGTCACGATCGGCCATCGAACACACAGCCACTGAAGCAGAAGTGTTGGCGTCCCTTGTCCAACGGCTGAATCCGACTCATGTCCTCCTTGGGCCAGGGCCTGGTGAACCAAGCGACTCGCCACTCACCCTCGAGATCGCACATCAAGCGGTTAGCGGACTTCTCAACCTACCAATATTGGGTATTTGCCTCGGCCATCAAGCCCTCGGCGTGGCTGCAGGCATGGAACTGATTCAAGTCCCTACAGGCCCCGTGCATGGCTCTCCTCGAGCGATAAAGCACGAACAAACTCACGTCTTCGAAGGACTTGATTCACCTCACCCC
Organism: uncultured Candidatus Poseidoniales archaeon; assembly: GCA_905182125.1. Taxonomy (GTDB): domain Archaea; phylum Thermoplasmatota; class Poseidoniia; order Poseidoniales; family Poseidoniaceae; genus MGIIa-L1. Next base: position 40,728 of record CAJJAV010000006.1, read on the forward strand.
TTTGCGTTGTACAACTCCCTCGTTCTCGTGAACGCGGGGGTTTCTGCATGGATTGAAACCGCCCACCTCGAAACAACTGGGGACATCATGGGGATTCGCCATCAAGAAGACATGGTCTTCGGGATTCAATTCCATCCAGAGTCCGTCGGCTCTCCAAATGGAATCAAAGTGCTGCGTAATTTCCTCAAGATGAGAGCGGATGCTTGAAGAATCTTGAGTGTGTGGGACGGTTTGAGGGAAGACCATGCCAACCTGCCGTCATTGCTCAAGCACCTATCCACGTGAGCAGTTCATCCATGGAAATGGCCCAATGAGCCAAGTCTGTGTTCGCTGCGGAGTTGAGAAAGGATTGGTGTCCAAAGAGGATGCTGCAAACATGTTTGACAGCGGCACTGGAAGCGCTCGCCTTCAAATCATGGCTCGAAGGTACAGCATCTTCCTCTACATCCCTTTGTTGTGGACCCTTTGGGTCATGGTGCTCAAAGATGTTCAGCCATGGGGCTTCTACTTCCTCCTCCTCTTCCTCGTTTTGACCTTGATCACACCTGTTTGGTTCATCTACCGTGGTGGCCAATATTCTGGAGATATGGCAAGGCTTACCCCTGCTTATGATCGACCAAAGGGCCATTGATCACGATTTGGCATGTATCTTCAACACGTCACCGTCTTGAAGTTCATAATCTGAGCCAACAACTCGGCGACTCCGTCCGTCGACACCTCGAATAAATCCGTCACCGAGATCGCTGTGTACCTTGTATGCAAGGGCCTTGGCCAGGATTGCAGATGGTACAACAAATGCATCTGGGAGAATTTTTCCATCACCGTCCGTCCATCGTGCTTCGTCTTGGACGGGGTACACAACAATGTGGTCCAATTCGTCAAACAAGACGGTGTCAAGCACGGTGGCCACGCCAGTTCCTTGATTGGAGTGAAGGCGTTCTTGCATGTGATCCAAGGCTTTGAGTTGGGCTTCATTCAATGAGGAGGCGTCAGTAAACGAAAAACCGTTCGAACCAGGCACATAGGCGATGAGTTCTGCGCCAGCAGCACGTCGCAAGCCAAGTTCAACATCAGCCATGCAAGGTACGATGATGCCATTCGCCACCACGCCGTCTAAGACGCCCTCGGGGGCGACATCAAATTTGTTAGCAGCGATGTGAATCGGGAACAGCGCCTTTCGCAAGTGGACGGCGAGGGAAGCAATGACTGATTCTTTCCAATCCCAAGGAGAGCCCAATTCAGTTTGCTCTGAGCGAAACGCTTCATATGCGGAAGTAACAGATTGAAGGGTTGCTCCGAGCCCTGTCAGCCGTTCATGGATGAAGGAAGTCAATCCTTTGTCGCCTTCTGCTTGGACTCTTCGAACGCCACGAACCCACCCATCGTTCAGCAGACCTGCAATCCAAGCATCAAGTTCGAGACCCAGGAATTCAATTTCTTCATTCACCCTCGAACGAGCGGTTTCAACCGTCTGGTTCAATCCCTGAGGGTTGCCTTCGAGATCGGTGCTGCCTGCTGCATCCACCACCTGAATCAGAGCGTTGCAGTTGGCAAGGTCAGCCAAGAAAGCATTGCCACGTCCCCGGCCCTCACTCGCACCGGGTACCAAGCCGGCAATATCGACGAGGAAACAGGGCACAAGTCTGCGATGGCCAACGCACGAACCAGTCCGAGGCTCGCACAGGCTACCTTCCCTCGCATCATCATCGGCAACGGGCTCAAGCCTTCCTTCAGCTTCCAATTTCGCACGAAGGTCCTTGCACGGGCATGGGAGACGGGCAGCAACAAATGCTACACCGACGTTTGGTTCAATGGTACAGAAGGGGTAATTCGCAATGTCAACTTTAGCTAAAGTAGCAGCACTGAAGAATGTTGATTTGCCAACATTTGGTTTGCCAACAAGGCCGATTCGCACCTTGTTCACACACCCACGCTTAACGAAATCACTCTTCTTCTGAACCTTGACTGGCTCGGATTTTCATCAAAGCAATCTGGAGTTCTGGGAGGTTGATTTTTCCATCACCATCAAGATCCATTGCTTCTAACAATGCGCCCATTCCCCATGGAGGAAGGTTGGCGATATCTGCACCCTTCAACGCTTTTTGGAATTCATAACCATCGACGGTTCCTGAGTCATCAAGGTCAATTGATTTGAAAAATTGAGCAAGCGACTGGTCTGATTTGTCAAGGTAGTCCGCAAGCATGACAAGTTCTGACGCTGGTTCTTTTTCATCGTCTGGGAATTCTGTCACTTCGTCGTTGTGCAAATGAGCACCAACGGCGATGATGGTCGATCCTGATTCTTCTTCAGTGTGACCGACGTTGAGTTGAGTGTCGATACCGACCCCACGGCCCAGAAGGGTGCGGATGGTTGTCGATCCTTCCACAAGCGTGTAGGAATCAATGTCGCTTACTGTGCTTGATTCCTCAGCATCAGCGTTGCTTCGGTTCCCGGTTCGAATCATGATCAACGCAGCCATGATGGCAGCCAGAGCGCAGAGGTAGAACAGAGCAGAGGAAACCAGAAGGAAACCGCCACTGGATGGGACGGCTTCTTCAACGCCGGAATTGACGACAGCCTGGGTTGTGAAATCTCCCATCAAGCGAACGATGGTGGATGTGGCTCCACCAATGAAAGTGAACCAGACAGCGAGTTGGGCGTTCGAAGGGTTAGCAAGTTGCTTACGAGCAGCCAGTGGGTAGGCTGTGAAGATACTTGCAAGCATCATTAAGCCGCCAACGGTGTACATGAATCCTTGATCCACGGTTTCAGCCATGGTACCAAGGTTACCGAGGCCGACAAAGACATCCATGCCGGTGAAGTAACCGCCAACAGCAAACACTGGCAAGAGGAGCATAGCCCCTGTTGCTGCAAATGCGCCTGGACTCTTGACAATTGCTTCTGCATTGGATTTTGCTGTGATCAGGAGGTTGAACGAACCTGCAAGGATTGGTAGCAAGCCAAGGGTGAGCAAAATTGCGCCGAGGTTTTGGAGCAACTCAGCGCTTGAAGCAGCCGTCATGTAGAAGGGTGGAATGGTGAGGAAGAGCAAGACCATGTTGACCTTGAGCAGGGATTCAGACCAAACAGGCGTGCCTGTGGTGAACGGGATGATATGGTATGCGAGTCCGAACATGAGAGCAAGTGGCACCCATCCGGTGATCACGTGTTCAGCCATCCAAACCGTCTGAGTAGACCCAGCAAGATCACCGAAGAAGGCCATCATGCCACCTGCAATCTTAGCCACAAGGGCGAGAACGAGGAACCATGTTGTTGGGGTGATGTTTTCTGAATCACGGTTTGCAACGGTGATCAAGACGTTGATCAGAATCGCAGCGTGGAGCAGACCCGCAAGAACGAAGGCAGACAGGTTGGTGACATTCTCAATGATGCCAGCCTCGTTATTCAAGGACACGAAGGAGAGAAGCGCTGGGAGCAAGAGGTAGGCTACTGTTGAAACTGTCAACAGTAATGCGACCATTGATGCGCTCTTTTCACTGGCCAATCGGCCCTTTGCAGTTCGGGATACCGCAACAAGAGCGCCACCAATAAGCATGTAATTGAGCGCCGTCATGAAGAAGACGTTCGTGTACGTGGTGAGCATCGAACCGTCGTCGTACGACCAGCCAATGCTGGCGAGGGAATTCAATGCAGCTCCATCATAACTGTGCCATAGACCGAGGAAAGAAGCAATGGCTGCAAACAAAAACCAAACCATACCGAAACGGATCCATGTTTTGCTTCCACTTCCTGCTTCGTCATTGAACAAATCAATGAGGCCGGCTGGGGCTTTGTTAAGCAAAAAGAGACCAATTTGTTGCAAAGGGGCACTCATGCCACCGATGCCTTTGACGAGGTAATTTGCTGTCAGCGCCAGGATGGCAAGTAAAAGGCCGGAAGTAATGAAGACGGTTTCCATACATCACACCTCCTAATCGACGATGACCTCTGCTAAAACAGATGCAACAATCGCACCTAGGCCAATCAAGAGCCCAATGAGGTAGTACCAGATGCCACTGCCGCCGAGATTACCGATCAATGGCACGAGTTCACCGAGGAGTGGGATGTTATCCCATCCAAAGACATTTGAGAACAAAGCGAGCATGCCGATGACGCCCACAAAGAAGAGGGTCAAAAGAATACGACTGGAAGCCGGTTCGCCGGTTCCAACGGTTACATCAGGAAGACTGGTTGCGTTTGTCATGAGGTTCACCCGAACAAGACCCCAAAGGGGACATTCCGCCCACTCGTACAGCAGTCATAAAGATTCACACCCCGCAAAGAGGGATACGAGGGATTGCTGGCAACCACTCAAGGCGCCCGGAGAGCGTTCAACATGTTGCCTCGGCGAGGTTTGGAAATGCCAAGTGGTGTTGGCAATGCGTGCTCTAAAGCGACTTCTTCAGCCCATGCTTTTTGGCAATCACATGCAAGTCCATCAAACTCTTGAATATCACCTGAAACCGCATAGCGTTCGATTGCAGCAACAACATGTGAGTCGCAAGCACCACAATTGTGCGCACCACGGACCCTTCCACCTGCAGTAGGATGAACGATCAGCCGACTCACTTGGCCAGCGCCTCCGTTTCCGGTCCCTTGAGGATGGATGGTTGGATGGGCCCTGGTGATCATTTCAACAAGTGACCACAACCAAGGTGGCCGATACTCGTTGTGCCTGTGCAATCGATCGATGATGGTCCCTCGTTGGATGTTCATTGGATTCACTGAAATTTCATCGCTTCGGTCTGCAACGGCTTCAATCCACTTAACGCCGTGCAGCAAAGCATCGGCTTCGTTCATGAATGGGGGTTTGAACATCAGGTATGTTTTCACGCGAATGTTGTATTTTTGGAGGTTTGTCACGGCACGATCCCACGATTTGGTGGTGAATCCTTTGTTGACGTGGAACCTTAACACTTCGTCATCATAGGCTTCGAGACCAATTGCAACAGCAAAACTGGTGTTGATCGAGGTTGCCCATTCGAGCTTCTCTTCCGTCAGTTGCTCACAACGAGATTCTACAATCAATTCCTTGCCGAGTTCTTGGCATTCACGAAGCACGGTTTCTTGGAACGGGACGGGAATCTCTCGGTCTTCGAGCAGTGACCCGCTGGTGTAGACCTTGACCATGCCATGGTCCTTGAAATCATCAAATTTATTTTTTGCATAAGCCCATTGAGCATGCAAATCTTCGTTGGTTACATCGTCACGTGTGTCGTTGAAATAACCGCAGAACGTACAGCCGCTCGACCACCACCAATGGCAACCCTTGGTCCGCAGAATGACGGTGACTGCACTGGTTGGTGTGCCATCAGCAAGTGTTTCTGGCGTGAAGTACACCGTAGCAGGTTCGTTGGCATCCCAAGACTGTTGTCTGGCCTTTGCCCAGGGCGTGTTGGCAGGGGCTTTGACCAGGTCGTGAATGCGGGCACCTTTGTTGCCTTCGCCGACCAATGTGAGTGATTTATGATTCGACATCGAAGTCCCCCTTGATTCTACTGGCTGGTCGAGTGTGTTTCAATCCACCGACGCGGTTCAAGCCTTCGGATGAAACAAAATTGATGCCCCTGCCTGTACAAATTGACCCTTTGGATGCCTAGGATCGTTCATCTCTGCAGAGATCAAAGAGGAAGTGAAGGCTTGGGCAGGAACACGTACATCGACACGAGAGCCGAGGCGAATCATTCCATACCTTTGGCCACGCCTCATTTCATCTCCGATGCCTTGCCAAGGTATGATTGTGCGAGCGAGTGCACCTGAAATCTGCGTCACTTCGATTCGAACCCCATCATTGCTCAGGAACACGGTTCGCACCCGTTCGTTGTATTCGCTTTCTTTTTTGTAAGCGGCGAGAAATGGTCCGCGCTTCAAACCCTTTCCAGTTCGATGCTCCATGCGTTCAATGGTTGAAGCCATTGGCGCACGGTTGACGTGCACGTCAAGCGGAGACATAAACACGGCAATACGAACCACATCGTTTGGATCTTCATCGCCGACAGCAACTGCTTCGAAGCGTTGTTCAGTAGCGAAGGAAAGGGGTGTTTCGCATGGGCTAGGCATCCAATCACCACTTAGGGGATCGCTTTCGGTGAGCCCCGTGTCGTGTTCTTTTTTCGAAGGACGGTGCCCTGTGGCTCGTTCTCGACGGATGAACATGACATGCCCGTCGGCTGGAGAAACTAAAATTCCAGATGCTTTTGGAATCGGACGGTCTGGATCGCGCCAGAAGTTGACAAAAAAGGCCGAGGCCATCAGGCACAGGATGCCGAAAAGAGGGACGAGTCCGCTCAACGGATCAATAAGTGAACCGACAATGATGGAACTTACGCCCATCATGAAGGTGATCAGCACCGGCGCATGGCCGCCATGGGCCAGCCCAGTCATTGGAAAGCCTCACTCTGCCCAGGGGTCTTCACCGTCGGACCAACCTTCTGCGGAGGCCTCTTTGGCTCCCACTTCGGCGGCTTTGGATGGTTCCTCTGCTGGTGCTTCTGCTGGTGCTTCTGCGCTGGTGTCCGAAGTGCCCTCTTCAAGAGGTTCTTCGACTGCTTCATCAGCAACGATTTCAACGGTAGATGAATCGGTGTCAGCGGTGATTTGTTCTGCCTTTTCGATGGTCATGTCGGCTGCTCGTGCATCGACCATGTCGTCCATTCGCTCAGTAAAGGCACGGGACATGTGCTGTGATTTGCGCTCGGCTTCGACCGCTCGCTCAATCATCTCATAGCGTTGCTTGATGGCCTTGTTGAGGTCTTCGAAGATTTGCATGTGATCGACGTACCAGTCGTCACGGGCCTTCATTTCTGAAACGGCGAGGCGGAGATCGTTGTCGAGTTCTTCTGCAATTCCAAACACCTTGCCGAGGCGGTCTTTTTCACGGGAGTACTTCTCTTCCATCTTTTCGAGTTCTGGCTTGAGATGTTCGACTTGCTTTCCTGCCTTTACAGCACGAAGTTCGAGTTCTCGGACCCGGATTTCACGCTCATTGAGGAGCGCTTCTTGGGTTTCTTTCTCGATTTCCCGTTCAATGATTTCCTTTTCGAGGACTTCATTTTCAGTTCGTGAGTCAAAGAGGTCCTTTTCTACAGCTTCATACGCTGCAAACAACTTCTGGAGACGGTCCGTCTCAGTCGAGAGTTGTTCCTCAAGTTGCTGGATTCGAATCTCTGGCGTGACGGTCCCTTCTTCTGTCATGGTTTCACCGGGAGGCAAGCCTCCATGCGAGTCCACCGAACTCCACCCTATCAAGCCGACGCCTAAACGACCCCGTAAATCGCCTTGAATGCGCGCGTTGGTCATTCGCAGAGGGCGTTGGTTGCTGACACGAGTTCGCGAGCAATGCTTACTTCACCCATTGAATGTCCAGCGTCTGGCACCATAATCAAGCGACTGTTTGGTAATACTTTGTGCAACTCCCAGGCACTGCGGGCAGGACAAACCACATCATATCGGCCCTGTACAATCACCGTAGGAATGTGTTCAATAATGGATGCGTGGTTGAGGATATGTGCTTCTTCGACGAAAATGGCGTTGATGAAATAGTGGCATTCGATGCGCGCAAAGGCGACTGCGAAATCCAAATCATCTGCTTTTTCGAGGTAAGATGGATCAGGGAACAACCTGCTCGTAGCCATCTCCCATCGGGTCCATTCCTTTGCTGCAGCACGACGAACTTCGCCATCTTCACTGGTGAGGCGGGTGTAATAGGCTTGGATCAAATCTGAACGTTCTTCTTCTGGAATGTGCTCCCTGTAGGGTTCGAAAGCATCAGGGAATATGTGACTGGCACCGTCTTGGTAGAACCATTTCAGTTCACTCTTTCTGCACATGAATATGCCTCGTAGAACGAGACTGATGACCCGTTCTGGGTATGTTTGGGCATAAATGAGGGAAAGCGTCGAACCCCATGAACCTCCGAAGACGTGCCATTCTTCAATGCCAAATGACACCCGAAGCGCTTCAATATCAGCCACCATTGCCTGAGTTGTGTTGTCTCTCAATTCGGCATGAGGTGTGGATTTGCCACAACCGCGTTGATCGAATTGTATGATGTGAAATTGCTCGGGGTCGAAGTATTGTCGGTAAGCTGGTTGGCCTCCGCCGCCGGGACCGCCGTGGATCACGACAACTGGAATTCCTTCTGAGTTTCCTGTTTTTTCCCAGGCGATTGTATGAAGGTCCGTCACTTGAAGCGTTCCGGCCTCATAGGCATCAATAGGTGGGTAAAGCACATCTTCGAGTGTGGCGGTTGTGTCCAGCATGGTTTCGGCCACAGAACGACCGACCATGTGCCTTTCGTTTGAGGGGCATCTTCATGGAACGGGGGGTAAGCCACGGTGCATGACCACCCGAGCGGCTACTGATTTGTTTTCAGAATGGGCGAACAAGAACAAGGACGAAGGTATGGAGCGCGGCCATGCAGCCTCTGTCACTGCGATGCTGAACTTGGCTCTGGCCAAGGTTGGACGACCGTTTTCCGCCATCGATGTCGGGTGCGGAAACGGATGGGTCTGCAGAGCCCTCCAAGCAACTGACGGGTGCACGCATGCGGTGGGCGTCGATGGTTCACAGGCCATGATCGAGAAGGCACGCAGCCTTGGCGATGGAGAATTTCATCTCGCTCTTTTACCCGAATGGCAACCAAGCGAGCGTTTTGATTTGCTTCACTCAATGGAATTCCTCTACTACCTCCACGACCCGGCCACGATGCTCAAAGCACTGCATGATGGTTGGTTGAGCGATGGTGGTGTTTTGGTGGCCGGAGTGGACCATTACCTCGAAAACGATGACAGTCACGGATGGCCTTCCGCTTTGAATGTCCACATGACATTGTTGAGTCAAGCACAATGGGAACAAGCCATGAACATGGCTGGGTTTGTTGATGTTGAGATGCATCGAGTCGCAGCAACCGATGATTTTGTCGGCACGCTCGTCATGATGGGTCGTAAACTGGCCATCTAAGCTTCTGCGTCAAAAGGTCCGAGCCCGAGGGGGCTGCCTGCTGGACCGCACAGCCGAACATCGCCAGTGTAAAATGGACACGTTTGACAGGGTTCCGAGGTTTCAGAATCAAGACGCTCTGGCTCATCCAGTGTTTCGGGAACCACGGCGAGGTGACCGATCCACTCGAGTTGATCATCGAGGTCTTTTCGAGCTTTGACAAATGCTCCAGGGGACAACTGTATCATTCTCCCCGATGCTCCAACGAGCAAGGCAGGTGGAAGGATGGTTCGTTGTTCTTCAGCAGGTTTGCTCATCTCAATCGCTTCGAGCGCCATGGAATACAGTGTCAGTTGAAGGCGGTGTTCCTTCAAAAGAGCACGCTCTGCATCAGTGGATGGTTCTGGATTGAGCACGTCACCCTTGTACTGTTGAAGCGCTGTTCCCTTGGAGGGATTGGCGGCATTAAATCCATCGCGACATCCCTTTGTTTTGAGGTCGACAATCTGGAGGAAACCTTGGTTGGATTCATTGCGAAGGGCAAGCACAAGGTCCGCCCGTCCGTCAAAAATCAAGGTCAGCGCTTCGATCGTGGCATGGTTGATTGGTTCGACGACATCGAACGTAGTTCGCTTCAAACCATCGACATCAACGCTGTGAGAATGGTAGAAAGGCAATTCTGTCCGCAGACCCTCAACCGTGAGTCCGAAGTGGGTTTCACCTGCTGCTAATTTTCCAAGCAGACCCTCTCGGACGAGCGCCCCAAGTTCGACTAAACGTTCACCTGCTCGTTTGGCGACGTGGCTTGAGGCATCCTTTCCTTGTCGAATATACCCCTCTTCGGCAAGGACAACATCGATCATGGCCTCGTCATCAAGCCCGTCTTTCCCTTCAAACTGCCAGGCGGCAGGGAGAGGGATTGAGTGAGGCGCTGCGTGGAGTGAAGGGTTGGCCAGGCCAAGTTCCACCAAACGATGCATCATCGTTCCAAACACAGTTGCGAGGGGATACTGGCTCGATGTTCCTTTCGATTCTTTCTTCACGCCAATCAAGTTGAGTTTTTCCGGCACCCACCCTTTGACTTCGGACAGCCAATGACGGCGATGGCAGAGGTTGCTGGTGTCCAGTCCGTGAGCAGTCATACGAACGGATTCCATGACCATGAGCGGCGGAGTTTGCGGTTGGGGTTCGACCGGAAGGTCTTCAATCCGTTGTTCTAAGAGGCGCCAATCTTCCAAAGGCGTGCTTTTCTGACCTGCTTCAAAACAGTCTGGATGGTGATAAATTCGAACCGATTGGATGGCATCTTCGCCCAACTTGGCGTTTTGAGAGAGTGCGAACGGGTCGAGTGTGAGGGTTGTTTTGTCGTAAGGAGGCAGGGTTTGATGGGATAAATCCCCGGTCAACAACCAGGGTGAGTCAGCGATTTGGCCTTCGTGGGCAAGGCTTCTGAGCCCTTCAATCCACATGCCTCCCATGGTTTTCCTCGATGCTTTGGATTCAACCTCAAGTTCACCCGACGCCGCATTGATGGTTGATGTGTTTTTGTGAGCACCGACAAGGATCAAACGGTCCCGTGCTCGTGTGAGCGCGACATAGAATGAACGTCGGCGTTCTGCTTGAGTCTGGGCTTGATCCAGTTGAAGGGTGAACTCCCAGAGTCCGTCTTGGGGTCTGGTAAGGGAGCGCCATGGATTGATCCGCCCGGCAATAATTTGGGGCGTCACAAGCACGTTTTCTTTGGTGTTCAGTTGTGTATCCGAGGCTCCTGCTTTGAACAAGCCAGCAACAAACACCACATCGGCTTCTAACCCCTTGGCGTTGTGCACCGTCATGATTCGAACAGCCCCTCCAGCTGGAACATTTGTTGCCGAGGGGCCTTTTTGGCGCAACCGTTGAAGTTCACACATCCGTTCATGGATCGCTGCTGCTTCATGGCCGAGTTCATTGCCAATCGAAGCCGCTAAACTGTACCACGCCTCTGCATTTTGCCGATCTGTGTCCTCTGGGAAAGCAACGAGTAAATCTGAATGGTCAAGCACCGCATCGACGACTTCATACAGCGCTCCTTTCCGAACAAGGCGACCTAGATGAGCCACTAAGGTAGCGATGTTCTTGTTCGGTGCATGGTGTTCCAGATGGTTCCACCAATCGCTTTCTGGTGCTTGTTCCATCATGGTCTGGATTTGGCCATCAGTAAAACCGAGCACTGGTGAGCGGGCAATACCGAGCACGGCCGCCCTCGAACCAGGGTTGGCAATCAGATTGAGCAAAGCCATCAAGGGTTGAACGATTGGCCTTCCAAGCAAACTCCCTTGCCTGTCCGCAACCACAGGGATGCCTCGTTGTTGTAGACGGCGAATGAGGTCTGGAACGTGCTTCCGAGAATGAACGAGGATCATGACATCTGAAGGATCGACGGCTGCGTCTGGGCCCTCGACGTCGCGGAACGCTCTGTCCGCTGCGCTCCATACCTGGGTGGTTTGGCCTTGAAGAAGCGCTGAAAGCCGACCAGCAATCAGTTCGTGTTCGAGATGTATGTCCTTCGATTTCTGATTTGAAAACACATCGACGGGCACCGAAAGGTCAGAAGAAACATCGCCTTCTTCTGTGCTCAACGGCATGAGCCATTCAAGGACACCGGGGGTGTTGCCTGACGGCCTGCCAGCGTCAAGGTCCTGCGCTGTAGCATGCCATTCACCAGGTAAAAGGTGATGCCGTGGATGAAACACATCTCTGAAAATTCCATTCATGGCGTGAACAAGATTGGGTTTGGTCCTGTAGTTGCTGGTGAGATCAATGAGTCCGTGCTGCCTGAACATCTGCCTGTCCCCACCCGAGAATTCTGGTGCGTAGTCACCGGTATCGGTTCCAAGACTTACATGCGTCCATGCCTGTGAAACAACTTCGCCTGGTGCTAACGCATCAGCCGTGATAAATGCTGAAGTCTCACCGCCCGCTCCAAGTGGTCGTGGATCCCGCCCAAAGCCCTCTCGACGAACTTCTGGTGGCCATCGACTTTCGTACAATTCATTCTCATTGGCAGCCATAATTGCGGCGACTGCGCGCCTCATAACGGACACCTCTGCCTGCCGGAATCTGTAGATGCTCTGTTTCATATCCCCGACGATACAAACGGTTGGATCCCAAGGGCCGAGCGGTCGTTCTGGCTCGCCGTGATGCAAAACTCTGTGGCCCCACAAGCGTGCTAGAAGGCGGAAATGGGCAGGGTTGGTGTCTTGATATTCATCGATGATGAATGCACGGTATTGCCGGCGAATGGTTTGCAGAACGTGGTGCCTTCGTTGCAAATCCAACGCACATGCTTCGTCATCTCCTGCAAGCGTGAGCGCTCTGGAAATATGATGATCGCTCCAAGGTTCGTTGCCTAGGCCATCCAGGGCCTCAACAACGGCAACTGGATAGTCAAATCGAACCATGTCTGGGCACCGAGCAAGCAGTAAATCTGCTGCAAGGTTTTGGATGTCATCAAAATCATGCACCCCTTCATGCGCCTTCAGTTGGGCAAGAATATCTTTGCAAGCCTCGTGAACCCTCAGCAGATCCAAAAGAATCTGAGACTGTAGCGCTGCACCAACCCTCATGTTTCCAACATCGCCCATCGTTTCGGGGAGTTGGACTTCGAGTTCGGTCAAACTGTACGTGCTGCCTTCAGGAATGTAAGGGGATTCAATGGCAGGCGAAAGTAACGTGGCACTGCGGCCCATTAAGCAAATCAGCCGTCCGGTTTGAGAGTTGAGCATGTTTGACATCGTTTGACCAAGTGCTTTTGCACTTGCATTAATCGCATCTTTTTGGGCCCCAGTCACGCCTTTAGCCTTGGATTTGGGGAGCAAGCCTGGGTGCCAGCCACTGGTACTGGCTGGAGGAAGGGCGCCCTTTGGGAAGAAGGTGGTTTTTGTCCCATCTGTTTTGATTTTCCCTCCTGCTGCAATCGCCGTGTTCCAGACCCATTGCATACGAAGCAAAGGTTCCTGTCCGAAAGCATGGCGCGCCATGTGACGCAGATGGTTGAAGCGTGTTTCCGGCCCACCTGCAACCACCTGTGCGGGATCGATGTAGGATGCTGCGTGAGGCAAGTACAGGTCGATGTAATCATTTAGAAGAGCATGAAGTTCCACAGCAAAAGAATCGATGTCCTCGGCAATCGGTTGCAAAAACATCTCCAAAAACAGCTGTTCGGGGATCTGAGTGTCATGGCCAAACGGTGCCCCTAAGCGCAGTGAGTGGGCCTCAATGGCTCGCTTCGATTCCTCTACGAAGAGGGATTTGTTGAGCATGCCTGACAACACGACTGAGGCTTGCTCTTGGCCACCAAGCGCAACAGCGAGCCGGTTCCTAGCCTCGATGAAGGAGTTGACGTAGCCCAGAACACCTGCTTCTTGGGCATCATTAACGGTTCGAATTCGCCATGCTGAATGCAGGGCTTCTTCAATCAATAACGGTGCTCGTTCTTGGGCGATTTGCTCGCGGCTCGGATGGACTGCCACCAAATCCAAGTGTGGGGCAAGCAATTGTGAAAGGAAGGCGTCAATGGTTGAAATTGGTGCTTCATCAAGCGATGAAAGGAGCATTTCCACGTCGGCATCCGAACTGATTCTCGGATCAAAGATACCTGCGTCATCGCCGGTTTTGACCGGTGATTTCCGGGTCGCTGCGACCCGCGCTCTGATTCGTGCCTTCAGTTCAGAAGCGGCTTTCCTGGTGAATGTAATTGCCACGACTTCGCTTGGAAGCAAGCCTTGCCATGCCTTTCGTTCTGTCCGTTCACGCGCCGGAGCGCGCAGTGAACCGTGCCCGCTCAAGGGCTCTCGTGGGCCATTTGGAAGGACCAATGTTGAGCGTTGAAGAGGTGAAATCAAGTGCTGGACATAGCGCTCAGCCATCACCGTAGTCTTCCCTGTTCCTGCACCGGCATCAAGGGCGATGTGCCGGTCGATATCAAGGCCTAGGCGTTGACTGCGGTTGAATGGGATTCGATTGTTGCTCAACGTGATTCACCTCCGAGGACAGAAGATGGGCAAATCGACCTGACATTACAAAAAGAACACGATGAACTTGGAACGGGGTGGATATGGCCTGAGGCGGCAGTGTCCACTGCTCGGCGAGCGGTCTGAAGCCGTTCATTCATCCATGCGCGGAACCCATTGCTCTGATAGGATTCATCATCAGAAAATCGGAACTGGTTGGCGGTTAGGAGCGTGCGTTCACCAAGCGAAAGCCCGTCGAGGTAAGGTTCGATTTCTGGATCGATTTCCACGTAGTGGGTCGATCCTTCACCGACTTCCATGACGCCGACACCAACGACTCGGTCACCGGGATGAGCAAGTTCCCAAGCCCGCGCATACAGGCCCAATTGAATTTCATTGAACAGGGCTTTTAGGTGGCGCTTCCCGCTCTCGCCAACCTTTGGACCATTGACGGTTTTCAAATCACGAATAATCACCCAACGGCGTGCTGGCCCACTCGATGTTGGGTTTCGAAGATTGAGAGGTGTTGTGGCATCGCCGCCGGGTAAAAGCAGGTTGTCTTTGATGGCTCTTGCTTGCAACTCTTGACTCAGAATCACTTCGTCAACCCGGTCCACATTCCCTCGAATGTTAAAGGGGCGGAGTTCGCCCGAATCATTGACTGCATCAACTTCCACAAACGATGAATCGCCGTTGGAAACTGGCCATTCGCAGGCCAGTGGTCCTGCGTTTTCAAGTGCGTAGTCTGCTTCTAACATTCGCCAGATCCGGCCCCCTGCTACGAGCACGTTTTCACCATCGAGGTGTGCACGCCATGCTTCAGGGTCGACGCCCAGAAGATCGCGGCATCGGTGGGTGGCAATGGCATCATTTCGAGTCAGCCAAGGAACGTTTTCTTCGAGGTGGACCAAGATGGCTTGCCATCCCTGAACTGGGGCTGGACTCGGCCCGAGGTGCAAAGGCGTCGGTTGTTGTTCTGTTTCGCCACCGGTTGGAACGCCATGGGCCGCCAGAAGGGCTGCTTCAGCATCGTGAATAATCTGACCGCGTGTGCGGTGATCGATGTCTTCGAGTTCGTCTTCTTCACCTTCAGCTTGCAGATGACCAGTCACCCAAGCTTGTCGCGGGCAAGAAAGCCAAGGCTGCAAACGGCTTGCCGACCACACCTTTCGATGGACGCCAGGTGAACGGACGCCGAGGACATCGGGGAGGGCACCTTCGCTCAATGGCGTTGGAGGGAGAGGACGTGGGTCGATCGAAACACCCCGGCTGACTTTGTTCTTGCGCATGCCCAAATGAGGCCATACCGCTTGCTCTCGGCTGCCGATTTGGGCTTGATTGAGCGTCGGGTCGAGCGAAAGAAGGTCTGTTGAGACCAAACGATTTCGAGCATCCCATGGCATGTATTCGAGATTCTCAAGATCGTCAAACGAAGGTTGACGTTGCTTACGATCGTTCAGAACTTGTGCTTCGTACGCCATCGCCAAACCGGGCACTGCATTGATTCGGCCGATGGCTTCGCGGTCTTCTCGCAACCCTAATCCGATGCGTTGGCGCTCATCTCTTGGCCTGTGTCCAGAGCGCAGCCCACTGACAACGCCACCGCTCGCATGCATCGTGAATGGGCGGGGTGTCAGCCAAGTGTGTTCAGGCGTCGAAGGGTCGATTTGCCACGCTCTTCGAGGATCTTCTCCACTGATTGCTTCACTCGGCACAAATTCTGGGGCGCCTTGGTAAGACAAAAAGTCCCCATCCCGTTGCGAATCTGCTAGCCATTCAGCAAAAGGTGCTGCAGGACCACCACCCTCCTCAAGGGTGCTGTCGAACACAACAACTGTCGAGCCTGCTTGCATCAAATGGCGCAAATGATGTCGCCCTCTGCGCACGGCTAAATCAGTGTGAAGCATACCCAATTTCAATTTGGTTGGAGCATCGAGCCAAGGCACTTTAGGGAGTTTCATCGACCAGGCATCGACATCCATGCCGACCAGTAAAATCAGATCTGCCGAGACCCCATGCGCCTCTTCTGGCGTTAAGACACGGACATCTTTACTGGAGGCTCGTTCGCTTGGCATTTTGGTTTCTGCTACAAGGCGTTCGAGGTATTCGATGAATGCCAACCCTGCCTTAGGTGTGTCGAATTTGGCTTTCTGGAGGAGTGTTTTCGCATCATGGTGGGCTGTGGAAAGATGTTGCAGTGCTGGCAAGCTGCGGTCGTAATCACCAACCCTGTCACTTAATGCCGTCCAATCCAAGTGAGAAAGAATGTGGTTCAGCCACGCTTCCCCGGTTTTGACTACAGCTGGAAGAGGGAGGGTGTCACCCGAGATGCATCCCGCAACACGCTCCCCAAGCGTTTCTTGATCATCGCCTTCAATGAACGGGGCCCACACTCTGGCGACACATGCAAGCCACCACTGCGTTTCTTCAAGGGCTCGGCGGGCCTGATCTGAATCTCTGCCGAGTTGAGGTTGAGCGTTTGCTAAGGTTCGTGTCCACCGGGTGAGTGCTCCCGGCCCGCCACGAACGTGGAAACTTCGCGCCATACTTTCGAGAACCTCTGGATGAGGTTTTGGAAACCAACCTGCGACACTGGGGTGCTGTAATTCTGGCACCCCACCGTTGAGGAGGGGCAAGGCTTGATGCGACGTTAGACCACGTAGTTGGGGCATGGACCATGCTTCTGCACCGACGCCCAATCGTAGAAGTCGTGTCAAATGATTGATGCCTGGTACCGCATTCAAAGACTCTGTTCCTCGGCCCAAATTCACTCCAAGTTCTAACAACCGGGACCGCCAGAGATCGATTGTTGATGTTGCTTGGCCGTCGATGATCAAAATTGACCCTTTGTTGGTGGCTTTGAAATGCCGCACGAGGTCGATGGCCGCGTCCAATGCATGCATTCGTTGGTGCAGTTGCACCCTGTGGATGTCAGGTTTCGAGGCGGTGTCGTTGTTTGCTGCGCTCGCAGAAGTGTGGACGCTGTGATGTGGCACCCACGACGGGAGGTCTTCTTGCCCGACGTAAGGTACATCCTCAATGTAGGTGCCGTGGTGCCCAAGACGGAACGAACCAGGATTGCATAGTTGATGAATTGGGCGATGCATCGAAAGCGCACGGAGCAAGCTGATCTCGGTTTCAGTGTAATCTGGTGCGGCGTCCAAAATCAAAATGCCATCGACATCGTTCAAGGTAAAGGGGGTTGTGGCTGTTTCTAAGGCCTTGACCAAGGAGGACTCAACCAAAGAGGGGTGAGTCCCCTCTAATCGTTTTCCCACCTCTCGAAGAACGCGGTCCAGTTCTCTCGCCCCTGGATCTTCTTCCCACGTCCAAGGGTGATCAAGGTCCATCAGCGCCCGATGAAGGGACAGGATTCGCTCCGTATTGTAGGGCCTCCACACTCTGTTTTGTTTCGTGGGAGCGAACAGCAAGGGCAAGTCTCCTCGTTCCGCTGCTTGCTTGGTGAGTTCGTGAACTACATTGAACAACGTTGGACCGTCTTGTAATTTACGAGGTCGTTTCAAATCGAGATGGACAAGGTCGACCAGTCGCGTCAGCGTAAGATGGTGGGTCGTATCGACGGGTAGCCCGTGGCCAGAAAGCAAACTAAGAGCTTGGCTTCGAGCTTCTTCATTCGGATAGAGGACAAGAAGGGCGTGCCCCTCTCGTGCCAGAAGAGCATCCTTCAACCACACGGGGAAGTGCTCGCCAACGGGCTGCACTTCGATGGTGATGGGAGGTTGTTCTCGATTCATGACCCGCCCTCTTCACACCAATACGGTCGAGGGTTTTTGAGGAACACGGTGAAAGTCGTTCGTATCCGGTGTTCCATCTTTCGTTTTCTGCAAAGTGGTGAAAGCGTTTCTATCCGGAAGGAGAGGGGTTTTGGCTGTGCCCTTACACCCGTACCTGTTCTGGAAAGAGCCTGTTTGATCGGGTGAACCACCGTTGCAGGACTTACCGTTGTGGTCTGCCTTCGGCCACTTATATAGTGTTGAAAGGAGTAATGTTGTGAAGGCGTGTGGGAAAGTGCACAAGGTTTATTCTTGTTTGCTATAAAATACTCTTGTTGACCGAAAACTTTATCGGCTTCGGCGTGTAGAAGATAATGTATGCAGTGCAAACCGGAGTCTCATGGGCCTTTTTTAGGGACACCAAAGTTTCGACGATCGGCCTTTGCACCCGCAGAACAAACAAAAAGGAATGGTGATATGAATGACAAATAGGAACATGAATGGAAAAGATGACTGCGTCGAATGCGGTGCCGGTAAGATGGAACTGGACGCCGAAAAGGGCGAACTCGAATGCAACACCTGCGGCATTGTCGCAAGTTCGGCTGATATCCTTGATACGAACCCTGGCAAGACCACCTATGGTGGTGAATCCGCAACTCATGAAGTGGTTCGCAACAACTGTGACCAGAACGCCAACATGGGAACAGGAGGCGGTTACATGGACACAAAGGGGCTTTCAGCAAGCGAACGCAAGAAGTGGAACCGACTACGTAAAGTCAACCGCAGTACAACGCGACTCAAGCACCCTCTTGCTGAAGCAGTTCGTAAGAAGATCAAGGAGATGTACGGTTCCTTCGCTATGCAAGCGGCTGAACCGTTCGTCAAAATGATGTGCAAACCGCTCAAGGGCAACTTGGAACTGCAACGTCAAGCCCTGGACAATAAGGCCCTCAAAAAGCAACTTGGTATGCCCAAGCAGAGTATTTGTCGCAAGAAGACCGGGGTCCGGGGCAAAAGCACAGAACTCAACATCATCCTTCTGGCCATGGCAGCTGTCGAAGTCGCAGGCGAACTGGGGTTGCTCTCAAAGATGGACCGAAGGGCCGGAATGGCCCAGCACGACCTCACACGGAAGCAACTCGTCAATGCCAAGCGAACGTTGCTTAACCACTTCAAAGCCCGAATCAAGATGGGTTGGGAAGAGAAGCCGCCAACAAAGACGCCCGATGACATTCGAGAAGATGGGGTTGACCAAGCGGTCGAGCACATTCACGACATGCTGGATGAGTCTCTTGGTGAAGAACTGCTGGATGAGGTGAACTACGAGACCGAAGCACGGCTTGCTTTGCTTGGTGAAGGCAAGACGAGTGCACTGACTGCGAACACCGAAGTCCGCATGGCGGTTTGCGTCGCCTTCTTCGCCACCTTGGTCTCGATGGGCTTGCAAGCAGGCATGGCCGATCGGCTTGGCGCTGTGTTTGGCATGACTGGCAGTGGCATTCGTTCTCGCTACGAGGCGTTGTCTGCGGCCGAAAAGGCTGGCGAAGGCGACTACAACGGTGTCTTTCTTCGATGTGAGATGACGTGCTTAGAAATCCTAGCCACGCTGCAACCAGCCCACACGTTGATACAACGGGTCGGGCTCGGTGAAGTATGGTCAAACAAGGAAGGCTCTTCAGTCTCTTGATTACGCTCGTGCTATGCTCTTCTGGAGCAAGCGCAGGGGTTGCAGAAACCCTTGAGGCAGGAGCCGTCTTTGGCGGCCAATCCACTCAAGCCAACGAGACTTCAGCCAGCATTGTTAACCTGAGCGAGTTGCCAAACATCGTCGAAGTTTACACCGCCACATGGTGCTCCAACTGTGTGGACGTGGAGCATGCTTTGGATGATGTCGAAGCAAATGTTTCGATGCAACAATACCACATACACCGTTCGATTTCAGAAGTCCAAGACCCATTCGGAACCGATATTATCGACAAAAGGTTCCACGATCGCTATGGCCGCTGGTCCCCACCAGCAGTGGTGTTTAACGGTACCACGATGGTGAGAGGGAGTGTTGCACAATCTGACAGCCTTCAGCAAGATTTCACCACCATAGTCGAACAACCATTGCTGCTTGGAAACGGCAGCAGTACGTTTGGTTGGACGCCCATGAGCGATTCCAAAGGGACCGTGACATGGAACCTCGATGTCGAAATGGCACAGTTTGGTGAAGGTACTCTTAGCGCCTACCTCTGGGTGGTCGAAGGGTCTGCATACTTCGAAGAAGGCTCCAATGGCCTCGGCGATTACCCTCACATCGTTCGAGACATCATACACCTCGGCAACGATACCCAAGGGAGCATGAGCGTTGACCTACCTGCAACTTTTGATGGAGATGATCTCTCTGTCCACCTTATTTACCAGTTCAATCCCTTAATCCCTGAGGAACCGGTCGTTCCAACGCCAGTTGTGGATGAAGAAACCGTTCCCTTTCTCTCCAGCATATCGACGCTCGCTATGGTTGGTGTTGCTGTAGCCGTTCGCCGTTCATAATCACGGTTGGAAATCCCCTTCCATCCGAGGCCCTGGATTGTCACGAAGATCTATGCCCAATTCCCAACGGAATTCTGGTACTGCCTCCGGCGCCTGTTGAACGTCCATGTAATGCCACCACCAAGGTGGAGCGCCCCGAAGTCCAAAGCGCTCTTGGGCCCGATTGAGGCTCTCACTTAGATTTCTGCGGGCCCACTGGCGTGGATGGTCTCTACGAAGATAGATGATGCGCCCTTGCTCGTGGTCTTCCTCTACGTACCCAAGTAAGGTTGCGAAGCTGCGTACTAATCGTCGTTCCGCCCCATTCCGAAGCGTCACGTTAAGCATACAATGCTCGAATTGTAATTCGCCACCGTCTGCTGCATCAAATCGAAGATTGGACCCGATAGGTTGGAGCAGCATCGCTTCCCATAGCCTGGGGAACACTTCGCAGAATCGGCGCTCTCCGTTCCGGATATCCCCGATAACGCCAGCGATTTCTGGTTGGCCGTGATTTCTCAAAAACATCCAATCGTTGCGCTGGAAGTCGTCGATGTAATTGCCGGCACGCCCTTCATCAGCGACCACCTCTTTCGATTCTTCGAGAAGGAATGCAAGAGACTTCCCCCACATTTCAGCCATCGCTTGAATCGGCACGGGACGTTTCGCTGCAACAGCATGCTCAACAAGCGTACTAGCCCCTCCTGCTTGACCGTTGACTGGAATGTAATTCTGTTGATTATGTCGGTTCCGGTGTTCCAGGTATCGGAAATGGCGACGGTTGCCAGGTGGAACCACTTCGTTGTCTACCTCGTGATACTGATCACGAAATTCTTTCAACCAGGAAGGCGCAACCATCCCGTTCAAACTTTGCAGCACCTGTTTGAGTTGGGAGACTGCTCCTTCGTCGAGCAGAGCAAGATGAGATTCATCTAAAACTCTGGGAAACCCAAGGGGGGATTGGTGGCCGAGGTACTCAAGCAAAGGGGGAATTTGGCGGGTGCTGCCGACATCATCCAAGAGGGTGAGGACAACCGAAGCCATGGTATCACCGAGTGGAACTGACGTGTGGAAGTTGCCTTGATGAATGCACACAGATGTTGTGCGTCGCGGGAGCAGGGAGCCGATGATGCGAATCATGAATGGAGCTCCGTGAACGCCTCGACCAACGGACACTTCGTAGAAATGGCCGAGACGCCCCACCACGAGTATGTGCTTCTGATGAACGAAAGCCCGTCCGCCGCTGCCTTCGATGATGTCGTTCAAAAATTCTATTGAACGTTTGAGGGGCGGGGCGACGTGCGTTGGAGTTGCACCAAGCGAGGTCCAGTCATGTTGGATTGCGAACATCGTTTCACCTGAATGCGACGTCACTGGGGAAAGTGCCAATGATAAAAGAAGGGCCCAGATAGCAGGGTTTTCGGGAACATTGGTGTGGAGGGAAGTTCCTTTTTTGGTCCGAACACGAAGTTTCAATTTTGAACCGGTGATCCGCAGGGGCCACTTCACGGGCGCATTTCCTTGTTGTGTGCCTCGGTAATTCTTCCAGCGTTGCAGCCAAGGGTATGTGTTGAGTTCTTCGAGAGCTGGTGGATGGTTGAGGAAAGCCTCCACGATGTTGCCATCAAAACCTCCTCGTGTGTCCAAGCGCTGCCGGATGTCCCTTGCCCAAGCGGCAAGAGGGTGAAGTATGTGATTTCGAGGCGGGGGGATATGCTCTTCCGCCATCCACCCAACCCAAGTTAACAGGCCGTTGACAGCATGCTTGCTTGGCTGGTTGACTCTGCGTAAGAGTCGGCGACGTTGGTAGAAATTATCCTGCCCTCGCCTTTGATCATTGTTACCGGGCATTGCTTCGGGCAGAGCAACTGGGTTCGAGCAACCAAAGACAATCAACAACTTGCTCAAGTCCCATCCGACTCTGATTTTTGGTGACGATAACACACGAAGGAGCGATACGGTCGGGACTGCGCAGGGGAGTTTTCGGCCGTTCATACTTACCGTATCGTCTTGAAATGAAAAGTGGAGCCCATCATGCATCAAAAATCCACGGTGAAGGATCAAGCGTTCTTCTGAAGAGAGCTTGAACCCTTGCTCGATGTGATCGATGACGGCTGTGATCTCTTGCTCAGACGCGGGGGGTTCCAAAACCGGATCTGATGCCTCTGGCAATCGAGCCCAATGCACATCCTCAGAACTTTCGTAAGCACGCTGTAATGCCTTCCACCGTTGTTTCGTGTTTGGATGGGGCCCCCCAAGAGCGACGGCGACTTCGTTGTGAAGCATTTCTGGAATTTTGAAATCCCACGCCGTTTTTGGAGCACCACGGATCAGTGATGCACAAAGTTCGCACGGAGAGGTTGGTTTCTTACGCCCGCACACATCACATTTGTTGCGGATTCTTCCTGTCATGGAAGTTTTCAATTCAAGGCTTTATGAACTCAGTTAAGTGATTTGAAGATGTCAATCACCGCTTCCACATCTTCATCGGTGACGTGAAGGTGGACAACAATCCTACAACTGTTTGGCCCAATGTCGAGTACATCGACGCCGGCAGTGGACAACTCGTTGACAATCGTGGTGGCGTCAACCGTCGAGTCGAAGTAAACCATGTTGGTCTCCACGGTTGATAAATCGACTGAAAAGCCCTCCAATTCATCGATTGATTTTGCAATCCTTGTCGTACGGGCATGGTCCTCTGCCATACGATCTACATGGTGGTCGAGAGCGTGTAAGCCACCGGCTGCGAGCATTCCAGCCTGCCTCATTCCGCCACCAAACATCTTGCGCCAACGGTGGGCTTGGGTGATGAATGAAGTTGAACCAACGAGCAGAGAGCCAATGGGTGCACCGAGGCCTTTCGAGAGGCAAATGGAAATTGAATCATAGTCCCGTACCATTCGATCGAGTGGCGTGTTTGTGGCAACTGTGGCGTTGAACACCCGGGCCCCATCCATGTGAACAGCGCAGTTGTTTGCTTTTGCCACGGCAGCAATTTCATCGAGGGTCGATTGTGGATAACAGGCGCCTCCACCACGGTTGGAAGTGTTTTCGACGCACACCAATGTTCCATCTGGGTAGTGAGACAACGATCCTGCTTGCTTTCGGATCGCTCCTTGAACATCGTCGGGGCGCATAAGGCCGCCATGCACGTCAACCAAAGCAATCGAAGCACCGCACAGGGCAGCATACCCGCCACCTTCGTAGATGTAGATGTGGCTGTTCTTTGCGGTAATGATTTCATCGCCGGGAGAGGTGTGGCAACGCAAAGCGATTGCATTCGCCATGGTTCCCGATGGAACAAACAGAGCAGCTTCTTTGCCACACATGGTTGCAATCCTCGCTTCGAGTTGCTTGACGGTGGGGTCGTCGCCGAGGACATCGTCGCCAACCGCAGCCGTGTGCATTGCTTCGCGCATTGCAGGGGTTGGCTGTGTGACGGTGTCAGAGCGCAGATCGATTCGGCTTGATGAATAGTGGCGCATGATGTTGCCACAGCGCCCCCCTTCATCAAGACGGTGGCGATTTAGAGCAGTTTGAGAGCCCCGGTCACAGGTTCTAATTTCGCTTCTTCGGCTGGGCCAAGGACCAAAATTGTGAATGAACCACTGGGAATTTGAGTGTGGCCTGCATCATGAACTCGGGCTGTGAGGATGTTGAGTTCTTTCGCCTCCTGCTCCAGCCGTTCAAGGTGTGCAGCATCCGTCCCCTTAACGCAGATTTTCTTCTGTCCGGAGGAGAGCCAAGATTCGAGGTAAGCAGGGCGCTCCTTGCCTGCCTTCATCGTCGCAATCACAGCGCCATGGCCAACTTGGGCAGCGATTTTCCCTTTGCCCATTTTTAGGCCATGATTAACCACGAGCACCATCTTAACTTCTTCTTCAGGTGCGTTGCCTTGGGTGCGTGGGGCGGTCATGCTGTGAATGAATGAACGAAGACCCATGCTGGTTCGTGGCGTCAGTAGGGTTTCAATTCTCCGACGAGGGCGTCGATGGCGCGCCGAGGCCCTGGGCCAAGACCAAGAACGGTGATGGTGCCAGGCTCCACCTCTGTGTGGCCTGCATCTTTGACGAGGTAACTGACGATGCCTACCGATTGCGCTTGGCCAGCAAGACGTTGGAGTTCAGCAAGATCTTCTGCCTTGAGGCAGATTTTCCGAGCCCCGGATTGGCGCCATCGTTCAACCAATCGCCCATTTGATTTCTTGGCGTTAAGGGTGCAGGAAACCGCTGCATGGGCGCATTGCACTGCAACCTTACCAGCCGACAATTTGAGATCGTGACGAACGATGAGAGCCATCGTTGGTTCATCAAGCGTCGATGCCATGGCTGTCCATCACCGCGTATTCCAATGCTTCAATTGTTGGTTGGCGCACCAAGAGGCTGCTGAACCAAGCACCAAACCAAATTGCAAAGGTGAGGTTACCCAAGGCGTGCAGACCATCAAACGGAAGGCCGTTGACCAGGTACAACAAGAAATCCATGGCACCAAAGGTACCGTCGAGGATTGAAAATGAGACGATGATGCCAAACAAAAAGGCCGATACAACAGCAGCAAAACAGGTACGTCCAGCATTGTAAACGCCATCGACGACGAGTGAGAAATTCGCTCCAAAGACGGCAATCGTCGACCAACCTGCGGCTTGGAATAACGTCCACCAGCCATCGCCCATGAAGAAATTCGACAGCATAGCAACCATGACGGCAAACGCTGCTCCACGCCGTGCACCGAGCTGGGCTCCCACGAGGAGACATGCGACTGTGACAGGTTGAATGTTTGGAAGAGGCTGCATAACGACGCGGAGCAAAGAAACGCTCAACACAAGCGTTGCCATCAGGACAACGTCGTGGACTGAACGGCGGTTTTGACCAGCGAGAAGCCAGAAAGCAGCTCCAAGCAAAAGCACATCCAGAACCAATCCCATTGTTGGAGAAAGTTCGGGACCGTGGGTGCCTAGGGCTCGGAACATATCAATGGCCACCGGCCCCCCCGATTTGAGGCTTACCTCGCTTCCACTGGGTACCACTGCACTATCGAGGCGGCATCAAGCATGGCTGAGTCGGCAGCGAGGGTTGCTAAACGCCCATCCACAGTGTACTCCCAGCCTTCACCCGTCACGCCTTCAAAAGCCACGACGTAAATCCCTAAGCTGGTGCTTTCTACCCGGATTTCGAGGCCGAGTTCTTCACAAGCAGCCATGGTAAGTTCGTAGGCATTGGTGTACCCTTCAAGTCCACCGACCGAATGAAGTTCCCCCTCGATGGTGATCGAAACAATTTGCGTTCCTCTCCAAGATTCATTCCATGATGAATCCCATGCCTCTTGTGCTTCAGCATCAGAAGTATTTTCTTGAATGAACTGAGACCATTGCACTGCCACTTGATCAACGATCAGAAGAGCAATGATGAGCAAGTAGATGCTTAAGAATCTCAACACTGATGTGCCTTTGTTCCGGAGGAATTGGACACCTGCGGCGCCGAGTGAAAGGAACAACAGAAACGTCATGCCTTGGACAAACCAGTCGAATTCCATCTGATCGACTTCGATGTTCTCAACAGCGGGAGTCTGGTTTGAGGTGTAGACATAGACCACGCTGTCATCGCTACCAAAGGCAAGATAGGTCATCTCCTCGTAAGTGAGGGACCCTGGCGCAGAAGTTGCGTAGCCGTCCGCCCCTGTCGTGAATACCTCGAGCAAGAGGCCGCCACTTGAGGACACATTGACGAAGCCCCAGCCACGTTCAAGACCATTGAATGGGAGTGAAAACTGACCTTCGCCCAACACCCCTATTTCACCGTTTGAGCGGAAGGAAACCCGACTGGTCTCTTCACAGGAATCCGCACAACTGAACAAGCGGATGGCTTCTGAATCGGCTGAGAGTACAAATGAATCGTACATCACCGGGACGGCAGGGGAGGTACCGGTTCGAAGGGTCGATTTGGAGGTGAAATCGTCAACATCGATGAGATGAACCGTGCTGAATGGCACCCCTTGAACTTGAACGAAAAGTCCCGCTGTTGTCATCAGTGGTGCGTGTCGAATCTTGCCTTCTCCGAGATCGATGGAACGCACAACGCCATCTCGAGTGACGCCCCAGAGAAGTCCGGATTCATCACCCAAGAAATATTCCTCGGCCCCGATGGTGACGCCATTACGCCACCCAAGGCCTGTTTGTGCCTCCATTTCGAGCAGTCCGTTCGAGGCGCAAAGGGCAACAACGCCGGAGCGAGTTGGGGCAACAATACGATCTTCGTCGACTGCCATAGCCCCTGTGATTCCCCAAATTGTTGGCTCGGATTGATGGGCCCAAATCAAGGCGCCATCGTCGGTTGATCTGGCTTCAATCTGACCATCGGACCAGCCAACGATGAGCATGTTTGGCCACGAGCCGCACGGCCCTTCTCCCTCTGCGACATGAAGCAATGGAGCCATATCATGGTGGGTCGAATTCGCATTGGTGTGCGACCAAAGGGGTTCGCCATCAAGTGAAAAAGCCGCCAAGGCTGGTGAATTGTCCCCTCCCCATGAAGCGGATGTGCGAACAAACAATTGCTGATCGACAAAGAGGGGGGCGGTGGTGATGTAAGAACCACCGAAATCATATGTCCAATCGAGGGTGTAAGTTTCCTCAAACGCCCCAGGTTCTGCACTTGCATTTACCGCTGGCAACGTGAACAGAACCAGTGCGGCAAGAAGCAACGGACGGAGGTCCATTTTGTTCACTCCATCATCGTTTGAATGGCTTGTCGGAGCAGGGCGCTGACAACTTTGCCATCTGCTGCACCGACGGTCTGCATGACGACGCCCATCAGCGGCCCCATAGCGCCCATGCCTCGTTCTTTGACGAAATCTGCTCGCTCTTGGACAATCGATTGGATGGTTGAAGCAAGGTCTCCCGCGTCAGCTGGCTTGTAGCCATTGGCCTCGCCGTAGGCTGCAATCTCTTCCATTGACGGTTGTTGTTCGGAAAAGGCTGCGATGATTTCATTCATCGATTCACGTGTGATGTCGCCTTGTTCCTTGACCTTCAGCACCTTCGCACAGAGTTCTGGATCTGCTTCGTCGTTCTCAAGCACGACACTCGCCCAACCTTTGTGAGGCAGCGTTTCGGCATGCTTGACAAAAACATCGTCGAGTTCACGGGCAACCAATTGTTTGGCTTGATCTGCAGATACTTCGTAATCGGACATGCGGGTTGAGCGTTCTTCATCGCTCATTGGCAAGGTCGCAAGGGTTGCTTTCCAGAGTTCTGCATCGATGACGATGGGCGGAACATCGGTTTCAGGGTACATGCGTGCGCCTCCGGGGAGTGGTCGCATAGGTCCTGTTGTGCCGTCTTCTGGTGCTCCTTTCTTGACCACCACGTTTCGAACCTCTTGTCGGATTCGATGCCAAGCCATTCTTGCTCTTTGAAGGACGCTCTCAAGCGCTAATTCAGCCTGCCAACGTGGGGCAAGGCACAAAATGAATCCATCGTCCTCTGTGAGCGACAGTTCGTGGCGAACCAAATCGACGTGTTCTTGTTCGATGCCGTAAGCCGGCAATTCATCAGAGTGGAACACACCTTTGACGCCTGCAAGTTTTGCTGCACCGGCCAATTCGCGGCCAAGTCGAGGCATTTGGGCGCCTTCTTTATCGAGCGTTTTTGAACCAATTTTCCCACTCAAACCAGCAAGCGGTAGGCTGAGCATGGTGTGGCCGCTCGACAGGCCTGTGGAAACCATTTTTGATTCACAGGAAGCAAACGCAGTCGAAACGTCGACCAGGTGAAGGGGAAGATGGTTCGCGACTGCTGAGGCCACTGTGGCTTCGAGGGTTGCGTCGTCGCTCCTTCGATCTGGTGGAAGGAGGGGGAGTTGAAGCGAGGACCTCAGGTCATTTGCAAGTCTGTAGAAGTGAAGTTGCCGGGACATCTCAAGTCGGATGATTCGAGGGATCCAGTTGAGGTCCTGACAACCTTTGATTTCGACTCTGTCGCCACAAGCCAGCGAGACGTTGAGGTCTTGGCGGATGCTGCCAAGTCCACGGCGTACCCGTCGTGTTTGACGCAAGACTCGCCCAAGAGCCATCGAAGTCACTTGTGCATGCTCTGGAGAAAGGACATCGGGCGCCGTTGCGATTTCGATTAAAGGAAGCCCAAGTCGATCGAGGTTGTAGATGACCTGCTCCCCGTTCTCTGTAGCGAATGTGTCCAATTTACGAGCACTGTCTTCTTCCAAGCACAGCACGTCGATACCCACTGGACCGTCCTCCGTATGCAACACTCCATCCGTGGCAACAAGCGAAGTGCGTTGAAAGCCGCCGGTGTTGGATCCATCAACAACTGTTTTTCTCATCGTCTGAAGCAGGGAAACTGGTTTGGCCTCGAGCAATGCCGACACCGTGAGCGAAATTTGAATGGCGTTCCTGTCGTGCCCCAACGGTGGTTGGTCATCAAGTTCAATCAAGCCAGCATTTGGACTTTGGACATAAACAAATGAACGGTTTCGCCGGGTCTCAAACCGAGCTGCAATGTCGATTGCTCCACCTTCGCCTCGTGCTGCTCGCAATTTTCTCTCAAAGCGTTTCCAATCGGATGGGACCGTGTCAATCGTCACATCATAGAGGACGCCTGGTTGTCGTGAGTGCAACTTTCCTGTCGCCAACTGCTGGTGAACTTCAATGCCGCACATGAACCCAAGTTGCTCAGGTGAAAGCGCTGTAGCGTCATCAACCTGACCGACGGGCTCGGTGGTGCGCGGTTCGGCCATACTTCCACCCAAGCGTTCATCCTTCAAGATTCAAACCCCTGAACCTCAAGGGATTCCGTGGGTGTCATAGCCACTTGGCCTGAACAGTTTTCCATCTGTATGGAACTTCTCAAGAATGTCTTCTGCCCGGTTGCGATCGATTTTATGACGTTCTGCTTCATTCAGCACGTCGTTGTGTTGTGCTACGCCGCCGTTATCGACAGCAAGCGTTGACACAATGTCGAACATGAGTTTTTCGCGATTCCTGGCACCGCCTTTCTTGCCGGTTTGCATGGCGGTCTCGTCGAAATTACCGCCCATGAGATCTTCGCGCCAGTGCTTTGTGAGGCGAACGGCCCGCTCTGCGTCTGCGATTGTGGCAACTTGTGACAAACGGATGCGTGCGCTGGCCTCGGCTAATCGTGCCAAAGCCTCGAGGGAACGGGCTGTGATGGCAACTGTGTCGGTGAAGTCGCCGATTTGCTTCCTGGTGTCAACGTAATAGTTGACAATTTCATCGCGTGCTTCCTGATCAAGCGAGGGGTGGATGCTTCGCTTGGCGTAGGCCACATACTTTCGAATCAAGTCCCGCGAAAGCACTTCGCCCTGCTCTTTTGTGACTTTGACGCCCGCTTCTGCAGCGGTTTTGGTTGGGTCTGGTGCTGTGCCTTCATTGACGAGCAATTCACTCACACCGAGCAAACGGGTGTTGATGATGTGCCTAGCAATCTTTGCGTCATTTTCCGCTTCAGGGGTGTCCGTCAACAACCAAATGATATCAAAGCGGGAAACCAAAGGTGGTGCAAGATTAATTTGTGAGGTGAACGGGACATCAGTCACAGATTCGAACCGTCCGCTCTTAGGGTTGGCCGCTGCTAGCACTGCACAGCGGGTGCGGAGGCTAGCGTTGATGCCCGCTTTTGAAATCGATATTTTTTGTTGTTCCATTGCTTCGTGCATGCTTGAACGATCGCCTTCGTTCATTTTGTCGAATTCGTCGATGGCGGCCAGACCAAGGTCGGCCAATACGAGGGCCCCTGCTTCCAACGTCCACCGACCATCAGCCGCTGGGTCTTGAACCGCTGCTGCGGTGAGACCTGCTGCAGAGGCCGATTGACCAGATGTGAACCGTCCACGTGGAGAAATATCTGCCATGTAGTTGAGCAACTGAGACTTCGCCACCCCGGGGTCTCCCATCAACAGGATGTGGAGGTCGCCTCGGTTTCTGGTTCCGTCAGAATTCAGCCGAGCCACGCCGCCAAAGAGTTGGAGCGCAAGTGATCGCTTCACAAACTCCATTCCAAAGATGGAAGGGGCGATGCTGTTTGTGAACACTTCATAGATGTCAGGACGGCGAGCGAGTTCTTTGATTTCCAACTCTTCATCTTCCGTGATCACGATTTCTTCAAGCGGAATGTTTTGCCGCTCAAGCGAATGCATACGAAGGAACATATCGAACACGGGTGTGTCTTTGCCACCCTTGCGCTGGGAACGGATGAACAACACACCGTTGGCTTTGACACGGTCACCAGGGTTGAGTTTTCCTGCGAGGTCGTGCTCAACGATGCACAGAATACGTTCTGGCTGGATACCACCTTTCATTTGTTCTGGCAGTTCTTGGAGTTCGACGAATTGAGAGTTAATCAAAATCGAATCTTTCTGCCTCAATTCAAACCGTGTTTGCCGTTTTGCACGGCCACAACCTCCGTCGATTTGCTGGCATTCGATGGGTTCAATCAATTCTTGTTCATTTGGTTGGTTGATGACCATGGTGTGGCCGCAACCAACACACTCGAATGTGGCCGCATAGATTCGGGGGCGAACGCCAGTGATCTTCGTAGCGACGGCGTCGATGGCCAACATGTGGCCGATATCATCAGCTCTCAAATGTGAAACGATACGGATTTGGTCGCTGGGCAGATGGACAATTCTGACGAACGGGTACATGTTGCTGTGCCCAGCGTCGAGTAAGAACTGCCGCAGAGCCTGATTGGAGGCGTGAAAGTGCAGTTCGGGGTGCTCGACGATGTCGTGTGCGAATTCGGGATCAAATCCTTCGATGACCCGGTAGGAAATTTCAATGGATTGTTCGTCAGGCCACATCTGCGCAAGGTTGTGGACCGCTTCTGCAAAATGATCTTGAATCAAGGAAGTCCAACGGGCTGGAAGGTCGAATTCTTGCAACATCTTGGACACCAATGGGAGTTCTTTGCCAACCGAACTCTCTCTGTGTAACGCCAACTGTTTATGAGCGTATCTTTACCAAATCACCACCCCCCTGTTTCCATTGGAGAACACCGTTGGCGGCGTAACCTGTTTTTCTGATTCTGCTGTGTCCACTGACCGAACGCCATCACCGCATCATCCATGTGCAAGCACCCCAAGGCAGCATCATGCCCGACCATGCTTTTTCGCCCACACGCGGCTTGCTCGAACGATGGTCGGTTGATTCTCCTTTGTTGAACAACCGCCTCGGCGATCCAACCGAAAGGGAAGTGCTCGTTCACATTCCCCCCGAAGGCATCACTGCGATGGCTGAAGGGGCAAGGCTCCCCACCATCATCTACCTTGCACCGTTCACTTCCTCGGGGCCTGCACGAGCCGGATGGAAAGCGTTTGGAGAAACAATCCCTCAGCGACATGAACGACTCGTATCTGAAGGAAAGATGGGCCCGGCAATTTTGGTTATGCCCGATACATTCACCAGTTTAGGTGGCAATCAATTCGTGGATTCACCAGCCCTTGGCCAGTGGTCGACGTGGTTGGTCGAAGTGTTGAAACCAGCCGTTATTCGCCGGTATTCGACAAATGAGAACTTTGGCTTGGTCGGAAAGTCTTCCGGCGGGTACGGTGCCCTTGTCAACGCCATGATGGCGCCTGGATGTTGGGGTGCAATCGCTTGTCACTCAGGCGATGTTGGCTTTGAAGCAATGTTCAAACCGACCTTGAGTGAGACCCTCACACATGTCGCCTCTTTTGGCTCAGCCGCTGGTTATGTCGAACATGTTCGTCAAGCAGCAAAGTTATCTGGCCCTGATTTTCACAGTTTGATGATCTGCGCAATGGCAGCATCCTATGATCCAAGGCAACCGACAACGGACAATCCAATCGGCATTGAATTGCCTGTTGAAGCACGAACCGCCAGCATCGATACTGAGGCATGGAATCGGTGGTTGGCCTTTGATCCACTGGTGATGATTGAAGCACAGGCTGAAGGATTGGAAAACCTCTCTGGGTTTTGGCTCGACTGTGGGGACCGCGACCAATACCACATCCAATATGGGTCCCGCTCCCTGACCGATCGACTTTCACAACTCGGTATCAAACACCACTGGGAAGAATTCAGTGGCACACATTCTGGTATTGACCACCGCTTGGACCTCAGTCTGCCGTTTCTGGCCAATGCCCTGAAGTGAAGGCCTGAACAGTTCAGCCGGTTGGTTCTTGAAACGCCTTTCTGTGGAAGGGGTATGGCCGAGCCAATGGATTACGCAAGCGCTGGTGTTGACATCGACCTTGAAGGGGCTGCTGTGGCATCACTCATCGCCTCGCTTGGCCGCTCTTCGAGGCAACCTGGTACACCCGGTGCTCCAGTCGATTTGCCTGGCGGTTTTGGCGGATTGATTGAGTTTGGAGATTCATTGTTGGCCCTCGCAACCGATGGGGTTGGAAGCAAATTACAAATCGCCTCTGCACTCAACCAGTGGGGCGGCGTCGGCATCGATTGCATGGCTATGAACGTCAACGATCTGCTATGTGTCGGTGCTGAACCAATCGCTTTTGTCGACTATGTAGCGGTACCAAAGCCGGACCCGGAAACACACGCTGCGCTTGGGGCCTCGCTTGCTGAAGCATGCAGGCTCGCCCGCGTGACCTTGGCCGGCGGAGAAACCGCTTCGCTTCCCGGTATTGTGACCGAACTGGACCTTTCAGGCACCGCTCTTGGCTACGTCAAGAAAGGCGATGCAATTACGGGTGAACACCTGAAAGCTGGAGATGTTTTGATTGGCTTGCCTTCCTCTGGTGTGCATTCCAACGGCTACTCACTGGTCCGAAAGGTGATGTCGCACATTGGTGCAGAGTACACAGATGAAGCCCCGTTTGCAGTTGCAAGCGTTGGACGCACTGTCCTCAGGTTCGAAGGTCGTGACGATTTAGCCTTCACTTTGGGTGAAGTGTTTCTCAACCCCACTCGGATTTATTGTGACCCTGTTGTTGATTTATTGCACGCCTGTGCAACTGAAGAGGTCCCCTTTGCGATTCAAGACCTCCACGGCATATGCCACGTCACCGGTGGTGGGTTGTCAAACCTCTTGCGCCTGCATGACAGCCTCGGCTGGCACATTGATGCGCCACTACCAGCTCACCCTGAGTTCGATTGGCTCCAAAGCGCAGGAGGCATCGAAACGCGAGAGATGTACCGCACCTTCAACATGGGCTGTGGCATGATCATCGCTGTTGATGCGGCGCACGCACAGTCCATTTGCGACTGGCTGAGCCAGCGCCTCACGGGTGTTGCCATTATTGGCACCGTTGAAGATCACGGTCACAAGGTGACCCACGCTATGGAAGGCGTGGAATTCACCCATTACTGATGCCACATAAGGGGCTTCTTGGGACTGTTGTCCCAATTCAATCGATGCGTGCGAGTGGAGTTCACTCGGTTGCTTCGGGAGATTCTTGCTCACCGACTTCTTCAGCTGGTGCGTCGGCCTTCATTGCTTCATCTGTTTCATCTTCTGAAACCATGAGGCGAACACCGTTGGCAAGAGCGCCAATGGCCAAGAGGTAGAACATGACCGTGATGTAATCTACTGGGTGATCGAAGTTTGACCAATATCCGAACGTTTCTTGATTGGTCACGATTGAACTTTCCATAGTATCAGCATCTGCAGCACCGATCATCGATGATGATTTGATTGTGAAAACCTTAGTTCAAATCAGACATTTGAGGAGCTGTTGTCATGTTTGTATTTTGACGCGTGTCCAAGTAGAATGTTGTTGTGGATTCACCAGCAATAATCAAGCCAGATAGTTTTTCACTCTTCAATGTAATATCACTGCCCAAGAAAATTGGTAGAGCGCTCGGTGTTGCATCGAGCAATGTGAATGTCTGCAAGTTCTTTGCTTGAATGGAACGTGTTGTTGCTTCAACAGATGCCGTACAAACATCAACTGGAATATTTTCAACGGTTCCTGTTGCGTCACAAGTAACTGGAACGACTGCATAGCCTGAGACATCGACCTTGTCGTCGGTTCCAGTTAGGAATCCGCCGGTTGCACCATCGAGGTATTCAACTCCAATCAATCCAAAGGTTGCTGTGGCCATTCTGGTGTTATGCCATGGCAGTTCATTGGAACCGTCTTCTAATACTGATTCTCCTTTGTCGCATCCTGCAACTTCCCCAGTACAAATTGTGTATGAGGTTCCGTCACCATTGAGAACTCCGTCAGAGCCATAGTATGTTTCATTGGTATCGAGAGAAGCCCATCCAACGGTCATGTCCATTGGGTTTCCTGAAGCAAGGAAAGCGCTAACTGGATCGTGCCATCCGAATAACCACGCACTCACAGGCTGTTCCAAATACTGCGTCGTTCCGAATGAACTCATCAAAAATCCTGGTACGAACGATTCTGATGTTTCGCCATAGATTGGACCCATCATCAAAGCGCGAACTGCGCTTGCTGCATTTACATCGATTCCGTAGAGTGTTGCAATCGTTGAAGCATTCCATTCCATTTGTGGTCCGCCTTGCATTGTGGTGAAATCGATTGGAGGTGTTTGTCCTGATAATTCACCGAAGAGGAATATTGTTGCTCCTGCTGAAGTTGTGAGTCCAAGAGGGCCATAGAGGAGGTTACCAGATTGTGCTGCGGTCAACTCGACTGCCGGAGCGCCAAAAGATGCACCGACAACTCCCCATGCACCGCCTAAGTTCAGGCTGTTGGTTAGGAAACCACCGTTGATTGGGTCTGCTGCTCCGAAGGAAACATTAACGAATTCTTCAGCAGTCATTGTACCAGTTCCTCCAAGGAGAATCATTGGAAGAGCAGTTGCGCTTGTGAGCCATCCGCCAACCCATGCTCCGACTGCAGCATATTGTGTTGCATCGAGGCCATAGGTTGTCATTGCAGTAGCAGCATCCATTCCAGCGAATGCAGCAATACCGAAGGATGTGCTTTCGAGATTGGTTGCGAGAATACCTGTTGGCATGTCAGTATCTTGTCCACCAAAGAGAAGACCCATTGCAACTGTGTTATCGATGTCAACACCAAGATAGTTCATCATTCGTGTTGAAGCATTGACTGCAAGAGGATCTTGGAACCAATCATCATCAGCCCCACCGTGAGTCATTGAGAATGCTCCTCCGACACCGAAACATACCGCAAAGTCTGTTGCGATTGTAGCGTTGATGTCAGCGGATGCATAGCCCCAGATACTTGCTCTTTGCATTGTTCCAACGTTTGCAAAGCCATTTGCTGCATCAGCCATAACTTCACCATAAGTTGCTGTAGCGAAGGCGTTACAGTGCCCAGCAAAGATGAGAACACCTTGCATGCTGGTAAGTGAAGCATCTTCGCCAGTTGGCATCATTGCTGTCTCAAATGCAGCTGATAAATCTCCAATAGATTGGTTTCCAGTAAAGGTTACGCCAGCGGCGTTGACACCACCTGCTGCTTCTGCTGCTTGCAGTCCCTGAATCGCCATGGTATAGGTAATCATTTCTTCATTTCCAGTCATATTGTTCATTTGTGAACCGTTAATGAGGGCAAAGAATGCATCATATGCATCATACCAGCCCATTCCGAGCATCATTGATGCGTTTGCAGCATCGACTGGTGTTCCTTCGGTCAGTGCGCCCATTTGGATACCGCCGTAAGAAGTTGCAATTCCATCTGCTGTTGCTTTTCCAGCGGAGAAGGATTCCATCTCATTACCGATTGCACCAGCAGCGAATCCAGCCTTTGTCGCATCCATAATTCCATTAATGGCCATTCCTGTTGCACCGATCACCTGTGGTTGGAATCCAATGTTTATTTGAGTTACAGGAGTGTCACAAGGATTTGCACTTTCTGCAGCGCATTGATGTGCCTTGACTTGAGTGTATGTTAGAGTGCCATTTGTTTCATCATAGCCAGTAATGGTTTTGGTACTGGTAATATCGTAAGTGAACGGCCCAAGCTCTTCGTAGGTCGGTTCTGAACCATTGGCCATCATATCGTCAAGATTTGAGATTGACCAAGCGGAATAGTCGCGCTGGGAAGTAGAAACTGCCCAATCGGCCTCTGCTTCTGTACAATCATCGTTTGCACACGCTGTATCTTTTGTGTAGGTCGCAAATGTTTCGTCGACTGCATCTTGGACTCCACCAGTCGATAGTGGTGCCAAAACTGCGAGGTTTAGAATGAGGAACATTAGGCCGGCTACAAGCATCGCTTTATTGGATTTCAATAAGGACATAACCAACGGTAGGACATCGGATGCGGTATAAGCCTTAGTGTGCATTTTCACACCAAGTGTCCCATCTTCAACCGAATTGTCTTGGCCGTACCTTTGTCCATCGGTGCGGTCTTGAATGAGCAGTGTCACCGAGGAACATGGGCGAAGAGGTACAACAGGGTGAGCATCCTGCTGGCTGGCCCGGTCACATGT
Organism: uncultured Candidatus Poseidoniales archaeon; assembly: GCA_905182125.1. Taxonomy (GTDB): domain Archaea; phylum Thermoplasmatota; class Poseidoniia; order Poseidoniales; family Poseidoniaceae; genus MGIIa-L1. Next base: position 77,291 of record CAJJAV010000006.1, read on the forward strand.
GGCTTGAAGGTCGCACATTGATCCACCTCATGGAGGAACAAGAACGGCCCACACACATGCCGAGAGGGCCGGCAAAGCGCACTGGCCCGGGCTTTCTCAATCCGGCAATGGCTCCTGCACGAACCCGCAGCGTAATGCTCCTAGCAGATGCGCTCGAACATGAGTGGTTGGTCAAAGAGCAGCGACCTATTCGAGCACTTGACGCCTTGTGCGCAACCGGGGTACGCATCAGGCGATGGCGCAATGAAATCCCTGCGGAACTTCAACATCGATTGCGCATCACTGCCAATGACTTGGATGAGTTCGCTCTTGCTTGGGCACAAACCTCCCATGAACAACACCCTCCTGAGCAACCAGTTGAACACGAACCTGAAGACGATCGGCACGGCCAAACATCAACAGCCGTGTTTGACAATGGAGTTCATTTCCAACGGCTTGATGCACGCATGGCGATGGTTGGTGCCGCTTACCAATGGGTCGATTTGGACCCCTTTGGGTCGCCGATTCAATTCCTCGACGCTGCATTGCAAAGCCTCTCCCGCACCGGCGTAGTCGAAGTAACCGCCACTGACACCGCTGCATTGACCGGTTCCTCGCCTTCAAGTCAGGCTCGACGCTACCAAGCAAAGGGCCTGGTCGACGCCTATGCCCATGATGACGCGGTTCGATTGTTGATCGCTACGGTCGCCACCACGGCTGCGCGCCTGGACAAGGTGGTCACGCCACTGCTTGCTTTGTTCGATGGCCACCATGTTCGAATTTCATTATTGGTCAGAACCAGTAAGTCAGAAGCTACAGCCATTCGAAAATCGATTGGATGGCGCGTCCGCTGCAAAGATGTCCCCTATCGGTTTGTGCAACACCCTTCACCAGAGGATCTACCAAATGCAAGTGGGCCCCTTTGGATTGGCCCGATGTGGCACAGTGACATCGCAGGGAGGATGACTGAGGAACGTGCATTGGAAATGTGTCACCCGACGGCAGGAGACATCGAACTGGCTCGGAGCCAAGGCTTGACTTGGGACGAGGAAGACATCGAACATTCTGCTCGAGAGGTTCGAAGAAGCGTCCGTCACATTGCCGCTGCTGCAGATCTGATGAGCAGAGAACATCTCTTGTTGAACCTCGACACTTTGCCCCGTCTTGCTGGTGTCGGCGGGGCTCCAAAAATGGAGAAACTCATCGCCGCTTTGATTGAAGCGGGGCATGCTGCAGCACGTTACCCTGATTTGGAACCAATGCTTGTGACCGATGCACCGTTCGAAACGGTTGTTCAAATCGTGCAGAATGCTCGTGAATCATCCGACTGAAGGATCGTTGCCCAAATCCAGTTCAGGCCCTGGGAGCATGGTCCTCGAATTTTCAATAACATCTTGCACGCTTGATTCGATGGTTTGTGCATTCTCCAGAAGTTCGCTCAATGGGATTTCGAGGCCGGTTAATTCACCAATCGCCTCAACCGCAAGAGCAGCTGCCCTTGCGTCGGGATACAAAGGGCTGGCTTCCGCTAACAAAGCCGTCACGTCAATCCCAAGTCGGTCGCCTTCACCGAGAAGGAAACCTGTGATGCCTGCAACAATACCTTGCTGAATTGGTTCGATGCCTGCGGTTCGAAGCCGTGCTCGTGCTGCATCAGAAGACCCGACGCCAAACAATTGCCCAGTTGGAACATCGCTTGAACCGACAAGTCCATCGATGATGATGAGGCGATCAAAGCCACCTTTCGTGAACCATTCTAAAACCGTTGATGCGAACATAATGTCTTGTTCATTCTTGAATTGTATTTCGGAGGTGAACACCCCGATGCCTTCGCCTTGATACACCCGCACGGGGTGCTTTGGAACTTCGTTATGAATCAGTGCCACTGCCGGAAATTCAGCGTTGAGGACCGTGCCTAATTGGCGTAATTTGAGGGTCTTAATGATGTGTGAAGCGGCGATGACACCAACCATTCCGGCTGTGGTGAAACCAGCGATTGCGACACCGCCAGTTCGTGGATCAGCGCCCTCTTGAAGAACAAGTGCGTAGCCTTTGAACTCATGCTCCATAAATCGCCCTCTGTAATAAGGGTGAGAACGGTTGTATGAAAAGACCTACGATGGGGTTAGTCTTCCCAAACTGCCCAATCTTCCCATCCTTCCTCACGATACCACCAGACGCCTTCTTCATCTTCCCACCATTCAGTACCGTTTTCGTCCGTGCTGATGTCGGGCTCTTCGGCTTCTCCGTCGGCCTCTTCGAAAGAAGATCCCCCGTCAAATGTTTCGGATTCATAGTCTTCAATTTCCTCAACAGGAGAAGTGTCGAATTCATCGAACAGACTTGATGCACGTTCTTCTGGAACTTCGATATCATCGATTGAGCGCCCCTCGGATTTCAGTTCCTGAAGAGATTTGCTCGATTCGCTTCCTGGTTTCTCTACGACTGGGGCATCGGTTTCTTCTTCGTCTTCGTCGTACCAATCGTCCTCTTCATCTTCCTTATTTCGTAAGACGATCACGCCGCCAACAACAGCGACCACCAAGAGAAGTCCGAGGATGCTGCCAACCAAAAGTGGAGCTGAACTCTTGGTATCGGTCGGTGTTGTGTCAACTGGTTGTTCCACCTCAGGTTGTTCGCCCAGCGTCCATTGCAATTCACCTTCAGTGCTTGCGGTTGGTGTGGCCATGGAGTCGCACTGATTGGCTCCGCCGACCTCCGAGCATGTGATGTAAACGATGTACTCCACACCCTGGATGCCAGGGAACAAACCGTCAGAGGGCCCATTACGAACCGGTAGGAATTCAACTTGAGTCGAGCCCTCCGCAGAAATGGTGAGGGTTGGCTCACTTCCACTCAATAAGGACGACTCAAAGGTGAACGGTGGAAGCGTTGTTGGAATCACTTTCCAGGAAAACCCTACGAACACATCAAACGGATTCGGATTGGTAATGGTGCATTCGATGGTTGAATCCGTGCCATCCCCCTCCCACGCGTAGGTGGCCGTGCCGCACTCGATGAGGGCCGGCAGGGTTGCATCGGGGAACGATGGCTCTTCTGTCTGATTGTTCTCGGTCTCATTGGAGTCCGTCTCGTTTGTATCATTGCCGCTGCCACCGGAGCCGCCGGCAAAGGAGAACACGAGCGGATTGATCGATGGAATGATCCAAGACTTGCTTGGGTCAGAGATGAGGGTCAAGGTATCAGTGGAATTGGCCGTGCCTGAAAGAATCAATTGGCCCCCTTTCACTTCAATCGTACCGCTGCTGGTGATGTTGCCGCTGGCGTTGTGCTGCTCCCAACTGTAGGTTAGCCCTTCGAGGTAGGTGTTCTGTGTTGGCAATTCCGCAGACAAGTCAACCTCAAGGTTGTAGACACCTGATTCATCAACACTGAGAACGGGGCCATCCATACTGATCTCAGCACGAAGCAAACCAATTCCTTCCAATGTGAGGGTCGCTGGTGCAACGGGTTGCATGCTTATGGCTCCACTGTTCCCGAGGTATTCGATGGTGAATGAAGCACTGTCAAAGAACGTGATGAAGGTCCCGCCGAGTTCGGTGAGGGCTTCCACTGCGACAGCTTGCCAGATCCCTTCCTCATCTGTGGTTCCCGAGATACTGAACGTGATGCCTGTTGCCTCGACGTGAAGTTCGAGGTCTTCACCGGCCAGTAATTCGCCGTTGGCGCTCAAAGTGATGTTGAGGTACAATGAATCAAGAGCACTCAAACCGAATTGCTTGAGGGCATGGTCGCTGCTCGATGAGAGGGTGTACTCAATCAACGCACTTCGCATTGAGTTGTTCAGTGGACTCACAGGGCCTGCGGTGCTGAAGGACGAGGTTGCGTTACCATAGCTGTCAAAGGCAACGACTGCAGCATAGTAAGGGGTTCCGTCTACAAGGATGGAACCAACTTCTGCCGTGTTGACAGACATCGTTGGTTGATTGGTCGAATGAGGCAGGGTTGCGATGGCTACCAAACCGTCAAGGGAGCTGATGTTGGAACTTTCAACATAGACGCGATATTCGACAGGCCCATCGCTCGAAATGTTCCATGTCACATCAAGTGAACCACCGGTGTCATTTGTGGTATCGGACAAGGTAAGCCCGTTCACTGCAGATGGGGGTCCTGGGTATGGGATGGTGACGAGCACCGGTGTGGACATGGAGCTTGTCACCCCAAACGAATGGAGGGAGCGGACGCCGTAGACATAGGATTCACCGTGAACGACGTCGCCATCAATGGTCATGTTGATGCCTTCATTGGTCAGCGGAGAAGTCAGGTCGAATGTCGTGTTTGGGGCGGAACGGAACACTTCGAATTGGATGAGATCGTCCCCGAAATCAGTGATGTCTTGCCATTCAATTGTAACATAATCTGAAGTTAATTCTGACACCAAAACGACCGGTGTTGGCGGAAGGGAGAGGTTTGGCGCCCCTGGAACATATTGGGCGATCAATCCTGAAACTGCGAAGGTCCCATTCAGGGTTGAATTGACTGGGATGGGGATGAGGATTGTTCCGGTACCGGCTGTTTGCTGTTGATTGATGATGTTGGTCAGGTTACCCGCTGAATACGGATTGTTTTCGACGATGAAATCTGCGTCATACCCAATGTCAAAACCTGAGAGGTTGAAGGTCCCGTTTCCAGTGTTTGACATAGAGAATTCGAGGGTCGAAAGGCGCACGTCAAAACCATCGGCGGTGTAAGGGAGGGCATTCATCAAGACTGAAAGGATGGCCGAAATGTTCCCCATCGGATCTTCGATGTAGAGTGGTGTCATACCAAATGAAGCATCGCCCGCATAGCCTGATGTTGCGAGGTCGTCTTGGCCATCGTTGTTGACGTCAAGACCAATGTGGTGCCAGCCACCAATGTACAGGCCAAGGGAACTTTCACCTGCTGCGACAATGTGTTCGAGAAGGCCATCGCCGTTCATATCAACGGCTTGGACATTGGTTGGTATTGACCACGGTTGCACGGCTGCTGAGACGTTTCCGATGGATGTAGCGTTCAGATCGAAGACGTTCAAATTACCATCAATGGTTTGGGCAATGCCATCGCTTGACCCTGGAGCGGGGATCACAAGCGATGTTGTCCCGTCGCCATCATGGTCGAAGATCGAGGCATTGGTGAGTTCAACAGTGGACAGCACGCTTGTAGTGTTCCATTGCACCCCATCATTCAAGGCGATTGTGTAGCCTTGTTGATTGGTCCCAATAAAGTCGATGTCTCCGTCGCCGTCAAAGTCGCCAGTCACGAAGTTTGATTCTAAGCCATCGAAGTGGTTTGGATTTTCAGTGATGCCGCTGCCGAGCACCCATCCGAGGGGTGTGCTGTGACCAAAGAAATCCGTGACGACGGCTGAGAATATGGTTGAGTTTGCCCCAAACACTCCCGCAGTCATTGATGTGAGTGTGGTGGCTGTTGCGGTGTTGTTCATGTTGATGGTGTGGGTTTGGTTGTCGGCGAATGCACTGATTTTGTCATTGTATGTTCGGACCACAAACTGTCCACCCGCGTGAATTGAAACCACGTCAGCATGACCATCGTTGTTGAAATCGCCGACGGCTGCAGAAATACTGTTGCTGTACAAGGAAAGAGGCTGCGCAGCGCCAAGAGCAGAGGTTGCAGCATTTGTGAAATGGACACAAGCTAAATCCGAACCATAGGCGAAGGTGACGATGTCATCGTGGCCATCGTCATTGAAATCGCCTACATCAACCTCGCTGGCACCAGCGCAGGTTTGTGTCCAATTGGAGGTGTTGAGTCCTGAAGTAGAGTCCCAATCAATACGAAGGATGCCTGCATTGAATCCGGTCACGGTTGAATCTCTTGAAAGAACAACAATCTCTGGTAGCGTGTCATTGTCGGTATCCCCAGAAGTGTAGTCGGTGACCGCACCAACTGGCATGAAACCCCCGTTCACTTCGGGGGTGAACGAAGTGTTGAGCTGTGCAGATTCAATCGATGATGCGAATGGAAGGAAAAAGAGAGATGATAACGCGGCTCCTGTCGAGAACACTTCAGAAGATGTGTTTCCGTTGGAAAAAGTGTTTTGATGGCCAAGATCGCCGTAGCCTAAACCTTCGAAAGCCCATTCTTTGACCCCGTCTTGACCGATGTCAATGTACACTTGGCCAGGTGATGAAACCTCGGCTTTGGCGTTAATCAAGAACGAAGCCGAATTGAAGGTCACGTTTCGTGGCACTTCAATTCCGATCTGGGTGTTTATTTGGCCCTCTATGACGCTGGCCGTAGGCGCAGCACTGCCTCCATCGAAAGTGCTCACCGCCCCCGCTGTGGGGTTTGCAGAAACGGAAATTGCCGCAAATGACTGAAGCAACAAGAGCAGAACAAGAACATACGGGCCGGTTCGGCGAGGGTTATCCATGGTTGTCACTGTACCTCTGGGGTCGCATGCCCTTCAAGTTCCTTACGGCTCATGATGGGTGTTCTCCGGGGTAAATTGGACTTTTTGCTATGTTTCGGGCACAGAAGTTCATTGACATGAACGCTAAAGGGTTATACGGAAAAGAGAGGCACTTTCACATTGAGGGGCACCAAATGGAAACGAGCAGCAAAGTCTCCGTCATCGCCGGTGACATCGAAATCGATCTTGAAGGCGCTCCTATGGAAGTCGAAGAGCAGTTAGCCCTTCACCGACAAGACGACACGTGGACCCTGATGCTCGACAGGCTGACTCAAGCCCGTGCCGAAGCAGTGCAGGCCGCTGTTTCTGCAGCGAAAGAGAAGGGCCTTCCGGAACGAGGGTCTGCCTTCAGAGTCCTGCTGGAAACCTGTTCTTTAGAACGGAAACCCGATCAGGTTCTCGGTGCGATTCACTACCTCCGGGAAGTTGAGGGCGTCCAAGATAGCCCGCCGCGTATCATCAACCAGTTGTTTGAAGATGCAAAAATCAACCCTCCCGGCAACCTCTCGCTTTATCTCAATCGGTTGAGGGAACGAAACTTCCTCACCATTCCTGAAGGAAAGGAAGACAAAAACAGGTTTGCTCTTCTGACCGAAGAAGGCCGAACTCATCTTGATAAACGCTCCACTGCATGAGGCTACACCATGGTAATGTCTGGCGGAGGGGGCGACGACCCGAGGGAATCAACCGGGGAAATCGAATCCGTCGTACTGGATTGGTCCTTCCAAAATCACGCCTCTGATATCTTGAGAAAGGGGCGGCATGCCGGTTCGAACTTTCGCAGGAGCATCCTTGATGGAGCCGATCTTACCGAAGGAGATTTTTCAAACTGTGATTTCCGAAAGGCCTCCATGTACGAAGTGGATTTGATGAAATCGGCATTTGACGGCGCTGATTTTAGAGGGGCGGATTTGAGGAAGGCCCGACTCAACCTTTCAAACTTCAGAAATTGTAAATTCTCCGGTGCCGATCTTCGGGGCATACGTGGCAAATACGCTATTTGGCAAGGCAGTGACTGGTGGAACGCGACGATGGATGAAGGGTTGCAGAAGGCGCTTGCCAAGAAGTGGCCCCGCCCCAGCGATGCTTGAACCGGTTCATTCTTGCTCTGAAACAAGAAGCACTTTCGGACGTGAATACAGTGCAAGCCTTGCGCGAGCGTTGAGCAGCGGTAAAGCAGCGAGGCTGAGGCATGTCGCCATGCAAACACCACAAAAATAGGTTGAAATCTCATAGGTGAGCAACAGAGGGCCGGTGAGGCTGTCGACTGCTGCGCCACCAACCAGCCAGCTACCGACGACGCCTGTAATCAGTCCAATACTGGCACCAATCACGTTCATCCAGGCACCAAGTGGTTTGAGTTGGAACAACAAAATTGAACCGATGATCATCAGCAAGGCAGTGATGGCAAACCCAACTGCACGAAGGCCATAGCCCCCAGAATCTCGAGCTTGATCGTGAAATTCTTGGTACTGCTCCACCGTTAGGTCATCAGCATCACTCGCCTGACTGTTAGGGGTGATCAGGAGGGTTGCAACTTCTGAATCAGACAGATCTTCTGCAGTGTGGAATTGATAATCGCCATAGCCTTGATACCCCAACAAAATGGCTCCAAGCAGAATCAGAACGGCCACTGTTTTCGGACCTTTAGGATCGGGACGGACAGCAAACATGTCCACGGGTGGAGCAGGTACGGCATCTGCGTCATCCATCCGCATCGTGAATCCTAAATCTAAATCGCTCACTTTGATTCCTCCACGAGATGGCCAAGCAATCCGACCCGAAGGTCATCGGGAATCGGTTGGGATTCCAGTGTGTCCATGTCAACACAAACGGTCACTTGGCTCGAACGCCATAGCATCTCTTGATTTTGATTTTGGAGGATGTACCCCCATGTGCATGAAGACGTCCCAACGTGTTCGATCGATAGCGTTGCGTGGATTGTGTCACCATAGCGCAAGGGGGCGATAAAATCAGTTTCAACACGAACAACTGGGAATCCAATCTTGCGTTCATTGATCAGGACCGGGTAGGATACGCCGCACATTGGCTCCCATGCTTCTTCAAAAAAACGATGGGCGAGGTCAAATATTCGTGGGTAGTATGCGATGTTTGCACCATCCAGCATTGGGTAATCGACCCTTCGCGACAGTTCCACCGCCATGCTTCGCCCAAACGGTGGGGCGTGAAGAAGGCTTGCTTGACTCAGTGTTTGGCAACAACAAAACGTAACCCGTTGCGCTTATATCCAAGCGGTCGGTGGACCGAACACCAAGGCCCTATAGTGTAGCTTGGATATCACGCCGGCTTGCGGAGCCAGCAACCCGTGTTCGAATCGCGGTGGGGCCGCTCTTAACTCCAAGATGCGATAGCGTTGATGTTCAAACCCGCCATTCATGCATCGGCCAGTCGTGCTTTTTGGCCAAGGTTCGTAGCGAGCCCTCTGGATTGATTGCAACTGGGTTTCCTGTGATTCGCATAAACCAAGAATCGGCAAGCGTGTTGCCATAGGCATAGCAGTGTGAAAGATCGTGTCCGTTTGCTAGAGCGTCGGCTTCAACCACAGGGACTTTTCCTTTTCTTCGAGGAACCGACCAGCCTCGTTCAGATCCACTGAGGATGCCGGTTCTTGACGCTGGTCCACAGCCGTAAACTGTGTCCATGCCAAGCACCTCGCCCATCGCTTCAGCCATGGGTGCGATTGTAGCGGTCACCAAGACAAGTCGGTGCCCTTGTTCGCGATGCCAAGCCAACTTAGCCTTGGCTTCTTCAGACACACAAGGCGCAAGGCGCTCTGCTGCCAAACGGGTCGAATACGCTTCGAGGACACGCCAAGATGCGAGTGAGAAATGACCCCGGTTTCGAGCAGCGTCATAGAAGGCCCGCCCACGAAGCAGGTTGCCAACCAAGCCAAGCGTCCAACTCACCGTCGCCACTGGAATTCGCCAAGGGCGTCGCTTACCAAGTTCGGCGGCGAGGGTCTTTTCACTCGATGCGTCAAGAAGGGTACCATCGAGATCAAAGTAAGCCGCGACGGTGGCTGTCATGTTTCGTGGGTGAACAACACCATACATGAGTGCGCCCCCATTGGTGGCGAAAAGATCACACTTTTTCAGGTGCTTGAACACAGCCAAGTTCACCATACACTCTTCGTCCAGCAGTATGATCTTGCCACCATTCCAAGCAATCACTGAGATGGCGTGGTATGAAGAATCCGACTTTACGGGGCGTAAGTCCATGATTTCGCATGGCTCGGTCATTTGAAAGGCAAGCGACGATGGATTGAGCAGAGCACCCTGGGTTGGCGCCAACGAAACGTAATATCTCGTTTTTTAGGCGTTCATAACGTGCTTGCTTCTGGGATCCTTTACCTTCTCTTCTTGGGGGCATGTACTGAAAAATCAAAATGAACCGATATGAAAGACACGGTGGCTGTCCCAAGCGAATAAGTGGCCGAAATTCACTTAAAAGAGACTTTTTGGGTGGTTTTCCAGTTTGCAGTGGCAAGTTTCTTTGCTTTTCCATCTGCAATAATTGGGTGGATTTTATTGAGTTCTCCATGCATGCCGCGGACTTGGAATTTAACACGGAGTTCCGCTGCTTCATCGCGCACAACTGCTTCCATCTGCTCTTCATTGAGTTCAATAGAAGCAAGGGTGGCGCCGTCGCTATGGTTTGAGATGGTGAAGGTGTTTCCTGCAACTGAAAGCGAGGGCCTGAAGTCCATATCGTTCGGGTGGTGCATCCAGACAGAAACGTCAACAGACAACGAATCTCGAATGTTGACGCGGCTGATTTCGAGGGTATCGACCATTGCAATCAGTCCATGCGAAGGGCTGGTGATTGATACGCCTTTCCATTGACCAAAGTGGTCACTCGTAAGCAATCTCGACAAGTTCTGGCACATGCAACTTGACAACGACGGTGAGCGTCCAGTCGTTTCCAGGATCAGGGTCGGGTAGGCCTTCGAAGGGGGGGTCGGGGTCAGCTTGTTGGGCAACAACAGTCCATGTCCAGTCACCTTGGCCAGCCCGAGCGTTTGCATCCATCAGCAGCAACTGCAAGAGGTCTTCTTCTGAATCAGAGTCAAACATACCGTCTTCGCCAAACATGTTCAAATCCTCTGCTGACACGGTCGCTGTAGCTGATTCATTTGAGGTGAGGTTCTCTCCCGAGGTTTGGTCAGAGCGCTTGAATCCATCATTGATGATCAGGACATTGAGTGTGAAATTATCTTGTGGAGCCAACACGTCTTGTGAGAGGGTGAGGGTGCCTTCGAAGCTCAACACGCGCCCTTCGAGGCCAGGCGTTATGTTGCCTTGCCATTCATCTCCTTGAGCGAGGTATTCATCCCAGGTGTACTCCAGTTCCATTGTCTTCCATGTCACTTCATACCTTCGAGTTAACACATCAAGGGTGAACACCTGTTGTGCCGTCGCCCCTTCACCATCATCGAGGAATAAACTTCCAGTGATGGTTCCTGAACGGTTGGTTGGAATCAGAACTTTATCGGTGGTTGCGTCGACATCGTTTCGAGGGTCGCCGTCCTTATCGCTGTCTTCGCTCCAGTCCAAATCCCATGCGAACGCCAAGGATTTGCCTTCTGGGTCATAGCTGTCACTGGCATCGAGCAGAGCAGAGTCGCCGGATCGAATGAGTTCAGGGAAGGTGAGGTTGAGTTGTGGGGCGCCGTTCACGATGACTGTAGCCGTGATGTCATCCACGCCGCCTTGGTCGTTTGTGATGGTGAGTTGGGCGGTAAAGATGCCATAGGTTGCGTATGTGTGAGAGGTGAAACCTGATACTGTTTCTGATTGCCTGCCATCGCCGAACGACCAAGCGTACGAGGTGATGACGCCTTCCACTGCTTCGGATTGACGTGCATCAAAGGTAACGGTCTCGCCTTCTTGAATGAGCAACGGGTAGGCATTGAGTGAGGCTCGGGGGCTCACCGTTGTATCCAAAACACCAGTGCAGCCTGAGAGTGAAGTCGTTGCCATCACGAGGGCGGCCAAGAGCACGAAACCGACGCGCCGGGCTTCTCGTGAACTCCACATTATTCGGTCGAGCCCGCTTCCCTTTCTAACGCTTGGGGGCATAGATGTCTTTGTGCACCCCGTTCTGGATGTGAATAAAAGGCGCAACCTTACACACGCCAACGTTGCTTGGTACCGTAGGTCATCGTACGCCAAAGCCATTCTGCCGGGCCAAAGGCGTAGCGGTTCAACCACCAAGGACTCACAAGAAGCTGAACCACCCAGATTGCGAGAACAACGAGGTACAATTCCCAACGCTCGAACATGCCAACTAAACCGAATCCTGCACCCGTAAACAGCACCATGCAAATCAGCGAATGGAGAAGGTAATTGCTCAAAGCACTGCGGCCGACAGCTGACAATCTGAGGCGCAGTGAAGGGAACATCTGGCTTTGACAAAGCAGCATGATGAGGCCTAACCAGCCCATGGCCATGGACACTCGACCAACTTGGTAGGTGCCCTGAAAGTAGCCCGAAATCACGATCGCATCGAATCCAGAATCAATCGCCTGGTACAACTCATATCCATTCACGAGCAAGCCCACGCCAAAGCCACCTATCGTCAACCGCATGTAGAACATGCGCGAACCTTTTGCCGACAAGATTCCCTTCCGGTACATTGCCATTCCAAGAAGCATCATTCCTATGACATCCCAAAGCATGAACACAGGGGCGAAAAACAGCAGATTCTCATTGACGCCTTTTGCGTTGTAAACCGCAACTTCTCCATAGGACCCTTTGCGAATGTCAAGTTCTTTGTCGACCGCTGTTTCATTGTATTCAAAGGAATTTTCTGATTCATGCCAAAGGGTTGCTTCATCTAGGAACGCCTGAGAATAATTACCGTCAGGGTCCGATTCAACAACTTCTGCTGCAGCCCTTGCATCCATCATGACTCCACCGGCAGTGATGAACAGCAAGGAAGAACAAAACAAAATGGTAACTGAAAGGATGACCAAGTTTTTTGGTTGTGCGTGCCGCAATGGGTAAAGCAAAGCCCCCGCGACGGCGTAAAGCATCAGAATATCGCCTTTCCATAGCAGGATATAGGCATCAAAGATTCCAAAGAGAAGCAAAAAGAACGTGCGGCGATAATGCAACCAACCGCTTTTTTCAACACCTGACTTGCTGCCGAGACCCGTCGTAAACATCACGATACCTGCACCGAACAACAAAGAGAAAAGGGCCCGCATCGAACCCTCGAAAAAGAGATTGATGCCGCCCCAAACGGCATAATTTAGTTCGGGATGATTGCCAAGCCCGACAAATGGATTGTAATACCCGACTGAGGCCATTCCAAATGCGAGAATGTTTAGCAAAAGCACCCCGAGCAAAGCCACACCACGAAGCACATCCAAAGATTCAATTCGACGGAATCCAGCAACGGGCGTTGAAACAGACTGGGGTGGTAAATCTGCTCCTTTCATACCTGCGTGTTCGGTGCCGGGGGGTTAAATCTTCAGCCGTTTGGTATCGGAATATCTCGGTTTTTAGATGCTTTGTGCCCAGTGGTTTGCCGCCTGATCAAATATGACCTCTCTCCGATGGTTGGGAGATGTTGAAAGAGGGACGCCGTTAGTGTGTTGCTATGGCCGCAGACCTCTTGGCTGGTGAGCGAGTGCTCGCTTTCGATTTGGAGACGACTGGCGTGTCCACACAATACGACCGAGTGGTCCAGTTAGCCCTGGTCGGAGCCAACCCTGACGGGTCTGAAATTCATTATGAGAAACTCGTCAATCCTCGACGCCCCATTCCTGCTGGCGCAAGCCGCGTTCACGGCATCTATGATCCTGATGTTCGTTCAAAGGGAGACTTTTCGACCATCGCTGACGATGTCTCCGAACTCATCGAAGGCGCTATCATCGTCGGACATAACGTCCGGAAATTCGACATGTCCATGTTGGAAAGCGAGTACCTCCGCCTCGGAAAACAAGCACCAAAACCCAAAGCAATCATGGACACCTATGAACTGGTCCGCCGGTTGAAAATCGGACGGCCGCACGGCCTTGGGCCGCAATGTACGCGCCATGGGATTGAACTGAAAAACGCCCACACCGCTGCTGCTGACGCTGCTGCATCGCTGCTTCTGTTTTGGAGGCTCTCTGTTGATCATGCGCCATCATTCCGCAAGTCTGTTGAAGAGATTGAACGCTGGGCTGTCCACGGAGCAGCCAGCCCTGACTCTTCGGACCTTGGGCGTGGTTTAACCGACCTTGAGCCGGTCGACAACCTTGGAAAAATTCGAATTGATGACGGGCACATGGTGCTCGCCTTTGGCCGGCATAAAGGGCGCCATTTGAGCGAAGTTCAGAAGGAAGATCCACGTTACATCCAATGGTTGCTGTCGCCCAAAGGCATCGAAGACGATGATGCACGAGACCGCGTTCGCACCTACCTCGGAAACATATGAGGCAAAGCCTTGCAACGGCTTGGTAGCCATGGGTAAAGGACGTCCATTTCCATCACGTCCGGTGATGTTCAACACCGTCGGGCATTGGACTCCAGGGCAAAACATCGCACCAGTGGCCGACGCGCCAAACCCGTTGAGCAGTCATGATGGACCCGAGGAAGAGAGCCCCTTGATGCCCGCTTGCAAGTGCTTCTTGGAGGGCTTCTTTACCACGGTCAGAAAACCGAGCTGATTGATGCACACCCGTTGGAATGGCACGGCCATCTTCGTTAAGCGGCTCGCATAACTCCAACACAGCAGCACCAGTCGAAGGATCAAATTCGTGAAGGAGAACTACAGCATCTGCGAAGTCGCTCTTGTGAAGCGTTCCGTTCTCATGCCGCCAATTCCACCAATGTGGGCACCAAGCTTTCCAATCACAAAATCCTCCGCACGAAGCGTCCCCCACTGTCGGCTCCATAGGGAGGGGGGTTGGTATTGTGGCCTGCCAAGCAGCATAGGCGTCTTCCAAAACGCTCTCACCAACGGCAGCCCATTTTGAGGAATCATGTGTGTACCAGCCTTCAGTACGAACCGGTGGGGCACCTGGGTTATTGGAAAGGAGAATGTCGCGATACATACGCAATTGACGGTTGACGTCCACCTTCAACTCACCTTCAGGAATCCGGCCAGTCTTGAGATCTGCAACCAACCAGCCTTTCGGTTGACCGGCTTCGTCAAGATCGGTCATCAACAAATCAAGTCGCCCCATCAAACGCCCGTCTGAGGTTTTTAATTCCCCTTCCACTGCGATCGCTGCAGATTGAATTCTTCGCCACAACGCCGCAGTAATTCTTTGATGATCGAGTCCCCGAACCCCGACGTGATCGAGAAGCATGATGATACCCCCGCGTTGATGTTGTAAGGCGTCCTTCCACTTCTCCTCCTTCCATTTTGGCCGGCGAGGTGTGGCCATGAACACGGCCTTCTCTTCTTCCCAGCGTACCTTCAGTACCCGTTCTGCCTCAGCAACAATCCATCCGCTCTCCGCATCTGGTTTTCCGCTGATATCGAGGTTGACAAGATCTTCAATTGAGGCGTGAACGGCAGTTCCAACTGATGCTGCCATACCTGCTTTCCTTGGCAAGCCTTGCCGGCTCAACCAGTACATGCGGGGGCAGGTTTCGTAACGGTTCCAGGCTGATGGAGAAAGCATGTGGGGTCGTGCTACATCGGCCATAGAATGTGCTTGGCCTCAACAAACATGAAGCCACCGGCCTCAAGCAATGGATGCAAAGTGTTGATACCGAAGGGGACTTGTCAGGGAATCATGGAAGGCGCAAAAGTTCGCATTACGAAAGACGTCAACACGGAAAACGCACTCGTTGTAGCGTGCTTCCCAAGCATCGGCATGGTTTCGAGCGTCGTAGCTCATTTCCTGATCGATCACCTGGGCCTTGAATTCGTTGGGGCTGTTGTCGACAGCCGCCTACCGGTGATTACACTCGTCAACGATGGCGAGCCAATGCCGGTCATTCGCGCCTATGCAGGAAGCCCTAAGTGCACCATTGAAGGCTGTGATCAGGTCATTCTGTTGATGAGTGAACTCGTCATTCCAGAACCATTGATCAATGACATTGTCTGGGCTATGTTTGAATGGTCAAAAGAAAATAACATCGTCGCTGGTGTTGTCATCGATGCGTTTGCCAAAGAAGGAATGAAAGGCAACCTCAATGGCTCGGAACCGTCGGTTGAATACGATGACACTGAAGGCGTTGACGTCGTCGGTATTGGCGCCAATGCAAAGGTCCGAGAGATGCTCAAAGAATTGGGCATCCCGCTCCTGAACCAAGGCGTGATCAAGGGCATCAACGCAGCAATTCTTAGCGAAGCACGGCGGAGAGGTTTGGACCTCATGTCGATCATGGTTGAAGCAGACCCTCGCTTCCCTGATGCTCGTGCTGCAGCGACCCTTATCGAACATCTGAATGCCTACTTGCCGGCGATTGATTTACCTCATCAGCCACTGATTGAGGAAGCAGAATTACTCGAAGCCCAAATCAAGTCGATGATGGATGGCGCGGCCTTACCAGAAACGACCCAAGGCAACTCGATGTACAGTTAATCGGTAGGCTTGAAGCCGACCACGGTGCAAGCAAGACCGAGAAGAAGCAGAACAACGCTGAGGTATGTTGGCATCAACATGACCTCATTGTAGGGTAAATGCAGCCAATCAAGCAAGGACTCGCCTCGTGAGAACGTTCCACCAGCTGATGCTGTAAGTAACATCAGTCCCGTAGCACCCGCTCCCGAGCATGCTTGAATGATGCTCGATCTCCTCGTCTCCCAAACTGCGGCCCCGCCGCGCCAACGGCCAACCAACGTGCCCAAAGCAAGTCCGAGCCCGCTCATTGAGAGCAGCATTTTGTTCGCCAGCAATGGGCTTCCCATGTCCCCGCTGGGGGCAGAAGATAACCCGCTCCAAATGGCAAAAGGGGTAGCAATTATTCCAAACATGAGGGCTGAATGGGCCACAGCGTCGCCTGCTGATCGCTTTTCTTTGATTGACGTTGGCAACCACGGGCAAAGTAGACAAAACAGAAAGGCGATGCCTGCTAGAGAATAAGCCCCCACCACCAATTCGGTCGCAACGACATGGAACGTATTGGCCGAGACCATCACTGGCCACCTCCATAGGTTCCTGCAAGGTATTCATGGCCATACCAGGCCCACTGCTCTTCGGTCCAACCAGATGGCAAGCCCTCTTCTGGGATCGGTGCAGGGGCGTCAGATAACGACGCTGCAACTGGTTCTGCAACTGGTTCTGCGGCTTGGACGGTGAAGATCTCGGCGGTTTGGTCAAATGTTTTGAGAGCGGCTTCTGGGTTCGTTCGAGGCTTTTGTAAAGCCACAACAGCACCGAAAAGAAGCAGGCCCATGGCCAGACCTTGGATGTAAATTGGACGGTCGTCAACCTCTGCTGGAGTGATTTGAGCAGCGAGTGTAAACCAAGGTGTGGTTTGCTCAGGACCTTGCCCCGTGAATGTAGCACGCCATTGCAAGCTTGAGGGTTTGAGGGTTGCAGGGAGAGAGAATTCCCACAGCTGTTCTCCCGATGCATTCACCGGGGCATCGAGGATCGCCCCGTCTTCAGTTTGCCATTCGATGGCAACCGTCTCCGTGAATTTGGTCTGAAGTTCGACAAGCGTCGCTTCACCGACTTCCCTCATGCTGAGTGGTACGAAATCCTCGTGCAAGCGCGGTAGGTCTTCTGGTACCGGTTCGATGTTGATCACAAAGGCTTCAGATATCCCAAAAAATGGCCGGCCTTGGGATGAGCCCGTCGCATCACCATGATGCACTGAAGCGAACAAGGTCTGCTCACCAAGTGTATCTGTCCGTAGGATCCAGGTGTGTTGAAGTGAGACGCCGCTACCATCTGTTGAACGCTCAACGTAATTACCAGTCCCTCCCTTGCCATCAGAGAGGATCTCCCAGCCATTCGAGAGCGGTGTGTCTCCGTTCGCATTTGTGCTTGACAAAAGGAAGAGCCCGACTAAATCTTCGTCATGACTCACATCAACGCCTGCGGCCACGATGGTTACTTGTGTGGGCTGGCCGGCCCACACCTGTTCAGGTGTTTCAATAGAAAGAGAAAGTGAAGAGGTCGCATTTTGTCCAGCGTCACCATGGCAGGCACCACCACATTGCATGTCGCGAAGACCGTCTCCATTGCCGCCCGGCTCGGCTGCTCCAAAGGTTGTGGAACCAAGAAGGACCAGCAGAAGAAGGAGGACTTTTACTCGGAGCTTGAGCACATCATTCCCTCCTTTCAAACAAAACCAAACCGAGGGCAGCAGCACCAAGGAAGACCAATAAAAATCCAATCATTGAGCCGCTAAAGGACACCTGGCTGTCCACGGTTTCAACCACCGGCATCACTTCAGCAACGGTTGAGTCTGATGCACCTGGTTGCAACGATACCCCGTCGACCACTGGGCGTACGGTGTATGTGGTCAGCCCTGAAATCAAAGGCTCGTCCGAATATTCCTGTGTCGCTACTGTGGCGACAATTGCCCCATTCCGTTCGATGTTAAAGGTGGCGTTTGGTCCATCATAGTCCCACGCCAAATTAACGGTTTGTCCATCAACAGATGCTTCGAGTTCAGTGACGATTGGCCCTTGCACTGGCATCAGTGGTAGGTTGGTGGTTGCTGTGGCACCAAGGTCGTCAGTGACGAGAAGATTAACCGAGGCAGCGCCCGTTGGAATCAAGGTGAACGTGGCCCCCGTCCCAGAACCAGAACCACCGTTAACATCAGACCATGTCCATGTATAGGATGCAACCTGTCCGTCAACATCAGAGGAAGTGCTGGCATCCAGGGTGACAATTTCTCCAATCCAGACAGAGGGTGAGAGCTGTTCAATCGAGGCAGTAGGGGGGAGGTTGGCAACCGAAACTTGGCCATAAGCCGCCGTTCCGGATTCCGTGCCATCATGGACGGTAACCTCGACCGACCATTGCTGGCCCGGGCCGAGCAGGTTTGCTGGAACGGTCGTTTGATTCGAAAGAGAGGATTCAAGGAAGCCATTTCTGTACCACTGAATCGATGTTGTTTGGAGGTCACCGTCTACATCTGCAGTGGTGGTGGTGATGACGAGTGGATTGAGGATCGAAGGTGATTCGCTCAGCAGCAGTTCAACCGAAGGGGCGCTGTTGATGATGGAAAGTTCTGCCTCAAGCATGGTCTCACTCAGGGAAGTTCCGTCACCAGCCCTCACGTGTACAGTCCAAACCTCGCCTTTTGAGGTGTGCTGTGCGAAGAGCGTCGTGCTGTCATCAAGAGCGTTTATTTGCACGCCATCTTTGAGCCAAATGATTTGAGAATTTGCCCGAAGGTCGCCATCAACATCGCTTTGAGAAAACTGAACCGTTGCATCTTCAAGGGTCGTTATGTTGGTCTGACTCAGTTGGAGCGAAGTGGTCACTGGGGGCGTGTTTCCAATAATCACGGTGTTCGAGGGGGTCCATGTTGACCAGGCTGCGCCATCGTTTACTCGGACCTTAGCGAACCAAGATTGCCCTTTTGCAGTGGAACTTGCTGGCACACTCGAACCTTTGAACACTGGATCGATTGCGCCGTTTCGGTACCATTCCATCTCGCTGCGAGTTTCGGCATCGCCGTCGGCATCTGTGAAGCCATAAGTGAACACTAAATTATCTCCAGTAACTGGATTTGACGGGCCTACAATGGCTGATGAAACCGATGGGGGGGTGTTTGGCGTTTCACCACCAATTTGGACGGTTTGAGAGGTCTGCCATGCTGTTGTGGCTTCACCATCGCTGGCGCGAACTTCCATTGACCAGTTCTCGCCAGCTCTTGTCGCATAGGAGGGAACCTGCTGGCTGTTATCTAAATCAGGAACTACAGACCCTTCGAGCAACCAACGGATTTCGAAAGTGATTTCGTCTTGATCGTGATCGATGACAGACAGAGCCAAGTAGTTATTAGAAAGATTATCTGCACTTTCTGGTGACGATGGGGTGATGGAAGGAGAATTCATCGTTGGTACGGAATTCGCAATGACCAGCAGATTGCTCGTCACGCTTGTACCTGCATCTGCTCCATCGGAAGGGGTCACGACGGCGTACCACTCTTGGCCCTTGCTGGTGATCGATGGTGGAACCGTCGAACCAGAGTTGGTGGTGTAGGCTCCGTCCCTAAACCATTCAATGGTTGTACCAGATTCTGCATCATTCTCTTGGTCGGTGTACGTGTAAATGAGTGAAAGTGTTGAGGTGGTCGTTGCCCCAGAAGGACCCAAAATAACGTTGCTGGCTGTCGGGGGCGTGTTAGGGGCGCCACCCGCTTCGGGAACTTGATAGACAGCGGTTGCCCAGCGATCGCCGCCGTTTTGCGAGTTCCCATTGGCAGTCAAGCCTGCCACGCTGAGCGTCGCTTGGCCCGATCCTGTGGAGGGAGCCGTCCAATCAAGGCTCCAAGAGCGCTGGCTGCTTCCTGTGATTGATTGTGTACCGCTTGTTCCTGCGCTGTCGACATTGACTGCAAACCCGATTCCTGAAGAAAGACTGCCTTTGTTGACATCGAGGCTAAACCCGCCATCGTTCCCTGAAACGCCGCCTGTTACAGCAATGGAAAGCGTGTAAGTTTGACCGGCGGTGTAACTGCTTGGATGGCCGCTTATTGCCACGTTCGCTGCGGTCGTGCCACTTGTTGCATGGCAAGAACAACCTGCACTTTGGTTGTACTTTCCAGCCGAGTTCCCTTCGGTGAGAGGGATTGCTGAAAGCAGCAGCAAAGTCACCAACAAAATCGATGCTGGTTTGTTGAACATGCCTTTTGGCTGTCCGTGCTCTATGAGAGGGTTTCGCCTCGATGGAAGGAGAAACTGCGTTTGCGGGTCAATCACTCATAGTCGAAGAGCGATGGTTGTTGGGGTTTCTTGGCTGCCGAGACTGGTGGTGTTTCGACTGGTGGTGCGGGCTGTGACTTGCATGCATCATGCAATTGTTTCTCGCTCCAAATGGTCACGCCGAGTGTTTCAGCCTTGGTGAGTTTCGACCCTGCTTTCTCACCTGCAACAAGAATATCGAGGTGGGCGGAAACGCTTCCAACGACTTTACCACCTGCTGCTTTAATGGCCAATTGAACTTCTTTTCGAGGGCGCTCAAGCGACCCAGTGAGGCACAGTGTCAGGCCTGAAAGGGGCCCGCTCTCTGCTGCTTTCGGTTCGTTCACGACCTCGATCATCGAGGCAAGATCTTCGAGCATGCTTCTGCGTTGATGCAGGCCGTCTCGCACTTGAAGAGCGACTTTGCTGCCAATGCCATCGACTTCACACAGCGACCGAATAGCTTGATTGTCCGCGTATTGTTTTCCTTTTTCGTCGACTTCGGGCCCGAATTCTTCGTCACCCGCTACCGCCCGAGCCTGACTCACCCAGAGCATCATGTTGGAGAGGGAGGTGAACCGTTGGGCAACCGATGTTGCCAGTTCAGGACCGATGCCTTGAAGCCCTAAGGCATGTAAGAAATGACCCAACTTCAAGGATTTCGTTTTACCAAGTTCGACGATGACATTGAGGGCTGATTTCTCACCCATGCGGTCGATGTTTTCCAGTTCTGCTTGTTGGAGGCGGTACAAGTCTGGTATGGTTTGAATCAATTCAAGATGCAGCAATTGATCAACCAGTTTTTCACCGATTCCGTCCATCTCAAGGCTCCTGCACCAGTACAAAATGGCCCGACTTGTTCTCGCATCGCACATCATGTTCTCGCATCGAATAAACGCTCCAAGCGGAATGAGGGTGGCGTCACATGCAGGGCACTGGGTTGGAATTGTAATTGGAGAGGGTGTCGGCATTGGTTCATCGAAAGGAGCGCCGTCGGCATGGAAACGTGAGGTAAGATCGCTCGCTGTACCAGGCCCTAGACTTGCTTCGATCTTTGGAATCACATCGCCTCTGCGTACGATTAAAACCCGATCGCCGAGGTTGACGCCAAGTCGCTCAACCTCGCCCACGTTGTGAAGTGTTGTGTGTTCCACGGTCACGCCGCCTACCGATTGGGGAGCGATGCGGGCAACAGGCGTGACGGCTCCTGTTCGGCCTGTTTGCCATGTGACTTCCAATAAAATTGATGTCGCTTCCTCGGGAGGGAATTTCCATGCCAGAGCCCAGCGTGGGTGGTGGGCTGTCATGCCAAGCAAATTCCTTGTTTCAAGCGCATCTACTTTGAACACAACGCCATCGATTTCAAACGCATACGTTTCCCGTTGTTGTCCCCAATTGGTCGTTGTTTCAATCATGTTTTGAGCAACTAATGCCGCTGAATCTTCGCTGTGAACAATCCAAGGAGCAGGCTCGATACCGGCCGTATCCCTGAGCCAAAGAAGGCGGTCGCTGTCGAAAGCGTCGTTTGGAGGAGGTGATGAATCGGGGTGGCGGTTGTCTTCGGTTGGGAACTTGGCATCGTAGGCTTGGAAGACCAGGTCTTCCGCCTTGGCTTTGCCTTCGCCTCGCTTTTGACGGAGCGCCCCGGCTGCTAGGTTCCGAGGGTTGGGGGATACCTCTCGATATTTTTGTAAAAACACATCCTTTCGCATGACCACCTCACCGCGCACATGCACGTCAACATCCGTGCCAAGGCGTTCCGGTACGTTGGCCAGTCGGCGTGCATTTCTCGTCACGTCTTCGCCGCGTGTACCGCTGCCTCGAGTTGATGCTCGAACAAGTCGCCCTTTTCTGTACTCAAGAGAAAGCGCTGAACCATCCAGTTTCGGTTGGCTCAGAAAGCGCTTTGCCCCCAGTGCAGTTTCGTTGACAAAATGTAAAATCTCTTCATCGCTTGTCGCTTTATCGAGGCTTTGCATTGGAAATTGATGAATCACTTTCTCCGAACCAGGATCGACATCGGAGCCAACGTTCTTGAGTTGAGCGTGGTCTGAATCAAGATGTTTCAATTCCTCCCACAAACGGTCGAATTCGACATCGCTCAGGGTTGGCGCTGCGAGGTTGTAATACAGATGCGAATGGTGTGCAATTTGGCTTGCAAGCCATGAAACGCGAGCCGCCTCATCGCTTGGAGAGGGGCCGGTTTGCGCCATGATTCAAACAGATGGTCCAGACCTATTGAAGCATCGCCTAAGGCCGCTTCAATCAAATTTGAGAGCAACGAATTCGCTGTCTGCCATTGGGCAGCGGGTCATGATGGCTTTCGAAAGAATGCGCAAATGAATCTCTGCTACAACTTCGACTGTGGCTTCGAACATGTGCCCGGCATGGACGACGTTGTCGTTGTCAGCGAATGTGGCGTGAATGTGGGTGAATGGGCTTCCATCTTCCATGAGGGCAAGGTTGCCTTGGAGGCTCACCAATTCGCAAGGCCCTTCCTGGGTCCAGCGGCGGTAAATGTGCTTGTCATCCATGAAACCATGAACGTTCATTCGGGTTCGACCAATGCCGCTTGTAATCGCTGCAGCCTTGATGTCCAACTCTTCTGCAAGCGCTCGAATTGAGGCGTGAATTTCTTCACCCGGTTCAAGCACCAAAAATAAATCATCATTGCTTCGTGTCCATTCCATGAGTCGATGACAGCGAACTCGATTATTGAGCATAACGCTCATTCATCTTGCTTTTTGGATTCAAATTGTGGCCATTGATCGGTATGGTCGATAGCGATAGCGATGCGCTCACGTGCGATGGTCAAATCGTTTTGGACGCCGCCAAGGGGCAATGGACCAAAGATACCCCAGCCCTTTCTGAGCAGCATAATTCTGCGAGCCGGTTGACGGCCTGCAAGGCGTAGCCGTTGCCAGTCGTACCGCTGTCCGTCGGCAAAGGCATGGGTTCGAGTCACGGCGTATCGCTTTGGAATCAAAAGAGAAATCAAATGCAAAGTCAGGCATATGTCCCACGCTATGGCATAGGCGGGGCTTGTGTTGGAAGCACCAACGAGACCCCAAGGCAAGACCATCATCGCTGCCATTGAACCGAGGTTACCCCACTGCCGAATCAGTTCCTGAGCTCCTTGACTCTCCCATGCAAACCCGCCATTGGATAATTCACCCAGTGTCGGAACATCGATGCGTTGACGAGTGAGCCAATAAGCGTCCCAAACAACAATGCCGAAAAGCACAGCTACTGCTAATGCCGCAAAGGTGTTCGGATCTGGCAATGATGGTTCCATGATTCCACCTCAAAGGTGCCGGATATCGAGCTCGCCGATGTCGTCGCCGCCACCGTTGCGCATGCGAAGAACAAACAGCAAAATTGCGGCCCCAATCAAGGTCATGAGAAGCAGTGTTCCCGTGGAAAAGTCACCGGACTCTTTTGTAATCGTACCTTCCATGACATCAGGGACGCCGTCGTTGTCGTCATCTTGGTCTGCGAACAACCATGTCGTCATACCTGCAGGGCAATCCACAGAGTCGGGTTGCCCATCCTGGTCTGTGTCAATCCAAGCACAAGGGTCTGTTGGGTAGTCATCTCGAGCATCTGGGTAACCATCGTTGTCGTCGTCTGTGTCTTGTTGATCTGGACCGCAAGGGTGGCCGAGTTCTGCATTAAACCAAACCTCGGTTGCTTGGGTGTAGATGCAATCGTTGTTCCAGTCACCATCCGTATCGAGTTGTGTGATTTCAAAATCAACGGTATCGCTTGAGGAAGCACCGAGTGCATCGGTGACCACTGCTTCGAGCACATAGAACCCATAAGGCAGACCTGTGATGTTAAATTGGGATTCGTTTGGACCCTGTGTGACTTCATCACCTGCAGCGTCAGTGATGATCCATTGAACCACCAAATCCTCGATTGAATCAAGGTCGTCGCTGTAGGTCACCTCGGCCGCCAACGGTGTGGTTTCCATCACTCGTTGGCCAGAATATGGTTTCAAAATCTCAACAAGTGGTGCGCCGTTCAAAGCCATTGCCACCACAATTGTCGTGTTCATATCTTCGCTGACATTCACTGTTCGTGATTGAATTGGCAACCCGGTTGTAGAAGCTATAACCGTGATCGACTGCAACGATGTCAAAGCACCTTCTTCAACCACCATCATTGGAAGTTCAAGCAGGACAGATGAACCTCTGGCTTCCACCGAATATGAGGGTGTATGCCCGATTGTATCGATAGCAAAATCAACAACAATTGAGGCTCCGTTGACCTGTGCATCGATGTTAAATGTCTTCCACATCTTCAGCACAGCTTCGTTGTAAACTGAGGTTTGGTCGGCTGTCACATCAACCAAGTCAATCGTGATTGAGCCTGATGCAGCGACCTCGCCAACAAGTTGACCCCCCTCAATACGAGCAGGATACATTTCAGCCGAGAGGACAGAGGAAGCAAGAAGATCTGGAGAGCGAAGGATCAATGGAGCAACCCCCCCATCGTTTTCGTCTGCGTGTAAATCGACCGCAACGGCGTAATTTGCTGCACTGAGGCCCTCGACGATGAGCGAATCCATTGAGCGCCCATGGTGGCTAGAAAAGGCTGTACCGGTTCCTAATCCATTCAGGATCATTCCGTTTATTTCACCAGCTGTGTTGTCGAAATCAACTGCTGGAGCGCCGGTTATTTGGATGATTTCAAGATCGAGGAACCGATTGTTAGCGCCTGCAAGACCGCCCATAGCCCCAACTGTACCGTTGAGGTTTGACAAGGTGAAGTCGCCATCAATGGATTCTATCCAGCCGATGTATCCACTACCATCGAAGTTCGTCGCATCGATGTTGGCCACGCTTCCTTTGACAGCAGTCAGTTCAAATCCGTGAGTAAATCCGTTGTTGAGGGTGAGACCATCGACATGAATGTTGGCCTGTCTGGCCCAGAGGCCAACGCCATTGCATGTAGCCATGATGAGGTCGGTCAGATGGAGGAGCCCTTCTGTTGCAAACGATTTGATGCAGCCGCTTCCGGCGTCGTAGAGGCTGCTATCGCGGAATTCAACGCTTGCGTTGCTGGAGGCGGCGATCATAATCAGGGGATCCGCTCCCGAAGAGCGGGCAAAGTCTGAGCCATCTGCACTGAACCTACCGAGGCTCGATACCGTAAGCGCTGGTGATGCTTCAAAGATGGAGGTCGCTGACAAATCGATGGAAGAAGAAGTGAGTTCGCCCAAGTGCATCCCTCCCCATCTCGCACCCTGGCCGGTTGAAGAAAGGGTGGCATCGCCGACGTTCATTGTTCCATCAACGGTGATGGTATGACCTTCGGAAATACGTACTGAAACCCCATCATCGATGGTAAGCGTACCTGTTTGGGCCACCATCAGGTCTTCATCCAAGAAATATGGGCTCCATTGTGATTCCAGAACAAGCCATTGCTCAAGCGTTCCACCATCGATCCTCGAAGCCATGAATGTGTGGTCAAAAGAACTGGAAGAATCCCATGTTACAAAATCTGTAAAGGAACCGATTTGAAGGTTGATGTTTTTGATACCACCAACCATTTCACTGCTATCGGTGACTTTACGAGCGATCGCAGTGGTGCTCAAACGACCATCAGTACCAGTGGATGCAACGGCGCCATCCACTGAAATCAACGCACCTTCAACAGGCGTGCCTTGATCGAGAACTCGGATGGCCAGTTTCGAAAGCACGTTCAATTCAGCACCGGTAAGAGCCGATACTGCTCCGGAAACAGTTCCCGCAATCAGATCCAGTTTGCATCCGGGCTGCAGCATCAAATGGCCTTGAATATGAACATACTCCGAGGTGCGTAGCGTCTGGCATGCCCATGAAACGTTTCCGATCACGATCAACCCGTCCTCGGCATTTGAAGAAGAAAGGGTGCTGTCCAAACCCATTGTGAAGGTTTGTGCAGAAATGATGGAGGCGTCCCCGAACAGTTGGGCCGTGCCCTCCACGCTTACGCTTCCAGTTGAAGGCAGCAAAAGCGTGGTGTGATCCAATTGCAAACCACTTCCAGTTTCAAGGGTGAGATCTCCGCTGAGAACGTGAGGCGATCCGTCTGGTCGTGCTCCGAGGTAGACAATTTGTCCACTTGTGATGGTCCAATCGCCTTGTGGAACCACGGCAACCTGGACCGATTGACCCATCGTTGCCCCGTACAAGACCACGCGGATGCCTGCGCCTCCAAGGCTCACGTCAACGGTACTGCCTTGAGCGAGTAAGGGGAGCGTTGCCGCTCCGTTGCTGTTACTCATCAGCGTGAAGCCGTGCACTAAGATGGTGGCTTCCACAGGGGAGCCTGCGAGGTCGGTGAAGGTCACAGGTGTTTCTTCGAAGAAGTCAGAAGAAGAGGTTGCAATCGATGCGGTGGTCGAACCGCCGTACAAAAGCGACCCATCGCCCAAAGCATCAGATGACGAGGCTTGGGTGTTTTGAGGCTGGAAGTTACGAACCGTGGCTGTGCAATCAGTATCGAGGTTCAACGGTGTTGCGTGCAGGTCTGCAAGCCAATCTGTCACATGGAGCGTTGAAGCGCCTTCCATGTGGACGCCCGTAGTAAACACCCGTGTCGAGAGTGAGTCGACGGTGACATCGGAGTCGTGAAGGGCAATACCGGTCATCTTTCCGTCGGCAACCGTGATCGTGTTGCCCGTAATCGTCGCATCGCTGGCATCAATTCCAGTGGCAAAATGGGTGATTGACAGCGCTTGGACAGCGATGGTGCTGTACCATGCCTTCACGCCAATGGAGGTGGCGTCCTGAGAAGAATAGGGTTTCGAGAGTTCAACATTCTTCCACTCATGAATGCCATCGAGCACGTCCAAACCGATTGAGTTGGCAGAAACCAATGAAATTGATGCCCCATCGATGTCACTGTCTGGGCCTCGGAGACTGATTGCCGCATCTGAACCGCTCAGATTGAGTTGGGTGGCGATAACAGCCCCGGTCCCAGAAGCATCGAGGTTGCGCTCTGTCGCTACTGCTGTGACGTTGCTCAGCGTGTGCGTTCCCCCGCCAGAAAGGGCGAGGCCCCATACGACGTTGGTCAGCGTTGTTTGTGACCAGCTGCAGGCACCGCTGCATCGCTGATCGATGGTGGCTCTTGTTTCGTTGAGGTTGCCGGCAAAGGTGATGTCGTGTCCTGAAACCATGGTCGCTCCGCTGGCGAGCATCAATCGATGGCCTTCTATGACCATGTTGCTCAATGTGAGGTCGTCGCTGTTGCCGGCGTCAACGGTGAGCGCAACGCTCGTTCCCGTGAGGCTTGAGACAGACATCGAGGCTCCTGCCTGGCTGGCGATGCCAACAGTCACTGTATCGAACCCGATGCGGGTTGCGTCAAATTGACCGGCTGTCGCCCTGAGAGCAGAGCCTGCCTGAATGAATGAAGCGTCTGAAATGGTTGCGGTTCCTGACGAAATGACGCCCCCGGCTACCCTGGTGATGGTGGCTTCTTCAACAGTGAAATCGCCCGAGTTACGTACAGCGTCGTAATCAATGTCGTTTGCTGTCAGATTTGCAACTGTGGCGGTACCTGCGTTGTTGATGCCTATGTAGGCGTCATTAATTGTCAGGTCTGATCCAGTAAGCTGTCCGTCGTTGCGAACGGCTGTTTTGGCGTTATTGATGATGACATTCGTGAGCACAGCATGCCCGGTTGCTGACACATGGAGCCCAACCCAGAGGCCCGCTCCGTGGGAACCTTGGGTAAGAGGGGTGTGTGAAGAAGAGAAGGTTGCATCATTAGCTATGAGGGTCCCTTTGACCAAGATCCAATGATCATCGCCACCATCGATTGTTGTACCTGGTTTGATGTTAAGCGTTGTTCCGTTTGCCACCGTCACGTTTCCTGTGAGCAGAACAGCGCCTGACCAGGTGGTTTCGCCCTTGATGGTCGTATCCGTTGCGAGAGCATGTGGAAACACCGCACTGAGGGATGCCAACAAAAGCAGAGTGACCAGCGTGGAGGCCTGAAGGGTTCGCATGGTCGATTGTTCTCGCGCCAGCCATATCAAACCAAAGGGTTCCCGTTAATCGATGAGGACCACTTAGCGTCGATTGAAATCAACGGAGAAAAGATCAGGTGGGCCCGCCCAGATTTGAACTGGGGTCTGACGGCCCCCAGCCGCCAAGTATAGGCCAAGCTAACCCACGGGCCCCCGTGTTTTGATCTTCGATTGAGACTCACTGAGTTGAAGCGCTGAAAGGAGCTGCCTCGTAGATGAGGTCAATGTGACCCACATACATACGGCGGCAGCAATAACGCATCAAGCCAACCTTGTCAAGTGCTTCAGCTTCCTCGAGACCTGCGGCCTTGAGTTCGTTGAATTCTTCCCATTTATGGGCAATAACGCCACCGCAACTAAAACATCGTACTGGAATAATCATTTCATCACCTCATCGATAGGACTTTTGCTTCTTGCGTCGAGCACCGCGACCAAGTTGGTGCTTCGCTTCCTTGCGCCGTGGATCGTTCACCAAGAGGCTGCGATCGAAGCGAAGGTATTCGTCTCGGAGTTCTTCATCAATTCCTTCCTTGCCGCCGTTGTAGTGGACGAGTCCACGTGCAATTGCGGTTCGGATGGCGTCTGTTTGACCCATGATTCCGCCACCAAGCGTTGTGATGCTGATATCGACCTTGCTGAGTCGCTTCATTGCATCAGCAATGATGAGTGGTTCCATAGCCTTACGTCGTGCGAGGGAAGGTGAAAGAATTTCGATCGGTGCACTGTTGA
Organism: uncultured Candidatus Poseidoniales archaeon; assembly: GCA_905182125.1. Classification (GTDB taxonomy): domain Archaea; phylum Thermoplasmatota; class Poseidoniia; order Poseidoniales; family Poseidoniaceae; genus MGIIa-L1. The sequence goes on from CAJJAV010000006.1 coordinate 106,297, forward strand.
CACGAACTCGTCCTTTACCTGCCTTCAATGATGCACGTGCAACGGCAGTCTTACGCTTTCCAGAAGATTGAACTGACTTTTGTTGTTTCTTACGAGCCATCATTGCTCACCTCCGTCCCAGCGGTGGGTTGGTGCGCCGAGATCGGCGCTAATGTCACCCAAGCGAATGAATCGCTCAGGCATTGCCTTACGAATCTTGGTGAGGTCACCGTGTTGGTGGCCATCAGGAAGGTCTCCAGCGAGGTGGGCTGGGCAACCAATCTCAACGCGTAGGTTGCGGAGGGCACGGCGACCACTGGATATCTTCTGGTATGGAAGCATACCACGGACTGCACGCTTGAGGATCATATCAGGCATACGTGGGAAGAAAGGTCCCTTTCGAGCGTGGTTCAATTCATACTTTTTGTGGTATGTGTTCAAGACAGAGCGAGGTCGTCCGGAAACGATTGCTTTCTCTGCATTGATGATGATGACTTTGTCGTCACGATGGGCCCGGGCTGCCTTCAGAAGAAGGTCCGCAGAGGCAGAGGCGAGACGGCCGAGAATCAGGCCATCAGCGTCAAAGACGTAGGTTGTTTCATCCAAGGATAACAACCCCCGTGCCTGTTGGGTTTTCGTTCATCAGCTCGCTGTAGGTCATGAATCGACCTCCAGCGGCTTCTATTTTCTCACGTGCACCATTGCTGACACTGTAGGCGGCGATCGTGTGGTTGGCAGACAATTCACCTGAGCCGAGCAGCTTGCCTGGAACGAGGATGGTTGCACCCTCGGGGGCGAAGCGGCTCACACGGCTCAAGTTCGGCTGCGCCCAATTTTTACGACTCTTAGAGAGTCTCATGGCCACATCTCGCCAAACAGCGGCTCCGGTATCACGCGACTGGGCTTTCAACTGGCTGATTACATCAACCAGTCGGGCGTTTGTCTTTTGTGTCGGATTGCTCATTTGACTCCCTCGATGCTTTGAAGCAATTCGCCGACTCGCCATCCCATTATCAATGCACCGACGCGGGTGGTCGCTTCTTCGCGCCGCAGTGCATTGATTTTTATGCACGGCAATGAGCAAAGTGAAAGCGGCGAATCGACTTCATTCAAGGAGAATATCGCCCTGTGCATCGAGAAGTTCGATGGTCAAACCTGCAGCTCGACCTTGGATGATGATTTCATCATGAAGCGTGTCTGAAAATGCGTCCATAGCGCCCAATTCAGTCCCGCCTGTGATGTCTGTGAGCTTGTCGATAAGATGGTTGAGAACACACGAAACGCCGTATGCTTGGCCTGCTCGGAAAGCGTGATCTACTCCGCCAATCTCTGGGTCTTCCGCCTTCATGCGTAGCATGATGGTTTGGGAATAAGCAACAAGAGCGCCATAAATGGCTTCGATGATCTGTGCTGCCTCGACGTCGTCGAGGAGGTTTTGCGAGGTGGAGAGCCCTGCAATCACCGCACGTTCGTAAATTTTGAACGCCGCAATGGTGTCTGTTGTCTCAATTTGCATAGCCTCGCCGATAAGTTCCTTCCAATCGTCCATGGTGCCACCACACTACACCTGCTCCTTGAATGTTAAGGCGAACATGAAGTCCAAAGGGGCCTCATGTGAGGCTCCTCTGATGTTCTTCAAGCTGGTTTCAAATTTTGAAATCTGTGCCTTCGCCTTCGACGATTCCTGCTTGGCGAACCGAACCATCTGCGGCAACGAATTCGCCAGCCTTGGTTTGCTTGTCGTACAGGCCAACCAATTCTTTGCGACCGACTGCTGCTTCCTCGCCAAGAGCGACGGTCAGCGAGCGAACAATCACATCGAGTGTTTCGAGAGCTCTGTCCCTGTGAGAAGCATCGATGGTGTGGTCGGAGTAACGTGCTTCTTCAAAGATAGACAGGAAGGCACTGAGTTGATCAGACGGCACCATGTTGAATGCTGCACGGACTGCAGACTCGAATTCACGAGTGGTTTCGTACACCTTCTTCATGAATCCATAGCGTTTGAAGTACTTGACCAAACTCTTGTAACAATCAAAGATTGCTGCAATGTATTCGTTGGATGCTTGAAGTTGCATCATGGTGTCGGTGAGAATACCCTTCAATGCCTGTACCTGGCGACGTTCTTGGGCGCGCTGGTAGTAGACCAGCCCACCGATCAACAGCGCCATCAGAAGGATACCGAGGGCCATGCCACGCGCTGGTGTGAAGAACGCAGATTGGGCGTCAATGTTCGAAGGTGTTTCATAAATCAGTTCGTGCGTGATGTTGTCCTGTGATTCTGCAAAGTATGTGGAACCAGGGTAGTAAGCGATGATGCGCCAGCGACCTTCACAAGGTTCACCGTCACACGATTCGCCACCAAAGGCCCATTCAAAGTCTGCAACACCCTGTTCGTTAGTCTTGGACTTGTTTGTGCCCTCAACAACCCACTCGGTGTTTGCTTCCGACCAGTACTGGCGGACGAACCAAACCTCTTCGTTCTCTACAGCGAGGTCGAGACGATCTCGGAGAAGAGCAATCGAACCAAAGACGGCTTCGTCGTTGTCCAAGCCATTTCCTGCGAGGTGGCTCCAGGTTTGCTTCACTTGCAAATCCACACGGGAGCGAACAAGGATGTTCATGTCCACGAACGAACCGTTCAAGACATTTGAGGAATCTTTGTCACAGCCGCCTGGAACGTTGACGTCTGGCTCGAAGGCAACACGAAGTGTTCGGAATCCTTCCAGCTTACCGCCCGTAGTTTCAACACCCTTCAGCGTCGGGTTTTGACTTGGGTCGCCGCTGAACCATTCGATGCTTCCATCAATTTCGCTGGTGCGGATTGTGGAAACTGGGCGGATGTTTTGCTCAGGATCGAGGTAGATGTTCAAGCACTTTCCACCGACAAACTGCCCGTTGGATTGAGTCAGTTTAGCATCGATGTGATACGACTCTTTGAGGTACAGCACTGGGAAGTTCGAGCCATTTGGAGCAGTCCACGATTCAACGCTGGACTTGAATGGTCCAACTTCGTTGATTGCAAGGGTGGAGTTCGAGAACACGTCGAATTCTGTTTGAATGGTCTTGTTCTCGTAGCGGTAAGCATCATTGTTGTCGTACGAAGAGTAGGTCACGCTAACCTTGGCCTTTCCAGCCATCACGTCAGAAAGTGGACAGAGGATCGAGTATTGACCGTCCATATCCGTCATGCCACTCAGGCACGAAGTTGGGTTGGATTGGCCATTGATCATCTCGTAACTAACACGGATGTTTCGGTTGGTGAGGTTGGTCCCAAGTTCATCTTGCAATTGACCTGTGACAATCATTGGCTTTGGCACAATTTCGCCAGTCACCGGGTTGATTTCGCTGGTGTAGACAATTTGGTCGTCCACTGTCAGCGTCGTTCGTCCAATCAAGGAGAACCCGTTGGCGTTGTTGGTCATCTTGAGCCTGAAGTGATCGTTTCCTGGAACGCTCGTACAAGAGTCCCATGCACCTTGAATGGTCAGGGAGCTCGCTTGAAGTTCCTGGCACCCTTCATTCGGTAGGTTTTCCTCGAACCGGAGGATCACATTGACGGGGCCGAATCCATCTGGAAGGAAGGACTCAGGGTCATCGCGAAGCAACTGCGGATTCAGTGGGCTGATGTTTGATTTCAAGCAGCCAACTGTTTCATTCCGATCAAGAATACCGTCTTGGTTGAAGTCACGGTCGGGGAAGTTGTCACCGTTTCCGTCATAGAAGCACAAATGAGAGTTGTCGGGTTGTGGCTCAGGGAGTGAAATCAGTCCTGCCGATGGAGCCAGAGTGGCGACCACTTGTCGGTAAAAGACGCCGCTGAAATCAGTTCCTTCAAAGATCACGTCGACCAGACCTGAGTTGGCTCCGTCAAGAGCCGCTCCGCCTGCATCGCGTATCGAAGTTTTATTGTCGTCCACAACTTGAGCAGTGAAATCCCATCGATCACCTGATTGTCTTATGTTCGGATCGGCCGTGATGACGGAAAGATAGGTTCTCGAAACAACCCAAACTTCCTGGACCATCGTATTGCCTTTGAGCAACGGCGTTCCAGCAAACTCAAACTGCAAGCTAAAGTTGCCGAGTGAATCTTGAGCTGATATGTTGAACGGTATTTCGAAGAAACCATTTTCGTCAGTGTAATTGACACCGCTTCGTCCATCCGCAGACCATGTGTAATTCACCGGGACATTGCGTACGGGTTGCAAGGAGTTGTCAACCAACTTCGCTTGAATCGTTGTGCTGCTGTTTCGATACAAGCGAGGCAACGAGGTTGTTTGGAAGTCAGTTGTTCCTACGACGGTGACGTTGATGTATGCGCCGGTTGCTGCAAGGGTTGAACTGTTTCCAGTGAAGTAGTATGCAGAATTGGTGAAATCAACGCGCATGCCATAGGCTCCAGAGCCATATTGGCTGTACCAGGACCAGTTGTAGTCGAACTCTGCAACACCGTTGTTCATGATCGGGCGTTGCGTGTATGCGGTTTCGCCCGCACCCAAGAACTGACCATTCCCATCGACGTCGACTTGAAGAGCGACTGGGTCTGCATCCCAAGCATCGTTGGTGCGGTTGGTCACTGAACCAATGATTTGGAGGGAGTCACCCGTGTTCATTTCTGGAACGATTTCACACCGCACTTCGCTAAGTGGGTCTGTTGGGTCAACTGCGCCACAAGGAGGCAAGTCGCCGTCGCCACCATTGACGAGGTTGATGAACCAGTGTGTGGAATTCGTGCTGATGAAGTTGCGAAGGTTTGCAGCCTCACCAATCAATGATGCGGGCGCACCGTCCCAATTAGTCGGGTAGGGTTTGGCCTTTGAAATATCATTGAAATTGAGGTTCGCTCCATTGAGGGCTTCTTGATGGAATAATGTTGCCCAATTACCGAAGCTTCCGTCACCGTTGTTGATGGTTGCATCATAGTAGAACACTGGGTTAATTCCTTCCAAGATCATCTGTGCTTCGATGTTCATGCGATGCATAACACGGATGGATTGTGGTTCTGTATCGTCGCCATGGAGGTACGGGAATGGCCATTCACTTGCGATTTCTGGGCGAACGCTTGCTGTGACTTCGTAATCACCAGCAGGTAAACTTGTGTTGGTATAATCATATTCAATGATGTTTCCAGTGCCGTCAAGCAACGGCTCAAGCGTGTTGGTGTTTGAGTTCCAAGCGACTTCTTCGTAACCGCCAGGTACCTTTCCTACGCCGTTATCCCGGGTGGAATTCCATTTAATCTGCTTCCATACACCGTTGATACCGATGTCTTGCACGAACGTAACCGATACCAAACCGGATGGTCCACTTCGGTAGCCGTCGCCGCCCAAACCTGTGAAGTTGGTCGGGTGAGTGAGGTTACCAAAGATGCCCCCGCGAACCGAGAAGGTCATCGGTATGCTTGGGACAAGGTTGTCGAAAATTCCACGTTGGATGTCTGCAGTGTAGTAGGACCACATGTCAACCCAGAATGGTTGTTCATCGCTTCGGAAGTAACCGTTCATGAAGATGTCAGCAGTCAGGTTAGCTTCTGCACCAACATAGTATGACTGGGATTGATTGCCGTTGAAGGCAAACATCTCTGTAACTTCTGCATAGACCCTGTAGGTCGTGTTGTCGCCCACTGTAAGATCCTCTGGATAGAGGAACTGCCCAACGCTGAAGTTTCCTGAAGCAGTGGTGAGGACGTCGATTGTTTCGATCGCTGTCGTGTTGTTTCCAGTCCATTCGATGTGAACTTGGACAGGAAGTCCTGTCGCTGCTTCAAGCTGGCCTGTGATTGGGTTCACCCAGTCGACGTGACCGCTGAAAATCGCTGGGGCTTGAGCATCAAGCCACAGGTTATTTGGTAAATTGAGGGTGATAAAGGTCGGGGCTTTGTCGTCCCGATCAAGGTTGCAATCATTGTCGCTGTCCCAGTCACTGGATTGTCCGCCATTGTAGCAGGGGGTGCTGGTGTATGTTTCCTCAAGATGGTCGAAGTCGAGATCATTGCGCGAATCGTTATCGTCGTCTTGATCGATGCTATCCGGACCTGTGTTGGTGTCTTGGGGGTTGGCGATGCCTTCTCCATTACCGAAATCGTCGTGGTCCCAGGGATTGGTTGAGTTGCGGTTGAAACGGGTTGGCCAGAGAAGCACTTCGTCTTCGTCCTTCATGCCGTCTTCATCGTCGTCTTCATCGATATCGTCGCGTGTGCCGTCGTTATCGTGGTCAAAGGCTTGAGTGAGGCTGATGGCCAGCTCGACGTCGTTTGAGATGCCATCGCCGTCCCAATCATCGTCTGCCCAATCGACAATGTTGTCATTGTCGTGGTCAAATGGTGAAGATTCTTCGCCCCAGAAACAGCCTGGGAGGAGTTCTTGGTCAACATCGAGGATGCCGTTGTTGTCGTCATCTGTATCTTCGGCGTCAGGGACACCGTCGTTGTCATTGTCGACGTCATAGAGGGCGGGTTCGCGAAGACCTTGAGACATGATTCCTTGATCCCAAACTGCTTGGAAGAAACCATCGTTGTCAATGTCGGCGTCGTTTCCGTCATCGTCATTGTCATTGCAGTTAGTACCGCTAAAGAAATTGCCGTTTTCTTGGCCAGCATCGTTGTCGTAATCGTCATCCGAGTCGATTTCGAAATAATCCCAGATGCCGTCGTTATCGTCGTCGACATCATACCAATCATAGACAGAATCGTAATCATTGTCAAGGTCGACCGTCATGTTGGTGAAATCGCCATCAACGTCGCCGTCGACGTCATTCTTGAGCAAGTCAGCGCCCAATTCATCAGGGAAATCAGCAATAGGTCCGTTGTCGGAGGTCCACTGCCAAAGTCCTGTCGTGAGGCCCACCCAGGTGACGAAAGCGTCCCTGTTATCGGTCATTTGAACATAGGAAATACCTGATTCAATGGTGCCGTCGCCTCCGAAATCGTAGTGGTAGCAACCACCTTGGGCACCAGGGGTGCAACTCCAGTTGTTGGTCGCCCCACCTGGTGTAGCGCCTTGATCAACAAAAGCATCGGGTCGTGTGGAATATGGAGAGCCGAATTGTGCATTAACGCCGTTCAGAGGCATGTGGTATGCTAAAGCGTAAGCGTAGCCACAGACATACCCGCCACCAAGGTTTCCAGCTGTCCAGCCACATTGTGTCATATTGAATGAGCCGCCCATCTTCGGGTCGTCGACGTCCATCAAACCGTCATTGGATTCGTCCTGATCCCACCAATCGGGTAAACCATCGGCATCCTGGTCAGTATCAAGACCATTTGTCAAAGAGTCACCATCGGCGTCGATGTCCCAGTCGTTGCCACCATTGTAGGAGGACCAGCGTGCGAACATGAACCAGTAGAATTCTGGAACGGTTCCCGGGGTCGCAGGAGAAGTGGTCGGGTCGTAGCCGTTGTAGTTGAGGACAACATCGCTGAATGGGTTGTGCCAGAAAAGAAGGTTCCAGTGATCTGTAGCGTTGTCGATGTAAGGGGTGCTGTCTTGGCTTCCGTCAAGGGTGCCACCGTCATCGACTGGATAGAAAGGACGAGCGAAGGCGTCGCTCGGGTCGAAATCGACCGTTCCGCAGTTACCGTCATCAGGATCGTACAGATCGGCTATTCCGTCGTTGTCATCGTCCCAATCAATGTCGTTTTCAAGGCCGTCCCCATCGATGTCAGAATCGATAGAGTTTGGACCGTCGTCACGGTAGAGTGCCCCGTTGATTGCGTGAAGGTCTGCATCGTTATCGAGATCACAGTCCCAGTCGATGTCAAGAACGTCGATGATCCCGTCGCCGTCGTCATCAACATCGTCCCAGTTTGCAATTCCATCGTTATCCCAGTCGTTAAACTGAGAGAACGAGGCACGTCGCGTGGTGCACCGTGGATCTGGATCGGTTGGGTTCGGTGTAGCCATTGTAGGGCAGTTCCATGTGGCAACTTCAGAGGTTTTGTCAAGTGGGAATGAATCGTTTTCGTTCTGGATTTGATCGTCATCCAAATCGTATTCGAAGTTGCTCGCATCGCCGCTTACAGTGATGTCCCCGAGGTTGTCGGGCGTGGTCGTACCGCCCATGTCAGGGTCCAACCAATCGTAGACTGCGTTGTAGTTTTGATCGAATGGCCTGAGTCGGTCATCGTCGAGGTCTTGATCGTAATCGATTTCACAGTCGATGGTTCCATCGCCATCGCCATCCGCGCCGGGTATTTCGAAATTGATGGTCGTAACGCTCGCTACGGCAATGGAGGCTCCGGAGTTGCCGCCGTTCACGGAAATTTGCTCTCCAACTGAGTAGCCGTATCCTGCAGCGTTGATGGTCACTGAAGTTACTTCGCCGCCAGAGGCTGCGTCCGCTACAATGTCGACCGTCATGCCGGTACCTGATTGAGCAGAGGTGGCAACGCCTGTGGAGGTTACATAGCCTAGACCAGGGGCGAGGGTGCTTGCGTCCAATGCTGTTGATTCACCATTAAGCAAACCGTTGTAGTCGCCCTTATTGTCGCCGTTGACGTCGATATTGATGCACACATCGTGGATACCGTCGTTATCGTCATCGGGATCGGACATATCCAGGATTCCGTCGTTGTCGTCATCGGTGTCCGAGCTGTCGGGTGTACCGTCGTTATCGTTGTCAGGATCGATGAAGTTAGGAATCATGTCGCCGTCAAGGTCACCATCAACGATGGTGGTGAAGGCTGGAATGCCATTTGGGGAAGTTGAAGTGACTGAGGGCGCGGTAACTGCGTTCACTCGATTCAATTCAGCATTGAGGAAGTTCACACCGCCAGAATACACTCGGTAGGAATTGAAATCCCAGGTCACAGCTGCGGCGTAGAGGTTGCCTGCTTCAGCATGAGTCGTAGTAATGGTGGAATCGTATGGGTGGGAGTCGGTAACGTCGTCTACGCCGTCACCGTCGTCATCGTTGTCGAAATAATCTTGGATGCCGTCGTTGTCAAGGTCACAAGGCCACTTGAACTGATCGATTCGAGCATCGTTATCGTCGTCTTCGTCGTAGCGACCTGGTCCTGAGCCATCGGAATCTTCGTCGGTCACGCCGTCGTTGTCGTGGTCCATTGGGTTCTGGTCAGCGAGGTAGAAAGCGCCGACTGGGTCTCCTGTCCATGGGTGAATGATGAATTCGTCAAGTCGGCGGTCTGTGGTCACGTTGAGCGGATCGAGTCCGAGCGCTTCCAGAGCAGCGATGTCGAGAGGACCTTCGAGGATTCCATCGTTGTCATCGTCCCAGTCATCCGCATCGAGGATCCCGTCGTTGTCGTGATCGAATGGGTTGGTACCGTAGCATCCATCAAACCGTTCAAGCAAGTCATAGATTCCATCGTTGTCGTCGTCGAGGTCGGCCAAATCATTGATTCCATCGTTGTCGTGGTCGTTTGTGTTCGATTCTTCGAGGTAAAGAGAGTAGGCAGGTGCGAGGGCTTCAATAGCGCTCAAATCGGTGATGATTCCAGACATCACGCCAGGGTCGGACCACATCAAATCAGTGATGGAGGGGTGGGTGGAGTGGTGCCACGGATCTTGGTCTCCATTCCAGTCGCCTTGGCCTCCTTGAGTGGTGGATTGGGCGATGCTTTGCCCTACACGCTGGCCTTCTTGGAAGCCGGTGATTTCGACCACATCATCAGAACTGAAGTCTTGAACAACAGCGAGAAGGGTGCTGGTGAGCATCAAGAACACAATTGTCAATGACATGGTGAGCTTTTGGCGGGTTTGCAGGGTTTCGTTTTGTACGTTCGAAAGCATATAGGCACCTCTGGAATCACCTTTCCACCGTCATGCCCTATTTCAAAGAGATGGCGCGGTCGATGGTTTGTGTATCACAGACTCGATTGCGTATCATCGCCAAGAAGATTTTAAAATTCAGCGTTAAAGCAGGTCATGTAACACTTGTTCAAAGAAAAAAAAAGGGAGACACGGAGGGCGAACCCTCCGAGTCTCCGGCTCACCCGATACCTCGGCATCGGTGGTTACGATGTTCAATCTGTCGAACTTCAGACTTCGAGTACGTCGAGAATGCCGTCGTCATCGTCGTCAGCATCTTCGTTGTCGTCTAGTCCGTCGTTGTCGTGATCGAATTGACCGGTAAGCGAGTTACCGTCGTTCTGCTCGAACCAGTCGAGAAGTCCGTCGTTATCGTCGTCGTTATCGGTTGCATCCCAAATTCCGTCGTTGTCATGGTCGTAGCGGTAAGTACCGGTGCCACCGTTGATTTCATCGACGTCAAGAATGTCGTCGTTGTCGTCATCGGTGTCATCAGCGTCATTCATGCCATCGTTGTCGTGGTCACGAGAGAGGTCTACGCCGTTTTCGTCCATGTCGTTTCGGTTGTCAATGCCATCGTTGTCGATGTCGAGGTCCACAGCATCGGAGATGCCGTCGTTGTCGTGATCGTAGATGTTGGAGTTAGGGTCGCCGTCCTGAACTTCTTCAGTGTCGTCGATTCCGTCGCCGTCATCGTCGGAGTCTTCCGCGTCATCAATTCCATCGTTGTCGTGATCCATTGGGTTCTCGTCAACGCTGTCAGGGATACCGTCGTTGTCATCGTCGTTGTCGGCATCGTTAGGGATGCCGTCACCGTCGTTGTCGTTTTCGCCGTTTTCAGCTTGGTTGTCAAGTTGTTGACCTTGCTGCTGCTCGGTTTGTTGACCCTGTTGGCCTTGTTGACCGTTTTGGGTTTGACCTTGCTGCTGCTCGCTCTGACCATTTTGGTTTTCACCGTTCTGGTTTTCGCTGGTTTGGTCTCCTTGCTGGCCGCCTTGTTCGCCGCCTTGCTGTTGTTGACCTTGGCCGTTATCTTGTTGCTGACCTTGCTGACCCTGCTGACCTTGCTGACCTTGCTGACCTTGTTGGCCCTGCTGTCCTTGCTGTCCTTGCTGACCCTGCTGGCCTTGCTGACCTTGCTGTCCCTGTTGACCTTGCTGACCTTGTTGACCCTGTTGTCCTTGGCCCTGACCTTGTTGTTGGCCCTGGCCTTGTCCTTGTCCCTGTCCTTGTACCTTGACCTTGTCCTTGACCTTGTCCTTGACCTTGTCCTTGGCCTTGTCCTTGGCCTTGTCCTTGTCCTTGTCCTTGTCCTTGTCCTTGTCCTTGGCCCTGTCCTTGTCCTTGTCCTTGACCTTGTCCTTGACCTTGTCCTTGTCCTTGGCCTTGTCCTTGGCCTTGACCTTGTCCTTGTCCTTGTCCTTGTCCTTGTCCGTTAGGAGTACCAGCTTCAGATTCGCCACCGCCTTCGGTGTCGCCATCGCCAGCGCCGGAGTCAGACTCAGTAAAGTCTGGATCGTAGGCGTCTGGGATACCGTCACCGTCGGAGTCGGAATATTCACCGTCGTTCGGATCAGTCGGGAACGAGTCAACGTTGTCGGCCTTACCGTCGCCGTCGGTGTCGGAATTGTTAGGGTTGGTACCCTTTGCATACTCTTGGGAGTTGGTCAAGCCATCTCCATCAGGGTCTGCATTTCCGTCGCCGCCATTGGTCGGGTTGAGGCCGTTCGAGACTTCCCAACCATCGGGTAGTCCGTCGCCATCGCTGTCTGCATTGTTCATATTGGTGCCTTGGTTCTGTTCCTCAGAGTTGGTGAGACCGTCACCGTCCCAATCGGCGCCACCATCAGATGGGTCGAGTGGGTCAGATCCGTCACCGCTCACTGCAGAAACTGCAGAGAGAGCAAGGAACATTGCAATTAGCACGCTCATTATTTTTTTATCATTCATGTTTTTCACTTCCTATTTTTTTGGTTGTTTTTACACAGAGAACCCGCTGTTCTCTCTCTCCAGATCATTGGCCCACTTGGTGGGACAGCAATTCTGGGATGTCAACGATGCTACGCACTGATTCATGTCGCTGTTCAAGGAAGTAACAAGGGGGTTTCCGGGCGCGTCGCTTGAGCGATAGTGCGCACTGGACTGACTCGCAGTCCATCGGTTTATTTCCTTGTTTACTTGCTTGTATTGTTCCTCCGAATGCATCGTTTTTCACGGGTAGGTCATAGGGAACCCAGTGTTCCCTCTAACATTTGGAACGAACCAACCCTATATGAAGGGCGCGACGCGATGTGCGAGGGGGTTATCGAGCGTGAACCATCGATGGAGGCAGGAGGATTGAAGCCTTTTTTGAAAGTACGAAACGAGCGACAAGGTCTGCCAGGTTTTCGTCTGCAAAGGAATGCAAACGTTCTGACCCATTTCCCTTTGCTGGGGCGAAGAGCTGCAGCGGTTTAGCGTGTCGGCTCAATGCGATTTTTGCTGCACGGATCGCATTCGAACTCGGCAAACCGCCAACTCCATCGAGTCCGTTGCCCAAGAAGTGGGCTAGTTTCCCTTGACGAACGCCCGAGCGACCCTCCATGGCGAGCATGCCTAGGATGATGTATTGATCACGGGTTGGGGCGTCCCACCGTTGGTGGTCTCCTGAAAATTTCTGTTCGAGTTTTGATAGAAATAATGCTTGCAGTTCAGGCAAATTTTCTTTTCGGGGTGCATCGACTTCTATTCGCTTCGTAATGTGTGCATCTTTGGGTAGAATCTCACCAAAATCTTCCCATTTGTAAGCGATTTTAAACCAATTTTCTAGTTTCTCTGAAAAATATGGGTCTGGGCCTCGGAGGTTCCAGACGCTTCTTTTAATCAATTCTGGGGCGAGGTTTGAGAAACCTTCTGGATCTTTTTCAGCCAACGTTTGAAGTGCTTTGAGGTACTTCTCATTGCGAGATTTTTGTACATCGGGTTCGTTAGCCATTGATTCTATGGGGCCGGGGGCCACATAATATGGTTTGTTCTTGTTGATTTGTCTTGTTTTCATCATATCACCTCCGAACGACGTACGTCGCGGGAAGATCACATACGGTGTAGGTTCGTTCTTGTTTTCATATTTACACAAAATCGCACAGGGCGGGTATGAGTCTCTGGTTTGTAGATGAGTTCAACAATATATAACAAAAATAATTCTTATTTTAATTGCTTCATCATCGATCGGTGGGGTCCAATGTTCGAAATTGTATAGGGTTCATCGATCAGTTGCCAGCCCTGAGAGAGGTAGAAGGGGATGGCGTCCTTTCTTGCTTGTAGAAGCCCTGTTTTTGCAGAGAAGTGGGCTGCTGATGCAGATTCGAGAGCGGAAAGAACGTCGCTGGCATGGCCCATGCGTTGGGCTTCGGCGCGTGTGCCCATTTGCCGAATTTGAATCGCAGGTCGGTTTTCTGCATCTGCAAGTGGGCCGAAAGCAGGGCATGTCGTCGCCCCTGGCCCAGCATGATCGGGTGCGGAACCATCGCTGCCTTCCGGGATAAGGTGAGCCCTCCCGACTGATAGAACACGATCGCCCTGAGCCACCCAAGCATGAATCGCAGCCGAATCATCGGCGAGATGTTCTGCGCCCCGTTCAAACCCAAGGGGTTCTCGGAGCACGGCGTACCGGCAGTCGAAATACGAATGTGCTGGGTTGCTTCCAGGGAGCATCACCGCGGGGTTCACGATTTTCACAAGATAACCTCGTTACCGACCTGCGGCCGGATGACGATTAACCCTACGATGCAGAGGCGTGATTCAGAAGCCCGAAAAAGTTGCGAGAAGCAGCGCAATGACCGCCCCGATCAGGAAAACCGTGACCGCCCCAGACGAGACCAGTCCCCAGCCGAGTCCCTTGTTGCCCCGAACAAAGGCCATGATAATGGCACCCAAGTAAACCAGCGGCATGCAACAAAAAGATCCATTCACGGCCTCCCTCCAAAAGTAATTTGCATCATCTGTCCGCTCATCATAAATCTGAATCTCAAAGAAATAATCATTGGTCATCGACCCGTTTGGAACAAACCAAAGGGTGCTGTTTCTCAATGTATATTCTCCGATGAGATCGCCATCGCGCCATCCTGTTTCACCTGTGAAGATGTAATGGCCCTCTTGCTGTAGGATCGCCGTCTGATCGCCGCTTTCCTGGTAATTGCGGCTGTTCCGGTAATCGATCTGAAGATATTCTGAATGCTCGTAGAAATTCAACATAAGGTAAACATCAAGGGATTCGCTCTGTGGAGGGAAAGAGTGGTTGAAAGAACCGTTCTGTTCATTGCTTACAAACGTAGTTTGGGAGTTGAAATTAGAAACAAAATTACCAGAATCAGTGTAAATACTGCCATAGACGCCGGGTTGTTCCTCAAATGTCCCGTTGAAGGAAAGAGAAAGGGTCCCGTTCGCTTCATCGATGGTCAGTTGGGTCGGCTCAATGGTGGGAATATACTCTTTTTCTTGAAACACTTCAAGTAAATAATCGGCTTGTTGGTGATCGACGGTGCAATAGAGCCCTCCGTCAGAAAAGTCCCCTCCGGAGTTGGAAGGTTTGGAAATCGAACAATATTCCATGAGGTGCCCTTCTTTCATTTCGATTGATTTGGAGTAGTGCCCGTTTGAGTCGGGTGAAAGGACATGCATTTCATCAAAATATGCATTTTCCCAGCTGTTTTGATTTACTTGTCCTGCGAGGATGCTGACGATGATGACAATCACAATCGGCAGGGTCAATCCAAGAAAGAATTGCATCCATCGAAACGGTTTCTTTGATGGCTGAACAATTTGCCCCATTGGTGAAGGGCCGCCCTGGAGCATTGGTTGGTTGGGGGTGCCAAATGGATTGGGCTTTACCGAGCTATCGCCTTCTCCGAATGTACCCAATGTGACACCCACGGGGGCCTCAGATGCGATTTCCCCTGAAAAAAAGGGTTGGCTTGGCTCAAGCACTCCTTTCCTCTGTGGCGACGGGTCCATGGTCGGGGCAGTGCGGGGGATGTGATTAAACCAACCCCGGCTCTATCGGGCAGCGTTTTATTGTCTGCGGTCGCGTTGAAATAGAACTGGTGAATCCCATGGATTACTGCACGGGTGTCGGAGCGGCTACGTCGGGGATTGCAAATCCTCTCACCTGGGTTCAAATCCCAGCCTGTGCTCTTTCTAACAAACCTACTCATCGCGTTAGGTTCGCGCGCAGTCTTGATATTCAATGGCGCATTCGTTGGGCCATTGAACAGGTCCGTTCAATGCGCGAGGAATCACAATGCCAGGAATGAACCGTTCACTGTCCGAGGTTGGCGTTGGCTTCGCTTCCTTCCTCGCACCACCTGGCCCAGATGTCATCCGCTTCACGGTCGGCCAGCCTGATTTTGACACACCTCTCCCAGTCGTTAACGCCGCTAAAGCAGCCCTTGATCGGGGTGAAACCACCTACACGCGAACCCAGGGCTCAGAAGAACTCTGTGAAGCAGTCGCAGCCCATCTGGAGGGGCATGGAATCGATGCGGACCCTCTCGATGTGCTGATTTCTCCTGGGTGCAAGCAAGCGATTCTTTACGCACTCATGGCTACTTTGAACGCTGATGATGAAGTCCTGCTTCTTTCGCCAGCTTGGCCTTCTTATGACGGCATGATCAAATTGCTCGGTGCGGTTCCTGTGCATGTTCCGGTTCGTAAGGACAACTACCACCCAGACTTTGACCACCTTGAAGCGGCAATAACACCCAAGACCAAGGCGGTCATGCTCAACTCCCCGAACAACCCCACAGGGGCTGTTTACACCCCGGAAGAAATTGAGCGACTCGTTGCTTTTGCCGTGAAGCATGACCTTTGGATCATCGACGATATGATCTATGCCACATTGGTATGGTCTGAACACCCCTACACCTCCCCTTGTACGCTACCTGGCGGTGCTGAACGCACCATTACCATCGGGGGCTGGTCGAAAGGTTGGGCCATGACTGGTTGGCGACTTGGTTGGATCACAGGCCCGAAGTCGGTCATGGATGGGGTAAAGAAAATCAACGTCAGCGCAGCAACCCACGTGGCGACGTTCATGATGCCCGCCGCTGCAGTGGCGCTTAGCCTCGAACAGGAAACCGCAGTGATGGCCGCTTCATTCAAAGAGCGGGGGGAACTTATCCATGGTCTGCTCAGCCAATTACCAGGCTTGGTGGTCCCAAAGCCAGAAGGTGCCTTCTACGCCTTTTGCAACGTGACTGGCACGGGTATGAACGACATCGAATTCGCTCAGCGGGCCCTGGACGAAGCAAAGGTGCAATTGATTCCCGGTTCCTTGATGGATGGCGGCGAAGGGTTTGTTCGAATCTCATACGCCACCTCTCCGGAAGACATCCGAGAGGGTGTGTCTCGCCTCAGCGCCTGGCTCAATGCATTGTGAATCAAAGCATGCCTCTTGATCAGGGACAAACTGCTGTGCAGTGAACGGTGTTCTTCGGAGCGGGCTTCTTCATCCCCATTGGTTTGAGCGAACTCGCTTTGCTTTTAGCCAAATGAGGCGATTCTGTAAAGGGCGCCACCGCCGCCAAAAGTAGCGTAGTACAGCGAACCATCGGGGGCAAACGCCAACGGTAGAGGCGTGCCAATATCTGTTGCGAAACGTGTGGTTTTGGTTTCCCACTGATCAATGGGTTGTTCTCCCCCGGATGTGTTTTTTGGGATAAAATCGATTCGAACAATCTCTTGCCCTTGAGGAATCACGGTGTTCCACGAACCATAGACGGTGGCGTACAAGGTGAATCCTTGACCTTCACTTGCATTCAAACCAGGAAGCGGGGATGTGTCTGGCCGAAGGGCCAGTCCGTTTAGCGAGGTGTGGGGTGTCCACGTTGCCACGGGCGCCACCGTGCCATCTGGGACTGGGTGATCTGGGTCGTCATCTGGCCAGCCATATGCAGCGCCGTTCACGAGTAGATTGATTTCTTCACGCGGATGGTCCCCCTCCCAATCCCGACCGTTGTCGCTGAAAAGATAACCAACATTCTCAACCCAGACGCCATGGAACGAATTGCGGACGCCTGAAGCAAGGATGCCGTGCTCTCCCGTGGCTGGGTCAACCCATAGCAGGGCTGCGTTGCGTTCATCTGTTTCTGCGCAGACATTGCACGTTGAGCCGCTGTGCCAGATGAGTGTCCCATTTGGGAAGGCGTTGATGGCGTTGGTTTGGTGGTTGCCACTTGGCACACCTTCAATCAGATTTGTTCGTTGATTAAACGTCCAATTGCTCCGTTCGTATTTGGCTAACACACCTTCTTCTGAAACAAACAAATGATCCGCCGTTAGGTGGAGACCATGTGGATGATCGAGCCCCGTAATGAGAACTGTTTCCCTGAAACCGTCCGTTGCGTCAAGCAGGAGAATCCGGCCCCCGTCTCGATCACACATCAGCAAAAGATCTTCACTCACCCATGTCAAACATGTTGGTCCGCCGAAACCAGTGGCTACCTTTTCGATCTCAAAACCTTCCGCTACCTCGGGGTTGAGGGGGTCGGCGTAAGGATAAATTTCCCGAGCTATGAAGAGAAAAAAGAGCAACGCCACGATCGGAGTGATTTGTTTTTCAAAGCCCATGCCACACTGAAGGACAGGGTCCGTATCAAGCCTTTGTGAGGCTGAAGCGGTTCGCTTGCATCACGCCTTGAGCAATTGAACTTCGCATTCGGCCAAACGGGCCCGGGCCACGGTATGGTCTTGGTCGACCGTTAGCACGGCGCGCCAAGCTGCTTCCGCCTGGTCAAACCGTTCTGCTTGATGGTGGATTGCAGCGATGCGGAGGCGGGCATCGAGGTGCGAGCCGTCGCAACGAACGGCCGCTTCGAAGTCATGGAGGGCGTTTTCATTTCGCTCGATCTCGAGATAGAGGATGCCTCTTTGGTGCCATGCTGGGGCGTAATTTGGTTGCAGGCGGATGGCTTCATTGAGCGGGTTTTCGGCTCGTTCTGGTCGCTCCAATGCCATGTAGCAGGAGGCGAGTTCGGTGAGGGCTTGATAGTGATGTGGTGATGCATCGAGGACGATTTTCAAATCATCTCGGGCTTGAGACCATTCCCCCAGTTGCATCATTGCTTCTGACCTTCGCAAACGGGCGAGCATCAAGGCCGGTGCTAAATCAACAAGAATTTGTGCATCGTCCAATGCCTTCTTGTTTTGATTTAAGGCCATCAGCGTGCTGCATCGGTTCATCCGAGCCCGAATGTGGTTTGGTCCGATCTTGAGTGCGTCTGTGTAATGGCCGAGGGCTTTTTCAAACTGTCCGCGACGAAGTGCTATGTTACCGCGCACATAGGCAACAGTAACTGAGTTTCCATGAACATCGGCTGCGTCGATATGTTTGCTTGCCGTCGAAAGGTCATCCATTTCGATTGCTAAGAGAGCTGCTTCTGCGGAGGCCGATGGATCTTGCTCGGGGAGCAAACGCATGGCACGATTCATGTCTTCACTTGCGCCTTCAAGGTCCTTGAGCAATCGCTTAGTACGAGCGAGTCCGAGCCAAGCGACACCGAGTTCTCGGTCCAGTTTGAGTGCTCCTTCGAAGGACGATACGGCGTCTGCCAGAAGGATGGAATCGGTTTGTCCTGTCCCGTCTCGAGCACGATCACACAAGGCAAGATGAAGTCGTCCTTCAACCACATGCAACAAAGCGTGATCGATGCCGAATGGCGTCTCGTCGAGTAGTTTTTGAGCGGCTTCGTGATGGCCTTCGAGAAGTTTTCTGCTCGCCATGCGGGCACGGAGTTCAGCATTATCTGGACTCTTCAACAGTCCTTTTTCCAATGTTTCTTCGGCGGCAGTTATCGCACCCTCAGCGTGCTGTAAATCGCTCTTCAGGAAGAGAAGGTCTGGACCACCTGCATCGAGAGCGACGGCGTGAGTTGCGGCTTTCAGTGCCTCTTTTGCCCGGTTCCCTTGCGGGGCGAGAAGTTGAGCCGAAAGGGCCCATGCCTGTCCACTCTGGCGGTCCAATTCTAAGCAACGTTCAACCGCTTGATGGGCCTTTCCTGATTCGCCTTCTTCGTTAAGAAGATGGGCGTAACTTAGCCAATCTGCAGATTGATGTGGATCTTTGGCAAGAGCTTGTTCAATTGCCTCTAAGGCTTCAGAACGAGAGCCTGCTCGAGCGCGAAGCCCGGAAAGGAGGGACCGGTCGGCTGCGGTGTCAACACCCAATGCTTCGAGGCGGAGAACATCCCGCTCTGCGTCTGCATCGCCGAGTTTAGCGAGAAGGTGGGCGTGTGAGCGGAGCAAGTCTGGTTGATCAGGGTGGACCGTCATGCGTGCTTCGAGCCAATGTCGCCGAACTTCATCGTCGCCCTTAAGCAAAGCAATATGTTCCAAGGCTTCGAGGATGTTTGCGTTTCCTGGTGAAGATCGATACGCTATTCCGAAACAAGATTCGGCCCAGTCAAATCGGGCAAGCAGAAGGGACGCGTGGCCAAGTCGATGTGCAGCAACCGGGTTTAATCCAAGGCCAAGGGCTGTGATATCACGTGAATCAAACGCCAAGAGGAGGCGCCCCAGCAAGGAAGCAGAGGTTGCAGAGAGGAGCCCTTCGTCACCAACGGTAGCTTCTGTAGAAATCGATGCCACGAGGGTTTCGAGTGCCGCCAAGGCTTGACCGGTGATTGTGCGGTCCTCCTCAGAGGAATGCTCGAACGCTGTGATGATCTCATGGGCGAGAATTGCACCATGCATTTCTGGGTTCGTGGCCCGAAGTGCCGCCACAAGTTCGGTCATCTGCTGAACATGTTGCTGCAGTGCGCCGACTTCGTTGTTGAGGTGGGTGAAGTGGGCGGACTGTGCTTGCTGAAGAACAACGGAGGTTTCGTTGACGTTCGTTAAGCGCTCGTCAACCTTTTTGAGCCAGAAACCTGCACCTCCACTTGCGGCTATACAAGCGAGGCCAAATGCAGCAGTTATGGGTTCCATTACCGCTCACCTCTTCTGTGCACCTTTATGGTCTGCGGAACATCGAGGGCGCTTCAAGCGGTTTGTTTGACCCTTTTTCCAACGCCAAAGGTCCTACCCTCTGCTTGGATGTCATCTCAGAGGGAGGGGCCAGACCTAGGAAGACGTTCCAAATTCTTCCGATACCTCGGTTTTTTTCGCCTGTGAGTTTTGGAAGAGACAACGGGCGACCATTAATCCTGAAACGAAGAGGGAGGCAAGCATCAACTGTCCAATCAAATCGTAGTCAGAGTCGACAATCCCCCCATTCAACAAAAGGAAGTCCAATGAAAGAATTGCGCCTATCGCCATGAGTGGGATGGAACCATTGTTGGTGAGCGTTACTTGAGATGGAAGCGGTAATTGGGCGCTCTTGTCTGAAGTTTTGTTCATTGGGTCGTAGAAGTGAGCAAACAACACGCCCAATCCTGCACCCAACATGTCGCTTACCAGATCGGAGGCCGTGTTGACGTATCCGCCTTGGTCAATCGTTTGGAAAAAGGTCTTGCCAAAGAACTCGTACACTTCATACGCCACACCGATGGCGACGCTAAGGGAAAAAGCGGTGAACGCTACAACTCGAGGTGAAAGTTGCCAACCGTTATGCTCTGACATTCTTCTCCAACCGAGCGACCATGCAATGGCAATAGCTGTGCTGTTCATGCTGTGGACCAACTTGTCCCACCAAGGGTGGACATGGTACATTCCGTTCACACCATCTGCACACAACCATTCACCGGGCTGAATGCCCTCAAAGCATAATGGTCCGGGGCCGCTGTCTGCAGCACCTAATGAACCTCCGATGAAATGGAGCATTGTTGCTGAATACCCAATCCACAACGGTAGAGCAGGGATATGTGCACGCCCCTTCCACAGAATCATAAGTGCCAAAAGAGCCATCACGGCTCCTCCAAAATTATATCCTGCCCAGAGATTTAAGCCGCGACTGAGGTTCCAAACTGTGAGGATGACGCATGAGATGAGCCAAGCCATGAGGGGCGCTCTTTCGGGGATTTCAGTTTGCCAAACCCGCTTGTTCCCGCTTCCCATGATTTTGTCGTGGGTGGAACCTCTTATGATAATTCACCCGACAACTGATTATTGGCTGCGGCTGTGATTGAATCGTTTTAGCATCTCAGCAAAGGGTGTGCCCGAACACCATCTTCATCGGATTTTGAGATTGCAAAGGGTTAGCAGAGGGTAGCGAGCAAACTGACCCACTGAAAGCCCATCAAACTACCATATTCGGTTGGATGGGGTTTCGGATAACCCCTTCCAACTCATCGGGGTTGGTTAGTTGTTGCTTCCAACAAGGTGCATTCAACCGACCCTTTTTGTTCACTCATAAGATTCGAGGGGTCATCTGCTTCAACCCTTGCTATCGCAAACAGAATTGATTGGCAGCGGCTAGAAGATTGGCAGGGTGCCGGGAAATAGTTTATGCATAGGTATCCATTCTGTTGCAGCATGGTTGATACGGAAGGGGGGCAAGGCATTCGGTCTGGACCTTTGGTCGGCTCACTTATTCTTCTCCTCCTATCTTGTATTTTGATTCAATTGTCTTTGAATTCAGATTGGGCAAGTATGTCTGGCGAGGTGGAATATACGAAGGAGGACCGAGAAACTGCGGTTTTCTGGGGATTTGATCTCCCAGATACATCCATGACTGCTTCTTTTGGACTTACAGACATGACTGTTGCGGCTTCAAATGATGGTGAGGAAATGGAAGAAACCACCAAATTGGCAGAAGTAGCCAGCGAGAGTAGAAACTCAGACTATTTAGACATGGATTGGGATGACTGGTATAGTACTGGGAAGGCGACCTCAATCGCTTTGTGGATTGGATTCATTGCAGCGATTCTCGGCTCTATCATGGTACTCATTGGTGTATCCAAAGCCAACGATACAGCACATGGGAGTGGAATAATTCTATGCGGACTTGCGGCATCACTAATCAATGTAGGATGGTTTAATTGGATCATGTTTGGTGGCAATTTTGCTGATGAAATCCCAGGAGGTGACGGATGGGCAACGGATGGATTTGGCGTCACAACTGGTTTCATCCTGTGTATTATTGCAGGGATCTTCCTGCTAATTGTACCCTTTATTCTTGCATGGAGTCAAGAGTTACCTATCAATAAATTATTGCCCCTAAAAGGAGGTTTTGCCGAGTTGGAAATGCGACACTATCAACCATCAATGCGCTTGAATACTACAATTGTAATTATGCTTGCTTGTTTACTTGTTTTTTCAGGTGTGGGTCAGGGAGTTGCTTCGGCATATTTCGACTCTCAGAAATCCGCAGTCAATTATGACGATGATAGTGAAACAGAGGTCTCGGTAAATTATGCGGACCTTCCTCGGATCCCATGGATATCTTTCTTGCTGGATTGGGATGTGGAAAGTGGCGTGGAAGAAGAGGAGTGGATTAGCCTCGGAGATGGGGAAACATACGATACTTTATTCTTCGAAGATGCGGAACTGAAACCTTGGCAGTATTTCACAATAGTGTTTGAGTGTAATGATGATGGCAATGGTGAAACAGGAGCACCGAACACACAGGAGGAAACAGACATTCTTCATTGGACAATCAGGGCTAACAATGGACAAGAATCAAGTGGAAGTTTGGATTGTAATGATGGAGAAATAGAGAGGGAAATGCCTAACGAAGGCAATGATGACTGGGGAAACTGGTTCGATGAACTTGACCTAAACCTAATTTATCACGATTATGATGATGCTGATTCTGTAATGGAAACAGCACCCTCAAACAAAAACATGTTTCCAATTACCGTGGAGTTTACAGCAGAGACTCACGGCGACACACTGGGGCAAAATCAAGACAAGGAATTGGAATTTATGATTCATGAACAGGATAGTGAAGGTTATTGTAGTGTTTGCCAAATAACATACGATGTAAAATATAAAACAATGATGGCGCCAGAACAAAGGCAGTCACATAGACACTATAATGGCACTTCATAGATTAATTGTCAATTGAACAATGAACTTATCGATTCTCATAATTTTTGAAAACTGAATTGACCCCTTCCAACACCCATGCAACCACAGGTGGTTGGAACGGTACCGTTCGTATACCCGTCTGTACAGTGGGGTCCCCTCTGCATCGGTTTCATTTGGAAAATCATTGAGCCCAATTGTCCATGCCTTTCTTCACAACTAAGGTTCGAGCGATGAGATCTTGGTTTGTTTGCTTGTGATCAGTCCAAAGTTGTGCTAAATATCCGAATCCAAACGTAATTATTATCAAAAAAATCAAAGCATGTCGTTTGAGTGCTTTCTTCTTTGAGATTCTGTTTCCGTCATAGTCTGTAACAACCAACCCGAAGAGGCGTTTTCCAGGTGTTGCTTGCCATGATGAGGCATTGAAGAGAACAGGGTAAACGAGACCAACAATTACGAACAATACATCGGAAGGAATCCCTGCGAGACTCAAGAGTATACTTGGGACACTAATCAGCAACAAGTCGATCAAAAGAGCACAGGTTCGTGGTATAAATCCTGCAAAACGTCCTCTCTCTTCTCGAGAACCTCCAACTCCATTGTACACCATTTTATTTGCATATCCGAATTCATTAACGCCAAATTGCGTCCTTTTCTTTTCTTCATTTGATTGAGTGTTGATTTCCTCCCAATCGATTTCAATATTCCCTTCTGTATAATCGACGATACAATGTTGAACGAAACCTGAAAAATTAGGCATCTCTTTGGTGACTTCATTGAGTTTTTCGTCAATAGAAATTGTTTTCTTTTTTTTGCTTTCACCATCATCATTGCCGTTCTTTGATTGAGTGTTGATTTGCTCCCAATCAATTTCGATATTTCCTTCTGTATAAGTCATGATACAATGTTGAACGAAACCAGAAAAGTTCGGCATTTCTTTGGCTATACCATTCAGTCTTGCATCAATAGAAATCGTCTTGTTCACTTTATTGCTCATGTTTGTCCCATTAGCGAGTGATAATTAAGCGTGGTTGCGTATGTATGGAGGTATGTATTGTAATTCTATCAAATTATCGAGTTTGGATAAGCAAAGGGTGTATCCTAAACCCCACTGCATTTCTTATGCAATACGATGGGCTTTCAGTGGGTCAATCCTAACGCTACGGTCGTAAAGAGCCCACTGTAAGCCCTTGCTATGACTGAAAGATACATTCAGCGTTAATTTGAGGTTCACATTGACCAAATAGTCGGTCCAGATCTTTGCTCTGGAGGAGCAGTAAAGAACTCTGCAAAGCCACCCATTATTTCTACAACCAAAGGTGCCGCTTTCATGAAACTCTCTTCGGAATCATAGACTGCCAAACCCACAGCTTCTCCTTCACCTGTTTGAATGAAGGTTACGGATTGGAGTCCAGGGAGTGCTTGCATTGCATCTCGTAGTTCATCTGCTCTTGCAACAAAAGCATCTTTTTGTTCAGGATTGATTTGTGCTATGCTCACTCTGTAGTACATATTTCCACCTCCAACATCTGGGATATAATCTTTAGTTAAAGTTTCAATCGGTATCAAGAGTGGGTTGTGAGACAAAGGGTACCGTTTGCCAATGCGCCTTGGCAGTGGGCCCCCCTTTGCCTCTTGGAATGCGCGTTTTGGTCTCAAAACTAAACGACAATCGTTGTTATCGTTGCTCACATTGAAAGGCTCTCGCTCGTGTTGAGCGCATGAGGTGGCGAATATGGACGAACACGATTCGATGTCGAGCGACCGACCTTGGTACTATGACCTGCTCATGGAATTGGACGCAGAGGGGTGGGTCATTGCCAATGTAGAGGACTACCTCGGGGCTGAAGAGAAGATCGGCAGTGAACGATTGCTTTACCTTGAATACGCCCTTGAATTGTCTCGATCACTCCAAGAACGTACCGCCTACCTTGGCAAGTCTGCCGATGAGCGGGCTTTCGATTTAGTTGAGGTCTGGGCTGGAGAACTCAACGATCCAATGAACGCTGACCGGGTCCTCGATGAATACGAAAGTTGGGCGAAGGATTTCCGGCCGTGGGAGCCCGCACTCTACAGAAGCGAAGAGGACTGGCGCGATGAGGGAGAAGAGGAAGCTCATGCCAGTCTCTTGTCCCGTTTCGACAACCTTGACCCGTCCTCAAAGCCCTCCACCATTGTCATCCTCCCTCTCTTGGCCTATCCGGCTCAATCGGAGGCGATTGAACATGCTCTTCGAGCGGTTGAAGAGGGCGAAACCCGTCAACGCGCCACCATTGACAGAGCAATCGTGATGCTTGGCAACGAGGGTTACGATGTCGCTGGAATTGAGCATATGAACATTCTTGACGGCCTTGACACCGTTGCTCGCATTCATGATTTACATGACATGCACGAAGATTTGCGTCTCCTGATCGCTGAGCAAATTGCTCCCTTCGATACCGAACTGGCCGGCCACCACGAACAACGGCGAGTCGCTCTAATCGAACAGGGCGCCAGCGCTGATATCGGGGGGTTGAGGCTTCAGATCAGTGCGATTGCTGACAACCTGCATCAACGCATGGCTATGCTCAATGACCTGTTGAACGATTGGCGGGCAAAGGGTATTCTTTTCCCCCATACTGACGGCATCAGGGCCGGTGAACTTCTCGAATGGGAAGCAAACTTGCCTGAAATAGAAGCGACATTGCAGCGGCATCATGCTGCACTTCTTCGGTGGAAGTCGGTGTCTGAGGTATGGCCTGAGGAGGCGGGGAAAGCAGCACACTGCGCGGGCCAACTCGAGCAGACTGAGGTTTTCATCGATTTTGTTGACGACTTAGATCAACGTTGGAAGCAACTTGAATTGGAGTCCATCAAACGAATCGAACACTTCGAACATGCTGGACTGGCCATGGATACATGGCATGAACGGCTCCACTTCGACCCGAAAGCTACGCTTGATAACCTCAAACAATCCGAGGCTTTGCTCCAACAACGGGTTGACCTCTTGACTCAACTATCCGACCTCGATGCCTCGTTTGAAGGCGGCGAGGATGTTGAAAAGCGAAAGGATTTGTTACGAGAATTGGATGTCGATGGAGAAATAATTGAAGATTCCATTCGATTCATCGAGCATCATGCCCGACGTGGGGCACGTCATCGGCGAATGTTGGAGCAGGATTGGCGCGGGCTTGTGACGCAAGGAAAGGCAAGTGAATCCACTGCCACATCTTCTTTCACTCTGGCTGGGTTCGAGGCAGAAATCGCCCACATCAGAAGATTTGGTACGTCTGTTGCTTCAACCAGAACGGGTGCTTCGCTCATCGCTGGCGACGTCCAGGATCGACTCAGGTCTCGATTGGATCAAGAACTCTCGATCCTCACTGCTTCGGGCTGGTCGGTTGAAGAGTTGCGAATCCTTGCCAAGAGCGACACGATTGTCGCATCAAGGAAACTCAACGCTGCTCGACCTCACATCGAACAACATGCAACGCTTATGCGACGACTCGTTTGCCTACCATGGAATCGAGACTTGGCCCTTGCTCTCGATGTGGAAGCGTCGCTGCGCAATCCGCTCAAGATTGCCTCATTGAACGAACGTGTGGCGGGGTATGCTCAACACCTTGCAGGGCGGGCAATCGAAGATGATGGTTTTGAAATGACGCCATGGGCTCCACGCCCGCCAAGAAAAACACTCCTCCCAATCCCCGAACATGGCGCCCTTCCCACGATGATGCCTGCAGACACACTAGAGGATGCCCATGAAGCAATTCTTGAGGCGATGGAGGGGGCATCGCCGAATTATGAATCGATTTCAAAAGGCCTGACTGCGGGATTACGCCCCGCCATTGTCCGGCCAAACGAAGCGGTGATACCACCAGTCGACCGATTGCCAAGCCCGCAGCAAAAAAGCGAAGTTTCAATCAGGAAAACACCACAGCCAGTGGTCAAGGAAACGATCGTAGCGACGCCTCATGTGAATCACCCCCCTCAAGGCATTGAAGCAAATGTGAGCAGGGATGTGGCTTCATTCCTCAAGGCAATCGGCCTCACTCAATTGGCCAACGCAATCGATACAAACGGAATGGATGCGTTGCCGGAGGTCCGACGTGGTTTGGCACAACATGTCGGGCATGAACCGCGCGACACTCGAATCGACCGCCTTCTACGACTGAGCCTGCGCTTAATGCCTCAAGGCGATGAAAGTGATGCATCGCGGGCGAGCATGCTCGCTGACCTTGGCAAGAACACAAAAAAAATCAAGCGATGGATGCGCTCGCGATTAGAACATCGACATACCGGCTCAACTCAAAATTTCCTCGACGATGCTGGACGCCTCGGTGAAGCACTGCAGCGCATCCCAGGGCCGGGTTTCCCCGTTCCACTGCAATCGGATAACAAGGAATTGCCTGATGTTTCAGACCTCACAATGCTCCGCCAAGAAGTAACGGCTTTGATTGGGCAAATGAACCCCGCCTCTGCTGGTGGAATCGCCGTTTAAGCCAATTCATTCAGCAAATCGTTTTGCTCAGCGGCGCTCAGTGTTTCTTCCACCGGTGAAGCCTCTACTGCGATCAGTGGCGCGTCGGGAAGTGGCGCGTCGAAAGGCATAGGGCTGCCTGGCAAAGGCAGAGGTGGCGGCAATGGTGTGACGCTTGCGCCGAGCGTCAATGGAAGTGGCATTGGCGGTGGCAGTGGCGCAGTTGGAAGTGCGGTCTGAGTTGGCTGAGGTGGTGGCGGAGGAATCGCTTGGGGTGGCGGAGGAATCGCTTGGGGTGGTCGCGGTATGGCAGGAAGCGGTGTCGGAGGCACTGGCATAGGTTTGCTGGGCGTCGTTGAGGGGGGGCCGCTTTGCTGGGCCATTACAGGCGGGCTTAGAGGTGTTGGAACTGGAAGCAGAACTGGGGCGAGAGGTTCGGCTGAAGCTGGCACTGTCGCCTCGATCATCTGTGGTGGAGGCGCTTGAACTGGAGGGGGTGCAAGAACTGCTGCGTGTAAGTGCGTGACCTCATCGACGTTCAGTGTTCCCGTCCGAATAAACTCAGCCATGATGGGCCCGATGAGAGCCATGCTTGCTCGAAAGAATCCGCGATTGGTTCCATAGGCACGGAGAACGAAGCTGTGAGATCCACCCTGGTTAGAAAATTCGAGAATATGTGTTTCCAAATGCATCAAAATCCAACTGCGTACGCCGATGATCATCAGCAGGGCTCCAAGCACCCCAAACGCAATCGAACTGGTCATAGCCATCAACAATCCGAAAAGAAAACTCCCAATCCAGAGCATTTGGTGCTGATGCATCAGTTCATTGTGCTGATGATTGAAACCTGTGATGTCGCGTTTCACAGTCATTCGGACCTTCATTCGCCGATGCCCGTCGGCGCCGAGTTCTGTATCGACAACACGCAAAAGGTCGTCGTCGACGATCATCGAGGTGGTTCGTCGCCCATCCGCAGTTTGCGCAAGGGGGTATTCCACCACCTGCTCGCCGTTTTGAGCCAGCACCGGAGCAGCCCTGACGGGGAGCCCCCATGCGGCGGGATGATCTTCTTCGGACGACTCTTCTTCAACGGGGGTTTCTTGTTCCTCCGGAGTTGGCTCAGAGGTGCTCGAAGGCACTTCATCGTCAACGGGAGCGTCGATGGTTTTCTCGTCTGGTTTGGCTTTTGGTTCGCCAAAGGGATCTGTATCGTCGTCGAACCATCCTTGCTCTTCACCGTCGCCCATAGAATAGCCTACAAGCGGCGCCTTAGATGAAGATGGCTGTTGAGGTCAACTCAGCGGTGGACTTCGGAGAGCCATGCTGAAACGTCTTCTCGCTCTGCAAAGCCCTTGCCTGCCTTCGTACCAATGACGGTTTGAATAGCAGATTCGGATGCGATTTCGAGGGTTCGTTCGCTGACTGGACCATTGAACACAATGGCAACTGCGCCATCTGCTGCACCTGCGGCCTTCGAAAGAGTGGAAGGGCCAACCGGGTCAGAAACAGTGCCGTCAACCATTACGAAAACGGCCTTGTTCTTGTCGAGGGAGTCGAGGTGGTCAAACATTTCATGAACTTCTGCTGGTGCTTCTGCAACAACAAATTCTTCATCCATGTCTTCGGCCCAGTTTTTGTCTGGAACGCCTGCTTTTTCGTCATCTTCCTCTTGCTTCTTCTTGAGGTTGTGAGAGAATTTGCTTGCTTCGACTTTCTTCTGAAGGCACATGGTAACTGTCTTTTGTGGTAGAAGTTCCCATTCTTGGCCGACTGGAGCTTGTGCCACAAAGTCAACTTTCATGATTTCCATAAGTTGGCTGAACAACATTTCGCCACCGCGGTCGCCGTCGATTGCGAGAATGACGGTTTCTTTGCTGTTGGCGAGGTCGATCAGTTCTTGCTTCATTGTACCAGCGCCATCGGCGCTGATTGCGTTCTTAAGACCGCAGTTGAGCAAATTCCGAACATCGTTTCGTCCTTCCACGATAATCAGGGATGACGACTGTTCGATGTTTGGTCCACACGTTAGGCCGTGGAAGCTGGTTGCTGTGCCTGTTGTGAGAACGGAGCGGACTTCTTCGATAACGGTCTTCGATGCTGCTTCGCCAGAGTTGACGAGGCTGAGCAGGAGTTCTTTGGCTCGGTCGACGACTGCCGTACGCTTTGATGCACGGATATCGAGGATTTCGATGACGTTGATCTTAGCGCTGCATGGGCCAATTCGGTCAATGGTTTCAAGCGCCGATGCGATGATCGCTGTTTCGACGTTGTCCAGGCTGCTCGGGATGATGATCATACCGTGGACTTTTCCGCCCTTGGTATCCATTTCCACGTCAACGTGACCTACACGTGCTGTGCGTTGCAATTTTCGGAGTTCAAGTTCATCGCCAAGGAGACCCTCGGTTTGACCCATAATGGCCCCGATGATGTCCTTGCGTTGGACCGTTCCGTTTACCTTAATATCAGCGCGAATTTGGTACTTCATCGCCTTGCTTTGTTTGTTGCCGCTGCTGCGGCCACCAGAGTTGCTTCTTTTATTCATGTGAATGCCTCTTTTTTTCTATCAACCGCCCCGTTCCTTAGGGCGTGGGGCCACAATGGCCCAACAGTTCTTTGGCTGCTGCTTCAGATAAATCCGATGCTGCGTGAAAGGGAGGTGATGTTCTAACGGAGCAGCCTACCCCTTTTCAACCCTCTCCATAGAAAAGTCCAATTTTTATCAGTTCCTGCTGATGCAACGAATTCAAGAACAGGAACTCTTTGGTTGGAGCGTGACGAACGCTTCCTCTCGCAGTCTGGATGTCTTTCGCAGCACCATTGAGGTGATGCTTGTAGACGGTGTCTTGACCCGTGAGGAGAAGCGATTGATCATCAAACTCGCAAGCGCCCTCAACCTCACGCCAGAAGAACCGGCCATCATCTATGAAGCCATTCAGAACAAGACTGAAACGGAGCCAGGCGCCCCAATCACCCCCATTCAGGCTCGGGAGATGTACACGAAGGTGTTCGAAGTGGCGATCGTCAATGCCTCGCTTTCCCGGGACGAGTTTAGGGTTCTTGCACACCTCCGCTCTGTTTTTGATATTGACGAGGATGAACATCTGGCGATTGAAACTGAACTTCGAGAAATTGTCAAGGAAAAATTCGAAGATCCAAACGTCATCGACAAGATGCTGTTGACCTTGCGAGATTCCGTTGGGTTGGTTGGGGACATTTTTGACAGCGTTCGAAAAAAGACCTCCGACGGTGGCCCTGAATGAATGGGCAATTGGACCGTTTGTTGGCTGAACCACAGCCAAAGCTGCTCCGGTCCATCCGTAAAACCATGAAATTCATCCTGAAAGCCTACCACACCGGAGTTCCGGGTCTAATGGCGAAGCCTGCAACAGACTTGCTTGCGCACAGTGGCGGGTATTCATTCCACGTCGGCTGCCCCAACCCGGAATTGAGAACAATTGCTTCCTGGTTGCTAACCTCGGGCAGTGATGATTATCGACGAGTCGCTCGCCTCATTCCTGCGCTTTGGAAACGACACGGTCAAGAAGACCTTGCCTTAGTTGGCCTTCTTCTTGCCAACATGTCGGAAATCGAACTTGGTGAAGAGCCGTGGATGGTGTTGATTCACCTCTTCAATGAACAAGAACCCCTCGGGGCTCTGCTCGAAATCGCTGAAGAAATGATTCGTGGAGGGCACAGCATTCCCAGTGATCGGTGGTTGAGCGACATGGCGGGCCAAAGTCAGTTATGGCACCAGGTTGCGGTTCTGTTTCTGTCACTGAGAAAGGACGGCATGGGTGCGGCAAGGGGCTTGGTTGCAACTGCTCCACGAGGCGGCGACCTGTTTGAGCGCATCCGTACCCGGTTGCTTTCGCAGGAGCATTGAAGCCCCGTCGCACAGAGCCCCCGTCGATGAGCGAACGCTTCCTCCCGTCTGATGACCCCGTCCTTGAAGCGGTCTACCAATGGACCGTAGAACGAGACGCTCAGGATGTTCGGCGCTTACTGGAATGGTTGCCTGAAGCAAGATCAAGTCGTGAACGACGTGCTTTGTTGGAGCGGGTTCGTAGCCTCTTAGCAGAACTTGAGCGGGCGCTTGATGGACTGGACGAAATGGTCTGAGGTGTTCTCATCATGGTGACTGCGTTCATCCTTGCTGGCGGCAAAAGCACCCGGATGGGGGAGGATAAGGCGTTGATGGCTGGGGGCGTTGAACGTCTCGTTCTCCTTGCACAATCAATTGGCATAGAAAGGGTTGTCACGCTATGTGGTTCTGAACGACGCAGGAGCATGTTTTCTGGGGAAGTATGGCCAGATCCGCCAGCCTCAAATTCGCTTATGGACGTGTTATATTGGTCTCTAAATCAGGTCGATGGTACGATTCAATTGATTCCTTGTGACGCGTTTAAGCTTGAAGAGGAGGGGCTTCTAGCCCTCATCAATTCCGGGGGTGGCGTCCCGTTCGACGGTCAAGGAAACCGTCAACCATTGCTGAGCAATTGCCCTCATGGCTGGACGCCAAAGACGGATGCGAAATCAATTCAAGATATGTTTTCTACGCTTCCGGATGTGAACCTCGGTTCACTCGAAAAACAAATGCAAAATTTCAACCGACCTTTTCCAACGGAGAGCTGACCAAGCGATCGATAACCATTGGATAGAGAATATGTTCCTCTACTTTAACCCGCTCGGCCAACAAGCCAGTATCATCGCCGGGAAACACAGGAACCCTTCGCTGAGCAAGGATGGCCCCTGTATCCATGCCTTCATCCACATAATGCACCGTACAACCTGAGACTTTGACTCCGCCAGCAAGGACGTCTTTGTGAGCGTGAGCACCGGGAAACGCAGGCAGCAAGGAGGGGTGGATATTGAGAATACGTTCCGGCCAGTTGTCGATCAAAAAGGGAGTGACAAGGCGCATGTACCCACTCAAAAGAACCAGTTCGACTTCCGCCAATTCGAGGTGTTTTTGGATTGCTTGTTCGTGTTGTAGCCGGCGCTCGCTACGATCTGTTATGTTTGGCAACGGCACGCACACCGATTCGACACCCAGGTGTGCTGCGCGTTCCAGCCCCATGACGTCTGGACGGTCGGAGAGGACCAAAACAGTTTGATGCCCACAATCAAGATTGGTTTGTTGGTGGCGGATCATAGCTTCCATTCCTGAGCCTGAACCAGAAATGAGAATTGCGCAGCGAATCGGTGTTGACGCGCTTCCGGCACGAAGAGGAGGATGGGGGTGCGCCATGGATGAGGGTGTTGTCACATGCCCTTGAGCGCTTCGGAGTCGCACCAATTGGTTTTTTATCCTCGCCCTTTAGCCAGTGTTGAGGGCAATGGGTAAAGATGTCGCTGCGGCCCCGGAAAAGGGCATTGGGGCCGATTTAGAGCCGGTGTCACTTGACCTCTCTAACGATGATGAGGCCGTCATCCAACGTGTTCTCTCTGAACACAAACCTTCCAAAAACACCTTCATCCGCGGGCTATGGATCGTTGTCGGCTCACTCGCCGTCGTTTTCGCCGTCATTGGCATTGTGGTGCCGGGATGGCCGACAACATCGTGGCTTGTTCTCGCTGCCTACTGCTTTGCTCGATCGAGCCAGAAGTTGTTTCGCTGGTTGCTTACCAACCGTATCTTCGGTCCGGCCCTTCTCGAATATTACAGGTCTGGAAGAGCGTTGCCTTTACACTCAAAAATACTGATCAGTGCAATTATCTGTGTTGTATCTGGTGTCTCAATCTGGGGCATTACCAAAGCGGGCGACCCTGGTTATGGACAAACGCTCATCGCAGTTGTTGCGATCATTGGTGTCTGGTGGGTTGGATGGAAAGTGCCCACTGTTGATTGAATCAGCCTAGTTCTTTGCTGGCGGCTGATAGTGATCGACCGTGTCTTGGCCTGCGTGTTCGTCGAAATTTGGCAGAAAACCATGGATAATCAATCGAATTGAACCAAGCGCAAACCAGAATGCCATTTTCCAAGCACCGATGAGGTGACTAAGGTAGGACTTGTTGATATCTGCAAGATGCCCCATGCCCTCCGGTCACAACATCAAGGTATCAATCCTTGCGTGGTGATTCAGTGCCGGAAAAGACGGTGCCCTGTGAACAGCATGGAGATGCCTCGCTCGTTCGCAGCATCGATGACTTCCTGGTCCCGAATTGAACCCCCGGGCTGAACAATTGAGGCTGCGCCTGATTCTGCAGCTTGTTCGAGTCCATCTTTGAATGGGAAGAAGGCATCTGAAGCAAGTACGCATCCTTGGGCACGGTCGCCAGCTCGCCTTGCTGCAATTTTTACAGCTTCAACACGACTTGTTTGACCCGGCCCAATGCCAACGGTTGCAACGCCTTGGACCATGACAATCGCATTCGACTTTACTTGCTCACACACTCGAACGGCAAACTTCATGCTCGCAATTTGAGATTCTGTTGGTGCGAGTTCCGTTGCGACCTTCGCTTTGCTCCAGTCGATGACTGGGGCTTCTTCGGTCTGAACAAGCCAGCCGCCTTCAATTGGCTTACGAACTAAAATTCGTTCGAGGGGGGAAAGACGATTGTTTGGAGAATCGATGGTGAGGATGCGGCGGTTTTTCTTTGCCATGACGATGTTTTTCGCTTCATCATCGTAAGCTGGCGCCATCAAAACTTCAATGAAAAGTGGTTCCATGGCTTGTGCAGTCGATGGTTCAAGTGGCTCGTTAAAACAGATGATTGAACCGAAAGCAGATTCTGGATCGCTGGCCAGTGCTGCTTCATACGCTTCTAACTGTGTTGCGCCCAAAGCAGCACCACATGGATTATTGTGCTTGACGATGATGCAGACATGCGGGGTTTCTGGCCACTCATCAGTTGAGAGGGCACGGCACAACCTCAGCGTAGCATCGGCGTCAGAATAATTGTTGTAAGACATTGGCTTCTCGCCTTCGACCTTGGCCGTAACAAGGGTAGTGTTGAGCCCTGTCGCTTTTGGATCGGTATAGAGCGCTGCTGCCTGGTGGCTGTTCTCGCCATAGCGCAGTGCATGTGATTTTGAAGCGGATGCCAGCAAGGTGTTGGGGAGACGAGCGGTTTGTTCGGCCGTGTCATCGCTGTGTTCGGGGCGTCCAATCCAGCGGGCGTGGAGTTCATCGCTGATCGCAGTATCGTAGGCTGCCGTGTGCTCATATGCTTCGAGTGCCAAAGCACGACGAAGGTCCAAACCAACACCTTCTGCGCCACCGGCTGCATTGAGCGCTTCAACGATTGAAGGGTAACGCGCTGGATTGGAAGCAATAATCACGTTCCTGTGGTTTTTTGCTGATGCTCGAACCATTGTCGGGCCGCCGATATCGACCATCTCCAACAACGCAAGATCGTCGAGTGGTGGTTCTTGGCGAGCCGCATCGGAAAACGGGTAAAGGTTGCATGCCACAATTTGAATCGGAACATATCCAAGATCTGCGAGACCTTTGCGATCTGCTTCTGTTTCGAGCCTCGCCAGGAGTGGGCCGTGGATTGCAGGATGGAGGGATTTGACTCGGCCATCGAATATTTCCGGGTGGCCGGTGATGTCGGACACGCCGATGACCTCCAAGCCTGCTGCCCGTAGAGTACGGGCGGTGCCACCTGTTGAAGCCAGCTCAAATCCGAGGTTCGCGAGGGATGTTGCGAATTCAACGATGCCTGTCTTGTCAAATACACTCAGGAGGGCCCGTGGACGGGAGGAAGCGGAAGTGCTCATCAGAAGTACCCGTTATCCAATCCATTGGTCCGATGATATTGAACATAGCGACCCCTTTTGTTGAGGTTTTTGGCGTGTTCAATCCCCGCGCGCTGAGATGACTTGGTCGACACGAAGCAAACCACAGGCCGTTTCGGATGCTGCTTCAATGGCGTGAGCAAGTGTTTCTGCGCTTGACCATGCTGATTGGATTGGACCGGCGTGGCCCGTCTGTTGAACGCCGCTGTCAGGTGATCCATCCCGGTGGAGTGATCGAAGAGCAAGGAGGGTGTCGAGGTGATCGTGGCCAGCATTGGTAGCCAGCACAGCAGGAATAGCTTCCAGTGAACGAGCGAACGCTTCCATGGCCAAACGTTCCCGACCGCCTTGGGCTTCTGCCGCTTCCTTGATCGCTAAACTGGCCGCCATGTGGAGGCTTCCGCCACCGAGCAACACTTCACCAGTCTCCATAGCACTGGTGACTGAGCAAAGGGCATCATAGAGTCCGCGAATGACTTCCTCGCTGGCAACCCCATCCCCACCGCCAACATCGATGGTTGCGAGACCTGCTGTCTCCCCCACATGAATGTGAAGGCGTTCTCGGCGTGCGTCCTCGCCTTCGAGGGTCTCAATATGCATCGATTCAAACGTACCAAGGACGGATGCGTCAAGCGAATCAAGATGATCGATCATCATAGCGCCGGTTGCGGCTGCTACATCTTCAGCCCCTGCTCGTTCAAGGCCAGCAAGAGCAAACACTCCAGCGTCGACGCAGCGATGGAGGATGCGTGAATCGATCCCCTCGGCACACACAACAAGTGTGGCACCACAATCGAGAACCGCCTGGGCCTTTGCTTCGAGTTGGGCTTCTTCTGCGTCCATGAAGGCCACCCATTGATCGGGTGATGTCACTTCAATTTCAGCTTCTCGCGAGGATGTTTCAATTTCAAGTGGGCAGGAAAGAACTGCAACCTTACCGTTGGCGAGGTGCCGAGGGAGGCGGTCGAGTTCAAGGCGCCGTTCGAGAATTAATCCTGGCACAAGCCGGGTATCTGCAATGCCGCCAATGCCTCGCTTTGCCATTCGAACATCTTCTGTGCGCACATGAAGTACTCCGTTGAGTTCAGTTGCAACGGTTTTTGCTGCGGTGACAATGCACTGGGCAAGATGGTCGCTTCCACTTTCGGCTGTGGTCCCCATCATTGCGGTTTTAGCGACTGCCAAAAGGCGGAGGTTGTCTTCTGGACTGATGTGTTCGACGCGTGAATCAAGGGTGTCCAGTGTCACTTGGAGAGCTCGTTGGTACCCTTCAACCAACACCAATGGATGAAGGCCTTTCTCGAGAAGTCGGCCTGCTTCACGCATTAATTCACTGGCCACGATCAAGCAACCTGTGACGCCGTCACCACATGCATTTTCTTGTGATTGGGCAAGCTGAACGAACGCTTTTGCCGCTGGATGCTTCACAAGAAGTTCAGCGACAATTTTTGCTCCGTCGTTAGTCACTGCGGTTTCGCCGCTGGTCTTGTACATCATTTTGTCAAGGCCATTCGGACCAAACGTTCCACGGAGAAGATCGCCAAAAGCGACAGATGCGCTCACGAGTTTTTGTGTGACCGCCACGCCGCTGGTGATAGAAGTGGTTGGGCGGACAATCGCAACGGGTGCGCGTCCAGAACCATCGTTCGGTTGAGCCATCACTTCAAGCGGCGGTGAAGCGCATAGATGAACCCTTTCTCTTGCTTGGTACATCCCAGAAATGAGTGGGCTTCACGGCGGTGGCACTTGCTCAGAGGAGGAAGATAAACACAGCCGCTACTGCCCCAATCGCCCCGGTTGCAACACCAATCACTTGGACCATGCCGAACTTGCTGGGCGGTGTGGTGGGTGTGAGTGGCTGGGCAGAACCATCAAGAGGAGGAAGTGCTGGTACTTCCTTCTCAACATCTCCTTCTGGTTCCTCTAGATTCGCTGGTTCTTCCTCTGGCTCATCGAAAGAAGGGGTTTCGGCTGGGGGGTTGATGCTTTCTTCAGTCAGGGCCGCAGCAGCGGCTTGCTGCAAGGCAAGGGTTTCCTGTGCCAGTGCTGCTAATTCGCCGGCTTGTACACGTTCTGCTTCGGCTTGCTGGAGTGCAAGTTGTTCCTGCGCCAATGCAGCTACTTCGCTTGCGCGGGCCCGTTCTGATTCAGCCTCGAGTGTGAGTGCAGCGGCTTCAGCTTGCTGTCTGGCAAGTGTTTCTTGGGCGAATGCTGCTGATTCACGAGCTGCGATAAGTTCTGCTTCTGCCTTGCGTTTAGAATCTTCAAGTTCTGACTCAGCTTTTCGTCGTGCTTCATCTTCTTCTTTTCGGTAGGCTGCTTCAGATTCTGCACGCTTGAGGGTTTCCTGTGCCTCTGCGAGTTGTGATTCTGTTTCCGCTTTGATACGGGCGGTTTCTTCTTCAGCGGCAAGACGAGCGGATTCGATTTCGGCCATCGCCTTGTCATGCTCGTCTTTCCTGAGTTGTTCTCGTCCTTCGACCTCGGCTCTTGATGCGGCACCTTGGGCCGCAACACGGGCTTCTTCGGCTGCGATTTGGGCTTTTTCTTTGATGAGAGCTGCTACTTCTTCATCGGTTTGACCGGTTTGTTCCACAGAGGCTGCTTCGGAGGGATCGAATTTTGCCCGAAGCCTGTATTCTTCTTGGACCGCTGCGCGTGCCTCGGCCTCAGCTTGCTGCACCATGGCATCGATTTCTTCTTGAGAACGGGTGACGACTTTTTCTGATACTTCCAGTCGTTCTTTCAGACTCACTTTTGACATCACGGCTTCGACATAGCATTCGAATTCTTCTTGATCGACGTCACCGACCATATCGGTCCGGGCGCTTTGTAAGAGACGTTGGATATCTTGTGCGAGAAACGCCCCGGGATGAAGATCTAATTGCCCACGAAAAGAGACATAAAACGAACGCTGCTCCGAAGAAATGGCTCCGTCCGCAGTCATGTAGTCTTGTAAAGACGACAAGATTTCTGTGAGGTTAAGTGTCGTTGTCACGGCCCGTCACCTCCGAATCGCACCAATTGGTATCTCACTTCAAACCGTGATTCTTACGTGTTTCGTCATTGGACCAGTTGTACGCCAACTTGAGCAGGCGTAGGTAGTGGGCCAGTCCGTCACGTTCCATCTTCTGATGAAGAGTTTCGTTTTCGATGAAAATGTCGCCCCAGAGGTTGGCGGCTGTTCCTTGCTTGCCCTTGGGTAGGTCGAAGACTTCCCTTGTGGTCGGGTCGAGCAATGCCCGCCAAACACGTGCAGGGTTGACTGCCATAGTGACTTCAACGATGATTTCGTTCTCGTTCAACCCGGTTCCGTTTTGCCAGGAGTCTTCGCCCATGTCGGCGAGGAATGGCAAACAGATGTCTTGAATCGAGAGGCTGGTCATTGGGTCAGCGTTGGTGAGGGAGGTGAATGCTTCACGCATACGTCCTCGGTCAGCGCCGCGGGACCCAGTAATGTGGCGCAACTTGTCAATCGATGTTGGGACCAAAAACCGGATGTCTGTGTAGTAGACAAGAGGGTTGTCGTCTTTGGCTCCAAAGATGTGAGAGTACGGTGCAGAGTCCGCGGTCTCTCCGAGGTCGGTCATTGGATAGACTGTCTTGAGGGCGTTTGTGGCGATTGATTGAACACAACGGCGCATTAAGCGGTCAGGCGCTGCAGAAATATCATTGAAGGTCTGGATGTATTCATCCATGCTCATGACGTCGTAGCCGCGGACTGAAAGAATCGAGTGGACGTGTGGCCCTGTTTGCTTCTTTTCTCCATCGTGGAAATCAGCTTGGCTGATCCAACGGGAGCCTTGTGCGACATCGCTTGCAGCAACCAAATCGGCGTAAGCCTTGAACCGGCGAGTGACACGGTTCATGAAATCGGCTTGGTCGAGCTTGGTGAACACGGTTGCTTCATAGTTGGACTTCAAAGCGTGGTCTGCGACTTGGCTGGCGTTGACACAGGTCAACAAGTTGCCTTGGTCACGAGGGTAGATGAGCAAGCGACGGCGCTTTGCACCGCCACCAAGTCCGCCGATCCAAGGATCGGTGAGCATGTAGCCGAGTGAGGCACAAACCTCGAACAAACGTGCGTACTTGTCTTCATCACTGGCGCTTGCAATCCATTCGTCCAACCCGGGTTCGACACAGTGGAATTCAAGTGGGACCATTTCGGAGCCTGCGCCAAACATTTGGCGGACCGTCGAAGAACTCATCATGCCCATGAGGCTGTAGAGAGAGGTCTTTCCTGTGGTCATGAACACATCTGTGATACCTTCTTCGCCGAATGAAAGGCGTCGGTCTGGAAGATTGACCAAGAGGTTGAATGCGGTTGGAGATTCACGGTTTCCGTTGACAGCGGGCCAGATCCAAGTTCCTGGGCGCGTCATGATGTAACCGCTCGCATCCTTGCCGAAACCGGCAGGGGAATAGCGAATCCAACCCAAACGGTTGTTGAAAGAAACGCCTCGGTGCATCAAGGATGGATAGAAGCACTGGTCGAGTGGATCGGAATCGGGGACGACACCGCGGTGTCCGAGTCCCCAAAGAATTGGTTCCCATTCAGCTTGCTCGCCTTCCTTGTGACCAAGGAAAGGGTGATCGACGCCGGGGCCGTCGCCTGTGAGGAAAGATCCTCCCATGCGTTCTTCATCGCCTGTTGAGCAGAAAAAGAGGGTTTGTGTGGTCGAGAGTTGTTTCGGCGTCCACATGTTAGCGTTGATGATTGTCTTTTGTTTGAGGAATTCCGCGACGTTTGAAATTCGGCGTTCGAACTTGAACCGCTCTGCTTCAATCCAAGTTGATCCGAGGATCAGGTTGGTGTTGAGCAAACGTGCTCGTGCTGGCCCGATGTACCGTGTACGTGGGTCTGCTTTGGAAGAGTCCGTGGCGGGTAATTCTTCCCATGGCCCTCGTTGAGGGATGTATTTCAGGAAGGCTTCATGGTCGAATTGGTCGACCTGGGCCCTCGAGACGGCTTCTTCGACAACGTCCATCAAGCGAACATAGGTTTCGCTTGGGCGCATGGTTTTGGTTTCAGCATAAGCTTTGTTTGATACAGATCGATGTTCCCACATAATTTCACCTCAGAATTTCTTTCGCTGTCCTTCTTCTTCCGACGGTTCAGCGGTTTCGTCGTTTTCTTCATGTTCTTCCTCGGATGAAGGCTCTTCGCCTTCTTCGTCAGGTTCTTCTTCCTCGTGTTGTTGTTCTTCGGCTGCTTCGGCTGCTTCGGCTGCTTCCTCTTCTTTTTCGGCGGCAACGATTTCCTTAGCTAGTTTTTCTGCAGACTCATGAATTGAATCTTCTTTGACTGCTGAAATGATGAGGGCTGCTGTTGCTTGCATTGAAGCGTCAACGTATGGTGCAGCCCGGTAGAAATACTGAATCATGATGCCAAGGGTTCCGAACACTGCGCCAAGGCCAATGACCCAGCCGTTGTTGATGTTTTGAACCGAGTCGGGGTTGTTGTAGAGTTCAGAGGCAGCGATTCCTGTTTCTGGGGGCCACCATGTAGCGCCACTGGCATTTGTGAGAACCTCGATTGTGGCCCAAACAGCATAAACAATCATCAAAATTGACATATAACTCATCATCATTCGATTTTCCAAAAGAAATTTCACGAGGGCCCGCCCGTCGTGTGTCGACGTGCTTTCGTCATCGGTCATGCCTTCTGTGACAAACTCTTTCTATAAAAGCAGAATGCCAAAGGGGCCAAAGCAAGTTAGTTTTGCAGGGGCTTGTGAAGAATCAAGAAGCGATTATCATCTTCGATTTTTATTCCCTTTGCTTTTTCGGGCGTTGTTGCCGCGCCCGTTTTGCTCCCATGCCTTCCCATCCCGACTGCGCCGATCTGAGGTATCGCGCCAATTCGACTTGGATGAAGCACCAAGTGATTCAGGCATTTCGTCAAACGATTCGATGTTCAAGTGCATGCCCCCCAGTTCGTCTTGGAGTTGCCGAACGTTTTCGCCGCCTTTGCCAATCAGGGTTGGAATCATGTTTTGTGGGGCGTAAATCGTGGCGCTCGATTCACCTTTGAATTGTACCTGGCACTGCACCCCTACCCATTGTTGAATAATCTGAACGAGTTGATCACGGGCAAGTGTCTTCATCGGTGAAAGAGCCCCTCCTGTTTCACGGCCTTCGACGGGTACAACCGCAATTTCAGAGCCAAAAGCGAACATTTCGTGGGTGATTTTCCCGCTTGGGAATTCAACAACTTCGATGACTGGTCGGGCGAGTTCTTCTTGCATGCCTGTCGGTGGTTTCACTGTCATCCTAAGTTCCATGACTTGCTCTATTTTCCCAGCTTCGACGTGAATAATGGTATCGAGCACTTGGCTCACCAATCCAAGTTCGACTTTTCCGATCAATCGTTGGATGGCTTCGAGTGCTGAATTGGCGTGGGTGAC
Source organism: uncultured Candidatus Poseidoniales archaeon (assembly GCA_905182125.1). Classification (GTDB taxonomy): domain Archaea; phylum Thermoplasmatota; class Poseidoniia; order Poseidoniales; family Poseidoniaceae; genus MGIIa-L1. Next base: position 147,589 of record CAJJAV010000006.1, read on the forward strand.
GCCGAGGAGACCTACACCTGCTAGGCGCACATCTGCGAAGATTTCGAAATCCCGAGCACGACGCACTTCGTCGAAGATAACGAAATCAGGGCGGACAAGGAAAATAATCTCTGCAGTTTTTTCCAAATCCCCTTCGAGCGGTGCATACTGCGTGATTCGGTCGGCCAACTGTAAATCTCGTGGTGCTTCCATTGTTTTCACCATAGCGCCGATCTCCGTATCGAGGTATTCTGCGATGGCTTGAGCGAGGGTTGTCTTCCCGGACCCTGGGCGGCCACAAATGAACACGCCTCGGTGGTGGTCGGCCAGGCGGTCGATGAGCCTTTGATCCAATTCATACTCGCCGAGGGATAATTTGGCCACCGGGCGGACGATGGTGATCTCTCGTGCATCAGCAAATGGAGGCCAAGCGCACGAAATTCGTAGATCGCCGAGTTGGAGCACTTGGCATCCTTTTCGGTCGATTTCTAGGAAGCAGTCACTGCGATGGCGGTGTTCATCGATCAAACCAACCAGTTCTTCTTGCAATGATTCCATCCGCAGGGTATCCCACTGTCCATCATCCGCACCTTCGACTTCAACCAGTTTCAACTGGCCAATTGTACCGCGTTTGACCCTTGGTGGGCAATCTGCCTTGATGAATACGGTATGGACATCATCCATGAGCAGGGCTTCAAGTCGCTGTGGAAGCGGGGGGTGGTCGCCGTACTTTGCCATATCAATCAACCATGGTCCATGCCCACGGCTTTTCACCCTTCGCACGGCCTAGGCCAATGGCGAAGGCGTCTTTGAAGGCCGTTTCAGTTGTTCTTTGGCTGGATTAAAGCACCGGTCCACCAGAAAGAGCCGATGAAAAACACCGAGAGGACATACGACCCTGTGGTTGGAAAGCCCCAAATTCGGACACCTACTTCTGCAAACAAGGCGATTGAGCCGATAAACGCAAGCGTGGTAAGCACTCCGGCCTGATTTAGACCGAGATGTTCAAACGTCATTTCACGTTCTGAAAGGCCCCAAGCAATGCCAATGAGGGCTGAAAGAGCGATGAGAACAAGTGCTCCTTCGGTGTAATTGTCTTGGGTGTACCATGTAGCGGCGGCGACAATGAAAGTCGCAACAAACATTCGCTGAACGGCGGTATAGGAGAGGCCCATACTGTAGGCCAAGCGCATTCAATTCTTGAAGACTCGCAATCTAAAGCATCAATTCAATCAATCACATTGATCGTTAATCAACTCAATTCGTTGTGTTGTTCGCAGAAGTGTCGCAGACATTTCCGCTGGCAATGAAAAATGGGCGAGAGCGGACAAGATCTGGGCCTCTAGCGGGGACTTTGTTGCTCCAAGGTCCATTTCGACGCCATCCAACGTGTAGGTTTGATGCTGCCCGAAGTCAATGGAAACCTTTCCTTTGGTCCCCTGAACGAGAAGTTCCCGGCGTTCTTCGCTTTGCCCCCACCCCACCTCGACGGTTGCTGAGAAACGGTTGGCGCCATTGAGCGACTCGCCTTCGAAAAGAAAACGGGCGCTGCTGGCGGTCGAAATCGTCGCAGGCTCCCCGCTTGTCTGTTCGAAAAGTCCGGAGGTAAAGGCCACCTGGTTTTCCCCCGCCACAAGGTAGTCCAATGTGTCGACGCCGTGCGAACCGAGGCCCTCAAGGATCGGCATTTTGATCGGTTTTGTCCTGTTGGTAAACCTCGTGTATGTGATCTGAATCACTTCACCAAGTGTTTGGTCGCAAAGCAGTTGGCGCACACGCTGAACGCCGGCATGATGCCGTAACAGGTAACCAGAAACAGTGTATGTGTTGTTTTTCTCTGCCTGCTCGATAAGTCGCTGGGCCCCTGCGAGGGAAGTGGAAAAGGGTTTCTCAATCAGTGTTCGAACACCGCGGCCAAGCAGCGCTAACCCGATCGTTTCATGCGTCCTGTTTGGCGTGGCAAGGATGACAAGGTCCAGCGACTCTGAATCACACATGTGCCCCCATTCGGCGTACATAGCATCGATGCCGGTGGTGGAGGGAAGGTTCGCTGGGGCCGTATCACAAGCAACGATTCGATTGACAGTTCCTTCGCGTTTCATGCGCAGAAGCGTTTGAAGCTGGGTGGAACCCCAGCGCCCGCATCCAACAACGCCAATCGAGATGGGCATGTGGGCACTCACCTTTCGCTTTCTTCCGGCGACGGTTTGTCCTCGCTTTCCTCTGATCCTGAACTGCCTTCGGTTGAATCTTCAGGTGTCTCGGCGCAAAAGTAGCACTGCTCTTCATAGGTAAGGGCGAGAGAGGTTGCTTCTTCCATCGTCGTTAAGTTGGTAACAGTCACGCCTTGTGCCGAAACTGCATAGATAAAATCACCCATAAAGATTGAACGGCGGATGTTGTAATCCCCGCCGAAAGAACTGCTTTCTTGGGTGTTGTAGAATGTGGAGTGGTTGACTGTGCCGTGAATTGACAAGTTTCCGTTCTCCTCTGAGACATTGACAATCACAAGTTTACTGACGTATTGGTAGGAGTAGGAATAGCGTCCGTTTTGATCGTATGAACTGTCGTACCTGTAGGTTGAAAGGGGAACTGCAAGCAACCCTTTCGGCGCCCAGTATTGGAAGGCCTTGTGCTCGTATGAGGCTTCGGAATACGACCAGGTCCATCCTGAATTTGCCGGGTCGGCTACCGGCGTCAGTGAAAGAACGTCCTCAACTGCCGGTGCGGCCGGGTTGCTGATGTTGAACAGCGACAAGCGAGTGTTCGACCAGTCGAGTCCCAAGCCATCGATACCGGGCCCCATGCCAATGGTGAGCAGGTGGTCGCGAGAGAGTGGGTGGATGTAGGTGGAGACGCCGGGAATCTCAAGTTCGCCGAGAATGGTCGGGTTGGTTTCATCCGACATATCAATCACCCACAGCGGGTCGATTTGGCGGAAGGTCACAAGATAGCACCGGTCACCATCAAAGCGCGCACTCCAAATTCGCTCTTCTGGAGCGATGTTATCGACGCGTCCAACTTCAACCAACACTTGTTGATCGGTTTCGTCATCGACCCCGCGTACAAAGGTCACGACGCTCGAGCTCATTGGCTCTGGATCCTCCATCCACCAGCGAGCCCATTGGCCAGAAGTTGCAGCTATCCGAAGCACGCCAAGGTGTTCGGAGATGGAGAATTGGTTGAGAACGGTTCCGTTCACCCGCCCCGATCCAGTGTAGACTGTGTCTCCTGGATTCGAAATATCAAAAGTGTGGATATTTGTAGATTCATCCATGTTATCGTTGCCCCAGAACCACCACCAATCCCAAGCGCTTTCTGTCAGCACCAATACGTCCGCTGAAGCGTAGACCATGGGGTAATTACCAACGATGTGATCGGCTTGAAAACCAAAGTTTTCATCAGCCAAATCAAAGGTGAAAATACTGTTAAAACCGCGGTTCAGCCCATCGCTTGGAGCAACAAAGTCGGCACACGCATCGTCGTCCATCGTGTGCACCGTCAACGCGCCGTTGACGCGTTCGTACACCTTCGGAAGAATATCAGAAAGTGCGAGAGCCGAGATGGTCAATTGATTGTCGAGAATGGTTTGATAGCCCACCTTTTCACGAACTTCGAGGCGCAAGGGATCTTCATAATCTAAGTCCCAGTACCCTGCTGGGAAGTCAAGCCATGTTTGAATCCCGGGAATGTTCATCCAAGCGTGTGTGACGGTTCGAACCGTTCCATTGACCTCGCGTGCAGTCATGTAACTGCCCTCTAAGAAAAGTTCCTTTTCTATGGCTGGTGCTGAGCGATTGGATGCGTCGAGAACCGTGAACTTGGTCAAGGAACTGGAGCGCCATATTCCAGGTGCATCGTCCCAACCGAGTTCTGTTGTGAGTGGGTCATTTTGTCCAAGGGTCCATGTTGAAACCGAGGAAATGACAACAAGGCGATCGCCATCAAGCATCATCGAAGTGGGGCTCCCCTGGATTGGGGTGGTGGAGAGAAGAATCAATTCACCAAATTCTGGGATGCCGAAAATAACTAAATTTTTGCCATTGAGGAAGTAGATGTTGTGCCCATCTGTCTTGACAAAATCCGCTTCATCGACGCCTTGCTCTTGGTTGTTGGTGCCGGAATAATCGGTTCCTTCGGTTCGTCTTGTTTGGGGGGCTGATGTGGTCCCTGTTGCTGCGGCATCGTCCATAGCCATTTCCGCGCCCATGTCGCCTTCCAGCCACATGCTGCCATAGGTGTATTGTTCCTCAATTGCTTGCAGGATTTGGGTTTTGGCTTCTTCTTCAAGAGAGAGTTTGAGGGCGGTTTCGAGTTCATCACAATCAGAAAACTGACTCAGTTGAGGGCTTGAAACCGTGCGTGCCACCGTGACCCCCCAATCATCTGGAAGTTCAATGCCTGGAACTTCGACCGCTGGGTCAACGGCTCCTAAGCAACCTGAAAATAAAAACAGAGACACCAAGGAAATGGCAAGGGCTTTGTGCTCATTCATGGCACCACTACGGTGCAAGTGGCTATGAATGAATTGGTAAAGCGTTTTTACTTTCTTGAACGTTTGTACCCCGTGTGAGAACTTCAGAGCCTTGCGGGGTGAGTCGCCACGGAGATCGCTTCTTTGGGAGGGTCTTTTCCACGAAAGAATCCTGATTTAGTTGTTTCATATGATATGAGAGAAGTTGCCTTGAAAGTTCAAGATGTTTTGCAACTTCTCCATTGGAAAGGCCAAGCTGGCCAGCATCCGACAGTGTTTGGAGTATGGCGAGACGCGTCCCTATGAGTGGGTGGGTAACTGCGTTTCTCTGTTCTATTGAGACATGAGAGGCTGCGTACCTCCTCAGTTTTCCATCTCTCCAAGAAATGATTTTCCCTTGTGTTTCCAGCGATTGTAGGTGGTGGGCTGTCACGCCGTTCGCAAGATGTAAGGCGTCGCGAAGAGCCGAGAAATGAATCCCTGCATTGCCTTCAATAAATCCAAGAAGACGGCCCTTATTCAATTCATCATTTTTTGATTTTTTAGTGAGGAGGGGGGTGAGAAGGGCCATGCATACGGCGATTTTAACAACTTCAAACACACCGGAACCGAACAATATGAGGGCAAACATCCCGCCACCTGCACCAATAAAAAGAGGACCGTTTTGGCTTGTCCCCTTGTTCTCGAGGGGCGCCTCCGCGCCCTGGTCGGGCTCCTCGTCAACATTCGCAAAAGTGGCGTCCTCTGTGTCGTCCGTGTCTTCTAACGGACCTACGCGTTCATCGGCAGTTTCCGGATTTTGAATCGCCAGCGCCTCTTCGTTCAACGATACAATCCCGAACAGGATTGAGCCGAGGGCTGCGATGAGGAGAAGACGGATCAACCAACTCCCATGCATGCTCTGACATAGAACTGGGGGTTTTCAACAACTTGGTTCAATGATTTGACAAATCAAATGAATTTGAATGGGTGTCATTCGGTGAGACTAAGGCGGGTCACGGATTGGCAAGAAATGTACTGCGGGGCCAACCATATGAGAGAATACATGGAAATCGAACGCCGGTTTTTCGTAAATGGGCATGGTGAAAAACCATGGAGGGAAGGGCTCGGTTCCACCTCGATACGGCAATTCTACCTGCGGAAAGATCACTTGCTTTTGGTCGATTCGGCATTGGTGTACGGTGGTTCCGTCGTTGTCCAACTCGATGCTGCACAAAAAATAATTTTCAAATCTGAAGAGAGCTGGACGGTTCGAGTTCGGTATCGCAACAATCGAACCACTTTCACGCTCAAGGGTAAACGGCAGCAAGCAAGCGCCCGTGAGATGGAGTGGGTCATTGAGCGCAACGTCGGTGAGGCGCTTGTTTCCACCGAAGATTGCCCGCGTGTCGAGAAGACAAGATACGAATGGCGGGGCCCAGATGGCATGCTTTGGGAAATCGATGAGTTCGCGGAGGGTTTGCTTGGCCTTGTGCTTGCCGAAGTTGAATTGCAAGAGAGTGGGCAGCCTGTAGAGATTCCGGAATGGATTGGGCTTGAACTCACAGGGAATCATGCTTGGTCGAACTCGAATTTGGCGTACAGGCCAAGCCAACTCATTCGGGATTAAATGAAACCAGTGCTGCGAGCACCCGGGTAATTTCCGCCTCGGTTAATTCGTGCATGATTGGAATTGCTACCAAACAAGAACCAAGTTCAGCCGTGACTGGTAGAGTCTGGTGGTGTTGGGGGTGGTTGGCAAACACACCTTGCTGGTGGATTGGAAGAGAATAATACTGGCGTGCATCGATTTGAAGGGCGTCCAAATGCGTTTTGAAAGCGGCTGCGTGTTCAGTTCGCACACAATATTGGTGCCATGCGTGTTCAGCGCCAGGGCGGGTTGCTGGGGCTTTCAGATACGGTTGGTTTTGCAGAGCGGTTGTGTATCGGGAAGCGGTGTGGCGCCTGCGCTCTACCCAGCGATCGAGGTGCTTGAGTTGTTCGAGGCCAATGGCTGCAGCAACCTCTGACATTCGCATGTTGCTGCCAAGTTCCATGGCATGCAATTCCGGACTGCGGCCATGGTTGATGATGCCGTTTAATTTGGCGCCGTAGGCGTCGTTGATGGTGGTGAGCATCCCTCCTTCTCCACCGACAGCCATGTTTTTTGAAGGGTAAAAGGAGAAGCAAGCAATGTCGCCCATAGATCCGGCTGCTTTCTTTGAACCATCCTCAAAACTTTGACTTGCCCCGTGTGCTTGTGCGGCGTCTTCGATCAAAACGAGTCCATTGATTTCACAGATTTCAACGATCTTGGGGTCGTATGGGTGGCCGTAGAGATGGACGCCAATCACACCTTTTGTCGCAGGTGTGATGGCATTTTGAACCGCGTTCACATCGAGGCAGAAGTAATCTGGCTCAACATCGACAAACACCGGGGTGGCGCCGACCAGCAGAATGCAGGTGGCTGTGGAGATGAACGTGTAGGAAGGAACGATCACCTCGTCGCCCGGCCCGATGTTGGCGATTCGAAGGGCCGCCCAGAGGGCAGAAGATCCGTTTTGGCACGGTGTTGCGCTGAGTGCTCCACAGTGATCTGCAAACGCAAGACCGAAGGCTTTGCCCCGCGAGCCTTTGACCCACTGTTTCGAATCCAAGACAGCGAGGGCTGCGTTCCGCATCGCCTCGTTCCATGACGGTCGGCCTGTCGGGATTCGGTCCATACCACGGCGAATTCCCCGACCCCCTTGAGTCTGCTTCTCACCCCACCTGATTGTCGCGGTCTTCAAGACCCCCTCCGTCCTTCGCCTCGTTATGGTGTCTGAAGAGGAGGGTTTCTCGACGGAGACCCACTCGGCTGATGAACCAAGTTTGGCTTCCCTTGTGGATGAAATTCTTTCTCCTGATGTGTTGTCTGAGGCGCCCCCCGTCGATCAAAAAAGTGAAAAGAAAAAGCACTACAAACCAAAGGGCATGTACTTGGGAACACGGCGTGATACTGGTGAGCCAATTGATATTCAATCGATGGTTTTAGCCCGCCACGCCGCCATGCTCGGTTCAACCGGTTCCGGAAAGACAGTGATGGCGAAGGCCTTGATTGAGGAAGCTGCTCTGGCAAAAATTCCATCACTCATCATTGACCCTCAAGGCGATCTGGCTCGTCTTGCACTGGGCATTGACCCTGCTGCGTTAGAGGCGGAGGGTGGCGATGTCGCCAGAGCAAAGAAACTCATGGACATGTGTGAGGTCCGAATTTGGACGCCTTTGCGTTCCAAGGGATTGCCGCTTTGCATCGACCCTTTTCGAACCCCTCCTTCAAATTTAGATGCTGAAGAAGCAATTACTGCGTGGGACATGGTAGCGGCTGGTTTCACGAGTTTGGCTGGTTACGATGTTGAAAAGTCACAGGGGAAGATCGTCAAACCCTTCCTCTATGAAATTCTTGTCGAGGGAACAAAGCATGGTTTGGACGTCAGTGATTTTCAAGCCCTGGCGCGCGTGGTTCGGGATCCAAATCAAGAATTTACCCGCAAATTGTATCCGGAGTGTTTCTATGATGTCGAAGAGGGTGAAGAAAAACCTGAAGTCCCCACTTGGGACCAAGTGATGATGGAACACCGCCTCACGGATTTCGAGGAGCGGTTGCCGAAAACAACACGCAATGACTTGGCAAGAAGGCTTTCAGCATACTCTTCTGGTGTCAATCAATTGTTGTTTTCAAACGGTGTCCCAATCGATATTGATTCCTTTGTCACACCGGCCATTCCAGGGAAAATCCCGCTTAACATTGTCTATCTTAACACCATTCAGGATGAAGCACAAAAGCAATATTTCGTCCAAGAACTGTCCCGGGAGTTGTACGACTGGATGTTGACCCAGCAACCTGCAGAAGGGGAAATAAAACTCCTCTTCTTCATGGACGAAGTGGCACCTTACCTCCCCCCACATCCACGAAACCCTCCGGCAAAAGACCTCATTAAACTCATTTTCAAACAAGCGAGGAAATATGGGGTAGCGTGCGTTCTCGCAACTCAGAACGTCAGCGATGTAGATTACAAAATCTTGGCGCAGGCAAACACCACATTCATCGGGCGTTTCACACAGCCCCAAGACGTTGAAAAGGTTCGACATTTGCTGAAAGAGAGCGGTGGTGATCAGGACCTCGTAGCTCAACTTCCAACCTTGGGACCCGGACAATTCCAAATGGTCGCGCCTGACGTCGACCCTGCCCCTGTTCCAATTCAATGCCGTTGGCTCTACACAGACCACGGCGCTCCGCTCAATGAAGATCAAGTCGAGTCCATCACCTCAGAAGAAATTCGTGCTTGGGCCAAGACTCGGTCATCTGGCAGCAGTAAAAGCCGTGGGGCTGAAGCAGCCCATGCTGCAAGCCGGGGTTCTTCTTGGAACAGTGGAGGTTTGGATGAGGAGTGGGCCCAAGGTGAGGCCCAATCCATTGTCGGAAATGCCCGAATCAAAGCGGTCGGTGGCATGACGGCTGCCGCACACGGACTCGTCGATGATTCTGCATTTGAAACTCGGCTTATGGGGGGTTTTGCGGTCCTCAAAGACGGTCGGGATCCACTTTACACCATGCAGGCTGCAGCGAATGTCGCCTCTGTTGTCGCTCTTGTTTGGACGATGGTGGCGCTGATGTTTGCCTGGCGCGATGGAGATTTAGATTGGTGGTGGTTGTTGATCAGCGTCGGTTTGTCCGGCACAACTGCGATGGTCATCGCCTTGGAAATGCTGCTCTCCCATGATGCTGAACTGTTGCACCGGATCACGCGATTTGCTCGAGTGTTTCAGTTGGTTCTCGTTTCGTGGCTGTGGGGCTTGCTTCTCTGGTCGACCCAGGGTTCACTGAACCTCAGGGGCGCTGAACCGTTTCTCGAAGTTGTTGTGGTGTGGGTCACCATGTTTACGATGGTCGAAATAGCCAGCCGTTTTCGTTTGGGTCGCCTTCGCTGGAATGGCGGGACGGCCCTTGACAAGTTACGCGGCGTCACCGCTGTTCTTACCGAAGTTGAAATCACTGAAATGAAAGCGAATTCGACCCAAATCATGTCAAGTGTGCGCTGGGGCTTGCACGGATTCACGTTGGTTTGGCTCTGTGTCTTGCTTGCCTTTGGGCAAGGTTTGCTTCCTGATTCGATGAGCATTGAAGGTTGGGGCCGCCCAACGTTGTGGCTGGCTGCCGTGTACGCACTGATGTTTGGCAGTGAGTCGTGGTTGCGCATGCGAGGCAGAATGCCAAACGCTTAGCGCTCACGAAAAGCACTGATAGGCCCGCCCCGTATGGCGTTGTATGGAAGATGCTACATTCATCGCACTCGACTGGACTGAACTGTCCCCTTCTGACATGCTCGCCAAGGGTGAAGCCGTCTATCTGGAAAACCAAGAGCGGCGCACGACGCGTCATTTTTCCACCCGTGCTGTTGAACGTCGTCTGATCGAATTGGCGATTCAATCTGCAGGGACAGCACCGAATGGGGCCCACCTCCAACCGTGGACCTGGGTCGCTGTTTCGAACCCTGTGCTGAAGCAAGAGATTCGAGTGGCTGCTGAAAAAGAAGAAGAACGAACATACCAGCAGCGTATGCCAGAGGCTTGGGCCGAGGTTCTTGCACCGCTTGGTACAGACGCAGTCAAACGGCACCTCACAGATGCCCCTTGGATTGTTGTTTTGTTTAAACAAAAAAAGCGGACTCGGGCGAATGGTGCGTGGGGCCCGACATACTATGCTACAGAATCATGCGGCATTGCCGCCGGTTTATTCATCAATGCAGTCCATCGAATGGGTTTGGTCACGCTGACCCACACCCCTTCACCGATGAAATTTCTTGGAGAATTGTTGGGGAGGCCTGCTCATGAAGAGGCCATGCTCGTCATGCCGGTTGGTTATCCTGAACAAGGGGCAATGGTTCCAAACATTCATCGGAAATCGCTGGATGAAATCGCTGTTTTCTTCGAAGAGGAACTTCGTTTAGGGGAGTGACGATGCCCTGTCGCGTCATTGATATACGCGCGGCATAAGGGACGGCTGAAGCAGGGGTTGCCAAGCTTGGTCAACGGCGCTGGGATGAGGTCCCAGTCTCTATGAGTTCGCAGGTTCGAATCCTGCCCTCTGCACTCTAATGGTAAAAAAGGCAAAAAATATACTTTGCGTGGCCCGTTCTTGTTTTCTCGACTCCGCGCTATGGGTGCTCGGTCAAAAGCATCATTGTAAAAAATAAAACCGGCTAAACCCTTATTCATCACCACCGGGGCTTCACAACAGATGGATGAACATTGGGAAGGCGTGCCTGAACTCCCCCATTCCACATGTGTGGAGGAATGGGTTCGGGTTTCAGGGGGTGTTTCTTTGCGCGTGCTGCTCTGGAAGCCGGCCGATGAATCTCTGAAGGGCATCGAACCCGTTGTCGTGGTCCCGGGGTGGGGCTCGGTGTTTGAGGGTTGGAGGCCTTTGATCACAGAATGGGTCACTCGAAGGCCGATTATTTACATTGAAACAAGGGAAAAGGCAAGCGCCGTATTTGACAATCCGAAGCTGTCTGTTCAGGACTTTACAATCGATAAATTCTCGAATGATCTCGTGGAAGTCATCGGATTTTACAAACTTGCCAGCGGGTATGATCTGTTTTCTTCATCACTCGGATCGACAATCCTCATCGATGCATTACAACACAACATCATCGAACCGAGGAGTTCGGTTTTTGTCGCTCCAAATCAAAATTTCAAA
>CAJJAV010000007.1 GCA_905182125.1 uncultured Candidatus Poseidoniales archaeon
CGATGAGGATGATGCTCCCATTTGCCAAGGGACCTTCGAGGGTTGCCGTTAAGGTCGGCGCATCCCGTACATCGAGGAGGATGGATTTGATTGATGGGAGAAGGTGGAACTGCACCGGAGTGATGCTGGGTTCGGAAAGGTCTTGCCAACCGGAAAAGCCCAAAGTGGCTGAGAGGTTGGTTTTGGTTTCCAACGGATCCAGCTCAACTTCGATGCTCCATGAACCATCAAAACCAATGGGTGATGTCAAGTTAACGACGCCATTAATGGATGAGGTGAAACTCAACCAAACTTCCGGAGGCGGTGTTGATCCGGCAAGGGTCGAAATGACGTTTGCAGGGGCACTCTCGAGAGAAAGTAGGCCGGTAATGATGGTCGTTGCGCCAGCACCGACAACCGGGGCGTTGATCGCGTTTGGCCCTGTATGGTTGATGACCGAATCGTCAGTGACATTGATGAATCCATCATAGATGATTCCATCCTCTGAGACATAGCCTGATTGGAGGTGCTTGATGACAACGCGGTGAATACCAGGCGCCCCTGGTTCCAGAGGATTACCAATAAGTTCGAATGTTCCATTTGTATCGGTAATGACAGCGCCAAGTTCGTAGTTCGGGATGGCTGCAGGACCTGGAACACCAGCGGTTTCTGCAAGAGGTACAAGGTAGCCAACCATCGGGAGGTCAGGGATTGGCGTCCCGTTTTCTGCAAAGCGGAGTTGTCCAGTGACGTTCAAGGTCGCTGAACCATCACGGTCCCAGACAAGGGAGGAGATGGTTTGATTGACGATCTCAATTTCTTCAGCTGCGGGGCACGCATCGAATGCAATCCATCCGAGTTCAGTGCCTCCATTCGCACTGTTTTGTTGTAGACGCACTTCGCCCCAGGTCGTTCGGTCCTGAGGGAAGACTGCATATCCGTCCCCGTTCCACGTACCGCCGGCAAAGCCACTGACGTAGCGAGCAGGAAGTCCAGCAAGACGTGCCATGGTAACGAATGCGGTGTTGAATTCATTGCATGTACCTTCCTTGGTTGCTTCAACCAGGACCACGCTGAGATCTTCTGACGATGGGATGCCAGAGCCGTTGTAATTGCGCTTGAATTCAGTGGATGAATTGCCTTCAGCAAGGAAGGTTTGCAGGGCTAAGGCAGTATCATAGGCGTTTGTAGCGCCTGAATCACTGATCACACCGTTGGTGATGTTGAACAAGGAAGAGCGGGTGTTGTTGAGGTCGGTTAGCTCTGTAGGGGTGTCAAGTTCGTAAGCAAAACCTGCTCCTGGGACAGTTGTCGATGCCAAGGAGCTCCAATCAAAGTAAAATTCCGGTTGTTGGATGAACACTTCTTGAATCGGTCCTCCTATGATGTTGACGTTGTGTGTGTCGTTGGAACGGTCCAATTGGGCAGCAGTATCCACGTAAAAGGACATGTTGGACCAAGATGCCGGGAGGATTAAACCACCGGTATTGGGTGGATTGTTGTAGGTGATCAGCCATTCGACCGTGTCGTTGGCAAAGGCCATATCAGAAAGGTGAGTGAAATTGGAAGAAGGCAAAACGACTGCTTCGCTTGGATGGACTTCTGCGATGTGAGCATAAGCGGTTCCAGTGTAGAAGTCGTTTGTGTACTGGCGCCATCGCTGGGTGCCGTCCAGGTCGACAACACCACTGGTGTTGTTGGCCCAAAACACGACTTCAGAAGCGATCAAGTCATCGGTCGGATCAAAAGGATCGAAAGGTGAACCAAGGCAATTGATAATCCAAAACTCTTGAGAGCATTCCAGGCCGTCAATCATGCCCCCACCGTCGGTGTCAGGGTTTGTCCAATCCGTGCCGGTTTGGTTTTCCACGGCATCGGGTATCAGGTCGCCATCGAAATCGGATGGCAACAAATCGTCAGAAGGATCGTTTTCAGGGTTGGTGCCATCGAAGTATTCCTCTCGATCTGCTACCCCGCCGGAATCAGTGTCGCTTGACGTATCATCGGTCACCCAGGCATCGAGGGACCCATTGGTGATGCCAATATACACCAAATCACAACCCGTGCTTGTTTCGAAGTAGTTGTTCAGTCCGTCCTGATCATCGTCGAGGAGGTTCGTACAGGGTTCATTGGGATCTGTGTTTGCAAAGACTTCTTCGAAATCGCTTGCCCCGTCACCATCGCTGTCGACAAGGGTCGGGTTGGAAAACCATCCAAACGTACCCAGCAACTCTTGCCAGTCTGCAAGACCATCGCCGTCTGCATCAGAATAATCGTCATCACAGTAGGTGCGTGAAGTACCGATGGTCCCATCGGCTGTTGCATCGGTGTGACAGAAAGAACCGTTGCGATTGGAAACTTGAGTGGCGGTGCCAGGAGCTGATGACACACCTTGGATGAGGTCATTGACAACCGTTGCATAGGCAAAGGGCGTCCACGTGCCTGAAATGTTGAACCAACCAACACCTCCGGCAGGATTGAAACCACTGCCATCTGTAACTTCTAATTGGCCATTGCCGTTGTTCCATGCCACGATTGTGGTCTCAAAGTTCACCAAGGAATCACAAGGATCCGTGCCGTGGGAGACGTTCCGTTCATCGCCATCGCCAATACCACCAAAATCAGTATCAGCAATGTCCCAAAGGGTGCATGAAAGGTTCTCTTCCCAGTTTTGAATACCATCGTTGTCTTCATCGCCAGAATCTTCCCGGCGGGTTGGATCTGTTTCACCAGGGTCAACGATACCGTTGGCATTGAGGTCTTCTTCTCCATCATCAAACGCATCACCATCAGTGTTGTTGTTCCGGGGATCAGTTGCTTGAGGAGGGTTGCCGTATTGACCAGCAACTTCGACACCGTCATCGATGCCATCGTTGTCCGTATCTGAGGACGTTGGGTCAGTCAGTAGAGTCAAAGCCTCCCTTGAATCGTTCAAACCGTCACCATCGGTGTCGGCCCGTTGTGGGTTGGTTGAGGTGATACCATCGACTTCGGCAGTGAAGGTGGCGCATCCACCAGGCCCGATACCGTTCACAGGGTCACACGGCGATGTGGTTTCGGTAACGAGTCCATCAGGACCGTTTCTGAAACATGGAGAAGTACCACACATGGTCGTCCATGTCGGATTGATGTATTCCATTAGATTGCTGAGGCCGTCCCCATCGGGGTCCCCGTTTGGTCCGTCTGCGTTGGTTGGGTTTGTGGCATTGAGACCGTTTGCAGCCTCCCAACCGTCATCCATACCATCACCGTCTGTGTCCCAGCCAGCAACGTCTTCGTCTTCGATCCCGTCACCATCGTCATCGTTGGATGAACAATCGGCATCACCGTCGTTGTCGGGATCTGCTGAATCGACAAAGCCGTCTTTGTCATCATCGAATCCATTGGTGCAAATGTTGCCCACTGGATCTTCGTCGCAGAGGATCACTGAACCGGTACCATCGCTGCCGCTGTCGCCGCAACCTGGACGGTTGTACTGAAGGGCCCCTTCTTCGTTCCAATCGTTGACTGGAACCGTTCCGTTCCACCAAACGCCGTTATCGAGCACGCCAGTGGTGCTGGCTACGTCCCAGCTTGAGGGTTGGAGGTAGGAATATTCCTGCAAGTTCGACATACCGTCGCCGTCTGGATCACCGACTGCACCATCTCCACCGCTGCTGGAGAGGGGGTCCAATCCATATTGCCATTCCCAACCATCTGGAAGTCCATCGTTATCGGAATCAGGATCGTTCGGTTGGGTGTTCATGAGGTATTCGAGACCGTAAGTCAAACCGTCACCGTCTTGATCTGATGCGGCAAGAGCATCGAACGAAATGTACGGAATTGAGGCGAAGGTCGAGAGCACCATGAGCGCAACCAATGCGACCGATTTGACTGTGTCGCGATGCTGCAAAATTTGCCATTGGGAGCGCGGCTTCGAGGGGGTTGAAGGCGTACGCATGGTTGTCACAGCCGTTGGGCTGTTTTGATGACTCATAAGGGAAATGGTACGATGTTCATACAATGCTCGCCCCTAAAATGAATCATATGTCAGTTAGAATGACAATTCCGGCAACGCAGTGAACCGATTAGACCGGTTGAACATACCCCTTTCCTTCAGAGGGAGTCAAGTTCGTCCAAAAGTTCCAGATCGTCGTCGACATCCTCTTCCATAACAGGCGCAGGAATGTCATCTTCGAGGGGATCAATTTTCATCTCTTCTTCGAATTCAAAGTCTTCATCATCGAAGATGTTGGCAGAACGTTGACCTCGACGGTAAACGGCGAACACAAACGCTGCACAAAGACCAGCGCCCAAAGCAAGGGTTTGAGGCTCAGGGTTGACAAGTTCATTGACGAAGCACGCAGCGCCATCACAGGCAGTGCTGAAGACATGCTTGCTGGTTTGAGTGTATTCGCTGTCATAGGGGACTTCCTCATCCATCGGCGTCACCTTCAGTTCGAACTCTACGGTTTCTCCGTTCTTGAGGTTGTCAGGTGGCGTGATGGCCAACGAGAAGTCCTTGCTGGAATAGGCAGGCAGGGTCAAAAGAAGGAAGTTACCGCCAACTTGGTCGGATGATGCACGGATCAGAGCGGTCCATCCTTGAGGTTCTTCAAGCGTGATCACAACATCGAGTGGGACGTTGTTTTGGTTGTCAATGATGAATTCAACAGTTTGGAACTCACTGGAAGAGAACCGTACCAACGAGCTGCTGGAGTCGGTGATAACAAGGCGTCCTGGTTGAACATCTTCCTTCACTTGAACCGTGACAGGGAGGTCGAAATATCGAGCGTCTTGAGCGTCAACACCTTCTTCCACCACACGAACATACACCGTGTGATTTCCGGCTTCAACGGTTGAACCAAGTTCAAGGTCCAACTTCAAGTCGGCATATTGATCGGATTCAAGATAGACCACGACGATATCTGATTCTGAACCATTCGACAATGTGTAGTCCCAAGAGGCGTAATCTGAGTTGTCTTCTGTGTTTCGATCCAAGTCTGCAGGGTTGATGATTCGCCAGGTGGTTTGACCAAGCGTATCGCTTGAGTCAGTGATTCGGAGGTTGTACCACAGCGATGAACCAGGGGTGACTGGACCGACGTTGCCGAGCGTTCCGCTGTCAGAGTCTGCGATCACTTCCACCAAAACACCAAAGGTACGATGAACGGTAAATGCGACTTGGGTGGATAACTCTGAGTCGCCCTGACTGGCGATGGTGAGAGCCACGAGACCGATGTCTTGTGCTTCACGTTCCGATGGTGGGAACACTTCCATTCGAACGGTGAGAATTTGATGGGAACCGATGTCTGGCGTCAAGGAGTGGATGCCTTCTTCGGTGAGTTCCATGCCCGTGTCATTGTCAAAGAACTTGTATTGCCAAGCGTCAGGCAAATCGGTCACCCGCATACGGAATGCATCAGTGATAAAACCAGAATTGAACACGTCAATGAAGAAATCCCCACTGACGTCGCCCGAGTCGACGTAATGCGAAAGGGTCTCATCGTAAGCTTCAGGGCGAGTCGAATCGGCAATTTGCTTCTGATGTTCATCGTCTTCAAACACTGCGATACGAGGCGGTGATAGGACATCCGATTCTTCGATGTCCAATACAATTGTTTCAACAGCGACTTCGACGGTTTGACCTTCTGTGTTTTCGGCGTAAGCACGAGCTTCGATTTCAATGGTGTTCGGAGCAGAAGTCAGATCGTCGTCAGGAACTTCAATGCTCAGGATTGGTCGGGCGAATGTACCCCCACCAGACAGCGTGTACCCACCGGGCTGATCCCATACAGGGTCAGACCATGTTGATGGCAGTGAGCGAGCAAGTTCGAAAACGACCTCGATTTGTGAGGCGCTCGCACCTGTATGCTCTATCATGAATTCGACGCTTGAAGTCTGTCCGGGCGCAATCAAGACGATGTCTGGTTGATTCTGCGGAAGCGAGAGGTAAACATCGTGTTCAATAAATTCAATGCCGCTGTGCTCGAACACAAGCGTGTGACCCTGTACGTCACTGATCTCGAGTTGGACCGGGTATTCGCCAGCAGCCATACCGACGTCGTATGAATAGGTGTAGTTGCCGACCAAACCATTGTTGTCGAGTTTCAAATCGTCATCGTCGAATGTCTTTTCGAAAACGGTACCTGCTCCGTTTGGAGTGGTCATGACCAAATCAACACCTTGAATGTCATCGCGACCAAAGGCGTCTCGGACATCGACAGAGAATTGCATTGTTCGGAAATCAGGACGGTGGTTCGGTGACCATTCCGTCACTTCAGGGTCAAGGAAGCCGCCACCAGGGCGGTGTACCTTGACAACGGAGTTTGCAAGCGCATTGGCTTTCATCTCCAGCTTGGAGTATCCATTGGTCTGTTCGACATCGCCAAAGGCTACATTGACTTCGCAACCGCCGCCAATCCCGCCACCACCGCTGCTTTCGCAGGTGGCTTGAGCATCGACGCTCAATCGAAGTTGTTTACCGTTTGCAACGGTGAAACCGTCGGATGGGACATCGAAATCAACAATCGTGGATGTCCATGAACACGAGGCTGTACCAAAGGTGCCTCCCGTACATGGATCGTCAAGGGTTTCGGAAACTGAATCGATTTCTGAATCACCTGATTTCAACGAATAGGTCACGTCGGCAGTGGAGCCTGAAGTTCCTTCGAATTGCAAAAAGAGGGTGAGGGTCACTTTGTCAGTGTTGTCTCGTCCATAGACCAAAAGGTCAGAAATCATTTCAGCGCTTCGGAATTCCACGCCACCAAGTGCACTTGCTTCTTGGTGAGCCCCTGAAGGTTCAAGGGTGGTGATCGAACCATCGCCACCGGTTTCGCTGTCCATCTCATCGAGGTACAGGTCATAGGATTGGCACGTCGAACATGACGAAGCGGAGTTCATCGATTGAGCGGGTTCGGCGAGTTCATCAGAGGCGTTAATCTCGGCTATAGGGTTGGAGGAGAGAGGTGCTAAACCACCCAACATGAGGGTGGCAAGCAGGACCGCCAAGAATCGACCGCTGGAGCATGAAAGAGAGGTCATGAGGTGTTCACCGTACCGCCCTGCTCGACCGAGTGTTAAACGGTTTTGCATTGTTTGTGCGGCTAAGCCCCCTCTACGAGGGGGGGTGAAACCGTGCACAATGTGGAAAGAAAGTGCAGGGAGTGGGATACGAACCCACGAACCCATACGGGACCGGATCTTAAGCCCGGCGCCTTTGACCACCTCAGCCATCCCTGCAGTTTAGGCGACGCAAGCACATGCTTTGAAGAAAACCCATGCAATCCTTTGCTTAGGGAGCAACGGTCCATCCGCCATCCACATTCAACACTTGACCTGAGAGGTAGTCTGATTGAATCAAGAAGAGAACTGCTTTGGCAACGTCGACTGGAGAGCCACCACGACCAAGAGGGACCTTTTCAATCACTGAAGCAAAATGTTCGGCTTCCCAAGGCGCTGCCATGATGGCACCAGGAGCGACACAATTGACACGGACATCGGGTGCTAAATCCCCTGCAAGGTTCATCATTAATTGGCGAAGACCAGCTTTTGTAGCGGTGTAATGTGACAACCCTTTCCAAGCTCGCCCGAGCGACGTATCAACCATCCCAATCACACAGCCTGAAGCAGCCCTGAGCGAAACCGCAAACGCTTGTGTCAGCAGGAAGGGGACTTCGATGTGAATGCGGGTGTTCATCCGTAATTCCGCGAGATCTACTGACCCGTAGTCATTTGATTTATAGATTGAAGCATTGTGGATGAGGGCACCGAGACCCTCTGCCTTTTGTGTCAATATAGCGGCGTTTGTTTGTTCGATCAGCGAAGCCAATCCTTCATCTGTCGAGAGGTCTGCAATCACCACAGAACCACATTCAATTCCACCGTGTTGTTTGGACTTTTGTGACAACAGTTTGTTGGCTTCCTCGTATGACTGTCGGACATGGACGAGAACGTACCATCCATCATCGATGAGTTCAGAGGTGATCTCAGCACCAATGCGTCGGCCGCCACCGGTCACCAGAGCCACACCTTTCGCCATGGTTTGGCCTGGTGCTCATTGGTCATCAATGCTCGTTCAAAGGCCAATCACCACACAGCAATGCGACAGAGCGGCTGAATTCGCGATAGGCCCCTCACGGCGCACCTTTTTGATGGGCAAGCCATAGGAAGGAGCGAGAGGGGTGATGCATTGTCAGGTAAACCGCTTCCGATGGCCCAGGCCTTACCACCTGCGTCCCGACCAAAACCAAAGCGAGAACGCTTGCCTCCATGGTTCAAAACGGCTCTCCCATCTGGCAAGCAACAGGCCATCTTCAACAGCACCAAAGCCGCTGTGAAAGACAACACTCTCCATACTGTTTGCCAAGAAGCACGGTGCCCAAACATCCACGATTGTTGGGCAAGCGGCGATGCCACATTCATGATTGCAGGTCAAGAATGCACCCGAGGGTGCCGTTTCTGTGCCGTTGGTACAATCAAAACCCCCCCGCCTCTCGATGTCGAAGAACCTGAGAACCTCGCGAACGCCGTCGAATCGATGGATTTGCGTCATGCCGTCATCACCGTTGTCAATCGCGATGATTTAGCAGACAGCGGTGCAGACCACTACAAACAATGCATCCAAGCCGTCCATGAACGCCAACCCCAGGTCACCCTCGAATTGTTGTGTTCTGATCTCGCAGGGGACCACGAAGCACTGGCCCACCTCTTGGACGGAAGCCCACTCTCCGTCTTCGCCCACAACGTCGAATGCGTTCCACGCTTGGACCGTACAGTACGAGATCATCGCGCTTCGTTTTCCCAGTCGCTTGAGATTCTGCGCGCTGCAAAACGATTGCGTCCAGACATCTTAACCAAATCCTCAGTGATGGTTGGTGTTGGTGAAACAGACGAAGAAATCACTGAGACGCTTGGCTTCTTGCGGGATGCTGGTGTTGATTTGGTGACCATCGGGCAGTACCTCGCCCCATCTACCCGCCATCTGACCGTCGATCGATTCCCGGAACCTGACATGTACGATCAATGGGCACAACATGCCATTCAAATCGGGTTTTCAGGCATTGCAAGTGGCCCACTTGTCCGCTCCTCATTCAAAGCAGGTCTGTTGCTGAGAAAAACCCTGGACCCAACAAACACAGAATCCATGCCCGGCGCATATGTCTACGTTGCGAACGAAGGAAACGACGCGCCGGCACCACTTAAGAGCAGGATGGAATGAGGTGAACCAATGACCGAGAGAGTGACAGCCACCACTGCGCCGTACACCATCGGGCGACCTCCGTTTCGTCCGGGTGAAGAGGCTGATTTCGGCGGTAAATTCAAGGAACAGCCCGGTGACTTAAATCGGCCTGACCCTCTCACATGCAGTGCTCAAGACACCGTATCCCATGCTGTGGGTTTGGTCCGTGTTCTCAACGATGAAGGCGAAGCACTCGGTGAGTGGGATCCAAAACTCGATGCTGAGACCTTGATTCAGGGCCTCGAATACATGATGCGTCTGCGTATTTTTGACGACAGAATGATCAAAATGCAACGCACTGGAAAACTCTCATTCTACATGCGGTCTTTGGGTGAAGAAGCAATTGCAATCGCCCAGACAATGGCCCTTGAAACTCAGGACTGGATTTTCCCATCCTACCGCCAACCAGGCGCTCAATTCGTTCGCGGACGCGACATGGTCAGCATGATCTGCCACTGCATTGGGAACACTGAAGACAACGTCAAGGGACGTCAAATGCCCGTCCATTACACATGGAAGGAAGGACGCTTTATCTCGATTTCATCCCCGGTTGGAACCCAGTTCTCTCAAGCGGTTGGTGTAGCAATGGCAAGCGCCTACAAAGGCGATGATGAGGTTTGTATTTCCTGGTTGGGCGATGGTACCTCTGCTCAAGGCGATTACCATTATGCTCTCAACTTCGCATCCACATTCAAACCCCCAGTGATCCTCAATGTGGTCAACAATCAGTGGGCTATCTCCACACACGCAAACCTAGCAACGGGTGGCCGCACCTTCGCAGAGCGCGGCCTTGCCTACGACATCCCATCGATTCGTGTTGATGGCAACGACTTCTTGGCGCTGTACAGCGTCACCAAGTGGGCTCGCCAACGCGGTGCTGCTGGCTTAGGAGCCACACACATCGAAGTTTACACCTACAGGACGGGCGCTCACTCTTCATCTGATGACCCCTCTGCCTACCGGCCAAGCGAGGAATACAAAAGCTGGCCTGGTGGCGATCCTATTGAACGCCTCAAGGACCACTTAATCAAGAACGACATGTGGGATGAAAAGCGCGACGCAGCGCTTGCCCAGAAGATCGATGACGAAGTGATGACTTCGTACAAAGCAGCATGTGAGTTCGGAGATCTTGCAAGCGGCCCTTACCCACCAGCATCAACAATTTTTACCGAAGTTTACGAAACTGTTCCTTGGCATGTCCAGGAACAACGCGAGGAACTCGGCAAGTGAGGTGACCATGATGACACAAATGAACATGATCAAAGCACTTAATTCAGCCCTTGAGGTTCAACTTGAGAAGGACCCAAACATCGTTATTTTCGGTGAAGACGTCGGTTTCTTCGGCGGCGTATTTCGGGTAACCGACGGCTTGCAGGCCAAGTTTGGAGAACACCGAGTGTTCGACTCTCCTTTGGCCGAAGGTGGCATTGCCGCCATCGCTATGGGCATGGGCCTGAATGGTCTTCGACCGGTCGCTGAAATTCAATTCGCAGACTACATCTTCCCTGCCTATGACCAAATCGTCAATGAAATCGCAAAGGTACGCCACCGGTCCGGTGGAGAGTTCACCGCACCGCTTACGTTCCGAACACCCGCTGGAGGCGGCATCAAGGGAGGCCACCACCATTCGCAATCACCAGAAGCACAATTCACTCACACCCCCGGGCTGAAGGTTGTTTACTGTTCAACACCTTACAATGCCAAGGGCTTGTTAACAGCAGCAATCGAATGCAATGATCCCGTTATCTTCTTTGAACCAAAGCGTTGCTATCGTGGTCCGTTTTACGGCGACCCGCACAACGTGCCTACATGGAACGACCATCCGGATGCAGAAGTACCAGAAGGCCATTATATCGTGCCAATGGAAGAAGCACGAATCGTTCGTGAAGGTGAAGCATGCACTGTCATTGCATGGGGCACCATGGTTCATGTTTGTGAACAAGCCATCAACGATTCAGGCATCGATTGTGAATTGATCGACCTTCAAACCCTGGTGCCTTGGGACCGAGACACTGTGGTCAACTCAATCAAGAAGACAGGGCGCTGTGTCATCGTTCATGAAGCACCAAAAACCAGCGGATTTGGTGCTGAGATGAGTGCCTCGATTCAAGAACGCTGTTTCTACCACCTCGAAGCACCAATCACTCGCGTGACCGGTTGGGATACTCCCTTCCCTCACACCACGGAATGGGACTACATGCCCAGTCCAGAACGAATTGCCGCAGCAATAAAGAAGACACAGGAGGAATAAAAATGGGAACATTTGCATTTAAAATGCCAGATATTGGAGAGGGCGTCGTCGAAGGCGAAGTTGTAGAATGGATGGTCGCCGTTGGTGACACCGTCAAAGAAGACGATCCCATTCTCTCAGTCATGACCGACAAAGCAACCGTCGAAATCCCTTCACCTGTTGATGGAAAAGTAACCAGAGTGGTTGGTGAAGCCGGTGACATTCTCCCCGTGGGCGTCGTTTGCATTGAATTCGAAGTTGATGGCGCTGGAAACACATCGGCAACAGAGGAACTTCCTTCAAAGAAAGAAGCTCCTGCAAAGGAAAAAGCCCCTGCCGTCAAGGAAGAAGTCGCAAAGGCTCCTGCTCCCACTCCAGCCGCTGCACCCGCACCTGCTGCTGCAGTCGCTCGTGCCCCAGGCACCAAAGCTCTTGCAAGCCCCGCTGTTCGTCAACGAGCTCGTGAGGCAAACATCAGCCTCGATCATGTTGCAGGAAGCGGTCCCGCAGGAAGAATCAGTCATGCTGATTTGGATGCACACATCGCTGGAGGCGCATCCGGCGCCAGCCGAGCCGCACCAATTGGCGGCCGTGCACGGGTTGAACTCAACGGAACAGAGGCCATCAAGGTCATTGGTCTGCGCCGAAAGATAGCAGATTCAATGATCGCATCGTACTCGACCATCCCTCACTTCTCCTACTTTGAAGAAGTTGATGTGACCGCTTTGGAAGACCTCCGTCAGCACCTCAACGCAACTCGACCTGAGGGCGCTCCAAAACTCACCTACTTGCCCTTCATCATGCAGTCGCTCGTCAAGGCACTTGCTAAGAGCCCAGAATGCAACGCACTTTACGATGATGATGCCAACGTCGTCACTCGACATGAAGCCATCAATCTCGGAATTGCAACTCAAACCGATCGAGGACTGTTTGTCCCAGTGGTCAAGCACGTCGAAGCAATGGACATCTGGCAGTCTGCCTCAGAGATGGTTCGTGTCACCACCGCAACCCGCGATGGCAAAGCCGGTGTGGATGACCTCAGCGGTTCCACATTCACCATCACCAGCCTAGGTCGCCTCGGTGGCCTCGGTGCAACACCAATCATCAATAAGCCTGAAGTCGGTATTCTTGGCGTTCACAACGCAACTGACCGTGCCGTTGTTCGCAACGGTGCTGTTGTGATTCGTCGAATGATGAACCTCTCGTCGTCGTGGGACCACCGAGTGGTCGATGGACATGACGGAGCAACCTTGGTTCAACTGGTGAAGACCTACCTCGAGAATCCTGCGACCATCTTTATGTGAGGTTTGATTTATATGGAGACAAAGAAGTGTAAAGTTCTCGTCATCGGCGCTGGCCCAGGTGGTTACGTCGCAGCAATTCGTGCCGGTCAACTCGGCCTTTCAACAATCATTGTTGAAGGCGAAAAGGTTGGAGGCACCTGCCTCATCCGTGGTTGCATCCCCTCGAAAGCACTGATCCACGCAGCCCACAAGTTCCACAGTTTGGCCAAGCATGCCTCAAATGACGGCCACATGGGGATTTCAATCCCAGGACCGGCCGAACTCAACATGGCGAACCTCGTCAATTGGAAAGAGAACATTGTGACCCGACTCAACAAAGGTGTCCAGCACCTGCTCAAGAACGCCGGCGCAGAACTCATCATTGGATGGGCCGAATTCCAAGATGCCAAGACCGTTAAAATCGGTGAAGGAAAAGACGCTATCATCGTCCAGGCAGACCATGTCATCTTGGCAAATGGTTCAGTCCCGATTGAACTTCCGTTCATGCCTTATGATGAACATGTCATCTCTTCAAGAGAAGCACTTTCACTCGAAACACTACCAAAGCATGTCGCTATTGTTGGTGGAGGATACATCGGATTGGAATTAGGCATCACCTTCAGGATGCTTGGTTCTGAAGTCACCGTCGTCGAAGCAATGGACAGCGTGCTGCCAATCTTCGACAAGGAACTGCGACGACCGTTGGAGATCTCCATCAAGAAGCAGAAAATTACGACCCATCTCGGCGTATTTGCAAAGGGAACAGAAGCCACCAAAGATGGACGAATCCAACTCAACTTCATCGATAAGAACGAGAAGGATGAGAAAAAGATGCAAAACGTGGTCGTCGACAAGGTGCTTGTCACCGTTGGTCGAAAACCAAATTCAGCATCCTTATCCCCGACCGGTGTAGCGCTCGATGAACGAGGCTTTGTCAAGGTCAACGACCGATGTGAAACCAACATGAAGGGCGTCTATGCCATTGGTGACGTATGTGACTCTGGTGAAATGCTGGCTCACGTCGCCTCCTTCCAGGGGGAAATGGTTGCAGAAATTATTGCTGGGAAGAAGCGAGCCTACGACCCTGTGGCCGTTCCAGCCATCGTCTTCACCGAACCTGAAATCGTCTCTGTTGGTCTTTCTCCCGAAGAAGCTGAAGCCGCCGGACATCCGGTTATCATTGGTAAATTCCCACTTGGTGCAAACGGTCGCGCCTTAACACAGGAAGCAGAGAAATCTGCTGGGTTCATCCGAATCTGTGCCCGTGAAGACGATCACCGAATCTTGGGGATCCAAGGTGTTGGAACGCACATCAGCGAACTGGTTGGCGAATGGACACTTGCTCTTGAGATGGGTGCTTTACTCGAAGATATTGCAGGCACCATCCACGCCCACCCAACCATGACCGAGATGACTCACGAAGGCGTCTTGGCAACCTTGGGACACGCCATTCACAGCGCTTGAGGCAATGAGGGCCCACTTGTCGCCAGCGATGTATCAAATCAAAAGCGATGTAACAACGTGCATCACCCAAAGGACATAGATCGTAAACCGTTACTCCGCAAACATACATCCCTACTTTCCTAGAGATTGAGTCTTAAAATCGACTTTTTCTCTGCGGCAAGTGTCGTGAAGGCGGAGTGGCATGTGAACAGGTCAACAGTGTAATCCCTCTCACTTGAAGGTTCATACGCAACAGGTGCTTCGCATGGATGAGACTCATGTTTGATTTGACCTCCAGTGATGGTATTGGGTTTTTGAATCGACGAATCAAAGACACTCAGTTGATTCAAATTTCATGGATATTGCCAACAGCATCGATTATATTGGCAACACTCATACATTATTTTTCAGGGAATTATCGAGACATACCGTTCTTCATATCCGAAACAGATCATCCCGGATTAGAAGATCACATTTTTTCGATTGGGCTCTTTTTATCTGCATTAATCCAAACCATTGTTTCATTCCGCCTCTACATTTTGTTCAAGCCAATCGCTTCACCCAAATTACATCTTCTCGCCTTATTGTGTGGCCTAGCAACATCAACCCACCTCGCAGTATTATCATTTGCAACTATGGATCAATACCTTGAGGTCCATATTTACACTGCAATGGTTGTCTTTCACGGAGGCTTTGCGTGGGCCTTTGCAACACATTTTTCACTACCAAAATCAAAATCTAAAGGGAGGGAAGTACGAGTCTACTCGCTGCTGCTTGCCTTTGCATCTCTTGTTGTTATGACCGTTTCAATTCGAGATGGAATACAATCTGGAGAAAGGGAATTAGGCGTTCACTCTTCCGAAATCGGCTTAGAATATCTGCAACCTTGGGTCAATTATGCTGCTCCAGCAGAATACCTACTTTTCTTCGGACTTATCGGATGTTTAGCATCATTCCGTTGGGACGTTAAGGAGCACACCACCAAGGGCCAAGATACGCCTGTCGAGGGTTGAGAGAGCAACGATATTTGGATCAATGCCTTGTTCACAGACATCCTTTCAGACATGAACATTCATCGCTCGATGTGATAAAATATGCTTGACACAACCAAGATATTCAAGTCCTTGAGAATCAAGTTCCTCTTCAATACGTGGACCCCAAAGCCCAGCAAATAATCCTGAATCAGGACGTTGTATCAATTCAGGCAAACTTTGAGAATCAACTTTGAGAAAGCATTGAAGTTCAATCGTCGTTTTCTTTTGCTTTTTAGGCCGTGGCAATGCGTTGGCTCGAAATGTTCCTTGGTAACTCCCACTCACAGGACAAACACTGCATGTAGGGTTTCTTGGTCCTTGGGCGGAAGTAAAATGCTTCCAGCCAGTAGAAACTTCAGCGGTGGAAGGCTGTGTTCACGAGCCGCAACTCAAGCAGTCGTCAGGAGTGTCAAGCGAGCAAGCAATAGCTTCGAGGCTGGATATTTCTTCAGCTCGGTCGGCTAAGCCACCAACGGTTTGATCCTCTGTCTTCTTGGCTTCAACAGTAAACTGAATCGCATCTGCTGCTGCCTTGGTTCGCAGATAGTACATGCCGGTTTTCAGGCCCTGTTTCCATCCGTAGAAGTGCATTGAAGTGACCTTTGCAGGGTTTGCGTCCACCATGTGGATGTTCATCGATTGACTTTGGTCGACGTAAGCCCCACGGTCAGCAGCCATATCCAAGACGTGACGTTGCTTGATTTCCCAGGTGGTCTTGTAAAGTTCCTTGATCGAATCAGGGATGCCTTCAATCGCTTGAATGGAACCTTTGTGGCGAAGGATTTCGTCCTTCATTCCAATGCTCCAGAGATCCAATTCAATCAGGTCTCGGACCAAGTGCTTGTTGAGCACGATGAATTCGCCAGAGAGGGTTCGGCGCACGTAGAGGTTGGAAGTGAAGGCTTCAAAGCACTCATTGTTTCCAAGGATTTGCGAGGTCGATGCAGTTGGCATTGGGGCCAAGAGCAGCGAGTTGCGCATTCCATGTTCCACGATTTCGTTCTTCAGTGTCGTCCAATCCCAACGGCCACTGTGGTCGTTCATGCCCCAAAGGTCGAATTGTAATTGACCTTGGCTGGCAGGTGAGCCTTGGAATGTCGAATAAGGGCCCTCTACAACCGCTCCGTCCTTCGATGCGGTGCACGCTGCGAAGTACAGGGTTTCGAAAATCTCCTTGTTGAGTTGTCGAGCTTCCGGGCTCTCAAACGGCAACTTCAGCAAAGCAAAAGTGTCGGCGAGGCCTTGAACACCAAGACCAATTGGTCGATGGCGCATGTTGGAGTTTCGTGCTTCTGGGACCGGGTAGTAGTTGACATCGATCACACGGTTGAGATTTCCAGTTGCGTGGTAAGTGACATCATATAACAACTGGTGATTGAAGGTCTTCGTTTCGACATCAACGTACTTGTTGAGAGCGATTGAAGCAAGGTTGCAAACAGCCACTTCGTCCTTTGCAGTGTATTCCATAATCTCTGTGCACAGGTTCGACGAGCGAATGGTTCCGAGGTTCTTCTGATTGGATTTCTCATTTGCAGCATCCTTGTAGAGCATGTAAGGAGTTCCAGTCTCAATTTGAGATTCGACAACTTTGTCCCAAACTGTTCGTGCTGGGATGGTCTCACGTGCGAGGCCTTGTGCCTCATAAGATTCGTACAATTCCTTGAATTCTGCACCATATGCATCCTGAAGACCAGGGCATTCATTGGGGCAGAAGAAGGACCAGTCGGCAGCTTGTTCGACGCGTTCCATGAACAAATCAGGTGTCCATAGAGCGTAGAACAAATCACGAGCACGGAGTTCTTCCTTGCCGTGGTTCTTTCGCAAATCGAGGAAAGCGAGGATATCCGGGTGCCATGGTTCGAGGTAGATCGCAATCGAACCCTTTCGCTTGCCGCCACCTTGGTCGACGTAGCGAGCGGTGTCGTTGAAGACACGGAGCATAGGCACGATACCGTTGCTTTGGCCGTTGGTGCCCTTGATGTAGGAGCCCTTTGAGCGAATGTGGTGGATGGAGAGTCCGATTCCACCTGCAGACTTGGAAATCAAGGCACACTGCTTGAGGGTGTCATAAATTCCATCGAGGGAATCATCTTGCATTGTCAAGAGGAAACAGGACGACATCTGTGGCGTTGGTGTACCAGAATTGAACAGGGTTGGAGTGGCGTGAGTGAAGTAGCCTTGACTCATCAGATCATAAGTTTCGAGAGCCTTTGGGATGTTTTCGTGGTGGATACCAACTGCAACACGCATCAACATGTGCTGTGGTCGTTCTGCAACCTCGCCATACAAACGCAAAAGATAGGAACGCTCGAGGGTCTTGAATCCAAAGTAATCGTAATTGTGGTCACGGGTGTAGTCGATGTGATTGTCGAGAACATCGGCGTTGTCCATGATAATTTTGAAGACTTCTTCAGAAATCAAGGGCGCGTGCTTGCCGGATTCTGGGTCGATGTACTCCCTCAAATCGGTGATAACTTCAGTGAATTTATCCTTGGTTGAACGGTGGAGGTCGTCAACACAGATGCGTGCTGCGAGTCGACTGTAGTCTGGGTGTTGAGACGCAAGGGAGGCGGCGGTCTCAGCAGCAAGTTGGTCGAGTTCGCGGGTGGTGACGCCATCGTACAAGCCTTCGATGGTCAGCTTGGTCACGTGACCTGGGTCGATCCAAACTGGATCGAGTCCGTAGGTCAAGGTACGAAGCTTGTCGTGGATGGCATCGAAACGCACATCCTCTCGTTCTCCTTTTCTGTTTACTACTTGCATGGTCATATTTTTTCCTCCATTTCTAAATTGTGTGATTGCGCAGTATCTTCATATCATCGCGTACGGCTCAAAAGTCTTCGTCAACTGAGAAGCGTTGTTGGACGCTTCCGAGTGATGAATTGTCCATGACACCAGCCTTCTGATATTCTGCAACTCGCTTTTCGAAGAAGTTGGTCTTGCCTTGCATGGAAATCATTTCCATCCATGGGAAGGGGTTGACGACGTTGTAAATCTTGCTTGCTCCAAGGGCGACCAAGAGTCTGTCTGCCACAAATTCAATGTATTGTTTCATCAAGATTGAATTCATGCCAATCAAGGACACAGGGAGGGCGTTCGTGACGAATTCAATCTCGATTTCGACGGCCTCAGCAATGATTCGTGTGATCTTAGCAGCGCCTGCTCCGCGCAGGAGCTTGTTGTGCAACAAGCAAGCGAAGTCACAGTGCAGTCCTTCATCCCGAGAAATCAATTCGTTGGAGAAGGTGAGCCCTGGCATAAGGCCACGCTTCTTCAACCAGAAGATGGCACAGAATGAACCGGAGAAAAAGATGCCTTCAACCGCTGCGAAAGCAACAAGTCGCTCAGCAAATGAGCCTTGCTTGCGGGACAACCAGCGCATGGCCCATTCGCCCTTCCTCTTGACAGAGGGGACGGTTTCAAGAGCCTTGAACAAGTGGTCCTTCTCCGCATCATCCTTGATGTAGGTATCAATCAGAAGCGAGTATGTTTCGGCGTGAATGTTTTCCATCATGATTTGGAAACCATAGAAGCATCGTGCTTCAGCCCAACACACTTCGTTCGAGAAGTTGATCCCCAGGTTTTCGTTGACAATGCCATCGCTTGCGGCAAAGAAGGCGAGAATGTGCTTGAGGAAATGCTGCTCATCGGAATTGAGGTTTTTCCAGTCTTTGAGGTCTTCTGCCAAATCGATTTCTTCTGCGGTCCAGAAGCAAGCCATTTGTTGCTTGTACATTTCCCAGATATCAGAGTGCTCAATCGGAAACAAAACGAACCGATCAAGGTTCTCTTGGAGCATGGGTTCAAGATGTTCTTGAGACAGGTCGACATCAAATCCTTCAGAGGGCGTAGTTGCATTACTATGTTCGATTACCATTTTGTGTATCCCCCTCGTTTCTTTCACGCGCTGGAATTTATTGGCCTTCCGATAGAGTGTATAATATATCCCCTTGTCGAGCGTGGCTTGAGGTCGTTTTCCCGAGTCAATCGTACATGCTGATAAGTAGCGCAGTGCATCATTAAAGCCTGTTTTCCGCCACATACTATAAAGGCCGGTTTTCCAATGTAAATTCCACACCTCCTCAAGGCTCGTTTCCACTCCATGACTGAGAATGTTTCAGGAATGTTTCTCAACTCCAAGAAAAACTGCAGAAACCCATTCACCATATTCATGATTGGAATTGACGCTCCAAGAAAGTACTTCAGGCACATCATAAGGGTGCTCATGACGAAGGCGAGTGGTGACGGCCTCAAATGCTGATGCACTCAATTTGATCAAAAGACGCCATTCCGATTCTGAATGGACGTCACCCTCCCAACGGTACATCGACTGAACCTTGTGATGTTGAACACAAGCAGCCCCCGCATCGAGAAGGTTAAGTTCGAATTCACCAACGAGAAGTTCCATCCAATCCCCTGGCAATGTGGTTTGGATCAGAAGGACATCGCGGGACACAAAACCACGACAGAGAACCAAGCCTAAGAATTCAACGGCGGTTCATCAGTATACAAAGAGCTGACGAAGGGGTAAAATGAAGATTCCACCACGAACAAATCGCGGCATTTCGTTAATAGAAGCAATTATACCTCAAAATGATAAGCATACCACATGGCTGATGGAATTCTCTTGGAAAACGGCATTGAGTGGTGGCTCAGTGATGACAAAACAACGTGGTACACACGGAACTTAGGAGCCGACGAATGGACGGTCGATGCCAGTGGAAAAGGACCAAACTCCTCGAGCGTCGTCACACAAATCACTGAACTTGAAGACCGCTTCAACATCATTGAATCAGTAACGACCGCTGATGGAACCAAGGTCGATGTCGTGGAATACCCTAGTTTGCTTGGATCCAGCGATGTTCGAACTGCTGAAGCACTTTTTTACACTCAC
Organism: uncultured Candidatus Poseidoniales archaeon; assembly: GCA_905182125.1. Lineage (GTDB taxonomy): Archaea > Thermoplasmatota > Poseidoniia > Poseidoniales > Poseidoniaceae > MGIIa-L1. Next base: position 20,087 of record CAJJAV010000007.1, read on the forward strand.
CAATCCGGGGCCAAACTGAAGATGGTTCGAATCAAATTAAATGATTCAAAAATCCGTGTTGAACCTGGGGCCCTCTACTTTATGAAGGGAAACCTGGCCATGCAAGTGTCCACTGGTGGCGGGTTTTTCAAGGGACTAAAGCGTAAATTCTTCTCAGGGGAGACGTTCTTTGTCAACGAAATCCATGGTACTGGAGAAATCTATCTTGAACCCACATTTGGCCATTTCATATTGCATACAATCAAAGGTCAAGGGAATGGAATCATTTGTGACAAAGGCATGTTCTATGCTGGAGCAGGCGATTTAGCAGCCAGTGCCAAAATGCAAGGCACACTTTCTTCGGCTGTGATGGGTGGTGAAGGATTGTTCCAATCTCACATTACTGGAAGCGGTGTGGCCGTGTTGTACAGCCCTGTTCCAAAAGAAGAGATCATGAAGCATGAATTAAATGGAGAGAAACTCTTTGTCGACGGTAATTTCGCACTCTTGCGAAGTGAAGATGTCGTGTTCAAGGTCGAACGTTCGAGCAAAAAACTCATCGGATCTGCTGTTTCAGGCGAGGGATTGTTGCAGACCTTCTCAGGCCAAGGTGAAGTATGGATTGCACCAACTCAAGGCGTATATGAAAAACTAACTTCACAGAAAGGCATGGCCAACTTTGCCGATAATCCAAACTCCATGGGGACCAAAATTAAATCTGGTCTAAGGAAGAGAAGTTGAGAAGACTGCGAAGTCATATGAACCAATGAGGCCTAGCCTTGTCCGTGCGGGTGCAAATTCTAGCGGTGTTGTCCCTGTTGTTGCTGCAAAGCATTGCGGGCGTACATGCAACATCCGCAAGAGCGACATCAGTGAATCTCTCAACGGCAACCTATGAATGGTTGTCAAATCAAACGGTTGAAATCAACGCCGCTGTTTCAAACGCTCCATTTGGAAGCACCCTTACCTATGAATGGGAACTCAAAGACGAGTCCAACGCAGTGATCCTCGAAGGCAACGAAGTGTTCCAGGCCACAGGCACCATCACTGATGTGACCATCGAGTTGAAGCACTTTTACAACAACGATACATTCTATCGATTTTATTTCACCGTGCTCGACCAGAGCAATTCCACCCTTACTCAAGGAACGCATGCCTTTGCAGTCTTTCACAACAGCGTCATGCCTCAAATTGGCAATATATTGGCCTTTGGGGATTCATTAAGCGACATGGGAAATGCGAAGAATTCCATTCTCAATGTTCCAGATGTCCCACCCTACTGGCAGGGTCGGTTCTCCAACGGCCAAGTGTGGATCGAATATGTGAGTGAAGCATATGGCCAAACGACCACAGTTGGTTCTGGGACCGCTGTTGGTGACAATCGAGCTTTTGGCGGCTCACAAACAGGTGCGGGATACTCGTACCTTCTGTTGCCGAACGTAGGCACACAGATCACCAATTACTTCGCCAATGTTCAAGCCAGCATTCCAAGCAATGAAATCGTTTCATTGTGGGCTGGAGGAAATGATTTCCTTTATGGGACGGCAAATGCCGACACAGTAGCCGGTAATATAGAATCTCACATCCGCCAGCTGACCAACGGCGGAGCTACGGAATTCATAATCCCAAACCTGCCACCATTGGAGAAAACCCCTGAAATCTTGAGCCGAACACAAAGTCAGCAATCGGCCATCGGCTCGGAAGTGGTTCGGTACAATCAGATCCTAAGCGGACTGACGATGAACCTCTCGACTGAACTTGGCATCACCATCCACACCATTGATGCGTGGAGCATCTTCAATGAAATCCTCCAAAACAAAGAGGCCCTTGGCCTTAGCAACACCCAAGATGCTGCATGCAGCGGAGGCATCACGTTGCTCCCACTGCCAATTTGCAGCAGCGGTGATACCGTCGCATCGAACGTTGATGAATACCTCTTTTTCGACAAAGCCCACCCCACACGGGTCATGCACCGGTACATCGCTCGTTTCGCAGTCGAAGCCCTCGGTGAAGGCGACATGGACGGCGATGGCATCCTCGATGCCTTCGATGCTTGCCCGTGGACAGAGGACGTCCTCACTCGAGATTTGACCGGATGTGATGAGGCTCAACAAGACGACGATCAGGATGGTGTCGCCAACGGTGATGATGCTTGTGAATCAACTCTGATTGGCGCTCAAGTCAACGCAGAGGGGTGCTCTGCTGAACAAAGGGACACCGATGCCGATGGCCTCAATGATGCGTTGGACCCTTGCCCCTTCAGCGAGCCAAAACCCGATCATGATTCAGATGGATGCACAGATGATGTCGATGATGATGATGACAACGATGGGTACGCTGACATTGATGATGAATGCCCCCGAGGCCTTCTTGGAATGCATGACTTCGATTTGGACCAAGATGGATGCCGTGATGCTGAAGATCAGGACATCGACGGTGACGACTTCTCAAATCAAGACGAGCAAAATGCGGGCTCTGACCCGAGAAATCCCGACTCCGATGGTGACTCAGTGATCGACGGCCACGATGCTTTTCCAACCGATGCCAGTGAATGGTCAGACAGCGATGGAGATGGATGTGGAGACAATTCAGACACTTTCCCAAACAATCCGGAAGAATGCTCAGACACCGACGAAGATGGTGTAGGTGACAATCAGGATGCCTTTCCAGCAGATGAATCTGAATGGGCCGATCAAGACAATGATGGGTTTGGTGACAACAGTGATGCTTGCTTCCTCGAATTTGGTACGTCAATCATACCCCTTGGTTGCCCTGACCTCGATGGTGACGGCTACGCTAATGCCAACGATGCGTTCCCTGAAAACATCAATGAATGGAACGACAGCGATGGTGATGGTTACGGCGACAATGAAGATCTGTTTCCGAGCGATGCGAGGGACTGGAGCGACAAAGACAACGACACATACGGTGACAACACCGATGTGTTCCCGTCAGACACCAGTGAATGGAACGACACAGACATGGATTCAGTCGGCGACAACAGCGATGCCTTCCCCCTTGACCCGCTCGAATGGAGCGACATGGACGGTGACGGATGCGGTGACAACGCTGATGTTTGGCCACAGGATCCCGATGAATGCCATGACTCGGATTTTGATGGCGTAGGCGACCATGCCGATGCTTTCCCTGAAAGCGCATATGAATGGCTTGACAGCGATGGAGATGGCCTCGGCGATAATGCTGACCAGTTCCCCTTCGACTCAAAAGGAAAATACGATTCCGACAGCGATGGTACAGCGAATGCTGTTGATGCATTTCCCAACACCTCTGGTCTTGATTCGTGGTTTGACATCCTCGTCCGCTTGATGCTCTTCATCGGCGTGATCGTTGGGGCTGCAGCGTTCATGCGGAGCAGATCCGGCGTCCATGCAGAAGCAACATGGGAAGACTTGGAAGCAATGACTGCGATGCAGATGACGGAAGATACGCCCGAACCAGATGCACGGCCTGCTGGCCCACCGCCAGCAGAAGCGTTTCAGCCCCACAAGCCAGATTGATCCCTCTCAACCTCGGCAACCGCTAAGAGGGCACCACCACAGCCTTTGACGAGGGGAGTCATGAAACTACGTCTGCATCAATTCCTTTCGAAGACGGGCGTCTTCTCCTCAAAGGCTGAAGCAAAGCAAGCCATTTGGGACGGTGAGATCACCGTCAACGGGTCGGTGGTCAAGAACATGACCTTCCAATTCAACGTCAAAACCAAGGAGGTCACCTACCGAGGCAAGGTGCTTGAACTCCATGACGAAGAAGTCCACTTCCTTCTCCATAAGCCGCTTAGCTGCATCTGCTCCCGGCTTAATTCGCATGAGTCTGCTCTTGGTAAAGCCTCAGTGTATGAGGTGTTTCGAGAGCATATGGAACCGACCACCTATGAGCGCTTGATCACCGTTGGCCGTTTGGATGAAAACACCACTGGGTTCCTCTTGGTGACCACTGACGGTAAAATCGTTCACAGAATCACCTCACCAGACCACACGGTTCGGAAGACGTACCGAGTTCACACAACAACACCGATTTCTGAAGATCACATGGACGCCATCCGAACGGGTGTGCGCATCGTCGTCGAAGACGGTGAAGCCAGCGATGTGTATTGGACAAAGCCTGCAGTGATTGAACACGAGGCACAACGAGTGGTTCTGTTGACCATCGGTGAAGGAAAGAAGCGACAAATACGCCGTATGTTCGGAGCCTTAGGAAACCCAGTCACTGAGCTTCACCGAACATCAACTGAAGAAATGCAGTTGGATGCTTATGATCTTAAACCCGGGGAATTTGCTCCCATTGAACGAAAAGAAATAGAGCGATTGATCATTCAACCAAGCATCTGATCCACATCTTCGTTCTCTTGGCCTTTTCCAGCCTTTTTGAGGAAACGAAACAGCACCCTTGAAAAGACCATTGAACAGAGGAAGAAGAGGATTGAAGTCCAAAGGGGAGCTTCTGTTTCGCTGGCGAGAAACCAGGTCACGACGAGGATACCAGCGCCGTAGACGGCCCGGAACAGTGAGAAAAGTAGGAAAGAACGGAACAGTGGGTTCGTGGTCATTCGTCGGTAGAAACCATCCGCACTGCCTCCGGAATCGCTCATGGGCCATCCTCGAGTGAGCGGTTCTAAGTTCTGTGCCTCAAAAAAGGTGGCAACACACCCTGCACAACCGTCAAGAGCCGTGGAGAATGACCGATTCCTATGGCTCAAGTCGAACTTACCGTGGAATTTGCAAAATTGGATCCTGAGGCTCGAATGCCAACTCAAGGATCTGCGGAAGCTGCTGGATGGGATCTCTACGCCTTAGAGGAAACCATTGTTGTCCGTTACAAGAGTTCACTCATCAGAACAGGGCTCGCTACCGCCATTCCCTCTGGATGGGAGGGCCAACTCCGTTGCCGCTCATCGTTGGGGAAGAAAGGCATGATCATGCCAAACGGCCTTGGCACCATCGATTCAGACTACCGAGGCGAATTGATGGTCCTCGCTACGTGGATCGGGGAGGGTGATTCCTTCACCGTAGCAAAAGGAGAACGCGTTGCTCAGATGCTGTTCGCACCTGTGCCGAAGGTCACCCTGGTTGAAACAAGCGTCGAAGACCTTGGAACAACTTCTCGCGGCGAAGGTGGGTTTGGCTCAACTGGTCAATTCTAACTGGGCTCACGCCCGGTTATGGAATGCGTATACAGCGTGATTTCGTCTTCTAAGATTGCTGACTGATGGTCTCACTTTTTTCGGTTTCAGTCTCGAATTGGAAGAACTGACTGATCAACAAGACCGACATTCCAAGGACACCGCCAAGGATGAACAACGTCGCACCTGAAAATCCAGTGGTGCCGATGGCCACACGTAGGACGACCGTTGACAAAATAAATCCTGTGTTTCTTGCGAGGTTGGGAAAATCAGTCGTGGAACGATACGATACGAGCAAAATAAGGATGTCAGCCATAATCAGGGAAGTAAAGAAGTCCAAGAAGAACACGGTTCTGCTGACGCTTCCATCCCCTTCAACAACTCCCCAAGTCCACGAACTTAGCGAATAGGCGGCCACACAAACATAGACGACGAACAACACCATTGCGAGGTTTTTCTTTTGTTGAACAAATGTTTTCAAATTGAGGTCCGGGTCTTGGTTGTTGGTTGTTTTCGAACCGGAATACCTGAACAGGAGTGCGGTGAAAAACAAGACCAAGAAAGCGAGGCATTCAACTGCCAAGAAGGCGATGCTTGAATCAACCGATAAACTACCTGACGAATCAATTTCGGACAAGCCTTTGAAGATATCACGCACGATGAGGAGGCAGACGACCTCAAATTGTTTGCCAACAGAATTCGAGAATGAATCAGGGATTGCTCGTATGAGTTCGTAGACCTCATAGGCTAAAATCACAGAGAAAGGCGTGTACAATGAATCAAGGAATGAATCGAAAAAGGAGTTTAAGTTCGAGTCGATCTCAAGAATGTTCAATTGATAAAGAATGCACAGCAAAAGATGGGTGAGAAATCCATAGATTGCTAGGTTTAAACTCGCTCGTCGCAAAAAATCATCGGCCCTCTCACCGAGTAATCGTTCGTACATCGTAGAGGTATCCACGCTGTTGGATTCGAGCCTTTGCACATATAGTTGCGTTCATGCCCAAGGAATCAATCCAGCGGAAATACCTGCCTTAACGATACCAAAGAATGGCACCATGCGACCTTCTGAAGGACAATTGGCTTCAAAGAAACCAAGGACACACCGTGCCGATTAATTTCTGCTGAAAATGTTTCAATAACTGCGACCGAGTGTGAACGATTGTGATTCATCAAAACTTCATTGAGTTGGTCCCCCACGCCCAAACATGGGCGAATCGAGGCGAGTCGAGGTTCATCGCCTCGGCATTGTGCCCTATGAAGCGGCCATTGTCCAGATGAAGGCCCTTCAGTTGCAAAGGATCGAGAATGAGATCCCCGACACATTGCTGATTCTGCAGCACCCCGAAATGGTGACCGTCGGCCCACGAGCTCGCAACGATGGCATCGCTCCACCACCCGGCTATCCAACCCACTCAGTCGACCGAGGAGGGGGGCTCACATGGCATGGACCAGGTCAACTCGTCGCCTATCCAATCTTCAAGTGGGATCAAACAGGTGAAACATCGGTCGCTGCAATCATTGAAATGATTGAATCATGGGTCATCGCCGCACTTGGCCAATGTGGAATTGAGGGAGCAAGGGATGAGCGCATGCAAGGGGTTTGGGTCGATGGAAAAAAGATCAGCAGCATTGGCCTTTCCTTCCTTCGATGGACGTCGAGGCACGGGTTCACCATCAACTTCGATACTCCAGTTGGCCGGGTTGAGGGATTAGCAGGATGTGGCCTAGAGGAACAGACCACCACCTGTTTGCAACGTTTAGGCCATGCCAGCACACTTGAAGCCCTTGTTTCAGCATTGAAAGACACCATGGAAGAAAGTGTCCATCGTAGACCGCAATAATTCGCTCTATAGCCGATTTAAGGTTAACACTCTCCTTCATTTGTAAACAAGTCCATAAAAGGCAGAACCTCAACCAACAAACATGGGCGAAATCGTTGTTGGCATCTCTGGCGCATCAGGCGCCGTGTATGGAAAGCGATTGGTCGAAATCCTCCGTTCGAGAGACATTCCCGTCCGCCTCGTCGTGACCAACGCCGGCGAAATCACCCTCAAGCACGAATGCAACACCACCAAAGAAGAGATTGCAGAAGCCACTGGAGCGTTGCTTGAAGACGATGCCAACATCGGTGCGAAATCTGCCTCTGGCTCGGCAAACATCGATGCAGTGGTTCTTTGCCCTTGCTCTGGAACAACCCTCGGTAAACTCGGTGCAGGCATCGGTGACAACCTCATCACTCGTTCCGCCATTGTCGCCTTGAAAGAGCGCAGGAAACTGATCATTGTACCCCGCGAGGCACCTTATGCGACCGTTCACCTCGAAAACATGACCAAACTTTCTCAATGGGGCGCAGTGGTCATACCAGCATCGCCCGGATTTTACAATCATCCAAAATCAATCGACGACATGGTCGACTTCGTCGTGGCACGTATTCTTGATCACATCGGCCTTGACCACGATGTTGGAAGCCGTTGGACCGGTGAAGAAATACCCTGAACCAACCACCGCCGAGTTCTTCAATGAGCGACGCTAACCCTTACCTATGGACGATGCCAGTTTGTCTGCTCATACCGTTGCTGAACTCAAGGTCATGCTCGCTGAGCAAGGCCTTCCAGTCAGTGGAAAGAAGTCTGAGTTGATTCAACGCTTGGCCTCGACATCAAAAGAAACCGTTTGGCCACAAACCACCCCTCTTCCAACAACAATGGAACTTGAAGAAGATCTCAAGATCTTCGATGAACCAACCACCCTAATGATGCGCATGCAACAGCCGGTCTATGGACCAATCAACATGGGAATGGCTATCGCCATTGGCCTTGCTGCATTGATGGTCTCTGCTGTCTTGGTGGTCCAACCTGCGTGGCTTGGATTTGAAACAGAATATGAGTATGAATTAATTGATTTCGATCCAAATCAAGCACAAACCTTTGCTCAGAACCTTGTTGACCTTGGTCACCCAGATTGGGAAGGTCGAATGAGCGGTACCGATGAAGAAGCAAACGCTGCCCAATACATCATTTCTGAATTTGCAGAAATGGGCATGGAGACTCAATTGAATGCCTACCAAGTACCGATGCATCATGTCAACGCCGAACCGTCCTTGCGAGTATGCACGCCAGACTGGAGAAATGCCTGTGATGGACCCTTTGCGTTTCCAGACATCATCGAGTTCCAACACCGCATCGACTATGTGATTCAGGGATTCTCTGGTGCCGGTTTGTTCCAATTCGGTGATGGAGTGACGATTACAGACCTTGGAAACGGCAGCGATGATGCTTTGTGGCAAGATGCAGCCAACACAATCGGTTATGTTCGAAGCGGTGGTTCGAAAATCGGCAACACCGCCATGTATGTCAAAGCGGTTGAAAATGACCTTGCTGCCTTGATTCGTGTCAATAAAGACTACAATTGCGGCAAGATCGAAGGCAATGACTGCGTGCCAATTTTCAAAGGCTCAAGCGTTGATTCAATCACCGAAGCAAACGGAGGAAGTGTCCCCAACGACATCGCCTTCATTGCCATGTCCAAGGACGCTGGTGAAATTCTCGAATCCGTTGTGATCAATGCCTCAGGCCAAATCGCAATGGACATTGATGTCACCAATGACGGTGAACGCACCATCTATGTCCCATGTGGAATCATCGCAGGAAAATCTTCTGATGTGGTGATCGTTGGTGGCCATCATGACACCGTCTACCACGGCCAAGGAGCAGTCGACGATACGTCGGGTACTTCCAGTGTCATGGAAATGGCACGACAATTTGCCATGATCACCAACGAAAGTGGAACCCCAGAACGTACACTCCAGTTCTGCACATGGGGTGGCGAAGAAGAGGGCTTGTACGGGAGCCGTGCCTATGTCGCAGCAAATCAAGCGTTCTTACGCGATCACTTGCGGCTTTATGTCAACCTCGATATGAACCACGTGGATGCCGATGCTAACCGTGGCAACTCAGTCTCGTTGTTCACCAACAATGCTGATGATTTCGGCCACATGGAACGGATCACCAAGCTGTACCAAAAAGCCAACCCGGAGATGGATGAGCGCTATGACATCGTCTTGTCCCTTCTCACAGGGGCACAGGGCGAAGATGATGGTATGCCCTATAATTCAGACCACGGGCCATTTGTTTACGATTTGGAGGGCAAGCGAGGCCGTGCTGTGGTGTGCTATGGAAGCGGAAGTTGGGAATACCACACCTACCTCGACACAATGGACCGATTCAATGCAGAATCCCTTGGGATCTCGGTCATTATCTACGGCACCTACGTCAGAATGCTGGCTTACAACGCCGATGCTTAAGTGAAACCTCAAGCGACGGTTTGAAAGCGTGGCGTTCAGCCCTTGGTCCATGGTCGCACCAAGCGCTTGGGCATCACACATTCTTGTACCCTCGAAATCTGAGGCTGTGCAAATGCGAGAGAAAATTGTCAAATTGAAAGATTTCCAGAAGATGGCTCGGAAAAAGAGCACGTGCCCATCGAGCCAGAAAGGAGGCGATTTAGGATGGTTCCGCAAGGGTCAGATGGTTCCGCCATTCGAAGAAGCTGTTTGGAAGAACGAATTGTCAACCGTGTCTGAGCCTGTGAAAACTCAATTCGGCTATCACCTTATTTGGGTGCATGAGCGCGACGAAGCGTGAGGGATTCAATGACCGTTCGTGTTGGATTGGAAAACTACACCGTGATGGCCAAGCATGGTTATTACGAGTTTGAACATGAGCAAGACCAGCCTTTTGTGTTCACCGTCATGGCAACACTGAATCACGAAAAAGTGGACAATAACCTCGCATTGACACTCAATTATGCCGACCTACAGATCGCAATCGACCACGTCATGTTCGAAAGTGAAAAGCCAATTGCTCTGATGGAAGAAATGGCAAGTCGAGTCATCGACATCATCAGCACCAACGATTGGGTGGCGACAATACATGTCCGAATCGAAAAGCCAAACGCTCCACTTCCGCACCCTGGTGGCCTCCCTGTCATCGAGGTCGAATGGACTCGCCGTTGAGCGAGCCTTCAAGCACCCTCCGACCAAGGCCATTCTATGGCGGAGCAAATCCAGCGGGTCTATGTCCCGTCTGCAATTGAGGATGGCGGCAATACGCTCTCCTTGGGATGCTTCAGTTCAGAAGCCACAGCTTGGAATGTGCTCCGGAGTTTTCTAAAAAAGAGCGACCAGATGCTCTTGGTCTCAGCCTCTGTTGTGGTCTGGGACATCGACGTCATCGGTTCGCATGGACTGACGGTGCTCGCCTCGCTTGAATGCAAAGACTGCCCCGTATGCAGCCGTCAAACCTTCTGGGTCGACCTGGAGAACTTTTCCGCGCTCTGCCACGGTGATGCATGCGCTGCTTGGGTGGAAGAAAGCACCCATGAGCCGGGTGTCATCGATTGTGGATGGCCTGCGCTTCGGTTCTTGAAACAGACGAAATCCATCGAGGAGGCATTCAAAGAATTGTTTGCCCTTGGCGATCAAATCAAGGCAGCAGGCATCACGGACACCGTTTCAATACAAGCATCAGAAGCGATGCTGGATGAATTTGAAAACCTCACCTGAGCAAAAGTGGCCCGATGAAACTGAAGGCAAAGATACCCAGGAAGACGAACATCCAAATTCGCATTTGCTTCTGATTCTTCTCATCCCTGATGTTCCGGTCGATGCAGGCTTGATCGGTGCAGACACGTGGTTCTGAAGAGAGTTTAATCGGACGAAAGCAAACCCGGCAATGCTTGTGGGGTTGGACTTTTCCAGAAGCAGTAGCGGAAACCCTGCTGGACATTCGTTGAAGGTTTTCTTTGACTTTCTTTGTATCTACCATCGTTCATCACCTAGGGTACAATCAATGTTCCATCGAAGGGTTGGCCATCGAGGGCCTTTTCGAGTAAATTAAGATCTCGACCATCGAGCACTGCGAGTCGTAAATCACATGCTTTAGCCCAGCCGACTGCAACTGGATCAATCACTGCTGATGCACCCGGAGCGAGTGGCTCATCGATGCCAGTTATTTCTGCCAGTTCATCGATGGTCATCGATGTAAAAGAGACAGCGTCTTCGTGGTGTCGAGGGTCTTTATCGAAGACATGGCTGACGTTGGTGGCAATGACGCAATGGCTCGCACCGGTGTCGCGGGCGAGGGCAACGGCCACTGCATCCGTGGTGTGACCAGGCGTTGTGCCTCCCATGACGACAATGTGGTGCACATCCATCAATGCTGCTGCTTCGCTGGTGGTTGTGGCGATGATCGGTGCAACGTCGCAACCGATGTCGAGCAAGATTTGTTGAATCACTGTGGCGTTCAATCGAGTCGCAGCGATGCCAATTTCATCGAGACGGTGGGTCTCACTCACCAAGGCTTGAGCGAGTGTAATGCCTTCCCTTGCAGGAAGTCCACCCCCGACAACGAGTCCTAAGTGCCGACCATTGCCCTCCATGTGGACGGCCAATTGGCGCAAACGTCCGAACCATTCGATGCGTTGTTCAGCTTCTTCAGGACGAAGCAGACTTCCGCCCAAAGCAACAACATGGCGAGTGGTCATCGCTCCTTCCTTGCGCGCTCATGCTTTGAGCATATCCCCGCAGAAGGCTTTGGAACAGCCATCCCTTTGCCCGTCACCTACCGACACCACACGAGAGTTGAAGACCCCTCAACTACGCCCTTGAACTGGAGGCCAAGCGATGTCTGATGATGCAACTCTCGCCACGCGCCGTCTTCGATTGAAACTCGCCCTTGAAGACTTGAGGGAAATGAAAGGGTTCGGTACAGAGTTGGTCACACTCATCATCCCACCCGACCGGCACATCTCCGATGCTCGTTCCCTGTTGCAAAACGAACACGGGCAAGCGGCTAACATCAAATCCAAAGGAACCCGTAAAAATGTTCAAGGCGCCATTGAATCGGCGCTTTCCACCCTCTCAAGGTACAAGCGACCTGGCGAAAATGGTCTCGCTATTTTTGTTGGTTCGATCATTATTGGTAACAATAAAAACCGCATGGTAAACGTTGTTGTTGAAGAACCACCTCAACCCCTTATGTCCTTCAGATATCGATGTGATTCGGTGTTCGAACTTGGGCAATTGGAAGACATGTTGGTCGACAAGAAATCATACGGCTTGTTTGTGATCGACCGTTCAGAAGCAGCGTACGGAATCGCTTCAGGAAAGCGCATCCATGTCCAAGAACACCTGGTTTCCAACATCATGGGCAAGCACCGACAAGGAGGTCAATCCGCCCAGCGTTTCGAACGACTCATCGAGGAAGCTGCTCACAATTTCTTCAAACGTGCTGCAGAACACGCATCATCCTACTGGTTGCCCAACATTGAGAACATCCAAGCCATCATCATTGGTGGCCCTGGTCATACCAAAGATTTCGTCGTAAAGAATGAGTATTTCCATCACGAAATAACAAAAAAGATTGCCAAAACCCATTTCGATGTTGGTTATTCAAATGAAAGCGGCGTCCGGGAACTGGTTGAAAACGCCGGATCCCTGATGGGGGAAATTGAACTCGATGCAGAACGCCAAGTCATGACGGCGTTCCTATCAGAGCTGATCAAACCAGCACCAAGGGCGACCTATGGCGAGAAGATGATTCGCAGTGCCCTTGAACGAGGTGCTGTTGACCGGTTGCTTGTTTCAGAGGGTTTGCGAAAGAACACCCTCGGACTTCAATGCGGCTCCTGCCAGCATGAGTGGAGCGCCACAGTCGGTCGAATGGAACCGCTCCCCGAATGCCCTTCATGCGATGCATCAGGCGATAACGCCAAAGAATTGAGCAACATTTCCCTGATCGATGAACTTTGTAAAATGGGTGAAAGGAGCAACACCGAGATCATCTATATATCGGTCGACACGGAAGAAGGCTCACAGTTACTCCACGGCTTTGGTGGCCTTGCTGCCCTTTGCCGATACCCAATGATGTGAGGTGACAAGAATGCAGATGCTCAAAGCAGAGATCGAACCTTTGATTGAGGCTGCGCTCCTGCAGGTAGGCATCGCCAACGATCACTGGAGAAGCATGCTTGCACCTTCCAGGGAATTGGACCAAGGTGACCTCTCGCTCCCATGCTTCCCATTCGCAAAACAACTCGGCCAAGCACCACCAGCAATCGCAGAAGCACTTGCTAAAGCAATGCCTGAACACGAAGCCATTGGAGAAGTCAACGCCGTTGCAGGCTACCTTAACATCAAAGCCGACCCATCTTGGCTGGCTCAGACGATCTTATCCTCACCTGAAACACACGGACATCCCTTTGGCCAATGCCAACCAACGGGTCGAAAAATATTGATTGAACACACCTCTGCAAATCCAAACGGACCGTTCCATGTCGGACGAGCACGAAACGCCATCCTTGGCGACTCACTGGTTCGATTGCACCGTCTTTACGGCAATGAAGTCCGGGCGGAATACTACGTCGATGACATGGGCAAGCAAGTCGGCGTCCTCGCTTGGGCCCTTGCAAACCTCAGTTCAGAAGAAGTTGAAGCCACATTAGTGGGCAGGGAACCTTTGAATCCAAAGTGGAAAGGAAAAGCCGACCACGAACGTGTTCGCTGGTACCAAGCCGCTCAAGTGGTTCGCCAAGAACGTGAAGACAAAGACGACATTGAGAAGGAAATTGGCCGCATGGTCCACGCCAGTGAACACGGTGATCAACAGGTTTTGGATGACTTTGAAGCCGCTTACACGCCCGTGCTTGAAGGCATGCTGACAACCCTCGCACGTCTCGGCATCAACTTTGACACTTTCACCAAAGAATCAATATTCGTTACCAATGGCGATGTCGGGCGGTTGATGAAGCGGTTCAAAACCTTCGAAATACACGGTACGGCAGACAACGGTGCAGAATTCCTCGACCTTGGAGCACGTGGCCTCAAAGGGAAGACTGAGTTCTTTTTCCGACGCGGCGATGGTTCGTCATTGTATGCAACACGTGACATCGCATACCACATGTGGAAATGGCAACAATGTGACGACCTCATCAACGTCCTTGGCGAGGACCACAAACTGCAGGCCAAGCAAGTCGGCATGACCTTGACTGAACTCGGGCAAAAAGTCCCCGATGTCTTGTTTTATTCATTCATCAAATTACCAGAAGGGAAAATGTCGACCCGAAAGGGCAACGTCGTGTTCATGGATGATTTGTTGGAGGAAGCTCAAGCACAAGCAGCGGCCGTGGTTGGCGCATTGCGGCCCGATTACGAACAACAACAAATCAAGGAGATTGCCGATGCTGCAGGAACCTCTGCTGTTCGATTCAACATCATCAAAGTGAGTCCAGAAAAAGGATTTACCTTCCGCTGGGAAGAGGCATTGGCGTTCGAGGGGGGCTCTGCACCCTTCATCATGTACTCACATGTTCGAGCTTGCTCGATTGTTCGTCGGTGCCACAAGGAAGGCGTTGATGTGACCTCAGAACTGGAGAAAACAAGCATCGACCTTCCAAAAGAGATGTCAAAGGGCATGATTGGTTTGCTTCGGGCTCTTTCAATTCACAATGATGTGTTGGCAAAAGCAGTCAACGATCGACGTCCACACCTCTTTGCGAACCATTTGTTGCATTTGGCGAATTGCTTCAATGCCTTCTACCGCGATTGTATGATCGTTGTCGAGGGTGAAGTGAACACATTCAACTTACAAATCTCTGAAGTGGCCCGTCGTATGATGCGAACTGGCATGGAAGGTTTGGGCATTGCGCCCATCGAACACATGTGAGTTCACTCTTGATCTCGCCTGTACCAACCTTCTGGCAAAGCCATTGGATCGACGTTTCGACCGGCCTTAATGCGTCGGACAATTTCCATACGCATGGCGTCCATTCCAATAAATTCAGTTGCAGACATGGTGATTCGGCCTTTGGGGTCAATCAACAGGGGCAAGTCCGGTGTACCTTCTGAACCGTCTTCGCGCCATTCAGCCTCGGCAGCAGTGACTTCATCCCACATTTCTGGAAGAGGATTCAACAGGTCAGCCTTGGAGGTGACAACAATCAAATCAGTGCCGGGAAGCATGGATGTCACATCTTCCAAAAGATGCGTTTGTTCTTCTAGAGAAGTCCCACATGCTTCGCTTTCATCCATGAGGAACAAGACAAGAGATCCAATATGTTCCAATGCGGCAATCGCTTGGAGTTCAATCGCATTGCGAGCGAGCATTGGACGATCAAGGAGACCCGGGGTGTCGACCATCTGGTATGGCAAACGACGATGGGTGAAGTGACCCACGTGAATTTGTTTGGTCGTGAACGGATAGTGGTTCACTTCCATGTTTCCAGAACTCAGCGCTGCGATGAAGGCAGACTTACCAACGTTTGGTGCACCACAAACGACGATGCAGGGCAGCAATTGGTCAATGGTAGGCAACCGTTTGAGGGTTTCACGTGCTTGACTGAGCCATGCAAGCGATGGCCCGACGCGGCGCATGATCGAAGAAATACGGCCATAGGCTTCTTTCCGAGCGTCATGCATCAACTCTGTTCGACCCGTTCGAATAATTTTCTTGGCGTTTTGACCCCCGATGCTGAGCACCTGCTTCGAGCCCCATTGCAGCATTGAGAGATGGTGGCGATAATCATCGCAACCAACACATGCATCGATCATAGCCACATCGAAGGTAGGTGATTGGTCGAGGGAGGGCCACACGTTGACCGTATCGGTTAACGTCGTCGCAATGACATCCGCAGCGGTTTGAGTCATTCGACTCATCTGTTTTCGGACGCGATAGACACGGTCAGAATCGTCGACCCTATCGGCGGCTTTGCGAGCCCGAGAGAAGGCTTTGTCGAGCACTTCATCCTCAAGGAGGACCGTCGGAAGTGTGCGCCATGAGACTTTCATAATGTTCTCCCGCTTCACGCCGGTCGCCCACCCTTCAAGAAGCCATACCCCCAAAACCAGCATTTTACGACATTGGAGCAATCTCAAGCAAGAGCGAGGTTCAAGTAGCCTCGCCATGTACGTTTGCGCATGGCGAAGTCAGAGAAGAAGATTGAACTCCCACAATGGGCGAAACCGATTTGGAAATCTATGGGCTCCCCAAAGTTGGATAAAGTCGCTGATATCATCCATGGTGATTTACTCAAGCGAAGGCATGGCCTACGGCGCGATGACATCATTGAGATTTTGATGGATGCCCGTTCACTCGCTGGAGATGCGAGTCCATGGATTCGAGGACGTCTGCTCTCATCAGGAAAATCAAGCATTGAATTGCTTTGCGAAGATGGCCGCACCCATTATGTGGCCCGTGACATCATTGCACGCATCGTGTTGGTTGCACACACACGGCCAGCCTACATCGATGACAAGGACCTTCTTGCCTTTGAGCGCAACGATATGAAGCGCAGATCGAACCTCCATGAAAAGGTCGAGAAGGAAAGCAAGGGCAGCGATGATTCCCATCTTTGGGGTTGAACTGAATGGACATCCCAGAGGGATGGACAGTCGTTGAAGAACGTTTGATGCGTGAATTTGAGTTCTCTAATTTCGATCAGGCGAAACAACTGGTTGATGCTATCTCCTTGCACGCCAAAGAAGTCGATCATCACCCCGAATTGCATTTTGGCTGGGGCTATGTGATTGTCGAACTGTACACGCATGACACCTCAAGCATCACCGAACAGGACCTCAAATTCGCAACTCAAATCAATCAACTCACAGAGGTGGAATGACGTGGCTATCGATCCAAAGGGGCGCGTAAAGCCAGGTTATGCGCGCCACATGTTCGTCTGTGGCCATGAGCGCCCTGAAGGCGCCACACGACCATCATGCTCCAAACGAGGCAGCCTGTCGTTGATGGCTGCGATTAAACGAGCGGCAAAGGAAGCTGGCCTTGAAGATGTGAGGGTTCAGAAATCTGGGTGCCTCGACTTTTGTGAATTTGGCACCACTGCAGTGGTGTACCCTGAAGGCATATGGTACACGCTTGAAGGTGAAGAATCTGTTGCTGCCATGATTGGCCATCTGAAGAACGGAACTGTTTCGGCCAAGCATCAAATGAAATTTGCAACCGAGCACGAATGAATCATTCTTCATCATGTTCTTTGGGACGATCTGTTGCCGTACAAGGGTCAGCAAGGCATTCGGTCGAACCTTGTTGTGACATCTCTGCTCCACCCGCTTTTTCAGACAGATCCCCGTTCTCGACGTACAAACTTGGGCCTTTGTCCATGAAGTACACTGAGCCACGTCCTGCTCTGGAATCCTCTGGCTGTGAATTGTTTCCAGTCGCACATGCGTCAATGCAGCCGTCAGCAAAAGCAATGTAGACACGGCCTTCCAAATCGATGGTCAAATCGTTGAAGTCGAGGAGGTTGCGGTTAGAACCACCGTCATCGGTTCGGCAGTCACCGCTGTTCAAGCACATGCTGCCGATTTGCACTGGATCATCGGAGAGGCGATAGGTATGGAAAATTGGCTCTTCCTCGAGGGCGTTCAGGCTGTAAGTGACGTAAATGTCGTAACTCACATTACCGGTAGCATAGTGTGGGTTGCCATTCCAACTGTTGCCATCAATATCGGTTGTGTTCAACACTTCTGCGTTTTCACTTCCAAGGTATGTGAATGCAATCCGACCTGGATCTCCAGCATCAACCTGAGGGAAAGCAGTTGAAATCACCTCAACTGGGCTGATGCGGGTGCTTGTTTGTTCCCAGGTGTTTCCAGAGTCAGTGCTGCGGGACATGTAGATTCCAAAATCAGCACCCGTCCATACGTGATAGGCGTTCGACTCGCTGTCGGTTGCTACTTCGGAGTTTTTGCGGGGATTTGGTGTGCCTGCGTCAGCGCCCATGGTGCGTTCATCCCAGTTGAGGCCGTTGTCCTTCGAGAAAATGAGGGTTGGGTCAGCCACACGAGGCGTCAGGTACACCGTGCCGTCAGGCGCGGTGGTGATCGCACCGTGCAGGCCGCCATTGGTTGATGCAAGACCGACAATGTTGCCACCTACTTCGAAGGACGCGCCACCATCAAAACTGGTGAAGCACGAGATGCCTACAAGTTTGTTAAAGCAAAAATAGACTGCGGTTTCGTAGGTCGGATTGAATTGGCCAACCAAGCCAAATCCATCATCAACCCATGGACCAGTCGCCAATTTGATGTGATCGTTGAGTGGAGTTGTTCCCGAGTCATGCGGATTGCCCATCCAAGACTCTCCATTGTTGTCCGACCAGCCAATCCATGTCGATTCAAGACCCATCATGTGAATGTTGAACACACGGTCTGTCACCGGGTCAACCCACCCATACGGGTCACTTGTGAAGGGTGCTTGAGTGAAATCTTTGGTGTCCATCCACGAATCACCAGCATCGCAAGATCGCATTGGCTTTTCCATGGCAGTAAAGAACATACAGCCGCTTGAAGTGATACCAATGCTCGGTTCTTTGCCTGTTTCACCAACATCGCTGAATTTGAAATCCATCTCCAGCGGTGCGACGTTCACGGCTTCACCGTTGCCATCTGTGACGAAGATACGAGGAGCCACTTCTGGCATCTCTTCTTCCATTTCCACGACTTCTTCAGCACCGAAACAGCCCGAGAATGAAAGGGTCGTGACGAAAAAACACAGCATCAATGCCTTGACTCGCATGGTCTTGCGTCATGGAAGTATGCAATTATCTTATTCCTTCACCATGGTGGGGTTTTTTTTCAAAGTGGACCTGCTGAGCCTTCAAAACAGATTAAATACACTCGAGCCATTTTCCGTTTCAATGGATACTGAGGCTGAGGTGAAAGAAATCATCCAAGCGTGGACCAAGCACTGTATCGCGTTCATTGAAGCCGGCGGAAATGGAGAGGTTGGCAAGAGGATCAGCTCTGCCAACCGGAGGCTCATCGAGTCCAAAGTCGGAGAATGTTGCCCAACATGCAACATGGAAATGGCACCCACCACCAAAAGAGGGCGTCAGCCAAAAAAAGGAGAATCACCGGAACGAACATCCATCACCGTAGAACATGTGGTTTCAAGAACCCTTGGTGGAAACAATAAACTTGAAAATCTGGTCGCAATGTGCCATCGATGCAACATGTGCCGGAACGCTACAATGACCAAGTTCATTCCGATATATGCCTCAATGCACGGTCGTGCATTGACTGATGTTGAAAGAGACAAGGTTGGGCGATTTATCGAGTGGTCGATTCGAACAATTCGGAGCCCTTCAACGAAAATCGATGCTGAATGCTCTGAACTATTTTCAACCCTTCTTTCAAAAACCAAACACAAACACACTTCGGTGGTCGAACAAAATGAAACCGAGAACAACAATCCTGTTCACACCGGTTATTCCACACCAAGTGAAGGCAACACAGAGATGAAACAACTCCTTGAGGTATTGCAAGAAATACGCGACACTCAAAAATCGATTCTTGAGCAATTGGTCCGGTCTAAAAAACACAGACTAAGTTCTTGGTTCAAAGGGATGTTCAGCAAAAAGAAAAAGAGCACACTTCCAACAAATAACGGCCAGAAAACACTGGCTGAACCGAAGAAAAAACCCAAAAAAATCTCGAAAAAGAAGATTTCTCCACCTCCAGTTCAAATCGAACATGTGTTCACAATCACAGAGGAATTTGAACAAACCATTCGGAATGTCCTCGATGGAAAAAAACCGATGATGTTGGCGGTTTTAGGAAATGAGTTGAAGAATTACCAAGAGATGAATCAATGGGTTGATACAGGGACTGAAGCATTCCTCATGATGCATGGATTCTCAAAAAAATCTGGACTCAAGAAGGCAATCGTGAGCAAAATGCCGGATGAAGTACTGATTGAAGGAGAACCGCCGCGGCAAACCATTTCGTTAAAGGTGATTCAAGATCCCATTGTTCTGGCGGAAAACCAAGAACCTCTGTTGGAAATGAATCTCGAATCTTTTCGAACAGCATGCATTGCTGTGATTGAGGAGCCCATGTCTCCCGCAACCTTTGCTCTCCGTTTAGGTGCCCATGTATCGACCACCTATTCGAGGGAGGCATCAGCCAAAGAATTCGCACATCAATGTGGTATTGCCAAAAGTTGGAGTTTACTCAAATCATTACGAACACATGTCAGTGATTGCGTTGTCGTTGATGGCGTTGGAACTGCTGCAACCATTGCACCAGTACGCTAAGCGATGCTGTGGGCGAAATCCCGCCAAACAGAATCCTGAGAGTTACCCTCAGAGCTTAACAGGCCGGGTTGCACCACATGCTTGGCACTTGAGCAAGGTGGTTCGATCTTGTTTCACGAAGTTCGTATCCGGTGCTTGACACTGGCTGCACTTGATGTAGGCATTGACGTAATTGGCGATTGTCTTTTTGATCCTCTTGGGTGGAATTCGTCCCTTAAAACGAGCCCGCGGCCCATCACGAGAACCAGAAGTACCCAGTTCGTTGAGGAGGTACTGGTAGACGTGGTTATCGTCTCGGTCCATCATCGAGACCACTTCGTTGAAGTTTCGGAAAATTGTGTTTTGACCTTCGATGAGGATCTGTGGTGGTGGTAATCGCCATCGTGAACGCGAAGAGATTTCTTCAGGGATGTTCTCTCGTGCTCTATCGAGCAAGGACTCGTAATCAAAGTCGCTCATGGGTCAAGGCCTGTGCCGCTCTTTCTTGAAGCCATCGGAACCGAACGGGCAAAGGATTGATGTGGTTGAGTCCCTACCGCTGAATGAGAACCATGGTTTTGAGCATCGAAGAACTTAGGGCACAAGCCTTTGGCATGCGTAAAGAAGGATTGAATTCACAGCAAATTGCTGACGAATTATCCCTTTCTCAAGATACTATTTCTTGGCTCCTCGCTGAAGGAACCACGGAAGAACATCCATCCGATGTACGAATCGGATGGCGCACCATTGGCGTCCGACCTGAACGCATCGCTGCCGTTGGGACCATCATGGCCGATGTAGCAGATGAAGAACTTGGAGTGGAAGACATCGATACGGTGGTCGGAATTTCGATCAACGGCATCACCTTCGCCCATGAAGTCGCACGTAACCTCGGGGCCGAGTTCACAATCTTCAGAAATGTTGAGGGTGAAGAGGGTCAAGGTGTCCTCTCCAATAAATACGGCAAAGTCTCTGGAAAGAAGGTTGTCATCGTTGATGACGTCCTCTCATCAGGCGTGACCATGGGCAAAACAATCGCAGCCATCAAAGCCGTTGGTGGCGAAGTTGGCCTGGCCGTGGTCTTGGTCAACAAAACCACTCGCAATGAAATCGATGGCGTCCCACTGCGTGGCATCATTCGAGCCGTACCTGTTTGAGGTGAAAGCATGCACTGGGCGGATGTCGCAGCCAAGGCGTTAAGCCACAAGGGCGACAAGCACATTGTCTCAACTGGCATCACGCCAAGCGGTGAGTTCCACATTGGTCACCTACGAGAAATCCTCACTGGCGATATGATTGCTCGAGCAGCAAGGAAAGCAGGATTGGATGTAGAATTCGTATTCATTGTCGATACTGCTGATCCACTTCGTAAGGTGTATGACTTTCTGGGACCGGAGTTTGAACAGTTCATTGGCCATCAACTAGGTTCGATTCCAGCTCCTGACAAGGATGGCAACCCCGATTGGGTCCGATTTGAGAAGGAGGGGTGGACCTACGGCGACCATTTCTTGAAACCATTTTTACAAGCGCTTGAACAAATAGGGGTCAGGCCTCGAATCATTGACAACCTTGAATCCTACAAAGCTGGGCGCTTTGATCAACTCACCAAAAGAGCCTGCGATCGAGCCGATGAGATACGTGAAGCGATCGAACGCATCTCCAGCCGTGAACTCGCAGATGATTGGTTTCCTTGGAGTCCATTGGACTCAAAGGGATCCCTCGATGGCGTCAAGGTGACAGGCTACGAATACCCCCTTGTTCATTGGCTTGACAGTCACGGTGTGGAAGGCTCATCTGACATATCAAAGGGTGAGGGAAAATTACCGTGGCGGATTGATTGGCCCGCTAAATGGGGTTGGATTGGCGTCACTTGCGAACCATTTGGCAAGGACCATGGCGCTGCTGGAGGGTCCTATGCCACCGGTAGGGAAATCGTCCAAATTCTTGGCCATGAAGCTCCGCATCCACTCACCTACGAATGGATCAGTCTCAAAGGCCAAGGTGCAATGTCTTCTTCTGCAGGCAATACGGTTGGTCCAATCGAGGCCCTCGAATTGGTGCCTCCAGAAATCCTACGTTTACTCGTTGCCAAATCAAAGCCCAATAAGGCGATTGAGTTTGACACTGGGATGAGCCTCGTGACCTTGGCAGACGAATATGAACGGTTAGCCGCACGTGATTTCAATTCTGAATTGGCTGATGAAGACCTCACTCGTCGCCAACGCGTGCAAATAGAAGACGCTGCAGGCGCAATGCGCATGGCTGTGCTCGAAGAAGGCACCACCGCTGAAGCCACAGCGGTTACATTCCGCCACCTGGCTTTGCTCGCACAAACAAAATCTACCGACCAAGATGTATGGTCCAGCCTACAGAAAGCTGGAGCCATCAGCGAACCAAACCAATCACTTGTTGACCGCCTGAACCGAATGCGGGCTTGGATTGCCTCCAAGCATTTCCCGGAAGAAATGAAAATCAGCATCCTCAGTCATCCGAATGATGCAGCACTCCAACAACTCGACCAGGACGATCGCCCGGTTGTTGCTGCTTTAGCACAATCCTTAGCGGCCTGTAACTGGGATGCAGAGACCATTGGTAGCGCCATTCCTCAAGCAGCAAAAGATCTCGGGCTCACACCCAAATCTGGCTACAGGGCTGCCTATGCTGCGCTGATGGGCAAAGAGCGTGGGCCACGACTTGCGCCCATCTTGGCAGAAATGAGGCAAAATGAAATTGTTTCGTTGCTCAACCAATGTGCTCTGTCATTGGAATAGAATCCCAAACAACGCACCCTTTCATCGAAGCCTCCGATAAATTAGCGGGGTCAATGTTCGGACCAAATTAGGGGCAATTGACCATCACCCTTCAAAAGAGGTAAGCATCCATAACGCAGTATGGCCGGCGTGTACTGTCCAACCTGTGAAGCAGGTGTTGAAGCAGGGGCAAAGTTTTGCCTCGCGTGCGGCCACGACCTCACAGGACAAGGTCCAATCACGGCAACAGGCCACGACCTCAACCAAATCAAGGAAGTTATCCGGCACCGAGATGACCTTTCGATGGCTGAAAAATTCGACATGATTGCAAAAGTCGAAGAAGGCGCAAACCCGATTCTTCTTGGCATTGCTGCACCAGCAGAAGGCGAAGATGTGGACATCGCAGCTGAATTCGGTACTGAGGTGGAACAAACACTCTTGATCTCTGATCACGAATGGGGCAAGTCACCTGCTGCAAACGCTGCTGTTCGAGCAGTTGTACGTGGCACCAACGGTTGGGATCTGATTCAATCTGGTAAACTTGACCTGAGTGAAGGCTTGTTCCGAGAGGCAATGGACAATGGAATGGAGGCATCCACTCACATTCACGATGTTGCAAGCGGTGAGCACGAAGGGATTGACCCGGAAGCCATGCGTGCAATTCCAGTCTTGAAACCACCCAAGCGAAGTTTCTGCCCAAAGTGTGGGTCTGATATTCATGCAAACACCATGCTTCAGTGGAGAAAGTGGCGCGATTCATCAGGCGCTGTCGTTTCGATGCAACTGGAAGCATCCATGGAAACATCCCTCATTCAAGTCGCTGCTCACTATCTCAATGTCATGCAGGCCATGAAGGACGAGCGAGATGACGCTCTTGCCAAGGCTGCCAAGGGAGACCCAACGGTCATCGAGTCAAAACTACGAGCGCAATTGGAAAAGAGCATTCGAACGGAATTGGAATCTGAAATCCGGTCTGAACTTGAAGAAGAGTTCAAAGGACGAACGGTGGCTAGTGCAGACAAACCAAAAGCAGGGAAGCCAAAGAAGGAAGCATCCAAAGGGAAGCCAAACACCACCAAGGCTGCTGCATCAAAGGCTGCTGCGGGCACAACCAAGAAGAAATCCGGCGGCATGTTTGGATCTAAGAAGGTCAAGAAGACCTACGAAGGCGAAGCAGGTGGAAAGGCTGATTGGTTCTTGAGCAAGGCGCTTGATACAATCTATGACCCTCATGGCACCGGGAAGGCTGTCAAAGCTGCTACAATCGTTGCCCGATCGAGTGAAGGCAATGTCCGTGTTCGCGATGTCGTTCGTATTTACGACCTTGAAGGCGAAGCGGGCATCAGTGAATTGGCATGGACCAGTCCGCTGACAAAATACATCATCGATGCTTACGATGCCTGTTGAGCATCAGTAGTGAACGGTTAGACGACGTGGTTCTAGAGGTCCAGCCTTTGCTGCTTTCATTGCAGCGACTTCCATTGCAGCCCCTCGCAACGTCGTGACGAAAGGAATGTTCAATTCGACTGCCAATCGTCTCATCATGTTGCCATCGCGAACAGCACCACCTGAGATGGTTGGAACATTGACAATGAACGAAACCTTTCCTTCACGCATCAAATCTAAGGCATCAGGATGGTTTTTATCGGCAATTCGATAAGCCACAGATGTAGGTATGCCGTGGTCTCGAAGCACATCACAAGTCCCCGGTGTGGCATAGAGATTGAACCCAAGTTCCACAAGTTCCTGGGCGATTGGGACCAGATGAACCTTGTCGTCATTTCGAACGGTGAGGTAAACGCCGCCTTCACTAGCAACAGGAACTTCAGTAGCGATTCTGGCTTTGAGGTAAGCCACATCGGCCGAAACATCAGATCCGTAGACTTCACCAGTCGATTTCATTTCAGGTCCTGGAGCCGGGTCGAGACCTCTGAGTTTGATGAATGGGAACACCGGTGCCTTCACGCAGACCTGGCCCGATGTCCGACGGGGTATTTCCTGTTGTGAAAGTGGAATACCGATTGTGATGTTCGCCGCAATCCGAGCCATTGGCAGACCTGTGGCCTTGGCCACGAAAGGAACGGTTCGAGAGGAACGTGGGTTCACTTCGAGGGTGTAGAGTTTGTCGCCTTGGATGGCGAATTGAATGTTATAGCAGCCCTTGATTTTCAAACCGATACCGATGGCTTTGGTTTGTTCTTCGATGCGTTTTAGCATTGATTCGGGAATGTTTTGAGAAGGAATGAAACATGTGGAATCACCTGAGTGGATGCCCGCTTCTTCCAAGTGTTCCATGATTGCACCAATCAAGACCTCTTCGCCGTCTGAAGCAGCATCGACATCGATTTCAGTGGCGTGGCCAAGGTATTCATCAACCAGCAATGGCTTGTCGGGAGCAAGGTAAGCCTCTGATAAGTAAGCATCAACTTGTTCCTCACTGGCAAGGATTTCCATACCTCGCCCTCCCAAAACATACGAAGGGCGAATCAGAACTGGGAATCCAATCTTTTTAACAGCAGCACGCACGTCGTCAGAAGAGGTCCCAGTAGCACCGCGGGGCATAAGCAGACCAATCCTCTTGGCAAAGGCTTCGAACCGTTCGCGGTCGCTTGCTTCATCCACAGCATCGCATGAGGTGCCCATGATGGACAAATCAAGACCCTTTGAAGCGAGAACCGGCAACCGTTCAGTCAGCGGCAATGCCAAGTTGATGGCCGTTTGACCACCGAATTGGAGCAAAATGCCATGGGCTTGTTCCCGCAGCAGCACTTCGGAAACACACTCGAGGGTGAGGGGTTCGAAATACAATCGATCCGAGGTATCGAAATCAGTCGACACGGTTTCTGGATTGTTGTTGATTAAGATTGCATCTTTACCTGCTGCTCGAATTGCTTTCACTGCGTGAACACAGCCATAATCGAATTCGATGCCTTGACCGATGCGAATAGGGCCACTTCCAACAGTGACGAGACGCTGTTTTGTGCGTTCGCTCATGTTTGGCAGTTCATCGATTCCGATCTCGTCGTCGATTTCGTAAGTGGAATAATAATATGGGGTTTTGGCAGCGAACTCCGCAGCGCAAGAATCAACCATTCGGTACCTTGGATGCAAACCAAGGGCATGCCTTCGCCTCATTACGGCTTCTTCATCAAGACCAGTTTGCAAGAACTTGGGGCCTGTTGCTGGGAAACCAGCCAGAGCATCAGCGATGTGGCCATCACTGAAACCAAGGCTCTTCCAGGATTTCAATTGGTCACGTGTCAACTCAGCAGGGGTCGCATGGGTCTCGGTGATTGCACGCTCTGTTTGGGCGATGTTCTCGAATCTATAGAGGAACCAGCGAGTGATTCGGGTGATTTCATGAACCTTTTCAACCGACCATCCTCGGCGGAAGGCCTCAATCAAAGCACCCATTCGTCGATCGGTGGCAACCCTGCACCATTCGACCAAGGTGCTGTCTGGAAGTTGAGTAAGAGCCCGTTCTGCCATGCCGTCCCCTTCGGATTCATCAGCACGTGTGAGCGGTCGTGGGTGAGCGTATCCTTGCTCCAATGAGGCCCACGCCTTGAGGAAGGCTTCCTCGAAATTCCGACCAATCGCCATGACTTCACCTGTTGATTTCATTGAGGTACCAAGCGTTCTGTCTGCTGTTCGGAACTTATCGAAGGGCCAGCGTGGAATCTTCACGACACAGTAATCCAGGGTCGGTTCAAACGCAGCGGTGGTCCCCTCACCCGTGATTGGGTTCGGAAGTTCATCCAATGTGTAGCCAACGGCGATTTTAGCGGCCATCCGAGCGATTGGATAGCCTGTGGCTTTGCTTGCTAAAGCCGAGGAACGAGAGACACGTGGGTTGACTTCAATCACTCGGGTTTCACCAGTGAATTGATTAAATGCAAATTGCACATTGCAACCACCTTTGATGTTGAGTTCACGAATGAGTTTGAGGGCCTGGTCCCTCAACACTTGGTGGTCCGCATCTGAGAATGATTGGAGTGGGGCGACAACCGTTGATTCACCCGTGTGAACACCCATTGGGTCAATGTTTTCCATTGTGCAAACAATCGTTGCATTGTCGGCCCCATCACGCATCACTTCGTATTCCAATTCCTGCCATCCGAGGATTGATTCTTCAATCAGGACTTGGCTGATACGAGAGTTACGAAGACCAAGCGTCGCAATTTCAACCAACTGCCCAGTGTCCCAAGCTGTGCCACCGCCAAGGCCGCCTAACGTGAATGCTGGTCGAATCAGAATAGGCCAACTGCCAATCTCGTCGGCTGCAGCAAGAACTTGTTCCATGGTGTTGCAGGCAATAGCTTCCGAAATTGGAAGTCCAATTGATTCACACACCTGGTTGAACAATTCCCTGTCCTCTGCTTTGTCAATAGCATCCAAGTCCGAACCGATCAGTTCGACACCCAAGCGCTCAAGCGATCCATCATGGGCAAGTTCACTGGCGATGTTGAGGGCTGTTTGACCCCCCATGCCTGCTAAGAGAGCACATGGACGTTCAATCTCCAGAATGCGCCGTATTGTGCTTGGAATCAGTGGTTCGATGTAGATTATATCTGCCATTTCCGGATCGTTTTGGATTGTTGCTGGGTTTGAATTTACCAGAATGACTTCGTAACCATCTTCACGCATTGCTCGAACTGCTTGACTGCCAGAAGAAGTCAAACTCCGCTAGCTTGTCCAATTTTGATTGGACCGCTTCCCAAGACCATGATGGTTTTGAGATCGTCACGGCGAGGCATCACACACCACCTCCCAGATGGGCATCAACGATGTCTCTAAACCGTCCGAAGAGGGGGGCTGCGTCATGTGGGCCCGGGCAGGCCTCTGGATGGAATTGGACGGTAAAGGAAGGTTGACCAACAAGGTCGAGCCCTTCAACGGTCCTGTCATTGGCGTTGACATATCGGACACGTACCTCTGATCCATGCATGTTTTCGCCGGGAGGGGAGCACGCGCCACTTGGATGTGCGGCAAGCATACCGGCATCTGGGTCTGCGACTGCAAACCCGTGGTTTTGACTGGTGATGGAAACTGATCCAGTGACGAGATCAACAACCGGTTGGTTGGCGCCTCGATGCCCATACCGCATCTTGTAGGTTTGCAAACCGGAAGCAAGCCCCATCAATTGATGGCCGAGGCAGATGCCCATGACGGGCATGTTGGCACGAACTGCGGCGCCAAGGGTTTCACGAGCGATGGCGGCTTTGCCTGGATGGGCAGGGTCACCAGGCCCGTTGGAGCAAAACAATGCATCGATGTCGTAGTCTTGGCTTAGAACTGAAAAGGGCGTGTTTGGTGGGCACCAAACGACTTCAAAATGACGGCAGAGGTTTCTTAGAATGTTGTACTTGATGCCACAATCCAATGCCCCTAGGCGGGGGAGTGGACGGTCGAGGTCGTCAAGAGCCCCTGGATTCAAGAGAACTGGTTCGTCGATCGACACCTCATCGACTAAGTCTTCTAAATCCGGCGATGTGAGGGTGTTCAGGCGTGTTTTGAGCAGGTGTTCATCTTCTTGTGGTCCAAAGACACATAGCACGGTTCCTAACTCTCGGACGCGCCGGGTGATCGCTCGAGTGTCGATGTTCTCAATTCCTGGAACACCGTGGGAGCGAAGCAACTCACCAACCGTTCCAATCGAATAGCGGTGATCTGGTTGGGTCATTGCGTGCCGTACAACCACGCCGCGTGGCCAAACGGATTTTGATTCAGATGCTCCTTGATGGATTCCGTAATTTCCGATCAAAGGATAGGTGAAGGTGAGGACTTGTCCGGCAAAGGAAGGGTCGGTAAGTGATTCCTGGTACCCCATCATACCGGTGGTGAACACCAATTCGCCTTCACCGTGGGTTTTTGCTCCGAAAAGGGTCCCAGTGTAGCGGCCCCCGTCGGCTGTGAGAAGCACACCTGGACCTTGCGCTCCATCGGGTAATTCTTGGCCATTGACAAGCCCATCTGCTGCGTCAATAAACGAGGGGGGTTGAGCAACACCTCGACGGTTTGCCCCCGGTGAAAAGGAGCCGGAACCAACATTGAATTCCGTCATCAGTTTTGGTCGAAAACGAACACCCATAATGATTGGGTTTGAAACCGAAGGGGAACCTTGGATAGATTTGGCCGGTTCTACCCCTTGAAAAGGGCTCACTGAAGACAAGTGAGCGACTGCCTACTCCTCTTCTCGTTCTAAATCACGAACTCGCTTGCCGTTGGCCGTCGGCTGGATGATTAATCTCGCATCTTCGAAGGAGCGTTCGCTCCCAGATTCTCCGTGCCAGGCATCCAAAAAGAGAGCGAGGGCTGCAACTTCTGAATGAGGCTGATTGCCGACCGCCAAGTTGTATTGACTGTACTTGTAGACATCACCTGGAACCTTCGCCCCACCAACGATCACGACAAGTGGACGGTCCCTCCGGATACGTGGAATAGCTTGGCGGAACGGCTCCCCGTACATGGTGAGGTGAACTGCGACTCCGGGCTCTCCGTCACCTGCATCTTCCTCGACGAAACGACGAAGCCAACCCATTGGCCCTTTGATATGCTCACAGGACATTCCAGTACCAAATCGATCTGCAACAGATTCGAGGTTCTCAAACATCTTTGTATCTTCATCCCCTGCGAGAAGGAAGCGATTTGCCCCCAGTGCTCGACTCACAAGCGCGAGATGGGTGGTGATTCGAGGGTCACGACCAAGGCGGTATCCAAGGCGTAGAACATCCAATCGCTCACCTGCCATGCTCAACCCACCCGCTCATGATTCAAGAAAGCAACCCGTCGTTATTCGAGGACTGGGCTGTCACTGATGTTGGTTTGCTCACCATGTTCGATGATGTTGATGCCTTCTGATTCACAAAAGGTCTTGAGCCAGAACAAGAGGTAGGCTTCCACCAAGTAAGTGGAACAGAGCGTCACTCCCGAAAAGAGAATCACCAAGCGACCAGTCCTCCAGAGGCCCGTTGATTGTGAAAGTTCATCGGTGAAAAGGCCATAGACGAGGGGCTCGAAGATGAAGAAAACACAAACAATGATCATGGCACCGGAAATCAGGGAAGGCAACAACTGACCTTTCTCTCGGCTCAAGGATTTGAAGGCAGAAGAAAGCAAGCCAAAAACGCCGACTGTGATGGCCACATGGGAAAAATTTAGACCGAATAAAAAGGAAGGAGCGAGGGCAATATTATCGTTCCCTTCTGTGATCAAAACCCACCAAAATAAGATTAAACCAGCGATGAGAATGCCTCCGATGTAGGCTTTCTTGTTGATTAATTCAAAGATTTCCTGTTGCCCATTCTTGATTCCAAAACGGTGGGTAATACGAG
>CAJJAV010000008.1 GCA_905182125.1 uncultured Candidatus Poseidoniales archaeon
GTGCAGAAGATCCGGCAATTCCAGCTCTTCCTCAATCCGTTATCGACACGACAGCAGCCTTGTATGCTTCAATGTACGAACGACTGACTTCTTTGAAGTTTTGATTACGCATGAGAGCGTAAGAACATCCCGACATCCCTACGTTCTGCTGCTCTTAGAACTGCAATGAGGTTCTTACTTGCATCCCTCATACCACCATCGATTGGTTCGTCAGCAGTAACGCTCCATCCACGACCTGCGAGGCCACGTCGCAACGATGCTGCTTCTTCAGCCGTGAGGAAACCTCGAATATCAAGGCCAGCAGTTCCTTCATTGTAGCGGGAATTGCCGACATGCTTGTCGCTCAGACCACTGTTTAATTGTTCGAGCAATATCAAAATCTCATCCATACCCATTCGTTGCGAGATTGCCGAACCCTGATTGTTTGGACGCATATGTTCGATCATGTAACTGATTGATGAACCGTCGCCATGGGGGAACCGTCCAACACGTTCACGTGCTTTCACATCGCCAAGGGGAACAGTTTGACCTTCCTTTGTGAGAACGACACAGGAGGTGAACAGAAGTGTTGGATCATCCCATGGTATTGCGGTACGGTTGAGTGGAGTCTTGACGCCTTGTTCAATGAGACGTTGCATGAGGGTAGGTGTGTTGTTGACAAGGCCCGACCATGGTTGGTTGTCACCAGCAGCACTTGCATCCAGCGCTGACACGATTCGACGGGCCAAATCGCCATCGCATGCATCGAGGGTGATGAATGGGCTTGTAGCCCCGTCCAAGGTGTCAAGGTCCATGGCTGCGGCTTTCGCCGATGTGTGATAAGACCTTGCGTTGCTTCTGTTCATTCCTTACCAAAGAATTCTCGCATTCTGTCTTGTCGCCCCTCGGGACTCGGTGCATCTGTTGTGATCTCATCTCGCATCGAGGCTAAGCGCCCCGACGGGGATGCATCTCCCTCATCCGGTAATTCAATCACCTCGATTGACTCCACGTGCGCTTGTGTAGTATCTGGGACATCCGTTTGTGGTTCATCCAGATCTGTTGGTAATTCGAATGAGAATTCATCGACCTCTTCGACAACCGTTTCTTCAAGCGGTTCGATGTGCTCAAGCGGTTTCGCGTCGTTCTTGCTTTTTTGGTTTCCTTTGGTACCTTGGCTCGAACCACTCTTTGCTGGCTTGGTTACACCTGCGAGGTAGGCGACAACCAGTAACAGAGCAGCAACTGCGACACTGATCACCAATTCACTGCTCTCTACGAGCGGTTGGTCAGGAGCCTTGTAAAATGCACTTGCCTCATCGTCTCCGCTGTCGTCATCCACATCATAGGGTGCATCACAACGGAGAGTTGCCTTGAGTTCTTCATCATCTTTCATACCGTCTGGGGAAGGGATCGTGACCACTGGCGGGAAGTCCCCTTCAGCGACATCGATGACCCTTGTGGTGGTCCATCCGCTGTCGAGACTGACCACGGTGACATGGCAATTGACGCCTGCCAATCTGTTCCAAGAAACCCTCTGAACGCTGACCTTGAGGTCTTCATTCGCTGAGAAAGAAAAGATACCGATGTTCCAACCTGATGCCCTAGCTATTGTGTCAATGGAACGCTCTTCGAGAATTCGGCCATACGAGTCGACCATCAGGACAGTAACAGTCCGGACTCCAGCACTTGGTTTCCATCCTGTGACATTCAGCTCATAGGTTGCATTTGCTCCAGGTGCCAAAACGATTGAATCTATTTTGAGCGTGATTGTTTCTCCACGGTCGGTGATCAACATGATTGTGGCCCTCAATTCCTCATCCATCGAAGCGACAACCTCGCAATCGCCAATTCGGCCTTCCAATTCTACACGGCCTAAATCTGTGAAGGCTTGTGCGGTGAGGTCGCAACGAACATCCACGATTGGAAGATCATATCCATTGATGAAGATTGACATCCGGTCTGTTTCATCGCTTGAGGACTGCAGGAGCAGTTCGTTCGCAACCGAACCGATTGTGAGTTCAACACGTTGTTCAAACAATTGGAGGTTGTCTGTGGTCGTCAACCCTCCATCAACGACTTGGCCGAGTTCAATGGTCACAACAGTACCTGAACGCCCGGATTGGACTGGAGTGCTGTGGAAGGTGTAGGCACCCGTTTCAACTTCCAAGTCATGCGTTAAGACGCCAAGGGTAGGATGGATCAACTCAATGGTGATCATGAATCGTTGCTCATTCCAATTTGATTCGGGCGTGAGCATGAGTGGCAATCCAATCATTTGCCCAGGAGCAACAACGATTTGGCTCGAGCCGTTCAGGGTCCACCCTGCAGGAAGGCCCGTGACTGAGACCTGCATGACGGCCACATCATTTCCATAGTTTGCAACCCAAGCCGTTGGCATACCGCCATCAGCATTCACCTTCCATGTACCTCGATGTTCAATGCTAATGTTTGCCTCTTCACCAACACGGACAGGTATTTCTTGCACAATCTGACCGGCACCATTGGCATCGGAAATCCGAATACGGAGCACGCCGACTTCTCCAGCCAACGCTCCTTCTGGAGGTGTGACGAACACAGTCATGGTTGTGCTTTGACCCGGGTTGACTACACCACCATTGTTCGGGAGAGACACAGCCCAGCCTTGACCGGCTTTTGTGTACCATGGCGCTTCGGGGTGGTTGCCCAATTGATCGACCTTCAAGGTGAGGTTCTCCCCACCCGGTGCGATGGTGAGCGATGTGTTGGAGAGGTTGAATCGCCATCCCGAATCATGGCTTACTGAGAAATTCAGCGCAGTTGTCTTGACGAATATATCGCCTGAAAAGAGGTTTAAATTTAGAACGGCACTGGTGAGGTACCATGCATTGGTTGGTACAGTGAATGAGACGCCCATTGCCTCGCTCCCATTGACATCGATTTGCTCAGAGACCACACCTGAACTCGCCCACGCAGATGTATCGTTGCCGGCATGTGTGATGGTGAACGACGGATTCACATTGAGCGTGTCGGGGGTGTTTCCAATGTTGGTGACACTGAAATTGACGGTGACTTCTTGTCCTGGAATAACCGCATTGGATGCTACCGTAATGTTGGAGATGTTCCACTGATGGTCAGGTTCTGCTTGAACCATCAATGAGGCGGTTGATGCAACACTCGAATCGCCCTGTGAGGTCCAGGTGAAGACCAGTTCAAAGGGTGAGAGTGCAGGGATATCTTCTGAGAGGAGAACATCGACTGTTGCTATGGTTGTCGCAAGAGGGCCCAGTGTCCGCTCTGGGTTGTAGATCGTGAATTCAACTTGTGGTGGTTGGCTCATTGTTGGTCCTGCAAGCGCTTCACCAGTGAGAACAAAAGTATCTTCTCCATTGCCTGGGTTTTCCAAGCGCAAAAGGATTGGTTCGGTCTCGCTGACGTTGAAGGAAACGACGGTTGATTGGCCAGAGGGGAGCGGATCAAGAACAGTCGCTGCTGAACGGAACACCTGTAGCACATGCAGAGAAATGTTGAGTTCATAGTGAGGTTCAGTCGCTTCATCTTGTGAAAAGACATGCCGTTGAGGTACGGCGTTGACTGGAAGACTCAGTTCGAGGGTACCCGATGCTGGAGCATTTGGCGTTCCGGTGATCTCGAGGTAAGTTCCATTGACGCTGAGGTCACCTGTTGAAGACCACACCCATCCTGTGTGGACCATTTGTGCCGCCGCCATGTTCCATTCGAGCGAACCATCAGAGGGGAGGTCCGTTTGAACACTCCAGCTCAGTGTTGTGTTTGGTAGCGTCCGTATGTGCGATGGTGTTGCTTCAATTTCGCTGGCTTGGAAGGTGATGTCCAGCTCTTGGCAAAGGGTCGATTCACCGCTTCCAATACACAATGTCAGCAGGCTGTTGCTGGTAGAACTAAGTTGTGCATTCGATGGTACTGGGAGGGTTGCAAACAACTCGATGTCTTCATTGGGGCCAAGCGTGAGGGAGAACACCTCAGTGCCTTCTGCAGTGAACAAGGCTGGTGTTCCACCCCATGAGGGCGCGGTCCAGTCGATTGATGTCGTGCTTTCTTGTGCGTTACCAAGGTTCTCCACCACAAGCCATGCGCTTGCGTCGTGGTTCGGTCGACCGAACCCAGTCGATTCGCCCAATCCAGATGGACCAACGACAGAGAGGCCACGTGTTCTCAAAACTTCGATTGGAAGACGGAGTGTGGTCACAATGGTTGCGTCCTCTTCGAGGGTCAACATCAAATCGACATACGAGTTTTCATCTCCAAGAGCCGTCGATGGAATGGCGATGTCAAAGGAGACTGTGACTGGTGAGTTGGGGATCAAAGTGGGCGTCAGGTCAGAACCACCGTTGGGGCTGAAGGACCATCCCTCAGGCAATGCTTCATCATCGTACGTCAATGTCCAATCTGCTGTTTTCGAACCAATTGCCACCAGGTCCAATGAAATGGTGTCTGTTGTGCCGGGGGCGATTCGGATTGGGTCAAACGGTGGGTCGATGCGGGACACGAACGGATCGACAATGTTCAACACCATCGAGGCGTTGTTGTTGTCCTTTCTCGCTTCTGTAAGGTTATTATTGACATCCAGAACAAGGGTAAACTCGTGTTCTCCCAGTTCTGCGACAAACGTAGCGCTGAATGTGAGTGGTCCGCCTTCACCACTCGGTGAAACAGGTTCAACCTCGGCGAAGCGTTCCCGAGCAATCTCCTCACCGTTCATCCGCAAAACGACATCGACATTTTCCTGATTATCGAGGGTTCCTATGTTCGAGAATTGGCCAGTAACGGTGACTTGGTCGCCTGGGTCAGGGGTTGCGGGATTGAAGCTAATACCTCGGTTATCTGCCAGTGGGGCGAGGTCAGCAGCCAATTGTGATACCAGCGTGTCCCCAATGAGAATGTCGATCCTACCATCGCCGTCCATGTCTGCAGCGGCCGGACTTGCCCAAACACGATGAGGCATAGCGAGGGGGGAGGACCATGCATTGTTGATATCCGCAGATGCGCCGGTTTCGCCGTCAAATGCCCACAAGCGCATCCCAAAGGGCACCAATAGCTCAGGAGCACCGCTACCATCAATGTCGAGCCATATTGGAGATGCGACTGCGATTTCATCATTGTCGTTGCCATTGCCTCGTTGAAGGTCACGTGACCATTCCTTGAACGGTGTGTCATCGCTGATGTCGTGGCATCCAGTCAACCCTTGACGGTTGAAAGAAAATTGCGATTCAGAAAACCATGTTACCCAGCACAGACGATCGTGCAAACCATCACCAGTTGTGTCAACGACCAGAGGTTCTGCATCTGCGTAACCGTTCGGTGCACGGAAATTGAAAATTTGATTGGTGGATGTGAGTTCCATACCGATGAACCGAGCTCCAAGCCCAGAAGTGCGTCCGTTTGCATCGGTTGGAACCGTGAGGATCATTTCTGGTGCATCATCATCGTCCAATTGTGCAATGACCGGTCCAGGCAACCTCAAGCGAGGGGCATCGGTGTCTGAATCAGTTCCTTGAACGGCGACCCGTTCCCAATCGAGGGAGCCAGTTGCGCCATCAATGCGCCAAACCCACATTGATCCACCATTGGCATCGATGGTCGTCAACACAATGGCTGTGTTGGTTGAATCGAGGGCTGCCCATGCCGGCGATGAAGGGTGGGTGCCACGGTCCAAAGCCACAGCCCAATCAGGTTCTGAAGGGACGCTTGTTGTCAATGAAAAGGCGAGGACAGTCGGATCGTTGGAGGTCTCATCCACCACCGACAGCACCAATTCTGGACTGCCGTCCAATGACAAATCAGCGAGCAGGGGTTGGGTGACGGACAGATGGTTGCTTTGGGATGAAGGGGTGTGTGGGCTCTCAATGCCGATGCGGTAATCGACATCGGTGTAACTCCAGAGTTTTTCATTTTCATGCCCTGACTTGTCCCATCCAGACTCTGTGCAACTCAATTCGGGCGACCATAGTTCAATGTTGAGTGCGGATTGAGTATCGTAGACGAGGATGATTTCTTGGCGCCCATCGTTATTGATATCGGCGATGCTTGGTGTTGATCTCACATCCTTTGTCTCGCCTACGCTGACTTGCCATGCGATTTTTGCATCGTCCCCTGCGATGAGCGTGAGGTAAGTGTCCGTGGCGTCACTATGCACAAGCACCGCAAAGAGGTCTTCATCGGCACAGCGTTCCTGTGCTGCGGCCGGTGCGGTAATGCTAGACGAAAAGTCTGCGATGATGGATCCATAGGTGTCGCTGCCCACGCCATCGTCGAGTGCGACCCAATTGACACCAGGCTCAGTAATGGTTCCAAGTGTCAAGGCGTCTGAGACCAACCCTTGACCTGGACCGCCTTCTGGTCCATGGGCAGGCATGCTTCCATTGTGTGTTGGCGTCCGTCCGAATTGGCCCCACGGTTGTTCAAGGCCAGTCCATGCGTTGACGGAATCAGTGAGGTTGGTTGTGGTTGGTTCGGCAAAAGCTTGGTTCTGTGGATTGGCCACCAACATCGGCGTCATTGATGCCAAAACGAACATCAAAACCGGCAGCAAAGCCGAGGCGAAATTTCCTCCGCCGTCACGCGTTTTACCGGTCATGAGACCGAAGCAGGTTCGGGGGGTTGTTATGGGTTATGGCGGTCTGGCTCTGAAATCATCGATTCAAGGCCTCTATGAGCAGCCCCAGAACGTCGTTCTTCGGCGTGTTCTTCCTGCGTCCAATACCCTGATTGAGGCGAGTGGATTAAATAGAGGTCGTCGGTGGCGAGAATGACTACGGTCGACTTCTCTCCCGAGGCGATTGCCGGTGAAGGACGGAATGGGTTTCCCACTCCTCTTCTCCCATCGTTTCTGAGTTGTTGAACGCAGAGGTGAACATTATGTACAAAATTGTATCAAGGGAAGACACGATCCGCATTCCTGCCGAATACATGCGCAAAGGCGCATCGCTGAATGATCACATCGATCGACTTTCAATGACCGCATTTGAAGGTCGCTTCGATGAACAAAACCGCTTCATCCTCCTAACCACCAACCACGAACCACTCGGCCGAGGTCGAATCATTCACGGCGACGGTGCCATTTACCAACGTGTTCGCTTCGATGCCGTGCTCTTTTGCATGGAAGATTACGAAGTGGTCGAAGGCGCTGTTTCCGAAGTCAACGAATTCGGTGCTTTCGTCCGAATTGGTCCTATGGAAGCTCTCCTTCACAAGTCTCAGATCATGGAAGACCACGTTGATGCCAACGTCGGCATGGGATGGATCGAAGGCCGTCAAAGCGGTCGTCGCATCGGTGTTGGGAACTCAGTTCGTGCTCGAATTGTTTCACTTTCCCCTGACACATCGGATCCTCGCCGCTCCAAGATTGGATTGACCAGCAAGCAACCGGGTCTCGGATGCCACACCTGGCTCGATGAAGACAATGAATGAGGTGATGATGTATGGTTAAGATTCCCTTCGCATGCGCAGAATGTCACCTCGTCCTTGACGATGGTATCGATCAGTGCCCTCGCCACCCATCCGCTCAAGTATCAACCGATCACCAAGGATACGTCATCATCATCAACCCAGCCCGTTCTGATATTGCCAAGAAATTGGAAGTCGAACTGCCAGGGAAGTACGCACTCAAAGTAAGCAACCGATAAGGAGATGAAAAGTATGGAAATAGTAAACCGAACAGAAAACAAACTACTCAACCGCGTTGAAATCGATTTCAGCTGGCAGCATATTGGACTTGCAACTCCTTCTCGAAAGGAAGTCATGGATTTGGTTCGCACCCTTGAACCAAAGTCCAACCCCGATTGCATTGTTGTCAAAAACTGCAACACTCGATTTGGACAACCTTTGACCACAGGGACTGCATTTGTCTACAGTGATATCTCAGACATGAGCGTTGAACCAAGTTACATTCACAAGCGACACGAGCAATTCTGGACCGCAAAGGCCCCAGAAGCTGAAGAATCTTCCAAGGGAGGTGACGAGTGATGGGCGACGGTCCTAAAGCCGGTGCCAAGTGGTCCAAGTATTCCGTCGGCGAAGATGGAACTTTGACTCGCAAAGCCGAGTTCTGCCCTCAATGTGGTCCAGGAGTTTTCTTGGGCGTTCACAAGGACCGCAAGTCATGCGGTCGCTGTGGTCACACTGAAACGAACGAGTGATGATCAAGCGAGCAACGCTCGCACATCATTCAGAATGCCCTGAGCATTCCAATCATCATGAGTCCAGCGTACGCGTTGCCAACCGTCCTCATCAACGAGAACAACCCCGTTGGTATGGTCGAGGTCATAATACACTGTGTGCCCTCTCCCAAGGCTCGTTGACTGGTTTGATTCCGTGAGGACCAATCCGATGCTGAAGTCTGTCCATACCTGTTCGATCAGCGATAGGTTCGCCTCGGAATCAACAGGTGTTGTCAGGTGTGGCCACGTGACGTTGTGGTCGCTTTTGTAATTCGTGAGCCCGACGGGTCCATCCCGCCATGGATCAACGGTGATCGAGAGAAAACTGGTGTTGCTACGCTCGCTCTCTCCAAGTTGCGATTGAACCCACGCCATGTCGCTGGTTGTTGTGGGGCATACATCGGGGCAATTCACATAGACAAATCCTACAATGAGCACTTTGCCTGAGACGTTGCTCGAATTAAACAGGGAACCGTCATCGCTTTCGAGAACGAATGGTCGAAAGGTGACAGGGGGGTTGAGGTCCTCGCCTTGGTAAATATCGGCACCAATCGGCGACATGCAACCTGCAAACAGCAAGGTGGCTACAAGGAAAAATCCAAGGATGTGTTGCTTCAACAGGGTCCCCTCATCGGTTCTTGCGTTGACCATGAGAAAAAGCAGCACCAATGATCAGCAACAACATCCAACTCGTGTCAAACAAAAGTCCCGTTATGTTTGTTGGAAGTCGAGGTTCTTCAATCAATTCCGGCATGTGAGCATACACAGTCTGAGCGGCCATTCCACCGGGTGGTCCACCGCCACCTTGGCCGCCACCAGAATTGGAATCATCAGCAAGACCGTGGTAACACAACAAAAAGTAAGGGAATCCAATCATTGGCACCGTGTCACCATTGGTGTCGACAACGGTTTTGCTTGAACCACTCAGTGGTGTGGAGACATAGTAGTATGTGCCATCAGGGTATTCAGGCGTTGCTCCAAAACGTCCATTGCATTCATCCAAATCACCGGAACCGCTGATGTAGTTCCAATCATCAATACCGTTGTATCCTTGATCGCCACCATCGCTTGTGCGTTCAACTTCGTAGGATGATTTCATTCCTTGCACTGCGCCGTTTTCGTCCCATGTGTACATTCCATAGATTGGATAACCATCGAAGGACCATCCAATGACGGGGGAATGTTGTGTGGGGTCGATTAGACTCCAGTCATAGTCTTGCATGGTTTGACCATTCTCAGCTTCCCAGTATTGGCACATTGCATCCCAATGGTAGTGCACGCCAGTTGGACCGGCATGTGCTCCGCAGTAACCAAGATCAATGGGCTGTCTGTCTTCATTAAAGTAAAACAAATCGAGTGCCACTGCATCGCCACCTGGTCCCTCTTCAGGACCAAAGATCGGAACACCGTTTGCAGCAACAGCCACTTGGCCACGATCAGCAGCGCATTCCCATCGTCCATTCGAGGCAGGGCAATTGGTTGAGGTATGGCCCCCGTTTGTGTCGTTTGTTGGGTTCAATGGAATGGACCAGGTGTGGCTTTGCACATCGCCAGGTCCGAAGGCAGAGACCCAATTGTGATTTGGAATGCCGTTTGAGTTGACGTTCATTTCTGTCGAGGACGCAGTGACGCTGACTTCACACTGGAACCAAGGTCCTGAGCCTCCGCCGTTCGGCGTGCTCACCCCGTTGGTATTTTCGTTGTAATTATTTCCAACGCCATTATCATCTCGAACCCAAGGCCCGTTTCCATCTTGACAATACCAGGAATCTTCGGGTGACCAGTCTGGAAGGGTGCAGCCATCAGCGCCCACAACCGCGCCCATCGGGGTGTTGGGGCACTGATCGACAGCATCGCTGACACCATCGCCATCGCTGTCCTTTTGTGAGTCAGCGCAGCCATCAGCATCGACGGTTTCCCCAGTTGGTGTGTTGTCACAGAGGTCCAGAACATTGTTCACACCGTCATTATCGGCATCTTTTTGAGATTCTGCACATCCATCACTGTCCACAGTTTGGGACGAAGGGGTATCCGGACAGAGGTCTTTATCATTCATGATTCCATCAAGGTCGTCATCAGTCTCAGATTCAGAGCAGCCAGTTGCATACACAGGTTCGCCTTCAGGCGTCGCGTCACAGAGGTCTGCTTCATCCATCACGCCGTCGCTGTCAGCATCGCCTTCAGGAATTGGTGGCACTGGAAGGTTGACACGGATGCTCTCACTTGATGGTTCAAAGAGGCCACATTCAGACACAATATCGCCCTCGGTGTTGTGGTAGGATGTGTTGATTTGCATTGAGAATGTACCAGTAGTGGTGTTGCTTTGACCCGCAACAATACGTGCAGGACTTTGGCCCAAGGGGTGGTATTCGACGGAGCATGTTTGCGGGAAGTTATGGATCATTGTACCGGTGATTGTCCCTTGGTCATCTCCTTCGGCAGGTTGCAGCCAGTAAAATGTCACCAGAACATTGTTCTCGGTAGGAGGCAGGATCGTCAGTGAAGATAATTTTAGCGGGCTGGTTTGGTTGCTATCGTCGACGACGCTTGCTTGGATGACCCAAGTTCCAGGGAGCACCTTTCCGCTGTTGATTGTCCATTGCCCTTGGGCATCTGGTGTGGCATTGAACGTCAGGGTGCTTGAATCAGTCATGTCGATCAGAAGAACCGTGACAATAGAAGATGTGGGTGACTCATCAGTAATGAAACCGGTAATGTGTGCTGATGTGTTATCCCAGTCATGGACATGGGTTTGAGCAAGGAGGACAACAGGGCTCAGATTAACGGTTTGAGACCCAGGTATATCAGCATCCGCATCTTCTTGTGGATTGACAGGGTCTTCATTTGAACCATTGTTGACAAGCATCATCCCACTCGTCACCATTAACAGAGCGAGAACACCACTGATGATGGTGATTCTTGTGTCCATAAGTTAAGTTCACCAAATATTTGTTATAAACATCGTTACGCTTTGTTTGGTCAAGGCTGTGGAAACCTCAATGTTTAGAAGTGAGAATGCAGCCATGAGCCATCATTGAGCAGAAGGTAAGTTTTGCCTTTGTTGTACAAAATGTGAACTGGTATTTCGTGCATTTTCGAGGTTTTGAGGCCATCTGTAGAGAGGAAGAGTTCTTCACGCCAACCTGCAATCCTCCAAGCCTTCTCACTTTCGCTCCAAAAAGCATGCTGAACAGGACCTGATAACTTAGCGTCAATGAGCGCCATTCCCTCCGTGCGCCAAACGACCGAACCGTTGTCATAGACGTGAAGTTCTTGCCCGTGTTGACAGTAAACATGCTCCAATACGCCATCATAGTGGTTTACGTTTGTAGAGACCAGATCTCCTGTCTCTACATCATATGACTGGGTCCCGCCTCCACGTGACCACACTTTCAACAACCCGTTATCGAATGCTGCTGTCACCACATCATTGGCGCGTGGAAGTTTGGTCAATTCTGGCCATGTAGGTAATTCAATGCGCCAATGTTCGCCAGCATCGTTACCCATTGCATAAATGCCCTTTTTGTAGAGCACAAAAGCAAACCCATCCTCATGACCACAGAGTGCAAGTGGTTCTGCGTCCAGCACATGAGACCAGAGGGAACCGCTTGGGTGTTGGGCTGATTCAAGTGTTGTGCGAGTTCTCAAGGAACCTCGTTCAGGTCCGTCAGTGATTGCTTCTGAGCAATCAAACGCTGCCATTCTTGCCATCAGCAATTCGTGGTCAATCCATGTAGCCACAAAAGTGCCATTTACCACACACGTGTGTCGAACAGCCATTGGGAACGGCTTTCGAACTTCATCCACGGACTGAAAGTCCTTATCGAGTTGGAGAAACTCCCCATCAATTCCAACGGCTAAGTAGCCTTTCGAATGTGCTTGAAGCGTGAGTGCGTGAAAGGGCACCTTGGGTGGTAAGGTGTCCGTCATGGTCTTGGCTTGGTGGCGTGGTTTGTCAATCCTCCCACGCAACAGAATCAAATGGCCTTCTGGACTGGTGATGGTATGAGCGTACCATCTGTGGTGTTGATTGCGGTCAGCGGCGGTGACATTGCATCAACCAACCAAGCCGATGTGGTTCGTTCGCTTGGTGCCTGGGATCAACTCCCGGATGTCGAAGGAGCCCCTGCCTATGCCTCAAAAGCAGTTCGAATGTGGGTTTTTCCAGATGGTGTGTTAAGGGAAGATCACATTGATTTACGTTGGTTCAAAGCGACAGGTGAGCATGTTTCGGAGGTTATTTTCCCCTCTCGACACGTTGCTAAAAGTGGGCGTGCGTGCCTGACACTGCATCCAATAGGCGTCATGCAACTTGACCCCTCAGTAACCGCCCCCTTTGGCGGCAAGGCTGGTGACGCACCCCCCCCATCACCTCGTCTCGGTCCATGGTGGCGTTCACTTCTACAACGATCTGAAGGTGTTGATTTGGGTGAAGCCTTTGACATTTCTCTCGAAGTGACGCACCACGGACCGTGGCTTGATGCTCCTTGTCTTTTCATTGAAGTTGGCTCCACTGCCGCGACATGGGGTCATCTGGGTGCAGCGCACCTGCTCGGTCAACTGATCCATGAAGGGCTCGGCCTGGATGGCGGCGAGGGCATTGGTCAGTGGGACCCTGAAAAGAACGCTGGCGAGCTTGTTCTCATCACCCTTGGTGGGGGTCATTACGCTCCACGGGGCAACCAAATCACCGCAAATACTGGCGTTTGGCTTGGCCATATGCTCGCGACCTATGCTCTGCCCTTTGACGCACCACCGGAAGACGGAAGTGCACCGGGTGGATTCTGGCGTCAATCAATTGATGCAGCATTTGCCGCCACAAAGCGTGCATTTCCAAACGGAGATCTTGTCTTTTCCATGGATAAGAAAGCGTTCAAAGGGTGGCAACGGCAGGCCATTCGAGATCACTTAGAACAGTTGGGCGCTCCTTTGTTGAAGCGTCAAGGTGTGCTTGACCGGGTTCAATGAACTCATGTGTCCAAACATTAGGGCAACAAGCCTCAAGAATCTCCTGTGCTGACATGCCGCTGGGAGAAGTCATGGTTGGTCTATTTTCTCGAACCGTTGTCGCCGCCACAGTGCGGATGCCAAAATGGTTCGTAGGCTGGGTTTCTCGTCGCTATGTCGCAGGTTCAACGCTCGAGGATGCGGTTGGTATAATGAAACGGCTAAGTTCTGAAGGGGCTTGCTTTACCATTGATGTTCTCGGTGAAGAAATAACTTCAATCGCTGAAGCACAATACTTCCTCGATGAATATGTTCGCGTCGTCGATGCCATCACCGAACACAAACTGGATGCTAATCTTTCCATCAAGCCAACGGCCTTTGGTCTTCTGGTGGATAAAGAACAAGGCATGGTCAACATTGAAAAAATTGTCCGTATGGCCCATGAGAGGGACATGTTTGTGCGTTTAGACATGGAAGACCACCGGGTGACCACGGACACTATACAGGTTGTCCTGGACCTCCACAAGCAAGGTTTGACAAATGTTGGCACTGTCCTCCAAGGTCGATTATTTCGAACCCTTGATGACATCAATGAACTTGAAGTCGAACTTGGTCCTGCTGCCGATTACAGAATCTGCAAAGGCATTTACTTGGAACCCGAAGACATCTCCTACACTGGCTATCAAGACATTGTGGATGCAACGAATGCATGCATCGATCGAATGCTAGCTGCTGGTGCCTACTGTTCCATTGCCAGCCATGACCTTCCCGTGATCAAGTACGCAACATCTGCCCTCGAATCTTACGGCATGGGTCCCGGCATTGCTGATCCACGACCGAACGCCGGTAAGGTTCGAAATTTCAAAGGCCCAGGCTATGAATTCCAAATGTTGCTCGGAGTACGAGGACCGATGAGGCGGAAACTAGCAGCAGCCGGCCATCGAACCCGAGTGTACATTCCGTATGGGGAAAAGTGGTATGAGTACAGCATACGTCGTTTAAAGGAAAACCCAACAGTGGGGGCGCAAGTTGCAAAGGCATTCTTGATGCCATGGTCCAACCGACCGTGATCAGCGTCGTGGCCTTTTGTGCTTCTTGTGATCAGGTTTGACGCCT
The DNA here is from genome assembly GCA_905182125.1 of uncultured Candidatus Poseidoniales archaeon. GTDB lineage: Archaea > Thermoplasmatota > Poseidoniia > Poseidoniales > Poseidoniaceae > MGIIa-L1. The sequence continues at coordinate 14,220 of CAJJAV010000008.1, forward strand.
TTTTTGATGATTTCATTTGGTAGCACTGGGTTTGGATTGAATCCGAGCCGTCCTTCTTTCCACGCTTGACGTCGTTCCCGTGGTGTGCGTGGTTCGAAATGTTCCGGGTTTGGAGGTTCGTGGAGGTACATTCGCTTGATGTCTGGTGCGTCAACGGTTCCTCGCAAGGTACGTCCACGTCCTGTGTGAATCGCACGGATGCGCCACTCTATTCCTTCGATGTCGATTAAAAATCCAGCAGTGTAGGTTTTATCCTCACCAACAATCAAGACATCTGATTCAGATTCTTCTCCACGTGTCATGGTGATTTTCACTCGAACCATGTCTGAACGCAAAGCAGAGGCTCTGGCGATGAGGGTCGCTTCGGCTCGCTTTGCTTGCCGTCCATTCTTGAGTTCGATTTGATTGATCTTCCAAAGTTTGTCGCCATCTTTGAAAACGTCTTCGAGTTCAATCATTTCATCTGCATCGATTTCAAGCTTGGTGGTGCTTGAAGACGGTCCTTCTGTGAGGATAAATGGGATTTCTACGACGGGTGGTGGGCGAATGTGAACGGTGTGAACTTTGTTGCAATCGATGCACTTCACGAGGTAATCTGCGCCGGTACCTTTGCTTTTCTCATTCAGGATCTCGTGACCAGTCAGGTCGTCACAGACGGGGCAATGGACTGCGTTTTCCAAGAAGACTTCTTCTTCTTCAAAAAAATCTTCCCCTTCTTCCGGCTCATCCATGATGGTTCCCCATGGTAGGCGCGGAATCACTCTCGTTTGAAGTCACCGGCCGTGCACACGGTTTGATGCGAGCCTTGAAGGGGGTGTCACATGAGGGATTCTCATGGCCACCGCAGATGATGCCGCTCCACCAGTGGACAAAGCGGATGTCCTCGCACAACTGCTCTCTGCTGATCCCTTGCGTAGCAGGGATGAACCTGATATTGCGGGGAACATTGGCGGACAACTCAAACACATGGGGCTATCCACCTGGTCGATTTCTGCACACCGTCGCCTGCGGGATGCCCTCGGTCGTTTGAGGCCGAACAGGGTCATTGAAGTGGGTGGTGGCATTGGTCATCGTTCTGCTTGGATCTATGACTTGTTCACCGTCGATGATTTCACTCCAGAACGCTATGATATCATCGAAAATGGGGCAAAGTTTGCCGTCATTCTTCACCGGTTGATGACTCGGCATGAGGCTCAATCCTACACAAAAATCGTCGTCGGGGTGCTTGATGCACTCGTTGGAGAAACACTGGCTTGGAAAGCCGCATCCTCCACCGGTTTGGAAGTGGGGGAAGCTCCGATTCAACCAGAAGCGGATGCCATTATTGTCGATGGGACCTCTGCTGTGCGTGCTCGGAATGTTGAATTAATGCTTCCCTTTTTGGCTACCGGTGGCGTTCTCTTCACTTTGGAACCTGACATGCCTGTTGGCGATGTCGAGCCTGATGATGTTGACGGAATGGCACTGGTCGATGGGTTCAATGCTTGGATTAAACTCATTCAATCATGCAGTGCAACCCATCATGTTGGTTTCATGCCCTTGTTTGGTGGCACACTTGTGGCCATGACGCAGCGCTGATTCATTCAGATTCTGGGTTTGCTGCCTCAATCAGGGCTTTGATTTGAAGCAGTCCGTAGCCGTAGTTATCGTCGTGTCCTTCTTGGTTGGCCTTTGGCAGCGAAGATTGTTGAATCAATTCTTTGACTTGATTAATGTTCGAGATGCTTCCTTGCGACCCATTCGTAGCCAGCTCAGGATTGTTTTGGAGCAGCAGTGCAATCGCCCCTGTGACGTAGACAGTTGCCGCGCTCGTTCCATCGCTCAGCGACCAAGTTCCTTCCTTGTTGATGACTGCAACAGATTGCGCAGGTGCTACAATCTCAGGCTTCTTGTGCGGGTCTGATCGTGGAGTCAGAATTGGAAGCGGCCACAACCGTCCGTTGTTATCGCCAACTGAGGACCCTTCCCAGTGGGTTCCCGATTGCTTTACACCTCCAACACAAATAACCGATGTTTCACTGCAAGGCGTAGCAACATCACCATCGTCATTCTCGCCACCGTCGTTGCCTGCTGCGGCGATCACAAAGATTCCAGACTCAGCTGCATCTTCAGCAGCCTGTGCAGAGGAACGTCCTGCTCCAAAGTTGAACGGCAGAATGCCGGGAGCACCGCCGAGGGAAAGGGAGATGATGTCTGCCCCGTTGCTTGCGCACCAATCGATGGCCTCTGCGACATCACTGTCGTCGCCTGAGCCATTTTCTGCCAGTGCTTTAGCAACCAGCAGGTTGACCTTCGGCGCAATGCCTTGCATCCACCCATCTGCTACCAACAGACCAGCCATGCTGGTCCCATGACCGTGATCGTCGTAAGGGGCCGAAGAAGTTCCAACGAAATCTTTCCATTTGGTGATCTTGAGTGACTTGAGGTCTTGGTGTTCGGTGTTGAGTCCCGAATCAACGATGCATACCGTCACGCCAGAGCCATCTAAGGAGACCTGATCGCGTTGAATCATATCGACATACACTTCTTGCGCTTCCAAAGCGCCAGCACCAGGACGATACCCAGTTATTTCGCCAACATCGACCAGAATGAAACCAACGTAAGCAAGGCTCCCAATCATCAAGAAGGCGAGACTAAAACTCACAATACGTTTGGCCAATCGAATATCTGAATCTAAATGATTTGGCCCCTGCAACACCGACTCCGGGGTTGGTGCGATTGGCGGTAAAACAAACAGTGGAGGTTCATTTGAGGTGGTCGTCGATGGAGTCGCTGGCACCCCTTCATCGCTTGGTGAAGTGGTGGCATCCTGCCATTCGAATGTTTCATCCATAATAATCAACTAAAGGCTTGTACCGCTTCTTCAAAAGTGTCAGCAAAAAGTTTTGCTTCTTCTTCTGTGTTGTAAAAATATGCTGAGGCTCTGAGGGATCCGTTCGGATGGCCACGATCATGGAACCAAGAATGAACACAATGCTGTCCACTTCGAACCATCACACCTGCGACTTCATCCAGTAAAATAGCGATGTCATGAGTTGGCAATTCGTTCATCAGAATTGAACAAATGCCACCGCGGAGGGCGGGGTCTTCAGGTCCAATAATGTCCACAGCGTCAAGGTCACGGATGGGTTTGCTCATGATTCGATTTAATTTTATTTCATGCTCTTTGATGGCATCCATATCAAATTCCGAGAGGTATTCTACGGCAGCGCCGCTTGCAAGCATCCCGGCAAAGTTACCCAACCCACCCTCAAACCGACCAGGCGGTGGAGCCCATTCAAACGAATCATAGGTTGCACTCTGTACGGTTTGACCCCCGGCTTGGATGGTGCGCAGGCCATCCAAAAGATCGTACCTTCCCCAGAGCGCACCCATACCGGAAGGTCCACACATTTTGTGCAGTGAAAAAGCGAGGAAGTCAATGTCCAGTGCCTTTACGTCGACCTTCATGTGGGGCGTTGATTGGGCTCCGTCCACGCACATGAGTGCGCCATGGTCATGGGTGATTTTTGTGATCTCCTTAATCGGGAGGCACACACCATCCAAGTTTCCAACATGGCCCATTGATACCAACTTCAACTTCGATCCTGCGTCAGCACATGCCGCCTCAAACGTCTCTAGATCAAAGGTGTTGTCAGGTTTGGAAGCCACCACTCGATGGTCAATACCTTGTTCTTTCTCGAGTTGGAGCCACGGGACTAAATTGGAATTATGTTCTCTGTCCGTTGTTAATACGACATCGCCTTCGTTCCATTCAAGACCATGAGCGACCTGGTTAAGGGAGTGCGTGGCGTTGCGAGTAAAGACGACTTCGCTGTTGGCCTCGGCGTTGATGAAGGATGCGATGTTGCTTCGGGCAGTCCGAACGCCCTGGGAGACCTTTGTTCCATACCGATGAACTGAACGTCCACCACACGCTGGATTGACCAAGTAATACTCCTGGACCGCATCAACGACACTGTCAGGTTTCAATGTGACACATGCATTGTCGAGGTATGCGGGGGTGTCTTCCAACCGGAGGGTTGGGAAATCCTCTCTTCGTTGTTTAAAATTCATCACCAAGCCTCCACGTCAGATAGGAAATCTAAAACCGGGGCGTTGATGCCACACGATGGACAATCGTATCGTGTTGGTGCAGGAACGTTGCATGTCGGGCAAACTTTTCCAACCATGGAATTTGTTGTGCAAGCCTTTGTTGGACAGGGGACGAGAAGATCTCCTTTTGCGTTTCTTGTGACCATCACCTCGGCTTCACACTCAGGGCAAAAAGAACCTGAGCGAGGATGGTCTGAATTGCCTGCCTTGGCCAACTCTGCATCGGCCGCTATGGCTGCCTTTGTACGAACCACCGTGTCTTGACCTAGCATTCTTTGCGGATACCATATGACCATCATGAACACAGGTAGTGTCAGGAGGCCTGAGACGATGTGGAGGGCGAGGAAGCTAGCGTCACCACCTATTCTGTCAGCTATGTAATGCGCTCCCGACCATGCAGAGAGCATGGTCATAGCGGTCCATGTCGCCAAGAGGAATCCCCACGAACGCAGGGAATGCTCGGCCATTTCCATTTCCATCAATCGGACATCTTCGTGCAGATGGTATTCCTCGATATGCATATCGCGGGTTTCTGTGACTGCCTTCCAAAAGAAGTAGATGAAGAAAAGAACAACCAACACAATCAGTGTTCCAATCATCGTGTCCGAAAGGACGATGTCTCGGGGGAATGCTGGGTTTGATTCGTGGTACAGGACTTGAGCGAGTACGAAAAGATTCCAAAATACCAACAGCGAGATAGCGTGGGCGCGCATGATTGGGAATTTACTCCAAATTTGGATGGCAAACCAACCCCATACGATGAATGAGATGAGAATCTGAAGGAAGGCAAAACCCGAGATGGCTTGAATTCCTTCAGCGCCAATGACCTTTGGATCGCCGCCGCTGATGATTTCCGGTGAGAGGGAGCCGAGAAGGAAGGCCACTGCACCGAGTGCGATCGTAAACCAATGACCTCTTTCCCACTCATGAATGGCTAAGCGAACCTGAAACTTAAGCTCACATTGAATCGTATCGAGGGGTCGGGCGATGGGGTGGATGTTTCCAAATGAGAAAAAAGGTTCAAAATCCCGCAATCTAAACGGCATTTCTCCATGGACACCGGTGGTCATCGAACCTCCTTCTGCCACCTCATCTTCATGAAGCATGACGGCAGATACGGGGTCCCCATCCTCGCTCATGGACGGCGTAAGAGGTCAACATATGAGTTCTTTCGCCCGTTCTGACTGCGAATGGCTTGAGAAGCAATCAGTGAGCATTAAACGCAGAAGCCGAGTCGCCGGGTTACAAGCCGAGATCGCATAGCCTGGTATTGCGCGCGACTGGAAATCGTGTTTCCTTTGGATTCGGGAGTTCAAATCTCTCTCTCGGCGCCACTTCTTACTTTCCTTCACGTTGCATGTGCTGTACTTCATCCCCTTCACGGGTTCCTTCGGGCAACATGTGAGCAAGCATAACGTTGGGATCTTTACTGGAGCCACCGGCGAGAATTGAACTCGCGACCTCCTCATTACCAATGAGGTGCTATACCGCTAAGCCACGGTGGCAGTAATGCTGGCGACTTACCGGACCAATATAACCGCTTCGCGTCTGAATGAAGGTATGGAAATGATACAGGTCTGCTATGTGATGGCCTCAAAGCCTATAAGGTGATTTTTAGAAATATTCTTTTGGAGAAGGCAACTTCTCTGGATGGGATGGAATATGCAGCGAGAGCTTGAAACAAAAACGGAGATGCGTCAACGAATGCGCGATCTCCAGAGCCAGGTAGATGAATTGAAAGACCTCGTGAACACGTTACTCAGTGTCATATGTGAGGAACCGGATGGTGTGCACAGTGGAGCAGCACCGACCATTCCTGGTCAACCAGCAAATAACTACTGTATGTGACGTCATCCTTTGATGACTGCCAGTGGACTCAATCGAGCAACTGGCCTTGCAAGGTCCGCAGCATGTGTTAGTGCAATGACCTCATCGACGTCTTTGTAGGCATCAGGCGCTTCTTCAGCCAGTACATTTGGTGTCGATGCGTGGATCCGTATGCCCTTTGCTTCCAACGTTCTCTTCAACTCTTTCCCATCAATTGTGTTCTTGGCTTTGGTGCGTGAAAGTGCACGCCCTGCACCATGACATGATGATCCAAAGGCGCGGTTCATTCCCTTCTTTGGGCCCGACATCAGCCAAGATCCTGTGCCCATATCCCCGGGTACAAGGACCGGTTGTCCACTTTTATCATAGACGGAGTTTACATCGCTGTGATCGCCTCCGAAGGCTCGCGTAGCACCCTTTCTATGAACGCAGCACGTGCAGTCTTTTCCATCGATGGTGTGCTTCTCGACCTTGGCAATGTTGTGTGCCACATCGTACAAAACCCGTGCTTCTCCATCGGTGCCTAATTCTAATCGTAGCACTTCTCGAAGACGATGAGCGAGGGCACTTCTGTTGGCAAAGGCAAAGTTTGCTGCAGCGTTCATTGCGTCAAAGTAAGATTGCCCCTCCTTGCTGTGGAAGGGGGCTGATGCCAATTGACGATCTGCCAAACTGTAGCCCCATTCCTCATCGACCCATTGATTGCCTTGGGCTTTGTAACGGCCTTCCAGTGCTCTGACGTGATCGCTGCATACTTGATGGCCGAGTCCACGAGAACCAGAATGAATCATCGCAACCAGTTGACCTTCATACAATCCCCATGCTTCCGCTGTTTCTGCATCGACTGTTTTGCCGACCGTTTGAAGTTCGAGAAAATGGTTGCCGCTACCGAGGGTGCCAAGAGCACGGAGGCCCCGTTCCCTTGCACGGGTCGAAATGGCTGCTTCTTCGGTGACCAAACGACCGCTTGATTCTATGTTTTGAATGTCTTCATGGAAACCAAATCCGAGGTCCGCCGCCGCATGAGCGCCACCTTGAATCAATTCATCGAGTTGGCGAGCGTCAATGTCAAGCCCGCCCTTTCCAGATGCACCAGCAGGAATTCGACCAGCAAGCCGACCCGCTAATTTTTTGAGATTCGGGATGTCTGATTCAGTGGCATCTAGAGCCAACATTCGAACGCCGCAGTTGATGTCAAAGCCAACGCCACCCGGTGAGATGGCTCCACCGAGTTCACCTGCTTCTGTATCGGTCGCAATCACGCCTCCAATTGGGAGGCCGTAACCGTAATGCCAATCAGCCATCGCCCAAGCTTCGCCGACGATTCCTGGCAGTGAGGCTGCGTTGACCAGCTGCTCTGGTCCACGATCATCGCCATGTTTTCTCAGATGGTCTGCATCGGTGACGAGGCGTGCATCGACCTTCATTTGTCCATGTGCCTTGATTCGCATTGTCCCATCACCCTCATCCACGAGGTGGGTGCGCCAATCTTCGCCCATAGTGATGCGTTGGGTGAATCACCTTTGAGCGTTGTTCAAGACATTTAGACGAATCCACAACACAGGTTTCAAGGGGGATGTGTCGCTCGCAGAAAGCGTTCCTCCTTGGGCGTGTTGCTATGAGTCTGCCACCAATTGATTTGGCTGTTTTCCACGAGAACGGTTTTATCCGTAAGCAATGCAGTATCACTGCGCTTTGGTTTTGGACCACAGACCACGATCGTATCACTTGTGGCGACACGACTGAAGACGAGTACACATTCATCGGCGCCCCTCTAATTCAAGGCTATCCAATGCGTGGTAAAGCGCTCAAAGATGCGATGCGAGAAACGTTCCTGAATTTCTTTGAAGGCTACGAGCACACTCGGGTCACTCCGTACCCCGTTTTGGCCCGATGGCGAGACGACATTCACCTTACGATTGCCTCGATTGCAGATTTCCAACCCCACGTTACCTCCGGTGAAGTGGAGCCTCCGGCGAACCCACTCACCATCTCACAACCTTGCATTCGCCTTACAGATGTAGATGCAGTTGGCCGTTCTGGCCGTCACTTGACGACGTTTGAAATGATGGCACACCACGTATTCAACCGTCCTGGAGAAGGTCGAATGTTTTACTGGATGGAAGAATGTGTTCGCTTTTGCCATGAATTGCTGACCGATGCCTTGGGCATCGATGCGGATGAAATCACCTATGTGGAAAATCCTTGGTCGGGCGGAGGAAACGCAGGAGCGGCTGTTGAAGTCATTGTTGGCGGTCTCGAATTGGCAACGCTGGTGTTCATGAATTTAGAAGAACATCCGGATGGCGATGTGGAATTGAAAGGTGATCGCTACCGAGAAATGCCTCTTCAAATCATCGATACAGGTTACGGTTTGGAGCGTTTCTGTTGGGCAGCAGCCGGAACGCCAACAATTTACGAATCCATTTATCCCGATTCAACCAAATGGCTGAAAGACATCTCAGGCTTTTCTTCAATTGCTGCGCAATGGCCTGAACTCGACCTTGATGGGCTGCTCGGCGAGATGAGTCGACTCAACGGGATTATGAACATTGAACCCGGCGTCGATGCAGATGAGTTGCGTGCGACTTTCCTTCGACGCCTTGGTGAACGCGGCGTTGTTGTAACCGCTGAACAATTCTCCGCAGTGACTGAACCGCTTGCTAAAATTTACGCCATTCCAGATCACCTGCACGCTTTGTGCCACATGCTCGGTGATGGGCTCGTCCCGTCAAACGCCAAAGCAGGTTACCTTGCTCGCATGCTTGCCCGAAGGACCCTGAGGTTGCGGGATGAACTAAAATTGGACGTGTCGCTTTCAGATTTAGCAAAGCATCACATCGAAGTGAACCTCGGTGGCGCTCCAATGAAACAGACCTACGATGGATTGCTTGGCATTCTGGAACTTGAAGAAGCACGCTATGGGGAAATGCTCCGGAAGGGTGGCAATGTCATCAACACTCAACTCAAGCAGCTTCCTAAAGATGCAGAACGAATACCAGATGAGATCTTGTTCAACATGAACGACTCTCACGGACTTGCTCCGGACATGGCAGTCTCCCTTGCAAAGAAGGCCGGATGGTCCTCGGTTTCTGTTCGAACAGGCTTTGCTGCTGAAATGGCAGAGCGGCATGCTATGCTCGCAAAACAGGCGGCTCAAGCCATCGAAGCCAAACCACTGGTCGAGAACCTCCCTTCATTGCCAGCAACCCATGCACTGTATTACGAAGATGTTCTTCAACAGGAATTTGATGCTTCTGTCCTCGCTTGTTTGCCGCTAATTGGGGATGATTACCCCGAAGAGGCAACCCACGGGGTGGTCATGGACAAATCCTGCTTTTACCCTGAAGGCGGAGGACAAGAGGGTGATTATGGGTCCCTTGCAACCGACTCGACTCAACGCAGGGTGCTCGACACCCGGAAGGTCGGCAACCATATCCTTCATTTGACTGACGGGGCGTTTGACAAAGGCGATCTCGTCCATGGAAGCATTGACTGGAAACGTCGAAAGCAACTGATGGACCATCACACAGCAGTTCACATCGTGGGCGGAGCAGCCCGACGTGTCCTCGGGCCCCACATCTACCAAGCAGGGGCCAACAAGTCAGTTGACATGGCCCGTTTGGACATCACCCATTTCCACCGACTCAACAGAGAAGATTTGGATGCAATTGAAGCCCTCGCCAACGAAGTCATCGGGCAGGTCCAACGAACCGAAAAGACAGAATTAAACCGACGAGATGCTGACAAAAAATATGGCTTTGACCTCTATCAAGGTGGGGCGCCGAAAGGAAACTCGATTCGCATCCTCCGGATTGCGGATCACGACATTCAAGCGTGCGGTGGCACACATCACGATGAACCAGGCCAAATAGGATCGATTCGAATCGTTCGCTCATCTGCTGTTCAAGACGGTGTTGAACGTTTGCACATTGTGGCAGGTCAAGCAGCTTTGAATTACGCTCGTGAACAAGATAGCATTCTTCGCCAAGCATGCGAGATTTACGGTGTTCCGACCGCTGATCTTCCTCGGACTTCTGAGCGGTTTTACAAGGAATGGAAGGACCAACGCAAGCGAATTGAACACCTTGAAGCCGAAATCGTTCGTTTGAGAACCTCTGGAGGTGGTTCGGATTCCCATGAAGTCGATGGCGTTCGAATCGTGATCATGGAAGCCCATGGGGATTTGAAAAAGATGACAAAAATGCTCAAAGAACTGACCCTCGATGCACAAAAACCTACGTTGGCTGTGCTCGGTTCAAGGGAAGGAGGCGGGAAATTAATGATCGCCGTCACGGAAAATACAGCTGCATCAGAACGCTATAATGCGGTTACGCTGTTGAGAGAAATAGCTCATCACATCAACGGTGGAGGCGGTGGTCGACCAACGCTTGCTCAAGGCGGGGGTTCCAACGCTGATGGTCTTGATGCCGCATTGGATGCAGCCCGGTCATCTGTTGGGCTCGAAGATTAAATCGATCGTAGAGCTTCACGATCGAAGTGAGAAACGGCAATATTCAGTGCTTCTTCCACGTCAAACCAACGGACTTCGGCTATTTCTTCAGTTTGAACGTTCAATGTCGATGCATCGCCGTTCCATTTCGCCTGGTAGGTGAACGAGACGAAAGATATGCCCTCATCTGTGAATATGTTTTGAGTCACGACCGGTTCGATGTCCTCGAGTTTAATGGTCAGACCGAGTTCTTCTTCAGTTTCCCGTACACACCCAACTGCAGGGTGCTCATCATGGTCCATGTAGCCACCAGGGAGCGTCCAAAAACCATGGAAATGCCCACGTTCGACGCGCCCCATGAGTACCTGCCTTTGATCGTTGCAAATCATAACTTTTGCAACCAGACGATGTATCGAGCGATAAATTGCTTCTCGAGCCACGGGATGCACGGCATTATCGCTGATTAAATCATCTTTGAGTGCCCAGTGGCGTGGCCATTCAATCTTTGGATACCCTTTGACCACCATCGTGACGTCATCTGCAAATTCGACTCGCGTGTGCCGAAACTCCTGCCATGGAATCTCCATCGCTTCAATTTCGATTCTCGTTGGTAGCCTGAGGACAGCATCGTTGTTCATTCGCCCGGGGACGGGAAGTTGAGGCCCTTGTCCAGACCCATCAACGAGAAGAACCCGGCCATCATGCTCGAGATGAACGACCTCCTTTGGGTGCATGTCCACGGGTCGTCACCATGCCACATGAATGCTCGTATCAGAGATGACCGTTCTGTATGAGCGAACGCATGAAACTGATGATTCAAGTACTGCATGTCTGTGGCAACAGTATGGGCTTTGACCAGTTGAACGAAACAGGTTGGGCCATGACCTACTTGGTTTGGGATGACACCAGCAAAGAAGCGGCATTGATCGATCCAGTTTACGATTTCATGGATCACTACCTCGAAGTGCTCGAAAAGAAAGGTCTCACGCTTGTTTACGCAATGGCTACGCACACCCATGCCGATCACATCACCGCCTGTTTCTCGTTGAAAGAAAAGCTCGGCTGTTCGTACGTGATGTGGCATTCCACCTCGTGCCTCAATGTTTCCAAATATGTTGACCACGGTGACACGATTAAAATGGGCAATGTGATGTTCAAGTTCCACCATGCACCGGGTCACACCAACGACAGCATGTTGATTGAAACGGCGACTCATGTGATGACTGGCGATTTCCTTTTCACCGGAAAAGGGGGCGTCGGGCGAGATGACCTTCCAAGCGGGCGAATGCATGTGCATTGGGCTGCTCTAGGGGTTCTGGACTTGCTTGACGGGCACCTTGTGGTCTGTACCGGCCACGACCCTCCTGGGACTGAAATGCAAACCCTGGATTGGAACCGAACTGAGAATCCAGTCTTGAACATGACCAGTTACGAAGCTTACGAATCATGGCAATTGGAAGTCAGTTCAGGCCTTGGGCCAGTGTCGAAAATCAAGACGGCTGTTCCAGCAAATTTATTCGCAGAAATACCTCAACACATCCCCTGGTTGGACCAAACCGAATGAACACAAAAAATGCGAATGCATTTGAAGGGTCACAGTGGGCATTGGTTCATGCGCTCCTCCTCCGCACGCGGTCTTCTGGTCGTTTTGTCGCTTCAACTGCTCTTAGTTGGCGCTTCTGCAGCCCCGTTGATGTCTTCCCTCAATCCCGCAGGCGATGCAGAGCGAATGGATGCTTCTTTGGAAGATGCCTTAGACCATTCTGACTTCGACACCAAACTCTCCGTCATCTTCCAACTGAACAGCGAAGTGACCACTGAAGACCGAACATGGTTGGAAAACCATGGCGCTTCCATTCTTGGCGACGCACCCTTGATCGACGGTGGTCTGATGGAAGTCACGGCTACGGATGTTCGAATCATCAGTCAATGGGCCCGGACAGAATACCTGGAACTGAACCGAGAACTGGAATTCTTCTATCTTCCTTCCGAGTGGGGCGGAGAACCAACCCCTGGAATCAAAATGCATGAAACCACTCATGTCGTTAACGCCACCACTTCATGGCACCGTGCCATCATTAACACCGATGGAACCGTCGCATTCGAAACAGACTCCTCCTTCACCGAATGGGACGGAGACGGAACGGCGATCGTCGATTTGGACACCGGCGTCGATGCAGGTCACCCTGATTTCGATTACCTCGCACCTTGGACTGGTGACAAGACCCTGTATTCCGCAAAGTGGGACGGCGTTTGGACTGAAACTCGCAATTCCGATACATCGTCCGGACACGGCACGCACGTCGGCGGGACCATTGCTGGAAATGGAGATGCGTCCTCTGGACGCCGAGCAGGCGTTGCCAAAGGCGGTCAACTCGTTGCGCTTGGAACCGGTGATGGGGCCTCGATTTTTGCTGCCGAGCAGGGGCTCGAATGGACCTTCCAACATTCGATCCCGGGACAGAATGAATACCACATTCGGGTTGTTTCCAACTCATGGGGCACAGATGGTGATTACGACCCCAATGGGGCAGTCGCCACCCTCACAGACCGCCTCACATACGAAAATGGTGTCGCAGTCATCTTTGCAGCCTCCAACTCTGGCGGCAGTGGAAGCGAATGTGCAAGCGGTTTGAAAACCAATGTATACGCAAACACTCCTTCGGCAATATCCGTTGCAGCACTCACTCATGATGGCACTGCAGTAACTTCCTTTTCCAGCCGTGGTTGCATGAATCAAATGCACACATGGCCTGATGTTGGCGCACCTGGTCGGGATATCTGGGCCACAGCTCCTCGGGGTACTGCAATTGATGCATCAACAAAAACCCAAGGCGATCTCTACTACATGTCCATCTCTGGTACCAGCATGGCTACACCCCACGTCGGTGGTATGGCTGGCCTTATGCTCAACGCAGCACCTTCGCTTACCGTTGCAGACTACCATCGAGAAGACCATGACGAAGGTGACTCACTTGTCGGTGGTGAAGGAACAGCAGCTTACGGTCAGTTTGCTGACTGGGACGAAGCCAATTATTCTCGAATTCACGAACTTGAATTGATCCTTGAATTAACCGCTCGCTACGAAGGTATGGCAAATTCATGTGAAGCTGGAAACGATGACGATGGATGCAATGACATACCCGTCGAGTGTTACCGCTCCGCTACAGGACGATGCCACGATTGGCGTGTTGGACACGGCCTCACGGATGTGGATGCTGCCGTGGCTCTCGCCAGAACCCTCCAATTGATGCGTGACCAGAACGATGACGGTATCGTTGACCATCCTGAATACACCGTCTGGGATGCTTACGAAATCTTTGATGCGCTTCGCACCAAAGAATCAATTGTGGTTGATACAGACCGTGTTAGGCACGCTTGGAAAGGTGATTGGAATCACTTCAACAACGGCCCAAATGGCGCTGTGTATTACACTGAAGATTCACACTATGTTTGGATCCCCAACGGCACCTACAACATGCTGGTTCGGTTTACGCCAACCGAAGTTGATGTAGAAACTGGACAAGTAGGCAACCTGCAGATGGAGATTGACCTTGGTGAAGACGGTTCCAATGACGCCCAAGGCCAAGGAACCCGTGTCGCTGATACTTGGATTTACGATCTCGACGTCGATTCCTCTCACTGGAACACCTGGGCTCACTTCGACGTAACGGGTCAAGCCGTGGCTTTCCTCGGACTGTTCGAAGACTTTGAATTCTTTGAAGCCAGTATCCCGTACACGGTTGATGCTGTTTTGACGCTTGACTTGTCGACGCCAGTGGACATATCCATTCCACAACGCCCAGATTTCTATTCGGACTTGGACCCCACAACACGGTCTGATGCATGGGACGATGATTACATGGGTCAGCTGACCTTCACTCGGGATGCATACAATCAAGCGGCACTGATGGAAGAGATTCTTCCTAAGGTCCTTGTCGAAGAAGAAGAAGATTCCTTCTTCGGTGCTCTAGGCGCAGTCTTTTCAGAATTCACTGGTGCTTCGGTCTCCTTTGCAGTGTTCGCTTTGCTCTGCGCACTCGGCGTGGGTTACGTTATGCGGAACACCCGTGAAGATCAGCCTTTGTTGCTGGTGGATGGACCGGTTGACGCAGAACTTGAATCCTGAGTTCACAACGGGTTATCTGGAATAGACCCCTTGTGTTCTGATGAGGGCAATGCTTGCAAATCAGCGAAGGTCAGTTGATCTGGTGGTGCTTCATTGAGGGTTGCCAACCGTTCCTTCATTTCCATTCGAACGTGGAACTCAATGCGTCCTCTGGTTCGTGTTAAGTCGTATGAGAGTGGATTCAGGGCTTCGATAATTTGTTGTTCAAAGTCATCTTTGACCTTTGTACCACGCCACAAAGAATAGCCCCAGCGGAACGCAATTCCCACAACGGCCGCACCGTACAAGATCATCAGAATGGAAGTCGCAAACAAAACGGCGTTCCCAGAACGTGATTCATCGAGTAAATTACGCACAATCAAAAATCCTAAACCAATACCGACCAAAGGCTTGAGGATGCTTTCCAACCACTGATCGACCGGGACCAGACGCCCCTTCGCAGGGTCGACAAACACCAAATCCGATTCAAAGGCCGTGTTCATGACGCTCAAGGCCCCAAGGAGGATGATGTAAAGTCCAGTTGAGATCGCCAATTCAATGCCCCATGAATTGAGGTTTAATGTCCAATGAACGATCAGCCAAGCAAACAATCCGAGAAAGGCTCCTTGTGGCACGTGGTTGAAGTGGATGACATGGTGTGAAAATTCATTCAGTTTTGTGCTCTTGGTCGTGATGCCACGATGAGGTTTGGGGATGTGGATGATTTGCCAGTGCATGAGGTGTTCAATTGTGGTCAAACCTTTGACGAGTAAGCGCTGTCGAATCAACAATGTCTCGATTAAAATAAGCACTGGAAGACCGAGAAGAATCACAGGGAAGGCCATCACAGCTGCCAGAGGGAAGATGATGATCGTTGGCAATAAAAGAAAGTGCGATAACGTCAATGGATGGAATAAATCTGCTTCGATCAAACGCTGCTGGCTCGGTTGAATATGCAGGCTGCGTGCCACATCATCGAGGGTTGCACGAAAAGGTGCCACCTGTCGGCCTGCATCGATAATTTGGAGAACTGTGTTGCGGTACTGCGATTCCTCATGGCCAGCCCCGGTGAAAAACCGCCATGCGATCCTCATCGGCAGGGCAAGGAACAGAGGGATTGACAGCAATCCTATAGCCCACAACAGGGTGTTCGTATCTACATCTGCCATGGTAGTCCCTGATGAGGCCAGCAGGAAGGACGGTTTCAAACATTGGGGGGACTCATGAGAGGAACCTAAGATTCATGGCCTTCGTCGGTCGCATCAACATTATGGCAAGGATTGCAGTGACGGACGGTATGGCTGAAGATGCAGTATTGCTGTTGCAACAAGCAGGACACGAAGTGGTTTTGGGCACCATCGAAGCCATCGATTTAGCCAAAGGGGCTCTCGGGGATTTTGACGCTATCATTGTTCGCAGTGCTACGAAACTTCCGGCAAATGTCATCGCAGTATCAGGTGATCGACTGTCCGTAATCGCACGGGCTGGTGTGGGTGTTGACAACATTGACATCCACGCAGCAGCAACTGCAGGCATCCCCGTTGTCAATGCCCCGCGTGCCTCCACACAATCCGTCGTGGAATTGACGATTGGTCACTTGCTCTCCTCTATTCGCCATATTCCTCGTGCCGATCGAGGCATGCGAGACGGCAAGTGGGAGAAAAAAATCATGAAAGGGACTGAATTGTCTGAGAAGAACCTCGGACTCATCGGCTTCGGCCGAATCGCCCAAGGTGTCGGTGCGGTGGCCCAAGCGCTTGGTATGACGGTCCATACCTACGACCCCTACCTTCCACCCAAAGTCGCGAAGGCACAGAACACGACCCTTCACAAGAAGGTTGAGACCTTGTTTTCCAACTGCACTCACATTTCCATTCACTGCAACCTGAACGATGAAACCCACCACCTCGTCAACGCTGAACGCCTTGCATTGATGCCAGGTCGGTCAAACGATGGCATCGCATGTGGCAACCACATCGTCAATTGCGCCCGGGGTGGCATCATCGACGAGGTTGCTTTGCTCGATGCTCTTGAACAAGGTCTCGTTGCTTCCGCAGCGTTGGATGTGTTTGAAGTTGAACCCGTTCCAGTCGATGCGCTCTTGCTCCAGCACGAACACTTCCATGGAACCCCGCACATTGGTGCTGCGACAATGGAAGCCCAAGCTCGTGTTGGCCGTGACATTGCACATGCGGTCATGGCCGTGCTCGATGGTGGCACCTCTGAAACCACCGTCAATGCTCATCTGATGTCGTGATTCACTTTCACTTGAACCTGCTCGGGTCTCACGAACGATGGTCAATGGTGGCGGTGATTCCCACCCATGGGACGAACGGTACCAACTTGGCGGACACGAATCGAAAACGAACTTCATTCGCTGGAGATGTTCCGTCGTGCACTTCCTTCGACTGAGAAGCCGTTGTTCGATGCGCTTCTTACGGGGGTTCGAAACCGGCGAACCGCCGGTGGCATGTTGCCCTCACATGATGTTTGGAAACCTATGCTGCTTTCCATGTTGATCGAGATGATGGTTCAGAATGCCAAACTCGAACGACGCTTGGACGTTCTTGAAACGGCCGAGGTGATGGGCGATGAGCCGGCCCATTCTTGATGTTCAAAGCGCCGCCAACGGGACTTCAATGGATGTATGGCTGCTCGATGGTGAGCGTGGGGCAGTCAAGGTCAATGTCCCCTGGTGCCCTTCAATTCACGTCCATGCAACCCGGCACCGACTGAAGCACCTGTGGGCTTGGTTGGAACAACCTGAGATTCGTGACCGATTTGGCGTTGGCATGATGCGAACGCACCGTTCTCGACTTTCATTCGATGCTTCGGAAGTGGATGATGTGCTCGAAATCGATGTCCACAACAGTTGGAACATGAGGAAACTAGCAGCCCACATTGAAACCCGGGGTCAGTACCGTCACCACACCCTCTATTCGGTCGACGCTCACCTAGCGCAGCGTTTTCTGGTTGAGTATGGCATAGCACCATTCCAACGGGTGGAGTGGGACGGGGCCACATTCCAAGCCTTGCAACGCTCTTGGCACCTGCCAGAACTCAGCGTTGTTCACATGAGCGTCACCTACCGTACCACCAACGGGTTTCACACAGAAGAGGCTGAAATTGATGCCATCGAATTCCGAGCCTGTTCAGCAGATGGCCGATGCGACCTTGATGCGCCGCCCATGCGTTCGCTGCTTCGGGCGAATCATCGCGATTCAGGGATGTTCTTGGGGCATCTTGAAGCGGTCATGAGCGAGTTCAATCCTGATGTGCTGTTGACGCACGGTGGCGATGGGCTCCATTTCCCTGCATTGATGAGGCTGGCAAAGCAAGCAGGTGTGACCTTGTCGCTCAGCCGTGATGACCGTCCACTGGCGGCTCGTACCTCTGCTCGAACTGTTCACTCATACGGCCAAACCCTGCATAAAGACGGGTATATCCCACTGTATGGGCGCCTGCACATCGATCAAAACAGCAGCTTCATCGTTCGTGAGGGTGGCTTACTCGGTCTGTTTGAACTGGCACAGCATTCCCAACAATCCCCGCAAGACATCTCCCGACTTTCGCCTGGGTCCGTGATCAGTGCGATTCAAATGCGTACGGCAATGGAGGATGGGGTGCTTGTGCCATGGAAGAAAAACCGTCCAGAGGATACCAAAACTGCTTGGGCGTTGCTTCATGCCGACCGGGGTGGTTTGTACCTTGACAGCAAACCCGGCGTGTATGGTCACGTGGTTGAACTTGACTTTGCGAGCCTCTTTCCAAGCATCATTGCCACTCGTAACATCTCCACTGAGACCCTTAACTGCCCGTGTTGCCAAGCTAAAGAATCGCCTGATGCAAGTCACTTTGTTCCCCTTCACCCCGCTGATGCGGAACGGGCCTTTACCGAGCGACACACAAAACGTCACTTCGGTGCAGGGCTGTTTCCAATCGCTTCTCCAAACGCTCTTCCCGTTCCCGGACTTGCCTCACACACATGTGGGCAAATTCACGGCTTCCTCGGACGCATTGTAGCGCCCTTGATTGAGCGAAGGCGCCAGTTGAAGCTTCAAATCCTCACCAAAGGCGACCGTTTTGATCAACAGCAAAATGCTCTCAAATGGTTGCTCGTAACCTGCTTTGGATACACAGGATACAAGAATGCTCGATTTGGACGGATTGAAGCCCACGAAGCGATTTGCGCTTGGGCGCGTGATATTCTTCTCGAGACCATTGCGATGGCGGAAGAAGACGGTTGGGAAGTGCTGCATGCCATCGTGGATTGTGTTTGGATTCAGGACCGGCGTCAGCGAACTGCAGAACAACGCCGCATCGATGCTCATGCCTTCGCTCAACGGGTCACAGAACGTGTGGGAATCCCTCTTGAATTCGAAGACATGTACCGTTTCATCGGTTTTGTCCCGAGCCGTGTTCACGGAGCTGGTTCCCTGACGAAGTATTGGGCGTTTGGAGAACATGGGTTGAAAGTTCGAGGGATTGAACAACGGCAACACTCGACCTGTGTCTGGGTTGCCAACATGCAACAAAGGGCGCTCCAAATGCTCGTTGAACATTCCAACGACATCGATGGTGTTCCTGGTCTGACGGCTCAAAAAGCAGTCGTTTCGCTGTTGCAGCAACAGATTCAGCGCCTCGAGCGGAATGAAGTTGGGTTGGACGAACTTGTTGTGGCACGCCGAGTGACTCGGGATTTGGATGACTTTCATGTGGCGACCCTCACCCATGCAGCGTTGCTTCGTGGTCGCCTTCACGGTGTGACCATTCCCCCAGGGGGTAAAGTGCGCTTTGCAGTTGTTGCTTCGACTGGGATGGTGCAACATGAACGGGTGATTTTACTCGAAGAGTTGGATCATGATCAACACCTGTCGAAACGTCCCGATGTGGATCATTACAGAGCGTTGGCCATCCGTGCCATTTGGGCCATTGTGGCACCTTTTGGATGGGATGAAGAGGAAGTGTGTGTCGGTCAGCGTCGATCATCGTTGGATGCTTACATGGAGCAGTGATGGAAGCATATCCAAGCACTCGTGCCCATACAGACTCGCAAAAAGAAGCATCATTGTATGTTTTTTGTATCGAAACCCCACTTCAGAGTTCACTCGATTCTGGATTGGTTTCAGTTCTGAAGTATCGGTAGAAGAAGTACAATGATGCCCCCGTCAATATGTGCCACACAGCATGGTATTGGAACAGTGAATCAGGGTTACAGGCTGCCTCACCGCTGCGACCATAGCGCCATACGATGTTGCCCACAATGTAGCAGCCGAATCCAATCCACAAATCCGGTTGAGCTTTGCGAAGGAGGGTCTGTCCCGGGTTGAAGTGGAGCGCTAATGCGATGCCGATGAACATCAAACAGAGGAGGATGATTTGCATGGTTGGGGCGCCAACAGAAAGTGTGATGCATGCCACAAGTGGGACTCCAATCATCCAAGGCCATTGATTCCCAGTGAGGTTTTTTGCCTCCTGTATCAGCCATACTCCGATGTACAAGGACCACAAATAATCTCGTGTGATGCTGGAGAGTTTGAGGTTCCGTGATCCTGAAAAGTTCTCAATGAGGGTGACGTTATTGTTGGCAGCAAAGGTGTCCAATAGGGCAGTCAATACGAACACGCAGAAAAACACAGTTAGAAAAAATCGGTCACTCCAGCGGTATTGGCGGCTGAGGTTGTAATAAACGGGAAAGGAGATGAAAAACAACATGCCGGTCCAATCCATACTGGTGCCCCAGTTGGTGTTCGTACCATGCATGGCAAAACTACCGACTCCAATGTAGATGGAACCGGTTGCGAAAAGAATCGGGTACACGCTCCGTTCAAGCATTGGATTTCTTGACTTCTCCCTGGTTGTAGGCAGGTTCCACAAAACAACGAGCCCCACGAACACATAGGTCAAGTTGGACAACGTGTTCATCGGTTCCTTGATCAGTCCATCGGAGATTCCTTCGCAGAAATTGGTGGCAGATTCAATAGGCTCAACAGCCCATGTTGATGCACCAAGGATCGCGTACATTGTAGCAAGAAGGACCAATATTCCGATGGAAACAACAAACTCCCGCTTTTGTTCGAACAGCGTCGAAAACGATTGTTTGGTCATGGGTCGGCGACATCGCTGTAGTATTTCGTTCTGAGTGTTGAACAGCAGCATTGTCCCAGCAGGCAGATGTCATCGAGCCACATCGACGTGGCTCGGTTGCTAACCTGATACACTTTTCAGCTTCTATTCATACTCAACGCATATCAGTGAAGTGCTTTACGCTCAGGTCGGGTGACTCTTTGGGAGTGAAGAAATATGGGGACCGTGAGGTCATTGATTTGTCCGAATGGGGCCGGCCAATCGCTCGTGTGATGGCCAACTTCCTCAAGGAGAAACCAATTTCTGTGATGCAGGTCACCAACATCCACTTTGTTCTCTCGCTCTATTGTGCTTGGCTGATCTATGAAGGGAGCACAATTCTTGCTTGCTCGTTGCTCATTGTGAAGGGTGTGATTGACGCAGTTGATGGCGAATTGGCCCGCATGCGTGAACGTCCATCGCACGTTGGACGGTACTGGGACACCGTGGCTGACACCCTCGGCTTGGTTGCTGTAATGTGGGCATTCGCTACCCTGTTGAACTGGGAGGTTGCTTTCACCGGTGCCATGATTTTGGCGACCTTATTCCAGTATTCATTGTTCAATCACTATTCAATTTTGATGCGTGCCCTCGGTTCCGGGGACGACACCAGTCGAATTGATGAGCGCGTCCGCCCGGTTGCTCACCCTTGGGAGAAGCAGAGCAATGTCAACTTCTTGCATTTCATCTACTTGTGCTTTTTCAGTTGGCAAGACCGAATCATCTCCGCATTAACTGGCAAAGGCTCAGAAAAACTCGTGTTCGAATTGACCGTTTCTTCTTCGCTCGGATACGGTGCACAATCGATCGTCATCTTTTTGCTGGCATTGACACAGAACCTCGATTACTTGCCTCACTTGGTCTTAGGTGTCAATGGTTCTTTGATGGCCTTGGTCATCCTTCGCAGTCGAATCTAGAGCAAGCATCGACCTGATTGTCTTTGGCTTGAACCGAAGGCTAGCGTGTTTTCTTTCGATAAGGAATGGAAACCGTGACTCCAAGGCGGTGCCATGAACCTACCAAAGACCTCTCAATAGGCGGAAATGAGTGGTCTTGTTACCATTCTTGCTGCCGTACAGTCTTGGTTTCAAATTCAAGAATGACAAGGGATCCGCCAAAGTACTGCAGCTCTCACGTTAACAGAACTGTTTCACTGCCTTGATTTCATCAATGCAAACCGGCATCTGTCAACTGATCGAACACACGGAAGAGGCTCTTTGCGACCCTTGGTTCCGGCCACATACCTGAAGTCCCGCTTGGTTGGTGAATCAACCATCTGGGAGAGCGGTCTGTTTTCGCACTTCTTTGTTCGGTGAGGTGTTGGGATGAACGCCGTTCAATCATCGCCAGCAAATGTTGATGCCGCTTGGATACCGGTTCGGTAGCAGTAATGACAATGACTGCCGTGTTGCTTTTTTCAGCCAAGTCTTGGAGTTGAATGCTGATGCTACGCATAAGACTCCGGGCCTCATGATCCCCCACTTGCGTGTCCAAATGCATGGCAATCGGTCCATCGATCACTACCAATGGGGATCGAGTGATCGAAACTTCCCTTGGCAGACGTTCAACTAAAGTGGCCAGTTGATGAACGGTAAAACCACGCCCGATGAACAAACGATGGAGATGATCACGTGCTGAAGGCTCATGACTTGGAAAGCATTTCAAAATCCGGCTTGGGTCAATGCGTGATGCACCATCGACCCAGTGGACACTTTCACCTCGCATCAAAGCGGCTACGGTCCAAGCCTCAGCGTACTTCCTCATGCTCTGTCCTGCACGGCCATGGCCGTGCAACTGGTAGATTCCCCCCCGCATTGGTGCGATTGTTGTGAGGTCCAATGCTGCATCGCTTCGTTGAATGGGGAAGTTAACGGTCATACCTCGGAAGGTTTGGAACCCGGTCCTCTTTCCTTCGGTTCACCCCCTCGGGTGAAAGTGAATGTCATCAGGCCAAAAGATGTCATCAACTTGAAACACCGTGGCCACTCGAACAGGGTCATGAAGGAGGAGAATGCAGGGACCTCTTCCTCAAACGAACGCATTCTTGTCCATTGTGATTTGGATGCGTTTTTTGCTTCGGTGGAAATCCTTCACCGAAGTTTAGACCCAGAACGTCCATTGATCATTGGATCAGACCCCAAAAGTGGTCGCGGGCGTGGCATCGTTTCCACATGCAACTACGCAGCCAGAGCGTTTGGTATTCGCTCCGCCATGCCGATTGGCGAAGCGTGGCGACGTTGCCCAGGTGCTCCGTTTGGCACAGGGCACTACATTCATGGTACGCGAGGTTTGTACAATCGAGCCTCAAGAAAGGTGATGGCGATGTTACGACCTCCGGCAGAACATTTTGAACAAGCGGGCATCGATGAGGCCTATCTTGACATTACGAATGAAGTCGAAGGTGATTGGGATCGAGCTTACGCCCTCTGCCGTGATTTGCAAAAATCGATTGAAGCGCACTTGGGTCTCACCGCTTCGTTCGGTATTGCACCGACACGAATCTTGGCAAAAATGTCAAGTGAAATCAACAAACCAAACGGGATTTTTAGGATGCTGCCAGACGAAACTCACGAATTCTTTGTCGAACGCTCGTTGCGTGAAGTCCCCGGTATTGGACCGAAAAGGGCCACACAATTGGCCGAGTGGGGTTTCAACACCGTCGATGAAGCATATGAATTGGGTGAATTGGCGTTGGGACGCATCGCAGGTGAACGGTTTGCGACCTGGCTTGTACAGGTCGTCGACGGTGATACCAGCAGTGAAGTGAGCCCTCTTCGCAGTCGCAAATCGATTGGTAAGGAGAACACATTTTCTAGCGATGAACATGACAATGAACGCGTGTTGGAGCGCCTCAAAACACTTGTCGAGACGGTGATGGCCAAGGCCAAGGGGATCGGCGTGGCAGGTCGCTTGTGCGAGGTTAAGGTACGGTACACTGGGTTTGAAACTCATACCCATGGGCGTTCAATTCCTGTGGCCATGGATGATGTCGATGTCTTCACGCGCCTTGCGGTACGTTTGTTTGCTCTGAATGTCGATCATCAACGACCAATCCGTTTGATTGGTTTTCGACTTGGTCAACTCGACATGCCACCAACTCGGCAAGCCAAGTTAGCACTCGAAGAGGAATAATCACTCGAGATGGTGCATTCGTGTGAGGATGTCGGTAAATTCAGAGAGCGCTTCAGGAATTGCAACACCGGTCACGGGTTGATTGAGCGAAATGCCTTGCTCTTTCTTGTGGCCCCATGTGTCGCCGTTGAAGGTTTGAATGGCTTGTGAAAGGGTTCGCAAAGCGTCGCCATGTTCGGTGCCGGGTGCAACCGAGGGGTAAGCGTGAGGTGGGAAGGTCTCAACATCGACGGCAGAAGCGGCGTAAATGGTTGAGGATACGTGGTGGGTGAAGAATGGGCAAACCGGTGTAAAGGCTGACATAAAATCACGAACGATTCGATGGAGTGTCCATGCTGCTGCCACATCGTCATCATAGAGTCGAGACTTGACCATTTCCAAATAATGGCTTGGCAGGACGCCAGTTCCGAAGGTTTTCAGAGCCTGAGTAGCGGTGTATATGTCCAACTCAGACCATGCTTTTCTGACGGTGTCCATTGTTTCCTGGAATTCAGCGAGGATCCATTCATCCTCTATGGCCAAGTTCTCAGGTGGTGTCTCTAAGTCCGCTGGTACTTCAAATTGTGAGGCAAACCGAGCGACGTTGAACAGTTTGGTCAGGACGCCAAAGTACTTCTTTTCGATTTCTTCGGGATTGATGTGGAAGTCGTCGCCGACTTGTGCATCGCATGCTTTCCATAGACGGAAGCACTCGCTCCCGATTTTGTTGGCTCGAAGGCTTACGGTCTTGTCCGGGCCTTTCACCTTCCATGATCCAGTGCGTCCACCGGCTCCACATTCGAGGACAGAATCAGCATCGATACCGTTGCCGAGTGATTTGCTCATCTTTCGACCCCACGGGTCCATGCCCAAACCATCGATCCAAACGTGTTTGAATCCAGGCTGATCGAGCAACAGGGTCGATTTGAGCAGGGTGTAGTACAACCATGTGCGTACAATCTCCTTTCCTTGTGGTCTTAGTGCTGTGGGGAAGGCATCTTTGAACACCTCAGGTTGGTTGAGGTAGCCGCTGACAAAGAGGTTGGAGTTTGAGGAATCCATCCAGGTATCAAACACCTTTTCTTCACCAACAACCGTGCCGAGGATCGATTTCAGCTCTTCGAAGGATCCGAGTACCTTGCGGCTGTCTCGGTCGAGCACCTGGCTGCCTTCAGGCGGTGACTGGCACCACGGTTGGACGTAGGTTCCAGTCGGTGGAACAATGATTTTATCTTCGTCATCGCAATACCAGATTGGGATTTCTGTATGGTACCAACGTCGTCGTGAAATAGGCCAGTCGATGCTGATGTTGTCCATCCAATCCAGCAAGAATTGTTTGTTACGAACCGGGTGGAATTCGATCTCTTCAACGTGTTCACGGATTCGATCTTGTGTGTGCGTTTGCCGAACATACCACTCCTTGAGAAGGATGATCTCCACAGGGTTCTTTCCTCGTTCGGAAACTGGAACCTCTTGTTCACGCTCGACAATACTGACAATGCGTCCTTCACTTTCCAGATGTTCGATGGCTGCAGCGCGAGCTTCAAGGACGGTTTGACCTGCAAATGGTCCTGCCAACTCTGTCATGCGCCCCTCTAAATTGATGGCTTGGAAGGGGGTGAGGCCGAGTTCACGGAACACTGCCACATCGTTTTGGTCACCGAATGAACACACCATAAGCACACCAGAACCGAAGTCTGATTTGACGGAAGGATGTGTCATAATTTCGACGCTCGTCTCACGACCGTCGACCGGCATAGGGAGGTTGATTCGCTTTCCGACCAGGTGCGTGTATCGTTCATCATCAGGATGAACAACCACGACGCCACAGGCGCAAATCAATTCGGGCCTGGTTGTGGAAATGACGATTTTCGTACCGTCTTCGCAGTTCCACTCGACATCGACCAGCTTGGTTCGACGAGAGAGGCGCTCAACTTCTGCGTCTGCGATGGTTGTGCCTTCAACAGGGTCGTAGATGTTCGGACGCAAATCTTCAATGATCGAGCCATTTTTGAACAACTCAATAAAAATAGATTGGGTCACGGTCCGGTACTCTGGAGAGTCCGTGAGGTATTCACGGTCAAAGTCACACGAAAGGCCAACGCGTCGAGCGGTCTTACGCATTGCTTGAGTAAAGGTTTCAATTGTGGTTTTGCAGAGTTCTAAAAACTCTGCACGGTCGTATGTTTTCATTTTTCGCTTGGTGTTTTTCTCAACGGTGAATTCAATATTGATTCCGTTTCGATCGACGCCCCATGGGAAATAGACTTCCTTACCGAGCAACCGTTGTGAACGAGCAATGACGTCAATCATTGAGTATTGGGCTACTGCGCCAATGTGCCATGTGCCTGACGGATACGGTGGTGGCGTATCGATGACGAACATCTCTTTTCCGCTATCGGGATTGAAAGCATACCTGCGGGCATAGACCTGCGGGTCTTCAGCATGTGCTTCTTGAATTTTCTTTTCGAGGTCAATCGACCAACGTTTTTCGTTTAATGTCGGGGCTGGCATGTGCCTCACCTGGCCCCTCACGCATCAATGGTGCGGGTCCATTTGACGCTGACAGGGTTCACCTTTCAAACCAACGGCTTGGACTCGAAGCCTCAACCCAGTCCTAACAGATTTGAAACATATCATGCAAACCGTAGGTAGGGCTTTCAAGGGGTTCGACATCCAGAGAATCGAAGGGGGGTTCACATGGTCGAGAAAGATGCGTCAAAAACCCCTGAAAAGCCTCAAGAGCGTTTGTCTGACCGGATTGGCAACCTTG
Organism: uncultured Candidatus Poseidoniales archaeon; assembly: GCA_905182125.1. Taxonomy (GTDB): domain Archaea; phylum Thermoplasmatota; class Poseidoniia; order Poseidoniales; family Poseidoniaceae; genus MGIIa-L1. Next base: position 40,713 of record CAJJAV010000008.1, read on the forward strand.
CCGATTACAGCCGTTCTCGCCTCCAGAGCAGCGCCATTGATCTCACTGCTCGGGTCAAAGAATTCAAGCCCAAAGAAGCACTTGACGCTGTGCTTGAAGCACCTGACCGCTTCAAGAGAGAATGGCAAAAAAATGGTGCTACCGGTGCCATCACCCGTTTCCCATTAGCGACCATCATCATTTTCTTGATGCTGACAGCGTTTTTCATGACGCAGTCCGGGTTCCTTGACAACACCCGTTTCGATGACGACCTGGAGAATCCTGCTTTGAACGTCAACGGAGATTTAGAGGTTTATTTGCCAGATGGATCGAAAATTGCCGCCTTGCTCGGGAAAGTGGAAGAGGATTGGACGACCAATGTGATGGTCATCTACATCGAGAGTGAGAGCCGTAACATCACCGACCAGCGTGTGCTTCAAGAGATCAGTTTCGTCGAAAAAGATCTCAACCCCGAATTGTCGGATCCAAGCGATGACGTGATTTACATTCTTTCGATTTCCACGGTCTTGAAGGAAGTCAATTCGAGCGCTCCTCGAGTCAGAAAAGCATTCGTTGACCAAGTGGGTCAACTTGGGTGTGGTGTGCAGCAAGAGGATTGCACATCAGCAGCCTTCACCGATGCTTTGAACAGCATTTTAGATGACACTACTTCTGAGTTTGAAGGCGGATATGAAATCCCATCTCAAACAACCATCGATCTTGTCATTGGCGAGATGTATGAAGACGATGGGACCCCCACGCCAGGTCTCGATAAACTCGCTCGTGACATCACCGACGGTGCGGAAGGGGAAGCAGATGGAACCCTGGACCGGGCCATCATGGCCATAGCCGTGACCGAAGATAAACCGGCAAAAGAAATCATCGAGAACACACAAAGTCGCCTCGATCTTATCAGCCAACTTGAACGTCCATGTGAGTTCAATGCAGATGGTACTGCAGCGGGAACAGAACGTTGCACATGGGAGGACCTTGGCCTGACCATGACCCTGACCGGACCAGTCCCTATTACCAACTCTGTGACTGAATTTTCCTTCAAACTCTTCTGGCAAATTTTCCCCTCTGCGATCATCCTTGTGGCCATGGGCCTGTTTGTCTTCCACTCTGATATTCTCCAAGCAGGGTTGACAGGGATTCGCCCCATTCAAGGAATAAAGGTCGTCATTATTTCCGGTCTACCGACTTTATGCGCCGTCTTTTGGACCCTCGGAATCATTGGGTGGACCAACTATGAAGTTACGATGACGGTGATTATTGTCGGGCCGATTTTATTGGCGCTCGGTGTCTCGTATGGTCTGCACATCACCAACAGATACGCCGAAGAAGACGGTACGAAATCTGAAAAGATGAAAGCTTCCCTCAATTCAACAGGAAAAGCAGTGTTCCTTTCTGCGGTGACCACCGTGATTGGTTTCATCTCGCTGGTGTTCACGCCAATGGCCCCTATTCAGACGGTTGGTATCGCTCTTTCAGGCGGAATCGTTGTCGTTTACATCTTGACGATGTTCATGGTTCCAAACCTTACACTCCTTTTGGATTTACGTAAGCCAAAACACCCCCCGCTCCGTGCTTTCGAGATTCTGGTCGAAGTCCCCATGAAGCGCAATGTTGGTGTGATCACTGTCTTCGTCCTCTTGATTCTCTTTTCAGCAACCATCGGTCAAGCCAACGTCGAGGAGAACATTGACTTGCTCGGAATGGCACCTGAGGGTGAACTTCCTGTGATCAAAATGAAACAGTACAGTTCGGAATTTAGTTCGGGTCAAATTGGAATGGTTCTGGTTGAAGCAAACATCACCGGCGACACACAAGACAGTGATTCAACAAACGATGATCCAGCAGGAAACTTACAGGCCATCGACGAACTGGAAGGGCTTCTCAACACTGTTGACAACACAACAGCCGTGTCCATTGTCTTCTTGATGAAATCAACGGGTATTGCAGTGACTGTGGAAGACTTCGGCCTCAATGAAATCATTCAAGCGAATCCTCTGATTCCAGAAGACATCAGGCAAACGGCAGCGGTCCTGTTGGATAATTCAGTGACGCAAGACGCATCCTTCTGGGACTTGCTCATGGCACCCGATGATTTTGGCCTCCCAGGCGGTTCTCAGAGTGAAATTTTCCTTCTCAACGTATTCTATGCCTCCATCACCGATGAAACCCGTGAAATTTTCATCAACAAAGATTTCAGTCGTAACTTGATTTATGTCGATATGCCATACCTTCCTGTTGCTGCAACCAGTAAAATGGTGATTGCAGTGAATGACTACACACGGGAGTTCGAAGGAACCTCGATCGGTGATGAGGCCAATGACCTCGCCGGTGTTGCTTCCACCGCCATTGAGGTCAACGAATTGATTGTCGGTTCGCAATGGACTTCGCTTGGGTTCGCTATTGTCCTGACCCTGATCACTCTCGCCGTTGTGTTCAAGGATGTGCAATATTCACTCTGGACAACTTCACCTGTGATTGCCACCGTTGCTATGCAATGGCTTGTGATGTGGCAAATGGATGTTCCGTTATCCTTGGTGACAGTGATGATTGGGTCAATCTTAGTTGGTGTTGGCGTCGACTTTTCGATTCACATATCCAACCGTATACGCGAATTGGGTGGGGGCATTGATGCCATTCGTAGCGCTGCAATTGGAACGGGTATGTCTCTGTTCGAAGCGGCTGTTGTGACCACGCTTGGTATGCTCACAGCCTATCAAATCCCGATCCCTGAAATCAAACCATTCGTGACTGTCATTCTCATCCTCCTTTGGGTTGCTGCTGCAAGTGCTCTCTTCCTTTTACCTGCAATTTTCGTAACCCTCGAAAACATGGGCTTAGGCGCCGTAAGTGGGCGTACAGCAATGGCCAAACGGCTCGGTCTTGGAAACACCAAAAGCATGGACGTCGATGTCCTTGATGCAGCATTAGTGGATGATGTTGTCGATGCTTGGTAAGCAACACATCAAAAAAGCCCTTCGTTCTGCCTTCACCATGGTGAATCATTGGCTGATGAAGTCGGAACCTGATGTCTACCCCTATGAGCAACTCGTGAGGGATGGGTCGACCCATTGGGACGGTGTGAGGAATTATCAAGCTCGCAACATGATGCGGGATGACATGAAAATAGGCGACTTGGTTCTCTTTTACCATTCCAATTTCAAACCACCACATATTGCAGGTGTGGCACGTGTATCGAAGGAAGGTTATCCCGATCACACTTCATGGGATGCCAGCAGCAAATACCACGATCCAAAATCCACGCCAGACCAACCACGATGGTTCATGGTCGACTTGGAACCGGTGTGTGCCCTTGGAAACATTGTCCCTCTCCAATCGGTTCGTGACAACCCCGCATGCGAAAACATGTTGTTGATCAGGCGAGGTCAACGACTTTCGATTCAACCCGTCGACTCAGTGGATTTTGATACAATTCTCACCATGGGTGGGCGCTCTCGGAGCAATCTTTGACTCAACCTTGATGAAGGGCGTCATGGACGAAGGAATGGTGAGGCAATGACGGGTGAACAAATTCCAGTTGCGCCACGTGCTTCCAACATCGAGTACGCAATACGAGATGTTGTGGTTCCTGCTACCAAACTCGAATCAGAGGGTCACACTATTCTCAAACTCAACATTGGCGACCCAATTGCATACCCTGGTTTGCCAACCCCCGAGCACATGGTCGAAGCCTATGTTCAAGCCTTGAGGGATGGAAACAACGGATATTCACCATCGTATGGGATCCCATCGTTGCGGTCAGCACTTGCTCGGGACGAACAACGGAAGGGATGGGCCGCAACTGCAGAGGACATCTATGTGTGTCACGGCGTGACCGAAGCCTTGCAAATCCTTTTTGCAGCGGTCCTGTGTGATGGCGACAAAGTGCTTGCTCCAGGCCCTCATTATCCTCCTTACATGGCGTATCCACAAATGTACGGGGCGACCACTGTCGAATACAGACTCAAACCTGATGATGGGTGGAAGTTGGACCTCGAAGATATCAAATCCAAGATGGATGATTCAGTCCGCCTGCTGGTTTTGATCAATCCAAACAATCCTTGTGGTAGCGTGGCCAATGAATCTGAGATCAAAGCTTTGCTTGAGATCGCACGCAACTATCCAAAATGCATGATTGTCGCCGATGAAATATACGATGGTTTGGATTTCACTGGCGAGCATGTCAGCGTTGCCAGTTGTTCCAATGATGTACCAGTGGTTTCTTTGAATGGTGTTTCCAAAGTCTACTATGCTCCAGGTTGGAGGATTGGGTACATGGCCTTGCACGACCCATCAGGTTGCCTCCATTTGGTTCGTGACGGTATTGAGCGGATGCTTCGCGCCCGACTCTGTGCCTCGACTCCGGCTCAACTTGGCTACCTCGCAGGCCTCGAGTCTGACCGTTCTTGGATGAAAGACTACGCCTCTAAGGTAGTGCAACAACGCGACGTCTGCATCGACCGAATTCGATCGATCGAAGGGCTCGAAGTTCAATCCTCTGGTGGGGCATTTTACATGTTTGTCAAACTCACGGACCCAAAATGGGCAAATGATGACAAACAATTTGTCCTCGATTTACTGCATGAAGAGCATGTTCTCGTTGTGCATGGCAGCGGTTTTTCCCCGGAATTGGGTAAAGGCCACTTCCGGATTGTTTGCTTGCCAGAACCCGATGTTCTGAACGATGCCTTCGACCGTATCGAACGGTTTTTGATTCGCCATCGATGACACCCATGTCGCCGATGTATTGATGTCCATGAGTCATGCCGGTTGACATATGCTTGGGCATGTTCGAAGATTCCGCCTCGCCCTTTTGGCTTGTGCTTTCGCCATCCTAGCGCTTCCACAAGCCTCTGCATCAGAAATTGCTGACGTTGCGGATTTTAAGTTGGCCTTTCTTTATCCAGTGATCGTAGCATTTGCCATTGCTATACCCGTTTGGCGATGGTTCATCCCGAACCAATTGGCAAACCTACAAGTCGCTTTTGAGATCGACGACAACCTGTATGAAGTCCACCGCATTACTCGCGGTGTTGACGAAGCACGAGCCTTGCTCAAAGAAGGTGGGACTGCCTATGGAATCGGGCTTTACGTCATGGGTATGACTGGTGTTTTACTCCTGATCACAGAATTGCTGTTTGACCCCAATGTTTACTTCTTACCAGATTTGTTTTTGGTGGCAGTTTTAGTTGGAATCCCTGTCTTTATTTCACCTTGGGAAACTCTCAATGCTCAACTGATTGGGACCCGAAAGGGAAGTGGAAAAGGAAAATCATATGTGAAGTTCGTACGCCGATTGACAACCCTTCTCATCCTCCTTGGCGTGACATCTGCGGTGGTGATTTATGGCAGCACTCAATCCACTGGACTGGCATTTATTCAACCCATCTGGGTTGCAGCGGCCATGCTGACATTCATGGCGCCGACTATTTTTGCTTACGGGCGAATCATGGGTGCTTCATGGAACATGATTCTCATCAACAAATGGCGCACAGCAAACGGAAGGTCGAACCCGATTGATCCGGATAAACCAGGAATTATCAACAGATTTTTCTCTTTGATTTTGGTTTTGTTTTTGCTCACCATGCCCCTTACTGCCCTCAACGGAGTCATCACTGTTTACCACATTATGTTCAACGATGTCCCTGAAGAGAAAGCCTTCCTGATCCTCAATTACGGTGGTGTGCTTGGGTACATGGTGTTTGAACGTGTCGACCTCATCGCTCAAATTCTGTTTGAATGGCAATTCATCAAAGAACTCCCACAGTTTTTGTCGTTGTACCTTTCGCTGAACATAGCCATCGTTGGTCTTGCGTTTATTTTTGAACTGACTCGAAACTTGGTTTTGGGTGGACAGTCCTTTGGCGGATTGTTTGGGGTGACCCTTGATACGCCGAGGGAAATACGAACCGAAGTCGAAGCACAATCGCGACAATTGACCTTTGCGTTTGCAGGCTTTTCGGGGTATACAGTTCTGTTATTGATTTTGGTATGCTACAAAGAATTTGGATCATTGATGCCCTTAACTGATGTTTTGGAAGCAGATAGGTTCGGATTTGATGAACGTGCTCGACTCGAAACAACCTGGATGTTCATCGCTCTCGGCCAGGCTGTTTTCTTGTTCACTTGGGCTCTTTCCATAATGCGATTCCGTTCCCTCAAAGCGCTCAAGTTCGATTTAAATCCGGATGAACGGCGTGAAGGTGCTGTTAAATTTGCACAAGGTGATTGGATGCGATCCTTGGTTGATGAGGCGGCGATCGCAGAAGACCTCAACACCCTCATACAATTTCAGCGACGTTCGATTAAAGGCGATCCAGCTCTTATCAGGCACGAAAAAGCTCGAGCCCATATGTGGGAGATGTCCCTTCGAGGCCTCTGGCCACAAGCGATTGAAGAAGCAAGAAAAGTGCTCGCACAAGCAGGCGGGGATGACGATGTTTGCCGTATGATCATCGCCACTGGACATATGGCATCTCGACGTTTAGATGCCGCACGTGAGGCACTGCATGGATTGCAACAACCTGAAGGGTACGATGAGCCAGAACTTTTGGCCTTCGTTTGTGAATGGTTGGACCCATGGCAAGGCAGCGTTGAGGAAGACGATTTCTGGGATTGGGAAAACAACTCTTGCATCGATCATCTCCAAACCTTGATGCGAATGTTACGAGGTTGGCAACCTTCGCCATCAGAACAATCGATTCACGATGACCGACTCACACGAGTTGCTCAACTTTCAATGGTCAGCCTCATGAGGGCACAACGCCGCCATGATGAAGCACTTGATCTCGCCTTGCAAATCGTTCGTTCAGATCCTCTTGGTTCCCGTCCACGCATTGCTGTTGCTTTGTGCTTGATTGACAAGGGCGATTGGCACAGCGCTCGCTCGATTCTCGCAGAACTCAAAGAGAGCGATGGTCAAGACCCAAGGGTTCTCGCTCTTGCTGCAATCCTCGGACAAACCGTGGATGAACAGGAAATGGAAGTCGCTCTTGCCGTCGGGAAAGGAAAACACATCCGTCACTGGATCAATGATGCACCAGTCAACGCCGTTGCCGGCCTTGTCGTTCGTGGTGGCATGGATGAAGCCATGAGTGCAAACGTTCTGGTTGCGGCTCATGAAGCCACCCGCAGAGGCATGCCTCCGCAATTCACATTCAGCTGGCTGACCATTCTTTACCATCTGCTGGTGTTGGTCCCGGTGTGGTTCGTTGTTTCCATTTATGTCTACGGCCAAGAAGGTCAAATGGCAGGTATCTTGGTGCTCGCTACCTTGCTCACATTGCACCTCGCTTCCCGTCGTCTTTTCCAAACAGCAACGGCGTGTCATCCGTCACAGAGATCAAAAGGCGATGGTTTCTTATGCCAAACGAATGAAACGCTTCAAAGTAAATCCTGAACGCGGAAACATCCCAGTTGGCACCCATCTTTTGTTGTCTGGTATGCTTGTTACAGTGAATGGAGTTGTGCTCGACCTAGGTTTGCCCGGTTGGATGACTGTGAGGTTGCCAAAGGATACCGACAAAGCAGTTAAGGCCAGACTTAGGCGTCAATCCAAAGCCATTTCCAAAGCCAGACCCCCCCGTCTTCAGCCCCTTGGCGAAGGTTGGTGGCTAAAGCGGCCGAAGGAAGACGGAGCGAATGTTCCTGCTCTTGAACGCTTGATTGGACCATCGGCTTACCGAGGGCGTCAACAAAACATCCTCAAAAAGCAGAATGCAGGACGGTCGAAATCCGCAGCTAAATCTGCTTCTGGTAAACGCTCTGTTACCGATATGAACCTCGGGAACCGAGGCATACCGACCAATACGCGTGTCTCGGAACGGGTGCAAAACCGCAAACCGAAATCCAATGTATCCATCGGCTCGAAACAAACAGGACCGAATGTGCGCCCGCCACCTCGAAAAAACGATGATGATACCATCGATTTCAGCTGAGTTCTCCCTCATGACTCTTTGAGCAATGAGTTCAAAGACCGGCCATTGAATGCTTCACTATGAGCAAACAACGTGGTGCTTGGTCTCCGGATTCCTCAACATTGAACAAGGCTCAAGCCGTGATGAATGCGGCTGCTGAGAGTGGAAACTTATACCGCAATGGATTGGGCATGATCGCTTCTGAAAACATTGTTTCACCGATGGTACAAAAAATTGTAGCGAGTGACTTGCACGGACGGTATGCTGAAGGATTGCCAGGGAAGCGGTACTACCAGGGTTGCGAAGGTTTCGATACCATCGAAAGTATGGGCATCGAATTGGCTCGTTCTGTGTTCAATGCACCTTTTGCAAACATCCAATCGACCTCAGGAACAGTCTCGAATATTGCAGCGCTCAAAGCATTGGCCAAACCTGGTGACGGAATCACCGCTGTTTCGACAGCAGATGGAGGCCACATTTCACACGCCCGGATGGGTGCTGTTGGTTTGCGAGACCTCAACCTCTCGACCTACCCGTGGAATGAAGAGCGAATGGAGCCAGATATTGATGGGGCCTGTGAACTGATCCGTTCAGTCGAGCCAAAGGTGGCATTAATCGGTCAATCTGTTTTCCTTTTCCCCACCCCACTGAAAGAAATTGCTGACGCAGCTCACGAAGTTGGCGCCAAAGTCATGTACGATGGAGCTCATGTTCTGGGCCTCATCGCCGGTGGAGTGTTCCAGGATCCATTGCGGGAAGGTGCGGATGTTATGACTGGCTCTTCACACAAGACCTTCCCTGGACCACAAGGGGGGTTCCTGCTTTCAAGCAGTGAAGATCCTGCCTTTCAAAAGCGACTTAACACTGCTATTTTCCCAGGTGTTTGTTCATCATATCACCTGCATCACGTGGCTGGAAAGGTTATTGCATTGGCAGAATTTGAAGAATACGGTCAAGCCTATGCAGAAGACATCATCCAAAACGCACAACACTTTGCTTCATCCCTCGCAGCAGAAGGCTTTGATGTTCTTGCTGAAAGCCGAGGCTACACTGCTTCCCACCAAGTTCTCACTCGTCACGGTGGCACAGATTCCGGGGCTGGTGCGAAGGCAGCAAGTTTGCTTGAAGATGCTGGCATTGTGACCAACATGAACATGCTTCCCGGTGACAGCAAAGCATTGACACCCTCAGGCCTCCGTCTGGGGGTGCAAGAACTCACCAGGGTCGGCATGGGCCCCTCTGAAATGGAGGAGGTTGCCAATCTCTATGCCCGTGTCTTGCTTCATGGTGAAGATCCCAAAATTGTCAAGGAATCCGTGAATGAATTGAAATCAAATCACCAAGTGATTCGTTACTGCTTCAATGATGACAAGCTTAACGGTTACCCTCTCTGAGTGAGCGGAATGCCAACGGTCAAGGATTCAGACTTCGTTGATGGCTCAGCGCTTTTGAACGTTCTACGTGAAGAATTCAGTACCAAAGATGGGATGATTTTCGATGCACATGGCGGCGCATGGATCGTTTGGAAGACCAGCGAACTATACGCATGGTGGCATTCTTTTGAGGACCAGTGCAGCGTTCCTCTCCAAAGGAAATTGATGAACGCATGCGCCGATCAAGAAGAGTATCTTCTGAGCCTCAACCAAACATTGAGCACTGGATGGTTGCTCCGAAAGAGGAAGCAAAAGTCTGCTCTTGACCAGCGATGGGCGCGTTATGGATGGGGTCGCATTGATCTCGAACACGATGTCCTGCAGACCTTAATTTTCGCACCGATGGCATCGGGTGTGGCACTTGCAACAAAGGAGCAACACACCCACGAACGATTGAAACTCGAATGGCAACAGGCAAGTCAGCGCACCATAAGTCTTGAATTCACATCTGCTCCAAGCAACCTCGCACCTGCTCCTGCAGCACCACAAATGCCCTGGTCGACCGAACACCAACAAGGGTTCACGCCGCCTCAGTTTCTTGATGAACTGGAGTGGTTAAACGCCAACTGGACCGTCGGTGGTGAACCTACCTGCTTGTTTCCAATGGATGCCTTTACTCGGTTATTTGATACATGTCGGGCCTACCCGAGCGCCGTCTCTAAGGAGCAACAACTGGCTTGGTTGACGCCAACATTTGATGCTGGAATTCGCAGTGTTTTCTTGATGGTCGTAGCATCAATGGCAACCTTGGTGAACGTCGGGGAACGAGCGATTTACATCGAAAACACATCCAGTTGGGCTTCATTGTCGGCTCACTATCTTTCTCCAAATGGCTGGGGTCATCCGCTTTCGGTTGAATCATTGGGCACTGAACATGGCGTTCGCTTTGTTCTTTCATCTGGTCCAACCTTGCCCTTTTTGACCGGCTGGCTTGTCGCTATGTGGGAGCGTGGGCATGGAAAATCTTCGAAATTCACATTGAAAAAAAGAGAGCATCACTGGTCGCTGGAGGTTGATTCCAGACTCGCCTACAACTGAGGTTGCGTGGTACGGTTTCCAAGGGGGTTAAGACTCCAATTTCGCCCATCTATGGTTAAGGACTATAACCACGACATGGAGTCGACAAAGTTGCACAGATGTGCGTGGTGTTATTTATGTCGCTGAATCACAACCAAATGGCTTATGCCGCTATTGTATCAACATTGATTTTTGGCTCTATTTTTGTAGGTCTTTCAGGTTACTTCCAAACCAGTGAAGGGATCGGCGGCTTCGAAAGCGCTGCTGAGGACGATTTGCTCGGCGGTGGAACATCGCTCGGTATTGCAATTGATACCGATGGTGATGGCTTGTCTGATGTTCTTGAGAACACCCAATACGGTACCGATCCAAACGATGCTGACACCGATAAAGACGGTATGAGCGATGGATGGGAAGTTGATCACGACCTTAATCCACTCGATAATGGCGAATCAGAGGATTTGTTACAAGATCCTGGGGAAGCAGATACAGACGATGCTAACATCGCCAACGAAACCGATTCATGGCCTGACCCAAGTCAAGGACCAAACGGCGACCCTGACCGTGACGGTCTGATCAATAAAATCGAAGAGGAACTCGGCACTGACCCTCAACGCAGTGACACAGATAACGACGGCCTCAATGACCGTTGGGAATCGCTGTACACAATGACTGTTCAAACACCAGGTGGCGATGTAACTTTGTTCAATCCACTCAGTGGAAACTGGGACTGCCTCTTGCTCGATCAGGCCATGGAAGACACACTTTCGACCCGATTCAATGGAGAAGGCGATGTTGCAGATTGGGATGACCTTGGCAACTCCATCGGTGCACACTCCTGTGACATGGTGCTCGACACAGACGATGACGGTCTTGCCAACTTCGAGGAAGAAGCCTTTGGTACCAACCCAACCGCTCGCGACTCAGACATGGATTTAATCGATGATATCGTGGAAGTTTCCAACGTTTCAGTTGGCCTCTTCATGGGTGTTGGTGAAAACTGTAACATTCCACTCTTAGAATCCATCACACGCACCGCACCATTCCAGGACCAAGATCGTTCTTGGTTCATGATGGACATGGACGATGACGGCTTGCTGAACGGTCCTTCAGATTGGGACACTGACGGTGACGGAATGCCTGACGGCTTCGAATACTGTTACTCCAACGTTCTCGACCAACCAAACAACAATGCTTTGGAAACACTCAATCCTTCAAACGCTTCTGATGGCTACGGCGATTGGGACGAAGATGGCATGAACAACTACGAAGAGTACCAAGTGGCCAACATCTTCGGACCAACCAATTTCACATCTCCATGGAGACTCGACACCGATTTGGACGGCATGCCCGACGGCTGGGAAGCAACAAATGGCCTCCACCCTCGCGACGGTGCCAACGGCGACCTCGACCCTGACCATGACGGTTGGGACGCAGACGGTGATGGCGCTGTACGCTACGATACTTTGGAGTACACAGCTGTCGTGATTGGCATCGATGTGGAAGAAGACCAATGGGTTGATGCCAACTCGACAGTCGCTCGAGCTCAGATCACCCTCGCTGGTGGTAACAAGCAAACCATCCCGATGGTCGCTCCAGTCTCCGGATATGTCTATGAAATTCACGTGTCCCTCGGCCAAGCTGTCGATTCACGATTATTCACTTGGATGGAAATCGTCGAACCCGAGGAGCAGTTCACCAACCTCATGGAATACAACGCCCGTGATCGAGACGGTGACGGCATCATCGATGGTCGATCAACCGATCCACTCAACCCTGACACCGATGGTGACGGACTTATCGACGGAATCGAAGTGATGGGTTGGGAAATTCTTGTTGTCAACAATGGTGTTGTTCGGACCTGGGTCACCTCCGACCCTGGTCTTTTCGACACTGATGCAGACGGCCTCTCAGACTACAGCGAATTCGCTACTGTTTGTACAGGTGGTTCCAACGCTTCGAACCCAGACACTGACGGTGATGGATTGGGCGACCAATCTGAAGCACTCGCTGGGTTCTCTTGGGAAGGCGTCGCTTACTTCACCAGCCCGTGCATGTTCGATACCGACAATGATGGTTTGGAAGACGGTGAAGAAGTGATTGCAGGAAAGGACAACTTCCTCACGCACGCTAACAATTCCGACACAGACAATGACAGCCTCATTGATGGAAACGAAGTTCTCTTCATTCCACGCCCATTCCAAAACCCAACCAACCCACTGATCAACGACACCGATGGTGACGGCATGCTCGATGGATGGGAAATGCAGGTGAAGTCCGCTGAAGAAAACACCAACTCACACAGCCTGTGGGTCGTGACTTCTTCATGGGACCGACCAGGATGTGTTCCTTCACAAACCTCTGATTGCTCAATGAGCGCAGGTGGCTATGTGTGGCAAAACAAACTTGGAGGTTTCGTGATCGAACCTATGTTTGAGGTTTCTGAAATGAACCTTACTGGCTTTTCAATGCCGGTGAATGACTTCTGTGCATGCAATGGACGTTGGGCGTTAGACCCATCACTCGACTCGCTCAAGGACGATACCTTTGACATCGATAATGACTCATTGGCCAACGGTGCAGAAGCACCAGACAAGTGGAACACGAACCCGGTCGATGACGACACAGATTCAGATGGTCTTCCAGATGGCTGGGAAGTCTACTACTCAGGACTGGCACTGGAAGCTGGTCTGGTCGACAATGCAAGTGTCAGTGCTTACGGCGCTCGCGGTGTTCTCGACCCGTCCATGGCTGACAGCGATCTCGATGGCGTTGATGACGGCTATGAAGACCCAGACGACGATGGTTTGAACCGAACCGGTTTGATCAAGAAGTACTGCCCTGGTTACAACGACACAACGAATTCCGAGTGCAACATTAACCCTGATGAAGCGGATGGAAAGAAGTTCTATGACAACCTTGAGAACTACACGAACCTTGAGGAATATCAAAATGGTACCAACCCCATCTCCAACGACTCCGATGGCGATGATTGGAACGACGGTCCTGAAGTTTACTATCAAGACCACGACAGTGACGGCATGGCCACCGGTTGGGAATTCCACTTCCAATTTGATCCATTCGACGCTGCAGACCGTGTGGCCGATCCAGATGCAGACGGCCACGTCAATTACTGTGAATTCAAATGGGACACAAATCCAAAGGATCCAACGAGTTTCCCTGGTCAAGGCGAGTTGTGCGATCCATTTGCGCAATGAAGCGTTGGTAATGGATGCACAGCACGCCAAGTTTCTTGACTGATTGGCTCTGAGTTGACAACATGAGCAAGCGATTGCGAATTCTGACGGTGCTTGCCATCGCGTTGTTCGTTTCAGCATCATTGAGCCAAGGGACCTCTGCTCGAACACCACCCGAAGACCAAGATCACCAACGAAGGGTGGTGTTTCATCAAGAAGATGGGATCAAAGCAAACTCAACACTCATCCTCAACGGGACGTCCACACAACCTCTCCAATCAAGCTCTTGGCGCCTTGTCAACATGACCAACTTCGATCAGCACGATATCCTTGTTGAAGGGACTCACCTCTCAAGCGTCGTCCCATCGGGTGAAACACAATGGCGTTGGACACTTGTTCTGGATGTCGAAGATATTCATTGTACCTGCAGAGTCGAAGTTTTGGCTAACAATCAATCCCTTCACCCCGCTGTGATCACGGTTTATTTGGGAGACTCAGACCACAGACCAGTTCTCAAACCGTTTTCAAACCCCTTCTATTTACTCACCACTGAACATCTTGTCGTGGAAATGGACGCTGTGACGCCTTCTCATTCATTGAACGGCTCTGCACTATCGACCACGTTGTGTGAAGCACCGTGGGGTGTTTGCTTGGCTGAAAAGGTTCCATTTGAACTCACATACAGTGTTACAGATTCCATCAACATTGAGTTTAATTCTTCTGAAATCGCCTTGCCTGATGGTTTTTGGATGTTCCATATTGAACTGGAAGACCGGACATTGAAAGTTTCAAACACAGTTTCCTTCGTTCTCCAACTCGACAGACAAGCCCCCGTCATCACGCTTTCAAACTCGCATAACTCCGAAGCTATCGGCCTTATGGAAAACGACATGATTCCGGGAGAGTTCGACGGAACTTCTGTCGTAATGGAACATTCAGTAGTTCTTTTCTCAGCAGATGTTTCAGATGGGTATGCTGGTGAATCTGAAGTGCTCACATGGTCGAAAATTTCCCCCAGCGGTGAGCAATCCACTTTTTCAAAGGCATCGTTTGTCTCGCCTTCAAGTGTTTCATTTACGCCTGATGAAGCAGGCAAATGGACTGTTGAACTCCTTGTTCGGGATTCAGCAGGACATCTCGTTCGAGCATCATCGTCGATCATGGTCGAGAACGTTCCTCCACAGGCCCACCTGTTCCTTGATGGTTTGACGGTCAACGATGGCGATATGGTGATGTTTCCTCAAGGAACAGATTGGATTCTCAATGCCAGTCAAAGCCTTGACACAGAAAACGACTTGTTTGGATTGAATTACCGCTGGTACGTTGGTGAGGAACTGGTCAAGAATGGAGGGGCGACCCTCAACTCTGGAGATTTCAACAAAACTGGTTCTCACACACTTCGCCTGCTCGTTACCGACGACGATGGTGCACAGAGCGAACTTTCGTTCACAATCAGCGTCCCATCTGACTCGGCCGCAGGTTCTGAAGGCATGCTCGGTGCCAACCCGTTCACTCTTGGCCTCGTCGTGGTGTTCTCCCTTTCGATGTTCCTTCTTGTACGAATGGGTCGTTCCTCACCGCCAGAATCCTTGCCTAAATGGCATTCGAAAGAAGAATGAATGGATGATACAATACGATTGTAATCTCTTGATTTGTATTCGAATCGAAGGCAACGGTTGAAGATGGAGCGCTTCCTCGCAGTTCTATGTACGATGCTGCTCTTGAACTCATTGGGAGCGAGCCGCAACCAATTTCCAATGATGAGTACAGACGAAGGGTTGACCGCTTGACCTCACAGATGCGCCCCGGTGACCTTCTTATTGTCCCCGCATCGAACACCGCAGTTCACTCCAACGACGTTCATTACCCTTACAGAACCCAGAGCGATATGCTTTATCTTGCAGGTTGGGATGAACCTGAGGCAGTGTTCACAGTTCATCACCAAGAAGGTAAGTGGATCAGCACCCTGTTTGTTCAACCAAAAGATACGCTCAAAGAAATCTGGGAAGGTCGCAGACCCGGTACAGAGGGTGCCCTTGCGGATTGGCCCATCGATGCTGCTCACTCATCACACGAGTTGGAAGACCATCTGCAAGCCATGCTCTCAGATGCCTCGAGGGTTCTTCTGCGAACTGGAATCCGTAGTGAAATAGATCAATTGGTGGTCAATGCGTTGGAACGAAGGGACAGAGCAAGGCAACATTTCGGCTCTGGACCCATTACCATCGAAGATCCAAGCGCTCGCATTGCTGAACTCAGGTTAAGAAAATCCGCCGCAGAAATAGCGCAGATGCGTTTTGCCTCTGATGTCAGCAGCATCGCTCATGTCGCAGCAATGCGAAACACCAAACCAGGACGGATGGAATACCAACTCCAAGCAACCATTGAAGGCTTCTTTTCATATGCAGGCACGTCAGGTTGGGCTTACCCATCAATCGTTGGCTGCGGTGACAACGCAACCGTCCTTCATTACCACCAAAACAACGATGTTTGTCAAGATGGTGAAGTCATTTTGATTGATGCAGGGGCAGAATACCGGGGCTATGCAGCCGATATCACTCGTTCATGGCCAATCAATGGAATATTCACAGATGCACAAAAAGAAATCTATCAACTCGTACTCGATGCTCAGTTAGCTGCCATCGACAAATGCCGTGTAGGGCTCCCATACAATGCGCCCCATGACGAAGCACGGCTCGTTTTAGCTCAAGGTCTCATCGATCTAGGTGTCATCAACCAAACCCTCGAAGAAGCACTGGACATGGAAACAGGGGAATTGAAAAAGTGGTACATGCATAACACCGGTCATTGGATTGGCCTTGATGTCCATGATGTTGGCGTCTACAAGCCCAACGGCGAGCCACGTTTGTTGGAAGAAGGCATGGTTATGACCGTTGAACCTGGTCTTTACTTTGGCGCCTGGCGCCCAGATGTCGATTGTCCAGAGCGGTACGCAGATCTTGGCGTTCGCATCGAAGACGACGTACTTGTGACCTCAGGGAACCCAGATGTTCTTACTTCGGCTTGTCCCAAGACCATTGAGGACATCGAGAGCATCACGGGTCAATCATTCTAAGGTGATACAATGAACTGGAAGTCCATTCTTGTCGAACAGTCCGCATGGTCAAACGACACTGCTGCTGAGTTACGAATGAGTCCCGAAGATGCCGTGACGCTGTACGACCATGCTCCACTTCACGAATTAATGACTGCGGCTCATCAACGCCGGATTGCCATGCACGGCCCGACTCGGGTGACCTACCTCGTCGATCGCAACATCAACTACACCAATGTGTGCACCATCAATTGCCAATTCTGTTCATTTTATCGCTCCCCAGGCCATGAGGAAACCTACACCCAGACATTTGAGGAAATTTCAGGCCGGATTTCAGCGCTTGAAGAAATCGGAGGTTCCCGTATCTTGATGCAAGGCGGTGTGAATCCAGATCTTCCATTTGAATGGTATGAAGATTTACTGCGCCATATTTCTACCAATCATCCAACCATCGCGATCGATTGCTTCAGCCCCATTGAAATCGAAGGCATCGCAGAGGTGAGCAACCAAACAACATTGGAAGTGCTCACGCGACTCAAAGCAGCAGGCATGCATGGTCTTCCCGGCGGTGGCGCAGAAATGCTCGTGGACGATGTACGCAAGGATGTTTCACCCAAAAAAGGACTCCCTGCAAATTGGCTGCGCGTCATGGAAGAGGCTCAAAGCCTCCACTTGACGACCAGTGCCACAAACGTGATCGGCTTTGGTGAATCGAACGCTCAGCGTGTCGAACACATGCGCCGTGTTCGAAACCTGCAAGATCAATCTTTAGAAGACAATGAAATTGGATTCACTTCCTTCATTGCCTGGCCCGTTCAACTTGAATCCAACACGTTCGGTCGTCGTAACCGTGGCTCTAACCGAGTGACACTTGGCGCAGGTTCCTCGGAGTACCTCCGACACGTCGCTATGTCGAGGCTTTTTTTGGACTCCATCCCTAGCATTCAGTCCTCGTGGCCGACAATGGGCATTAAAACCGCACAAATGGCCTTGTTTGGTGGAGCCAACGACGTCGGATCAACCATGATGGAAGAGAACGTTGTTTCCGCTTCTGGGACCACAAAGTTCAGTGCCAGTGAGAAGGAATTACAGCATGTGATTCAACGAGCGGGTTTTGTCCCTCAACGAAGAGACAGCAATTATGTCCTGCTTGAAACACCACTTGTCGCTCCGAATCACGCAGACGTTCCTGCTCCAATTCCACTCCAAGGATGATCATGAACTCGTGGTTGAGTTGTAATAGACGACCCAAATTTCAGCGTGAATGTTCCGTTGGCCATTCCCGACTCCATCTGATGGCACGTACTCTTGACCGTTGAACAAGCCTTTGTATGACAAATGGTTGTTCCCACCAGACATATCGCTCCAAGATGTGATGTCGTAGGTCCACTGCTTGACATCTTGGCCAGCACACCAACCAGCTCGACCAAAGGGCCACGAACCAAATTGATTGGCGACAACTCCGTTGTTGACCTCGTTTTCACAACCTTCATTCGAATACACCAGCGGATGCCACTCGTATGTGGATTGGCCATTGAGGTAGTAGTAATGCTGATGATCACAGAACTCTGCGCAATTTTCGGCATCTTTTCCAAACCCGTGACCGGTGATTGTTGCAACAATCTTCACCTCAGAAGCCCATGAAGGGACTGTAAAATTCAGATGGCGATTGTGCTTTGATTCGTTGTTATAGGTTCCATCGAATTGACCTCCGGTGAATGCAAACGTTGCTTCATCACCGCGCAGTCCACTGCCCCAATCACTGAACAGGAAAGAGACAGTGAGGTCCCCTTTGTTCGCCCCCTTGTATTGGAAAGTACGGTTTTCATTGTTTTCGAGCATAAACAGGTAGGGTGACACATCAGTCAACCATTTGCCTTCCCTGCCATATGTTGTGATCCAGCGCATGAATTCAGTACCGCATGAAGAGGCGTTATCTGCTTGACAAATTTTCAGATTCGCTTCATAATCCCATTCGTGACATCCTCCGTAGGAACCATCTGAATTCTGATACCTGTTCGAACGTTCGAAACAGGCATGCTCGTGATAGATTTCCAGTGTGTCATAGTCGGTGAGGTTACTCGGTAGGATGGTGGACTGCGTCGAAGTAAATCCAGAACTCCACCCTCCTGAGTGTCTGGCGAAATCCATCAGGGTCACTTCTTCTACCGCTGGATCGTGCCTTCGAATCTCGACAGGGAATTCAGCATTCCATTGGTGAGGTTCGTGGACTAAATGCATAGGATCGTTTGTTTGTGAGGTCCAAGCGTAGAGTGACCCTGTTTCTCGTGCAAGTTGGAACCTGTCGATGCCCATGTACCTTGGATTATTGAAACTTGAAATCATCTGTCCTAAGCCACCAGAAATACTTCCAGCTTGCTGGTCGATGTAATGTATACGATCTTGCCACATTTCTTCTTCATCCGGGTTCAGTGCATTTTCGATAGCACTTTTTCGATTGATGACATCTGTGTGGTAGGTGGTGTCGAAGGAACCAAAGAAAAGATGAACATTTTCAGGGAGTCCTCGGATGAAAGGTCCTGGGCTTTGACCCCATGTTCCAGCGTTAGAACTTCCAGATGAGTCTGTGTATTTGAATAAGAAATAGTAGATGTCCTTCCCTGTCCACTCCTGTTGGAAGTAGTACGTCCCATCCAGGGTTGGCACGGTGAAGTGGGGAACACTTTGCATTGGGCCGCTTAGCGTTGAAGGAGAAGTCCAAGGGACCGGTGCTTGTACCACAGCGCAACCAAGGTCATCGATTGTCCAGCGTACTGGAGAATCGGGGCACTGGTCAATGTTAGCAGAGACGCCATCTTGATCAAGATCAGCGCAGCCAACATCGTTTACGACGAGTCCAGTTGGTGTACCATCGCACACATCAACGGCATCATTGACACCATCAGAATCCGAATCTCTTTGAACAGCTGCGCACCCTTTTTCGTCAATATCAGTGGCGTTTGCAGGTGTTTGTGGGCATCGATCGAGTTGATCCCCTGTCGCATTGACATCGAGGACGTTATCGTTGTCATCGTCTTCATCTTCTGTGGCATCTGCACACCCATCATCATCAAAATCACTTGAAGCATCCCTGAGCCAGGAAGTGAATCCTTTCGGGCACAAATCGTCAGCGTCAAGAGCCAAATCATTGTCGTCATCCTCGTCTTCGTCTAAATCAAGGCAGCCATCGCCGTCCCAATCACTGTACAGTGTTGAACTCCAGCCAACACGTCCATTGGGGCAATCATCGTCAACATCAAGGACATTATCATTGTCATCGTCTTCATCTTCATTGGTGTCATGGCATCCATCAGAGTCGTAATCTGCATCGGGAGTACTGATCCAACCAACAGAATCGGGACAAAGGTCGTGGAGATCAAGAACACCGTCCCCATCATCATCGTCATCTTCATCATTGTCTCTGCAGCCGTCCGAATCTTTGTCACTGTTGAGGTTTGATTTCCATCCCTCTTGGTCACCAATACCGTTCGGGCATCGGTCGTAGGCATCATCGATGCTGTCACCATCGCTGTCTTGCCCACCGCCTTCAAGCAGAACATTGGTTAAGAACGTATCACTGAGGGTGGTGTATTTTCCACACGTAGCGGTTGTCGTGATGGTCATGCTTGTTTCGATTTCAGTGAAATCCAAGAGAATTTTCCAAGTCCCATCTTCCTTGATTGTGATCGCACCGCTGGTTCCATCGTCGATGATGTAGCCTAGAACACACGTGTCAAGGGCTTCGTGAAGAACGATGCCTTCATGCCAAAGAAGATTCGGTTGTTCAAGGATTTCTCTTGAACTGGTTTGAACAACTGGCGCCGATTCAACAGGGGGTGTCACTTCAATTCGGTGTTCAATCCCCTGAATTTCCGGTGCATTGGTAGTTGAATCAAGAGGTTCAATCGCTACACCGACCGTGTAATTTCCGACCATGGAAGGTAGGAACTCGATTGAATACCCCTGCGGCGAGACGCTCCAACCATATGCGCTGAGGCTTTCGAAAATCGGCGTTGTGACGGTCGGTATTAGTTTCCATCCTTCACCGGCATAGCGGACCTGTAGAACGATTGGCGTACCGTCGAGTTGAATGGTACTGGCAGGGTTGATCCATTCGAAAACTGGTTGTTCAAGAGCGATTGGTACCACCTTTTCTTCAGGGGGGTCTGGTTCAACGGCACCGAAACAACCTGCGAATCCGAGCAGTGCGACAAGCAGCATTGCGGTCGGCACCGTGCGATTCATGAAACGACTTACAATTGGCCGTCTTTGAATGTGTTGTTCATGACAACTGGTCGGATTCAGAACGGCCGTCGTTTGTTGGCAGTGATTCAACAGTCACAGGCTGGGTTGAATGGGCTACTGCGATTGGTTGGACAAACATCAGCGACCCACCGCGTGGTCGTTCAATTCTTATGATCAGTTCCCAATGCACCCGAATCAACGGAGTGGACACCGTACCCGGCCATGTATTTGGAGGTGTATCAAGGCGCAAAGGCTCTGGTTTCCAAGCCGTCCTCCCACCAAATTCCATCACCCGCATTGGGCGCAAAAACAGTCCTCCGCGGACTTCACGACGCTCCATTGGCGCTTCTTCACCGCCCCCGGTTCCATCGTCTAGGCCAACTTCCCAATGATGTGGTAACACTGTTGTGAGTCCTGGAGGGGGTTGTGCGTCTTTGGATCGCCCTAACGCCCTGAACACCTCCTCTCTAGCGGGTGGGAGAATTCCAACCCGCCACATGACCTCTATGTTCTTCCATCCTTCACGCTGTTCGGGAAATTCGACTGTGACCACAAGCGGTTGGCCTGCGGTCGGTGCGGCCCCCCAGGTGATTACGGGATCCATCACGGAAGATTGTAGAAATCTGCGTTGTGAAATCATATCGGAGAAGTTGGCCCCAACACGCAGCAAGAGGGGCGCTACCAGCAGCGGCGCAACAATAATGCTAAGGGCTGGATAATCGAGCAATCCAAATCGAACGGTACCGGTGCCAATGCCGCTAAAACCCATGGAATTCAAGAGTGGTTCAATGAATAAATAACCAAGAGAAAGGAGCAGTATCATTACTGAAAAAGACATGAATTTACGCACCGCCCTGTGAACCGGGTTCGGGGTAAGGTACCAACCTTGTCGGTGGAGTTTGACAATCCTTGGGATTTTTCCAGTTTCCAAGATCGTTGACTCACGGGGGATGTTTGCGTCATCAAAGACTTCCTCTTGGTACACATACCTTTGCTCAATCAACCAACTTTTCTCGTTTCCAAGGCGGAAACTTGGGGTTTGTTGAGAAAGGATGGTTTGGAGTTCACCAGCAGTAACATCGCTTTCAATCGTCCAAGAATGCCTCGCCAATGGGAGGGCGCTGGCATCAAATCGTCCGGGCTCAAATGGGGGGTAGCGAACCCGTTGTTCGAGCTTGAGGACTGGCATTGGAACACAACCACCTATCGGAACATCAACCGGGTTCCAGCCCTGAGTGCGAGCCTTCTGAATGCTGGTACCTTCTTGATCAAAGCGAGACCTAAAGGTACGGGTTTTTCGATGTCCCCAATCTCATTAATCAATTCCAAAACCTCTTCCTTTGCAAAGTTGGTAAAGTGTTTATTCAACTCTTCATCCGTGGTGTCTGAGACCAAAAGGTTGCGGAGTGCACGAGCTTTATCTTGGTCCTTCTTCATGGTAGTGAAGTGTTTAATGCTCAATTTATGAAGTTGTTTTTCGTTCAGTCGGTCCGCAGTAATTGCTTCGGAAAGGGGTTTGAGAATGCCCTTAATTTGACGGAACCCAGGACCAATTCCTCCACCTGTTGTCGGTTTTGCCATCCCTGCGGCATCTCCGAGGAGCATGACCCGATTTGAGACTGTTTTCTTGACCATGCCGCTGGGGATCGGGCCGCAATAGCGTGCTGTTTCGGTGATGTTTTCGAATCTGTGTTTCCAAAGAGGATGGTTGAGTAAATCTTCGTAACAGTCCTCGACGCTCTTTCCGTCGAGCCGGTCTGGTGTGGACCAAACGCCAATACGATGACTGCCGAAACCAGACGGGATAACCCAAGAGAAGAAGCCCGGGGCTATTTCAGAACCGCTGTACATTTCCAGCCATCGCTCTTTCCCTTCATACCCGAGAACTTCAGTTTGGAAACCAATCATCATTTCCTTTGGACGTCCCATTTTGAAATTACGCCGGGTCCAACTGTGTGCACCATCGCAGCCCAAGAGTAATTTTGTCTTGATCTCCTTTGTTGCCCCATCAATTTGAATTTTCAAAAACACACCATCGTCGTTGGCCGTTGCTTCGAGGGGGGTTGAATTGAGAGAAAGGGTTGCACCAGCTTGCATAGCCTGCTGGACAACGCCTTGATCAAATTGCTTTCGACAGACCACGTAGGTTCGTAATTTACCTGAGGTTCCTACGGGTACCAAGGTGCCATCGGGGCCGTGGATTCGAGCACCGTCGATTTCTTGTAGAACGGAATCATACAATTCCACCTCATGCATTGCTTTGGGTGTCACGAGTCCTGCACATTGGAAGGGCCTGCCAATTTCCTGATGCTCTTCGAGCATGAGAACGGAGTGCCCAAGCGATGCCAAGTGGGTCGCAGCACGGCCGCCAGTGGGACCGGCGCCAACGATAACTACGTCCCAATCGTTACCGACCATGCTTGCTTCACAAGCGTGCCACCCATCAATCTTCGCTTGAAGTGGTGTCGTTATTGCCGACTCTTGCATCTTCAGCGCTTGGCGAACTTGTAGCCAATGCTCTCGTTTTTCTTGAGATAAATTTTGGAAGCAAATTCTCGGTTAGTTTTCTTCGAGATGAAATTATCAAATGGACCAATTTCTTTCTTTTCGATGAGAACCTTGGCTTCATCACGGGTTATTTCCCGCTTTGAAATCTCTCGTGCCACCTGCAGTGAACAACCCGTAGATCCTTCTTCAGGTTGATAGTGTGTCTCAGTTTCCACGATGTTGACCTTGTGGGTCGGGCAAACCGCAACAACACCTGGTGCGACCGGAAATCGCGTTGCATCTGCTGCAGCTTCTCTTGGTGGGAAGTCAAATTTGACTCGGGTGTTTTCAATCACTAAGAAGGCCTTGAATGGTCGACCTCGCTTTGATGTGAAATCCTCTAGCAGATCAGATTTGCCATTGGTCATGATGACCTTTGCTTCTTCTGGGGAGATGGAACGCTTGCACATTTCCTTTGACAATCCTCTGAACTTGCATTCGGCGTGATCACACGCATACATCGTTTGACCAATTCGTATGGTTCCGTGGTCACATGCTGGGCACGGGCAAAGTTCCTCATCGTTTTCGTCGGTGGATGATTCTCCACCGCCGATGAATTCAACGCGACCTTCCTCTGTGAGTTTGACAGTTGCCACATAGTGTTCTCCTGAGCGGCTAAAGAATCCGTGGAGGTCATCGAGTTGGCCGGTTTGCATGAGTCGTGCAGCCGTGATTCGATCGAACCAACGTCCACTTGTGTCCTTCCAAAAGACAAACGAACAGCCTTTATCTCGACCTTCATTCTTTTCACACTGATAGGAAAGAGTGGTTTCTTGAACTGCTGAACTGCATGCTGGACAATCGCCGAGGGACGGTTCTTTGAGGTACAATTCTGCTCGGTCGTGATTCTTGATTCGTTCAACCATCGAGGTGGTTTGTGCCACAATTGTATCCATGTATGTGGATTTGGGGTCATCACCGCGTTGCACACGGAGAAGTGAAGCCTCCATTTCTCCAGTTAATTCTGCGGACGTGATCCATTCAACCGGGATTCTTCGGAGCACATCAATGATGCGAATTCCGTGGGCTGCTGCACTGATGCTCCCACCCTTAGCACGCAAAATATAGCCTCTGTCAACGAGTTTTTCGATGGTATCCGCTCGAGTTGCTGGCGTCCCCAATCCCTTTTCCTTAATTGCAGCAGCAAGATCTTCGTCTTCGATGTGTTTTCCGGCATGTTCCATAAGGCGAAGCAATCCAGCTTCCTTGAGTCTGCCTTTTGGTTTGGACCGTTCTTCTTTGAATTCAAATTCGCTTACGTCGGCTTTGCACGGGTTAGCGGGGAGTGAATTCCATCCATCTGGGAGGTCTTGCTTCTTTGGCCTGACAGCTCGCCAGCCTTCGGATTTGATGGTGCGTACTTCCTTGAGGAAGCGTTCACTTTCGATGGTGCTGATTCGCTTTTGGACATCCCACACGGCATGTGGGTACCACGATGCAAGGAATGTTCTGGCGATCAAGTCGTAGAGTTTCTTATGATCGGCACTTGGGAATCCGTCGGGAATTTTCCCAGTGGGAATAATGGCAAAGTGATCGCTCACTTTGGCATCATCAAAATTTCGGCCCGTATTTTTTAATCCATCAGCGACGAGGTTGGCGCTGTGAGTCGAATACTCATCCTGGGCTCCGAGTTGACGAATAATTTTTGAAATCTCTTCCTTCATGTCATTTGGTAAATGCCGGGAATCAGTCCGTGGGTATGTGGTCAACTTGGAATCTGCATACAAATTCTGAGCGATGCCCAAAGTTCGCTTTGCAGACCATGACCATAGATTGTTGGCTTCCCTCTGTAAGCTTGTGAGGTCGAAGTTGAGCGGTGGTTTCTCATTTGCATCCCGCCGTGTCTCAGTGACTTCTGCCTGGGCACCTGATTCCATGATTGCTTTCAATCGATCATGTTCGGCTTGCTCAACAATTCGATGTGGTTTGTAATCCGGTTCATCGGGATTATCGACGTGATTGTTTCTTTCCCATCGAGCGTTCCATGAGGCTTCACCGGCTTTGAAATCGGCATTGAGTTGCCAATAGGGTAATGGCTTGTGACCAAGAACTTCCAATTCGTGGTCCACGACCATAGCGAGGGTTGCAGTTTGAACCCGCCCAAGGGAAATTGCTGCACGTTCATTCCGCTTTCGTGGGAGGAATGAGTTTGCGATTCGAGAACCGTTCATTCCGATGATCCAGTCTGCTTCAGACCGGGCGTAGGCTGCATCTCTCAATGCATTGTATTCGACGCCGTTTTTCCTGCCTTCATATGCAGTGTTGATCGCATCTGTTGTCATCGATTGCAACCACATGCGGGATGTCATGACTTTGGATTTCGTATGTTGAACGATGGTCCGGAAAATCAACTCCCCTTCACGAGCAGCGTCACAGGCGTTGACAATTTCCGTTACGGACTTGTCCTTGATGAGTTTTGAGACTGCCGTCAGTTGTTTTTTGCCTCGACCACTGATGGGTTTGTATTCGAATGCTTCGGGGACAAACGGGAGCCTATCAACTGTTTTTCTCCAGTCTTTGAACGCTTCATCATAGTCATCCATGTACTTCAATTGCAATAAATGACCGACTGCCCAAGTGACGACCATACCGTTCCCTTCCCAATGCGTTTCGTGCTTTCCTTTCACTCCAAGCACATTGGCGATGTCGTTGGCAACGCTTGGTTTCTCGGCCAGAATTACAATCGTCATCGATTAAGAGCGCATCGCCGAGGCTACTTGAACTCTCTCCAAGCCCACTCGTGCGGACAGATACTCTTGTATCTGTACTGATTTTTCCGAATCAAGAATGGAGGCCGTCGACTCATTTGGTGGCCCAGATATTTCGTGATTTTTGTTCATTCCATGGTCGCTCACTGTTCGGGCCGCCACATCCAATGCATCCTGGATAACCAGCGGCCAACAGTTCAATGCATGCTTCAAGGACCACTGACCATGATTCTGTCACATCCATTGGGATCCAACATGTATTCGGTTCAGGTTCGTGCTGTCCCAAGCGAACCACATGACCACGTAGATCATCTTCAGGTGCAAGAAGCGATACATCGATCGAACGCTGTTCGTGAGGTTTTACCATTGGGAACGTCAGTCGGGAAGGTTGTGCATCACCCATCCTGAGGATCAGTGCATCCAGTTGTGGTATGCATTCCAATGGAGCACAGATGGTCAATGCCTCCAAACGGAGAATTCTCCGAGCGGCTTCCCTCACCGCCGGCCACATTGGGTCATCAATCCGCACATTTGACCCCAGCAAGCCGAAGTCTTGAAGCATGCCGGTCCGAGGCATCAACCATGGGCTTGGTCTTCAGGTTGGTGAGTCGTCCTCTCCTCGCCCTTCAAGATTCTGAGAAAGCCCATGCTCGGGCGATCCTTGGTCTCAAATTAATGAGCTCCAACCCCCTAACACGAGCCCCATTGCGCCTCCTTTACACCCCCAAAACCTTGCCTGTACAAAGGTTTGGAATGACGTACAGGAATCC
Organism: uncultured Candidatus Poseidoniales archaeon; assembly: GCA_905182125.1. Classification (GTDB taxonomy): domain Archaea; phylum Thermoplasmatota; class Poseidoniia; order Poseidoniales; family Poseidoniaceae; genus MGIIa-L1. The sequence goes on from CAJJAV010000008.1 coordinate 67,592, forward strand.
CTTTGGTCTCGCAGCAGGCATGGATAAACGAGCTGAAGCGTTACGTGGTTGGGAAACACTAGGACTTGGATTCATCGAAATAGGTGGCGTTACTGCTGAAGAACAAACGGGCAATCCAAAGCCACGGATGTTCCGTTCTGGAACTTCAAAAGCCCTTGTCAACCGAATGGGTTTCAACAATCCCGGTTCGGTTAAAATTGCTAAGCAGCTGGAATCTCACTTCAGTCGCATCGGATCACCAAACGTTCCCCTCTGGGCCAATCTTGGCAAATCGAAGGTCACACCACTTTCAGAAGCACCCGCTGATTATGCTGCAACGATGGAACGTTTGTGGGCTTTTTGTGATGTGTTTGTCATCAATGTCTCCTCACCAAACACCCCGAACCTCAGAGAGTTGCAACATGATGAGGCATTGTCAGACATTGTCAACGCATGCACTCTGGTCAACAACAGCCAATCAAAACTACACGGGGTTAAGAAAAAACCTTTGCTGGTGAAAATTGCTCCTGATTTATCAGATGAGCAACTGGTTGCTGTTGTCAAAACGGCCCGTGAATCTGGTTGTGACGGCATTATTGCAACCAATACCACCATCGAACGCCCTGAGCCATCTTCGGCTAAAGAACAGCGCGTTTTCTCCGAATCAGGGGGCATGAGTGGTGTTCCAGTTACCACACGTTCCACCGCTATGATTCATCGAATCTATCAACTCACCAATGGTGATTGGCCCATCATCGGCGTTGGTGGAATTAGCAATGCTGAGGATGCCTGGGACAAGATTGGTGCCGGTGCTTGCCTTCTCCAAGCCTACAGTGGGTTTGTCTTCGAAGGCGCAGGATTGACGAAATCAATCGTCAATGGCCTCCATAAAAAACTCAAACAAAGCTCCTTTGCCACCTTTGATGAAGCGATTGGCTTCGCCCACCGTGACAGCCCACGGGTTGATGAATGACGACTGCTTGGAGGAATTGAATGTACGCTCGACGGACCCGTTTTCTTCTCCTTGGAGCAGTGGTGACGATCGGGCTTATCGGTATCATTTTGGTTCAGGCACCAGAGCCAACCAGGGCCGTGGACGACCTCATGGATGACCCCTCAACATATGTTGGAAAAGAGATTGCAGTTCGAGGTGAAGTCCTTGATGGCAGCATCGACAACAGCACACTTGTGTTCATTCTTCACGGTGCAACCCACGAACTCACCATCGATTACGCCGATGCATCTGTCTCAAACGGTCTTGGAGACAACCGCACGGTCTACGCCCAAGGTATTCTTCGAATGATCGACGGTGAGTACGTGCTTGAAGCTCAAATTATCAAAACGTCTTGCCCTTCGAAGTATGAAGAAGAACCGACCGAGTGAATGAGGTCCAAACTCTTGTGAGTCGAAACCCTATGCAACCTTTCCGAAACGGTTGGTGGGGGGTTTACGAGCACTGCGTGGCTTCTTTTTGACTCCCACGAGCGCGATTCACAAGCTCCACTGAATTGATTTTTCCAGTTTCGGGAGATTTTTTGCAGATTTGGTTCTTTTCCTCCGGAACTGCCACGAATAATGACGAGAAAGGTTTGATATAACACACGAAGGAGCGCATCCCATGTCCAGCATCGCCGAAACCGACCTCGCAAGCCGCGTGGCCATCCTCGGGTCGGGCGCGCTCACCGGCGTCATGCTCGCTATCGGCATCGGTCTTGGCGGCTACTGGTTGACCCTGCCACCGCAAGAGTTCGACGCGTGGCTCACGCACCACTTCGTGATGTTCCTGCCCGCGGTGATCCTGGTCCTCACGCCTGCGTTGATCTCGGTCTGGATTTGCCGAAGTCGATGCGCTCCCGGCTCCCCGTCCCGCCGCCACTGGAACCGGAGTCTCGCAGGACTCCTCGTCATGGCCGTCACCACGACCATATGGCACCTGCCGCTAAACATGTGGGTCTGGTTTGGCGACCCCATTCCGGATGCCACGCTCGAGATCGTGCTGTACGCCTGGCTCATCGGGCACGTGCTCCGCGTCGCCGGACCACTGGTGGCCACACTCCAAGCGGTCGACGGCCACGTGGGCCAAAAGCCCTGACCGGGTCTTGTGAGTCGAAACCCATGTCGTCAGAATCTAATTATTCCACTTCATCGAAACAGGGTTTTGCTTCCCAGC